>VGOW01000033.1 GCA_016875735.1 Chloroflexota bacterium | reverse complement strand
AAGCCAGTTTCTTCATCGCCAGCACTTTGGTGATGGCCGCCGTCAACGTCGTCTTGCCGTGATCGATGTGCCCCATCGTCCCCACGTTGACATGCGGTTTGCTCCGGTCAAATTTCTCTTTTGCCATTGATCAATCTCCTACATTGCGCCCATAAGAGCGCCGCTTACAAATAGTTTGCCCTCGATTGAACCGCAGAGCCCACGACGAGACTTGAACTCGTGACCACACCCTTACCAAGGGTGTGCTCTACCGACTGAGCTACGTGGGCAAGCAACCTACGCTTGTGCACAGGGAGGGAATCGAACCCCCGAACGGCGTTGCCGAGCTGATTTACAGTCAGCGTCCTTTGGCCACTTGGATACCTGTGCCTATGTTCGGGCCGTTTCGCCCAACCAACCCAGAGCCGACGACGAGAGTCGAACTCGTAACCTGCCGATTACAAATCGGCTGCTCTGCCGATTGAGCTACGTCGGCAAGCGAAAAAAATACGCCGACCTGCTGGCGCGTCAAGATTATACCAGCGGCATCACAGGCCGGTCAAGGGAAATATTTGTTCGCTTTCCGCATTATAATCCCTTTCATGATTAATGCCTCCACTAATGATCTGGCTCAAATTATGGATTCCGACGGGCGCTACTTCCTCGTCCGGCTCGCGCCGGGGGGCCGGTTGGAAACGCACCGCGGCGTGCTCATGCACGACAACCTCATCGGCGTTCCCTACGGATCCAAAATCCTCACCCATCTCGGCAGGCCGTTCTATCTGCTTGCGCCATCCATTCACGATCTTATCGTCGAAGCCAAACGGCAATCGCAGATTCTTTTCCCGAAAGACCTCGGCTTCATTTTGATGAAACTCAACGTGCGGCCCGGCATGATAGTGTTGGAAGCCGGAACCGGCAGCGGCGGCCTCACCCTCGCCCTCGCCAACGCCGTTGGCCCCACCGGGCGCGTGATCTCCTACGACGTGCGCCCCGACATGCAGAACATCGCCCGCCGCAATCTCGAACTCGCCGGGCTGCTCGACCGCGTGACGTTCAAACTGCGCGACATCAAAGAGGGCTTCGACGAAACGGACGCGGAAGCGTTTTTTCTCGACGTGCCGAACCCCTACGACTATTGCTCGCAAACGCATCGGGCGCTGAGGGGGGGCGGCCACTTCGGCTGCCTCGTTCCCACCGTCAACCAAGTTTCCGATCTGCTCACCTCGCTTCAGCGCGAATGGTTTGTGTTACATGAAGTGATCGAAATTTTCGTGCGCAACTACAAAACCGTGCCCGCCCGTTTGAGGCCGGTGGATCGAATGGTGGCGCACACGGGCTATCTTGTGTTTGCCCGCCCGGTCATCCCCTCGGCGCGCGAACAGCCGGAAGAAATCACCAAGGAACTCACCACAGAGAACACCGAGAACACAGAGAAAGATTTTTAGAATCTCTGTGCCCTTTGTGTTCTCTGTGGTGATATGCAATCGCCATGTTTCGACGACGCCGATCCTGAATGAATTTCATCGACTCACTTCAATCCACACTCGCCGCCCGCGGCCGCGCGGTGACCGCCGAATGGAACGCGCGCCCGGCGGCGGTGCTCGTGCCGCTGTATGAGCACAACAGCGAGTGGCATCTCCTCTTCACCCGCCGCACCGACACGGTGGACGATCACAAGGGGCAGGTGTCATTTCCCGGCGGGCGCATCGATCCGGGCGACGAGTCGCCGGAGGATACCGCTCTGCGCGAGGCCGAAGAGGAGATCGGGTTGAGGCGCGGCGATGTGAAGTTGATCGGTCGGCTCGACGAGCTGCTCACGGTGACTCAGTATCACATCACCCCCGTTGTCGGCGTCATCCCGTTTCCGTATGAATTTGTGATCAATCCGCGCGAATGCTCGGCTGTGTTCGGCGTTTCACTCAAGTGGTTGGCCGATCCGGCCAACGTGGAGATTCGCTGCTATCAGCCGCCCACGGGCGGCCCGCCCGCCGAAGTGTTTTACTTCCGCGAAGTGGATGGGCACGTGATCTGGGGCGCGACGGCGCGAATGGTGAGGATGCTGTTGAGCGTGTTGGGGGCGAGGTGAATGCAAAGCAGCGATGGGAAAATAGATCTCCGTGAAATCTGTGGTTTCGACACAACCCTGCGGAGGGTCAGGCGATCATGCCCCCGGTGGCGGCCTCCCCTTCGGTCTTGCGCATCGTCTCGAACGCCGCAATCGAAACTTCGAGCATCTGCAAATCCGGCTCGCGAGTCGTCAGCCGTTGCATGAGCAAATTGGGCGCGACGATGACGCGGATGAACGAGTTGGAGATGTATCGCGCGGTGAAGCGCAGGTATTCGTAAGCGATGGCGGCCAGCACTGGCACCAAAAGCAAACGTGAGATCAACCGCGTCGCCAGCGGCAGTGGGCCAAGCACGGAAAAAATCAGAATGGAGAGCACGACGACGACGAGCAAAAACGCCGTGCCGCATCGCGGGTGTTCCAACGGAAACTGCGCCACCGATTCCGGCGTGAGCGGCGCTCCGGCCTCGAAGGCGTTGATGGTTTTATGCTCTGCGCCGTGATAGCCGTAGAGTCGTTTGACATCGGGAATGAAGCCGATGCCCCAAACATAACCGACGATCAATGCCAGCCGGATCAGGCCTTCGGCCAAATTGCCCACCCAGCCGATCGCGCCGGTGGGCGCCGCCCCGAACAGCGCGCGCGATCCCCATTCGACGCCCGCGCCGGCGGCGGCAGGGAGGAGGAAGAACAGGCCGATGCTCAGCGCCAGCGAGAAGAGCACGGTGGCCCACATCGCGCCGCCCTCGATTTTCACTTCTTCTCCGGCGGCCACGTTGGCCGAATACATCAGGCTCTTCATCCCCAGCCCCAGCGCGTCCCACAAACCCAACAGTCCGCGCAGGAACGGAACTTTGTTCAGCCGCCCGCGATACAGGTTGCTCAGCGGCTCGGTGCGAAGTTGAATGTTGCCGCTGGGATCGCGCACCGCAACCGCCAGCGCCTGCGAGCCGCGCATCATCACACCTTCGATCACCGCTTGCCCGCCGTAAGTCGGAAGTCTTTCTGTCATCGTTTCACTCCGGCGGGCATTATACCCTCTCCCCATCGGCGGAATGGCTGTGGAGGGGTGGGGAGCGGGTCTTTCCTTGCGCAACCGTTGCGCCCCTGCTATCATGTCGCAACACACACCTCGCAACGCTTTCGGCCTTTCAGTGTTTTCATATGAAACACGCGGGCCGATAGGAGACACGCTCCCCGGTGAAATCGCCCGCGCCCGACGAACATCGCCTCATCGAACTCGCCAAATGCGATCCGACCTCCTTTGGCGAACTGTATGAGCGGTACGTCGGCAGAATCTACAGTTATGTGTATTACCGCACCGGCAACGAACACGACGCCGAAGACCTGACGGCGCGGGTGTTCTTCCGGGCGCTCAAGCGGCTTCCGAGTTACTCCGATCGCGGCCTGCCGTTCTCGGCGTGGCTCTATCGCATCGCTCACAATTTGGTCGCCAATTGGCATCGCGATCAGGGGCGGCGAAAGATCGTGCCTCTCGACGAATACGTGGTGAACGGCATTCAGAGCGAGGCCCCCGAATACGCCGCCGAGAGCCGCGAGGAGCAAGAGTTTTTGTTGGACATCATTCGGCAGCTTCCGGCCGAGCGCCAGCAGCTGCTCATCCTCAAGTTTGTCGAGCACATGTCCAACGCCGAGATCGGCGCGGTATTGAATCGGAGCGAGGGCGCGATCAAGAGTCTGTACCACCGCACCCTGCTCACCCTGCGCGACGATTTGGAGCGGCGCACCGGGCGGCCACTGCCGCCGCCGAACGGGCATTGATGAAGTGAAGGTGTAACGATGAAAGAAACAGAAGTGACAGAGTTGGTGAACCGCCACACCGAGGCATTGATCGGCGGGCGCGACGACAGCCGGGAACTGCTGGCGGCCCACGCCGGGCCGCAGGAAAAAGTGATCGGCGAGCTGCTCGACGTTGCCGGGCGCGTGAAGTCGGCGCTTCGGCCCATCGCGCCGCGCGCGGCGTTCGTGGGCGAACTCAAACACAAATTGATGCGCGAGGCGCGGGCCGAAGTCGAGCGCCGAACCGGCGCCCGGCAGAATTGGATTCTGCTGGCCGCCGGGTTGGGCGGCATTGTTTACGCCATCGGCGTGCTGGCTGTGGGCATCCGTTCGGCCACATGGCTGTTCGGCGTTATCGCCCTCATCCTCGGGTGGAAGAAGAGGCAACCCGCAGTGAGAGTCGTTCAGCCGTGATCAAAACGCCGAGTGTTTCGCAAACACTCGGCGTTTTCTTTTTACACCGCGCTCAACCACTTCTCGAATTCGGGCGAGTCCATTTTAGCGGCGGCCCTTCCCCAACGCTCCACCGCCCAACCCCAAAAGTCAAACTCAATCGTCGAAATTTTGGCCTGTATCGCCGCCCACAGCGTCCAGCCCACATCGGACATGATCATGTTCAGCTTCATGCGCGCCAATTTGTCGGGGTAGGCCTCGCCGAAATAGGCCGCGCACATCTCTTCGATGCGCGGCTCGTCGAATTGCTGCTCCTGGCAAGTGTTGCCCAACTCGAACGTCGGGTCGTTGTTGCCGCTGTATTCAAAGTCGATCACCCACAGCATCCGCCCGTCGTCGATGTAATTCTCGGCCAACAAATCATTGTGGCACGGCGCGGCGGGCAAAGGATGGCGGGCAAAGGCGGCCTCGATCCGATTCACTCGCGGGAGATAACTTCGATAGCCGTCGGGGATGCGCGCGCCGTGCTCGTCCGCAATCTTGAGATAGAACTCGGTGAGGCGGAACATGTTGAAGTCGTGGAGGAAGCGCGGCCCGGCGTGCAAACGCTTGAGCGACTGCGCCATTCGAGTCGGCATCCCCGGCCCCTGTAATTTGGGGATGCTCATTGTCTCGCCGTGAATGAATTCCAGCACCATCACATTCTCATCCGGCAAAAAGTGAATGACCTTCGGGCACACACCGGCCTCGCTCGCCGCCTGAGTGTTGTGATGCTCGTTGGCTCGATCCACCGCCAGCAGTGCCGTGTTTGCGCCGGGGATGCGCACGACGAATGGGGCGTCGTCAACGTTCACTCGATAGTTCGTGTTCGTGAGGCCGCCGCTCAACGGTTGGATGGCGACATGTCTCCCCTTCCAATCTGAAATGCGTTCGACAACTTGTTCGATGGTGATTGGCATATTACGATTTCACCCTCTCCCCTTTCGGGTCGTACAACACAGCCGCTGCCACCGTTGCGCTCACTCGTTCGCCAAACACTTCCACTTCGAGCGGCGTGCCTTCTTTCGACAACTCCAGCGGCAAATAGAGGTAACCGATCCATTTGCCGACGGTGTAGCCGTAGCCCGCCGACCGCAGTCGGCCAATGATCTCGCCGTTGGCATACACCGCCTCGCCGCCGTAGATCACCCCGACCCCCGACCTTGTCCCTCCCCCGTTGGCGAAGTCACCAACGGGGGAGGGGTTCGGGGTGGGGGTCACCGTGCGCAACTTCCTCTTCACCCCGCTCTCTCTCAACTTCACCAACGCCTCTCTTCCATTGAAATTGCCTTTGCCCAACTTCACGCAGAAGCCCAGCCCGGCCTCGTACGGAGTCTCGCTCGGGGTGATGTCACTGCTCCAATAGCGATAGCCTTTTTCGAGCCGCAGTGAGTCGAGCGATTTGTATCCGGCGGGCGTGATGCCATGCGGGCGGCCCGCCTCCATCAGCGCGTCCCACACCGCGCCCGCGTCGTCGTTGCGGATATACAACTCCCAGCCTAATTCGCCGACATACGTGACTTTCTGCGCCCACACTTCTGCGCCGCCGATTCGGATCCATTTCGCCGTCATGTACGGGAAGCCGCCATTCGACACGTCGGCGTCCGTCACCGCCGCCAACACATCGCGCGCGCGCGGCCCCCACAGCCCAATCGCCGCCCATTCGTCGGTCACGTCCCAAACTTGCGGGGGCGGATGGCCATCCGCCCCCACGCGCATCCGAATCCATCCCAAATCGCCGGCCACAAAATTGCTGCCAGTGATCACGCGGAAATGATCCTCGCCCACTCGCGCAACGGTCACATCGCTTTCGATGCCGCCGCGCTCATTGAGGAACTGCGTGTATGTCACACTGCCCACCGGCTTGTCCACATCGTTGTCGCACAACTGTTGAAGCAGAGCCAACGCGCCCGCGCCCTTCACATCAATCTTTCCGAACGAGGTCATATCCCAGATCGCGACTCGCTCGCGCGCCGCGCGGTGCTCCTCGCCCACGCGATCAAAAAACGGAGGCCGCCCCCATCCCCATCGCTTTTGTTCCGCGCCCATCCGCCGCCCGGTCGAGCCCGGCTCGAAAAAGTTCACCCGCTCCCAGCCGTTCTTCTCGCCGAAGGCCGCGCCAAGTTTTTCACAGCGCGTATGCAATGGGCTGAGTCGTCGAGGCCGCGCCCACTCGTTTTCATCGTGCGGGTAGCGCAACACGTAATAGTAGCGGTACGACTCTCGCGCGCGCTCGGCGGCGTAGGCGCGATCTTCCATGTTCGGCCCGAAGCGGCGCGCATTCATCTCGGTCACATCGTAGGGCGGCTCGCCGTTCACGATCCAATGGGCAATGATCTCGCCGATGGCCGCGCCCGCGCCGAAGCCGGTGTGCGAGAGTCCGCAGGCGGCCCAAAAGCCCGGCACGCCGGGCAGGGGCCCCAACAACGGGCGCGAGTCGGGCGTGATCGACTCCGGCCCGTTCACGAGGTGCGTCAACTCCGCCTTCTCAAGAATCGGAATGCGGCGGATCGCGCCTTCCATGATCGGCGCGAACAATTCCCAATCGGGCGCAAGCAGTTTGCCGGTGAAGTCCCACGGCACGCCGCCCACCGACCAGGCCACCGGCTCTTCCTCGAACCCGCCGATGAGAAAGCCGCCCTGTTCCTCGCGCATGTAAAAAAGATATTCGGGGTCGCGGAGGCAGGGAGTGTGTTTGGGTAATTGGTAATTGGGGATTGGTTTGGTGGCGACGTGTTGATGGACGAGCGGAGTCATGGGGAGATTGACGCCAACCATCGCGCCGACTTGTTGCCCCCACATCCCGGCGGCGTTGATCACGATCTCGGTTCGGATGGAACCGTGTTCGGTTTGGACGCCGACGACTTCCCCGCGCGATCCGCGCTCGATGCCCGTCACCCGCGTCGCGGTGGAAATCGTCACACCCATCTCCCGCGCCCGGCGGGCGATCTCCATCGTCACCCCGTTCGGATCGACGTGCCCGTCGTTCGGCAAATAGATCGCGCCGTACAACTCTTTATTCGACATGTGCGGGAAAATCTTCATCGCTTCGGCGGGCGAAATAATTTCCACGTTGAGGCCGATGGCTTTGGCCATGCTCACCTGCCTCTGCAAAAACATAAATTGGTTGCGGCTCGAAGCCACGCGCAAACTACCCACCTCGTTCCAGCCGATGTGATGCCGACCGCTCGCGGCCGCTTCGTGTTGCAGATCGCGGTAGAGGGCGATGCTGTGTTTGCGCATTCGCATCAGCGCGGGCGAGGTGTGAAAGTGAGTGAGCAGACCGGCGGCGTGCCATGTGCTTCCGCTGGTCAGCTCGCCTTTGTCGAGCAGCAGCACATCCCGGCGCCCGAGTCGAGCGAGCCAATAGGCAATACTGCATCCGGCGATCCCCCCGCCGATGATGGTGATGGAGGTGTGGGAAGGGAGAGGCATAGATGAAAAGAGAATCAGAGAATTAGAGGATTGGAATGTGCAGGGTTGCGGGACTCATAAATGGTGGAGGCCGAAGTCGCAGCGGCTCCGGCCTCCAGTCATCCAATCCTCCAATCCTCTACTCTCTATTTCTTACTCCGGCGGTATCTCTTTGAACGCGTAATCCACGTTGATGCCTTTGCTTTGCTGACTGCTCTTCATCCACACATACAGCAACAGCGACACGAGGATCACCAGCGCGGCGATGATCTGCGCCCAGAGATTGAAGGGGAAGTTCTCGAAGTTCCAGTTGCCCAGCACGCCGAGCTGCGGCGCGAAGAGAAAAGCCAGCACCATGAGCGTGCCCAGCACCGCGCCCAAACCGCCAAGCACGGTAATGAGCGGGACGCCGCCCACCGTGTATTTCGAGCCGGGCGAGGCGTCGTACAAATCTTTGGCTTTGTATGGCAGCAATGCGCCTGCCAGACTCGTCACTACGAACACGTAACCGCACCCAAAGGTCACGCCGAGCGTGAGGCCGACCCATCCCGGCACGAGGTTGTAGGCAAGGATGACCGGGATGCTGGCGAGGAAATAGGCGAGATGGGCATTGACCGGCGTGTGCAGTGTGTCGTCCACTTTGCTGAACCATTCGGGCAAGAGGCGGTCGAGTGACATGGCCACCATCACTCGCGTCATGCCGATGTAACAGTTGCAGACGATCTGAAAGCCGTTGAGGATGTAGCCGACGCCGATGATGAGCACCACCAACGGGCTGGCGGTGAGGGCCACGGCGAGGATCGGCGGCCACAGATTGAACCCGGCAATGTTGGCCTCGCCGATGAGCGACCAGTATCCGGCTCCGGCCACATACAAGAATTGCGGCCCGGCCACTCGTTCGATGCCCACGGCCAGCAGCGCCAGCAACAAGCCGGTGAAGACCAGCGAGCCGACCATGATGAAAGTCTGCGCGTTGAAGTTCTTCGCGTCTTTGATCTCGCCGTTCTGCTGGGCCGAATACGTTGCCCACTGCAGCGATGTCCAGGCGATGGGGGCCACCAGCAGAGTCGCCCACAACGAGAACGGCGGGTTGAGATCGATTCCGGCGCCGGTGACGGCGGTCACTGCTGTCTCGTAAAAGTTGGCCGCGCCGCCGGAGGCCGCCGCGAAGGCGTTGAGTCGTTCCACAAAAGTTGCGGGCGGGGTGGTGAACAGCACGAAGAACACGACTCCAAAAGCCAACAGCGTGCCCCACCACATCACGTGCTGAAAGCGCACGTAATTCTTGAAGCCGCTCACCAACAGCACCAGCGAGAGCAGAGCATTGGCGATGCTGGTGACGATGATGCCGCTGCCGGTGGTGAACCATACGCCGATGCCCGATAGCGCGGCATTGCCCATCGTGGCGCCGAGGCCGAGAAAGAGCGGCGCAAAGCCGAGATAGGCCACGAGCCAGCCGGAGAGCGCCACCCATTGCAAAATCCAAATGACGAACCCGGAGAACACCACTGTGAAGGCGATGCCGCCGCCGAACACGCGGCTTTGGAAAACGTAGTCGCCGCCACTACGCGGCAGAGCGGTGGACAGCCATACGTAGGCGAAGGCGATGGGGATTTCGATGAGGGTGGCCAGAAGAATGCCCCAGACAAGACTGCCGCCCGGCAGTGCGCCCGGCGCCCACAGATAGGTCCAGGGGAAGATCAGGCCCATGGTGAGAATGTTGTACACGAATGCGGAATAGGGAGACATCACCCGCACGAGGCCGGAGGCCTTTCGGGTGAAGACTTCGGGGGTTGTTGCCGTACCTGCCATTGTCATTCCTCCTCGGTGGTGGAAGCCGGGCGGGGACCCGGCCTTCGGTAATGAACAGTTCAGGTGAGGGGGTGAGAGTCGTTTCAGTGATCGCGCATGAACACCTCCGCAAGCAAAGCCAGAAGTTTTAACCCGCTCGGTTGTATGAAGTTGCTCGGAAAGCGAAAACGCAAGTCAGCCGAGAAACATAGCGCGCAGTGAGTCCAGCCGCCCGAAGCCGATGGATTGGAAGTAGCCATCGGCGCCCCCGTGTTTTTCTTCGATGCAGTCCAGCATCCGTTCGATGTAATGGGGAATGACCGAATAGGCCAGCGGGGGGCCGTCGAATGCCCGCACCAGCCATTTGATGGTGGAAGGGAAATGTTGTTCGAGGTGAGGCATGATGGCCATATACGAGTCGATGATCCGTTGGCGCGGGACGCCGAGCGCGGCATACAACACCGACACGAGCATGCCGGTGCGATCTTTGCCCGCCGTGCAGTGGACGAGAGCCGGAGTGGGATGATCGAGCAGGGAGTTGAAAAAGCGGCGCACGGAGTCGGCGTTGGACTCGAGCACGTCGGCGTACAAGCCGCTGTGAGCCAGTTTGTGGAAGTCGACTCGCCGCCTCAGCACGTCGCCCACTTTCACCGTTTCTAAGATGCCCATGCCCACCGGCAGTTGGGTGGCGGTTTCGGCAATGATCGGGTCGGGCCAGCGCGCGGCGATGGCCGGTTCGCGCAGATCGATGATGTGGCGGAGTCTCAATTCACGAAGTTGGTTGCGTTCGTCAGCGCGGAGTCGGTTGATGCCGCTGGAGCGATAGAGCAGGCCGGTTCGCACGCGGCGGCTATCGCCGGTGTATTCGTCGCCCACGTCGCGCAGGTATAAACGCTTCAGCATATATCTGATGCTCACAAGCCAAGCGCTCAGAGCGAAGTTCCGCGCTTTTTGCGGAACGAAGTCGAAGAGTGCTACTGAGCAGTTATCCGAGATTCTATTTTGCGCTCCGTTACGAATGCGGCCTCAACGGCGCGAGGCGCAGAGAAGTATAAACCGATCCGCCGGGGCGAAGGTCGCTTTTCATCAAATGCGCCGCCGACACTTTTTCGGCGGGCCACTGGGCGGCGGGTTGGGCGGCGATGACGGCGCCCACGCGAGAGGCATCGCGCGGCGGCGTCTCGCGGCGAATCCGCCCGAGAGTGACGTGGGGCGAGAAGGGGCGCGGCTCCGGCGGATAGCCGAGCGGGGCCAGCGCGGCTTCGACGGCTGAGGCCAGCGCCTTCAACTTTTGTCCGCCCTCGTGATCGACGCCAATCCACACCACACGCGGCTTGCGCGCATCGGGGAAACAGCCGAAGCCATTCGGCGCAAACTCGAATGGCTCGGCGGCGCTTACTGCCGAGGTGAGGGCCTCGCCGATTTTGGCGATGTCGTTCACCGGGGTGTCGCCAAGAAACTTGAGGGTGATGTGAATGTTCTCGGCCTTCACCCATTGCACCGAGCGAGGGGGCACAGCGCGCGAGAGGCGGGCGATGGCTTCGGCTAATTGTCGGCGGAGCCCGTCAGAGAATTGAACGGCAACGAAGACTCGAAACGTTTGCGGCGGCACGCAGTAATGGTAGCCGCAGAAACAAAAAACGGCCAGTGCGCGCACAGCGCGATCGATTCATTGACAGCGCCATACCCGTATGGTATTATCTCGCGCGCCGTTACCGGACCCGTGGTGTAGCGGCCTAACATGCGGCCCTGTCAAGGCCGAGATCGCGGGTTCGAATCCCGTCGGGTCCGCCATCACCCAAAAAGCCTCGGTCAGGTGACTGGGGCTTTTGCGTTTAAGTCGGCGCTCCGACTGGCGGAGGCCGCCTCCAGCAATCCCTAATCCGACGATATTGCCTGGCCCGATTTGAACCGTTTGGCAACTTTTTTGTAAGCCATTCGAAGCAGGATCGTCGCGATAGAAGCCTGCCAGGCGCCGCGCAAGCGCGGGGAGAATATGAATGTGATCTTGCCAGCGACAGACACGACTCGGACTTGACCCTGCCGAAGAGCCGAGGAAGGGTCCAGCCTGCCACGCGCGATCAGGTCTTTGTGTAGGGCGGCGATGATGGTCTGAAGCAGGCCGGAGGCTTTCCAGACGCGATAGTAGCGGTAACATGTTTGATGGGAGGGGTAGGCGGCGGGCAAGACAGTCCAGGCGGCTCCGGCGCGCATTTTCCAGAGGACGCCATTGAGGATGGCGCGGGCGTCTTGAGGAGGCCGGCCACGGCCGGGAGCGGCGGGTTTGGGGGCAGAGAGGAGCGGCTCGACCACCTGCCATTGTTCGTCAGTCAGATCCATGGTTACTCAAAATTGGGCATTAGGGGCTGTTTTTCAGCCAGTTTTAATTTTTGGATTTTTGAGTAGAAGAATAAATTTTTTTGAGGAACGAAGATTGCGTCGGCGCAATCTTCATCCTCGCCGATCAATTCGCGGATAGGAATGGCGGCATACGATGAATACGAGTCGCTCACAAACCCATGCTTGTGCGGGTTGTGGTGAATGTAGCAGACTTCTTCGGAAATAGCAATTTTGCGGCGCGGGCGACGGCACTGCTGTCGCCTACCCGTTATTTCCGAAGATTTTTCATGGTTGACACTACCTCATCCCTTGCAATACACTGTAATCAACCTGAACCCTGTTTAGCCGAAGTCTGACGCCATGCGTCAGATGCCGATGTTTGTTAGGCTAAATGGGGTTCTCTTTTTCCATCTTCTTTTCGTCCCGCTTGGTCAATTCGGGCGCATATTCCATCAGTTATGCTATACTTTGTTTGAAGATACGCCAACCATCTGACTTGTCCACAGATTACTATGGCCCTTCTAGATCGTCTTCAACTCATCCGAGAATTAGAAGATTTGCGCGGCTCGCGTGTTATCACTTACGTGACATCCGACCGCCCGCATCCTTTTCAGGCGCAAATGGCTATGGATGTAGTAAGACGATTCTACAACCACCTATCGAGCTTTCAGACTGCGAATAAGATAGATGTTTTCCTTTTCAGCACCGGCGGTGACACAATGGTGCCATGGCGGTTGGCTAGCTTGCTCCGAGAGTATTGTCAGCATTTGGGTGTTCTGATTCCATACAAGGCTCATAGCGCCGCTACCATGTTGGCGCTTGGGGCAAATGAGATCATCATGGGGCCGTTGAGCGAACTCTCGCCCATCGACTCAAGCGTACAGACCCCCTATAACCCTCCCAATGCCGACCAACCTAACGAACCTAAAACACAAATTAGCGTTGAAGATATCATGGGCTTTTTCAGTTTAGCCCGCGACCGTATTGGCATTGCGGATCAAGACAACTTAATCACTGCATTTGGCCATTTGACTCATCGGGTTCATCCATTAGCCATCGGCGCAATTTACCGCTCACACGCTCTGACACGCCTGTTAGCCACAAGATTGCTCGAAATGCACTACACGGACGATGTGCGAAAACGGGCGATTGGGCGGATTGTAGATGAATTGGCGGAGAAACTGTATTACCACAGTTATACGATCAGCCGGGGTGAAGCTCAAAAACTTGGCATTCCGGTCGTGTTTGCGCTGCCGGAAATTGAGAAATCCATGATGCGCTTATTCATGCAATACGAACAAGAACTGCAACTTGGACGGCCTTTCAACCCGGCCGCGCTTACTGATAGCGCGCCAGAACTTAGTTTGCCAGTTGCGATGATCGAAAGCCGGATGTTCTCCGACGAAATCCGGACTGTCCTTAAAGTGCGTGTTGCTCAACCCGGCCAACCTCCTCTTTTGCAAGTCGAAGCGGGTCAATGGCAGACACAAGCCATCTCAACACAGGAGGCTTGATCATGAACACCTTTTCGAACACGACCGGGATTATAGTTTTCCAATCCCGGCCCATGTTAACCCCTTATCCGTCCCCCTTCACTGCCAGCGCGCCGTCGCAAATCATCATCGGTCAATGGATCTGGAAAGAAGTGCCGCCAGAGAAAGCCGCGGCATTGTCAGAAATGGCCGATAGGGATATGGACCGGGTCGGAAAGATTTACGAGGCGCTTGCCGACGAAGACGCGGCGTTGGCCGAAATGGGGATGGATGAGTATGCCCGCCTGCTCGACCATGATCTCAAAAATGCCGCTTAAAGCCGGATAGCAACCGTCCGATGAAACGGGGCGATATTTACTTTGCGGACTTAAATCCCACCCGGGGCTCCGAGCAATACGGCAAGCGGCCTGTTGTTATCCTACAGCGCGACTCGATTAGCCAGTACACGCGCACACTGGTCGTTGTTCCCTTCACTGCCTCACAAGTTGATAAATATCGCCAACTCCCCAGTTGCGTCTTTGTCCCCCAAGGCGTGGGGGGCCTCTATGAGGATTCTGTGGCATTGGGTCATCAGATTAGAACCGTGGATCGTGCCCGGCTTACAGACTATCTTGGCACTTTGTCGGACTCGTGGGTGGACAAGATTGAAAAGGCAATCGCTTTCACTTTGCAAATCGAATGAAATGAGATGTGATCTCTTCGGAAGTAAGCCAATCCCAAATCTCACTCACTCCCCCTCCTCCCTCCCCATCCGATACTTGATGTCGTAGTTGATGATGAAATCCAACTCCTCCTCCGTGAACCCGTAGTGCTTCGCCAGCACCCGGTCGATCTCGTCGATGATGAGTTTAGAGTTTCGTGGATAGAACTGGTCGTACTCAACATTGCCAGTTTTAGCGTAGTACGCCCGCAAACGAGTCGATTTCTTCTTCAGGTCGGACATCAACTCTCGGCATACTTGGGTCAAAATAGATTTCATCTCATCAGAGAAATTCGTGCAGGGAAACATCTCAACGCATTGTTTGCCCGCCTTGAAACCATCGTAGAAGTTCAGCCAATAAAAATAGGTACTTGTTTAGCGTCAAGAAGTATCCAGCAGAGGCGGGGCCAAAGACTTGAGTGTGTTGCCTAGGTTTCGCTGGATCTTGACCAATGAGTCTAGGATGGAGAAACCTTGTTGACGACAGGTTGCCAGAACGCTGGTCAAAATCGAATGCGTCGCGGCCCCGCTTGCCGGAGTTGAGTTTCCAACTCGGCCAAACGCGCCTCGCGCGGGTCTGCGGGCCGTTGCAAAACGTTATCGGGTTTGGTCATCTGGTTCAAGGTAGTTCACTTATCGCCGCTTGTCAATTGCTGGTTGGACGCTCTTTTCCTGCCCTTTAGCACTTGCTGACGGCCCTGAACCCGTTGAACGCTAAACAAGTACTCTACGTCGAATCAAAAAAATCGACGCGGTCTGCTCCACAAGACCGCGTCGGTTTAGCCAGTGATACACATAGGCGCTTATTCGTACGCCAGAACTTCTCTCACACTCAACCGCGAAGCGCGGTGGGCGGGCATGAAGGTGGCGATGGCGGCCAACAGCACTGCGCCCAACAACCACAGCGCCACACCCTCCGGCGGGAACACGTACAACAGCGGCGTGTTGAGCAGCGCGTTGCCAACCTGATCGCTCAATATCTTGCTGAGCGGCACGGCAAACACCGAGCCGCTGGCCCAACTGGCGACGCCGATAAACACCCCCTCGATCAAAAACACCAACAGCACCGACGCATCGGATGCGCCCACGGCGCGCATCACGCCGATCTCGCGCGTGCGTTCGAGTACATTCATGCTCATCGCGCCGGAGAGGCCGAGCGCGCTTACCCCGGCCACGATGACGGCCATCATGAACAGAAAGACGATGAGAATGTTGAACTGCTCGCCGAGAAAGTTTCCGGCTTGCGCGGTGGTGCGGATGTTGCTCACGTCGAAGCCTGCGCCTTTGTAAGCCGCCTCCAGCGCCTGCCCCACTCGCGTTTGCGACTCGGGGCTTTTGTCGTCGATCATCACCTGCAAAATTCCGGCGCGGCCGGCGTCGCGCGCGGCATACGAAGCAAAGAACGGGTAGTTGATGTAGGCGAACGGCCCGGCCAGCACGCTCCGCACCACGCCCACCACTTTGTAATCTTTCTTTTGCGCGTTGATGTCCAGCGTGATCGTGTCGCCCACTTTCACATCCGTTTCGTCTTTGACGAAGTCGGCGTTGACCACCACCGCGTTGGCGTCGCCCGGCAAGAGCCAGCGCCCGCTGATCAGCGCCGGGCGAATGAATTGAGTGTCGGCGGGCGGGGCGAACACTTGAATGCTCGCGCTCTCGGTGTCGTCGTCCCGGATTCGGCGGGCGACCGTGAATCCCCAACTTTCAACTTGGGCGACTCCGGGCACACCGAGCGCAATGTCTTGTAAAACTTGCTGTCGATACGGGCGGCTGAATCGCACTTCGATGTCGCAAGCGCGATACTCTTTCGCGTCGCGCAAGGTGTTGAGCGCTGACGAGCGCACACTATAGACGCCCATGAAGGCCGCGCCGCCCAATGTGAGGGTGATGAGGGTGAAGGCCAGCCGGGCTTTGGCGCGCACGCTGTTGCGCAGAGCGATGAGGATGGTGCTGGGCAATCCGCGAATCTGGTGAATCAGAGTATCGAGCAGGTGCTCGCCGAAGCCGTACACTTTGCCGCCCTGCGCGTAAATGGCCTCGCGCACGTTGACCGTCACCCCGTTGAGGATGGGCAGGAAGGCGGCGGCCAACGGCACCAACAGCCCGAAGATCACTTGCAGCATCAGCACGCGCGGCTGGATGGGCGAGCTGGTGATCTCAAAATTGATCAGCCCCGCCGCGTAACTCGAAAGCCCGTACGCGCCCAACGCCCCCAACGGGATTCCGATCCCCAACGCCAAAAGGCTGAAGAGCGCGATCATCACCAGATAGATGATGAACAATTGCCTCGATACCGCGCCCACCGATTTCATGATGCCGATCTGTTTGATCTGCTGGCCGAGCAGGGCATTGATGGTGTTGATGACGAGGAAACCGCTCATGAGCAGAGCCATGTAACTGAGGGCGCTGAGCACGAGCAGAAGCGGCTGTAATGCGTCGTCGGCGGGGTGCTTGCCCGGCGTGGGCACGAAGGTGTTGAACACTACGCGCCCGCTGTTCTCGATCTTGCGCCGCACCTTTTCGGCCACGCGCTCGATGTGTTCTTGGTCGCGATCATTTTCGGCGGCGACGAAAGTGAGGGTGGTGAAGTCGCGAGTCAGCCCCAGCCATTCCAGCGTGTCGCGGCTCACGTATCCCGAAGCGACGCCGGTGAAGTGCGCGGGCGGCTGAAGCAAATGATACGTGAGTCCGGCGATGGGCAGTTGGCGGCGTTTGCCATCGGGCATCTCGATGAGGATGGCGTCGCCCACTTCCGCGCCGATGAGCGCCAGCGACTGCCGCTCGACGAGTATTTCTTTTTCCGGCGGCGGCCACGCGCCGAGTTCGGGCAAAATTTTGTCCACGCGGATGTCATCGTAATCGCGCACCGCGTACAGATTCATATCCAGCCATTCGTCCGGCCCCACATTCACCCGCACGTTGAGTCCGCGCCGCGCGTCGGCGTCCTTCACTTCCGGCATGGCGCGGATGGTGTCCAGCAAATCTTCATCGAACGGCGAAGCGCCGATGATGGCGCTCGGCGGGTTGGTGGTCGAATACACCGCGCTCAGATCGTGGGCGAGGATGATTTGCGTGGCGTTGATGGCGCCGATGGCAAACACCCCGGCGGCAATGGACAGCACCACCAGCAGGGTGCGGGATTTGTTATTCCAAATGTCGCGCAGAACTTTGCGCCAGCGAGGGTAACTCAGCATACGTCCTTCCCAACAGAGCAAACGCTCACAAAGTATAAAGTCCGGAAGGCGAGGCCGTCAATGGCTGTGAGCAGATTTTCATTTGTCCTTTATGTTGGCGAGTTACGGCGGATCGGCTCACTGTCAAAGCCAAAGGCGCGACCGCCCACGCGCCGCGCGAGTCACGATACAATAGCCGCATGATCAACGGCAAACCGCGCGCCATCCTGTTCGACCTCGACGGCACGCTCCTCCTCTCCGACCACTCCCCCGCCGAGCAGTTCATCCTCTTCTGCGCCCGGCTCGGTCACCTCTTCGACGACGATGCTCCCCGCCGACTCGAACGCTGGCAGCACGAATACTGGTCGAAGCGGCATCAAGTGGATGCCGATCTCGCCGAGCACGGCAAAGACAAATTTTGGTTGGCTTACAGCGTTCAGCAAATGCAGTTTCTCGGCGTCAGCGGCCCGCTCGACGACTACTCGTTGAAATTGGAAGAATGGTTCCGCGATGAATTCATCCACACCCCAGTCGTGCCCGACGACGTGCGCCCGACTCTCACCCACCTCCACAACTCCGGCATCACCCTCGGACTCGTTTCCAACCGCGCCTCTCCGCTCGACACCGTGACTGCGGAAATCGGCCTCACCGATCTCTTCGACTTCACCCTCTCCGCCGCGCAGGCCGCCTCGTGGAAACCCGAAGCCGAAATTTTCCTCAAGGCTGTGCATCTCGCCAAAGCCACGCCCGACACTGCCGTTTACATTGGCGACAATTATTTTGCCGACATCGTCGGCGCGCGCAACGCCGGCCTCATCCCCATCCTCATCGACCGCCGCAACATCTTCCCCGACGCCGACTGCCGCATCATTCGTGGCATCGGCGAACTGATGTCGCTGTGAGAGCCGCGCCCTCGCCAACATTTTTCTTATCTTCGGCTGATACACTTTTTCGCGCACACCCTCACACAGGAGTCCTCTCATGCCCGACGCGCCCACCGCTGAAAAGATCGAATTCCGCGCCGAAGTGCGCCAACTGCTCAACATCCTCGCCCACTCCCTCTACACCGAGCGCGAAATCTTCCTCCGCGAACTCATCTCTAACGCTTCCGATGCCCTCAACCGCATCCAATTCGAGATGCTCACCCACCGCGACGTGCTCGATCACGACGCCGAACTCAAGATCACCCTCACCGGCTCCGACGACGGCAAGACTCTCACCATCGCCGACACCGGCATCGGCATGACCAAAGAAGAGCTGGTGGAGAATCTCGGCGCCATCGCCCATTCGGGCGCGGCGGCCTTCCTCGAATCGCTCCAAGCCGGGCAAAAGGCCGACGACATCATCGGCCGATTCGGAGTCGGATTCTATTCGGCGCTGATGGTTGCCGACGAGATCGTGGTCACCTCCCGCTCCTATCGCCCCGATTCATCTGCGTGGACATGGACAACTCAGGGCGGCGACTCGTACACCCTCGCCCCCGCCGACAAACCGGATCGGGGCACCGTCATCACCCTCAAACTGAAAGACGACGCCGGCGAGTTCGGCAAAGACTGGCGCATCGAGCAGATCATTCACAAGCATTCCGACTTCGTGGCCTTCCCCATTTACATCAAAGATCGCGCGGTGAACAAACAGACCGCCCTTTGGCGGCAGTCGCTCGCGTCGGTGACCGACGAGCAGGCCAGCGAATTCTACCGCCAGTTCACGCTGGAGTTCGAGCCGCCGCTCTTGCGCGCGCACCTCAACACCGACGCGCCGGTGCAAGTGTATGCCATGCTGTTCATCCCGGCCAAAGGCGAGCGCGGCCTCCTCTCGGCGCGGCGCGAAGAAGGACTCAAACTGTATTCGCGCAAAGTGCTCATTCAAGATTACTGCAAAGACCTCCTGCCTCATCACTTCCGTTTTGTGCAGGGCGTGGTGGATTCGGAAGATTTGCCGCTCAACGTGTCGCGCGAGACGGTGCAATCGAACAAAGTGATGGAGCGGATCAAAACCGCGCTCACTCACAAGTTGATCGACGAACTGAAGAAACTGGCCGCCGACGACAAAGAGAAGTACGCCGAGTTTTGGAAGCAGTTCGGGGCGTATGTCAAAGAAGGCGTGGCGCTCGATCACGCCGGGCGCGAGAAGTTGTATCCACTGCTCCGCTTCCACACCTCGCGGACGGGCGAGGGCGAAATGGCGCCGCTGACGGACTACGTTGGCCGCGTTCAGCCGAGTCAGAAATCCATTTACTATCTTTTGGCCAACAGCGCCAAATCGGCCTCCATCAGTCCTCACCTCGATTCCTTCCGCAAGCATAATCTCGAAGTGCTGTATCTCACCGATCCGCTCGACAGTTTTATGGTGCAAGGCTTGCGCGAGTACGAAGGGTTCAAGCTACAAAACGCGGACGACCCGGCGCTCGATCTTCCAAAAGATGACTCAAAAGCGGCGGAGGCGGAGACTCCATCGGGCGAGTTCGATGGATTGATTGCGCGATTCAAATCGCAGTTGGGCGAGAGGGTGGCCGATGTGCGCGATTCGGAGCGGCTGGTGGACAGCCCGGCGCGGTTGGTGGCCCCCGACGGCGCGAGCGGCGCGGAGATGGATCGCATTCGCCGATTGCTGGGCAAAGAGGCGGAGACACCCAAGCGTGTGCTGGAGATCAATCGCCGCCACGCGATCATCCGGCGATTGGCCGAGATGGCCGCCGCGGGGGAGTCGGAGTCCCTTGTGTCGGCGTGCATCGATCAGCTGTACGAGAGCGCACTGCTCATCGAAGGCCTGCACCCCGATCCGGCTTCCATGCTTCCGCGCATTCAGCAGATCATGGAAGCGGCGGTGGGGCGGTGAACTCCAAACTTCGAATTCCAAAAAGAGCCTTCGATGCGTTGGAGGCTCTCTTGGAAGTTTGGAGTTTGAGGTTGGAAGTTACCCCTCCATTTTTTCTAACTCATCAATCATTCCATGGATCACCTCGAAGCCGCCCTGCCAGAACTTGGCCGAGGCGATGTCGATGCCGGCCTCTTTCAGAATCCGCATCGGCGACTCCGAGCCGCCGTATTCTAAAATTTTGAGATACTTCGGCTTGAACGTTTCGCCTTCCCTTCGATACATTTGGTAAAGCGCCAGCACCAGCAGTTGGCCGAATGAATAGGCGTACACGTAGAAGGGCGTGCCGTAAAAGTGCGGGATGTGAATCCATTCCCACTTGAAATCTTCGCTCACTTCCACTGCGTCGCCGAACTGTTCGTGGAGTGTTTCGAGATAACGGGCCGCCATTTCGTCGGCGGTCTTGCCCGCCTTCACCATCTCGTGCGCTTCCTTTTCCCACAGGGCAAAGAAGCCTTGCCGCCCCACGGTGGCGTAAGCGTCATCGAGCGCCGCCGCCAGCAAGTCGCGGCGCACGGCGCGATCGGTTTCCTGCGCCAGCAGTTTCTCGGTCAGCGCCATTTCGGAGAACACGGAGGCGGTCTCCGCCATCGGCAGGGCGGAGTGAAAAGTGAGCGCCGAGTGATCGGCGGCGAGCAGGGCATGAATGGCGTGCCCCATCTCGTGCGCCATGGTGGCCACATCGCGCGCGCGCCCGTTGTAATTGAGCAGAACAAACGGCGACTGCCCCGGCAGAACGCTGTAGCAAAATGCGCCGCCGCGTTTGCCTTGCCGCACTTCCGAGTCCACGTGCCCGTCGTCGAACACCTGCTTGGCCAACGCGCCCACACGCGGCGAGAATGAGTTGAAGGCGTCGAGCGTCATGCTCACGGCGGCGTCGTAGTCGTACTGCTTCTCGGCTCCGGCGAGCGGCGCGTAAATATCGTAGCGCCGTAGTTTGCCCATGCCGATCCATTTGGCTTTGAGTCTGAAGTAGCGCTGGAACACTCCGGCGTTGTCGCGGATGACGTTGAGCAGGGTGTCCACCACTTTATCGGGCAGGTCATTTCCGAGATTGCGGACGGCGATGGGGTTGGTATATTTGCGCAGGGTGACGTTCTCGTTGCGCCAGTCGCGCATCATCGTGCCGTAGATGTGCGAAAGCAGTGTGGCGCTCTCGGCGTAAACCCGCAAGCGTTCTTGATAAGCCGCCGCGCGCACTTCGGGCCGCGGGTCGCGCACGTAAACCATCAGCGCGTCTTCGGTCAGCGTTTTCTTCTCGCCGTCCACTTCGAGCGTGAAGGTGAGCTTGCTGGTGATCATGTCGTACAGCGTGTCGAGGGCGCGGAAGCCGGTGGTGTCTTTGAGATTGATCACTTTCTCTTCCGGCTCGGAGAGCGTGTGCGGCTTGAAGCGCCGAATGCTCTCCAGCCAATAGCGCAGGTCGCCCGACTCTTTGATGAGCCGGGCCGCCTGTTTGTCGTTGAGCGACTTCCACCACAGCGAGAAGAACAGCGTGCGATTCTCTGCTTCGGCCAACAGCTGCTGAACTTTGCCGAACATCGCCAGCGCATCCTGATTCTGCGTGTCGGCGTAGAACAGGAGCGCAGCGTAGGCGCCGATTCTGTGGCTTTCGGCGTTCATGGCCTCGAAATCCTTCAGCACAGTCAGAAATGTTTTGACCGGCATGGAAGGCTTGAGTTGCTTGCGCCAGCGCTCGGCCTTTTTGATTTTGCTTTCGAGAGTCTTCAGCGCTTTCTCTTTTGCGCCTTCCTCGGCGGGAACGAGCGCATCGAGTTTCCAACGAGTTTGTTGATAGGGCATGGGGAGGGAGAAGTCAGAAGTCGGAAGTCAGAAGTTGGAGGCCGGAGACTCCTCTGACTACTGATCACTGACGACTGACTACGGATTACTGATCACCAATTACCGATTACCAATCACCAACGTTTACTTCTTCGCCGGTGGGCTGAACCGTATGTTGAGTATATCGCCGTCTTTCACGACGTACTCTTTGCCTTCGAGCCGGAACTTGCCGTGATGCTTCACTTCGGCCACGCTTCCGGCGGACATCAAATCATCGTAACCGAACACTTCGGCGCGGATGAACCCTTCGCGCAAGTCGGTGTGGATTTCACCCGCCGCGTCGGGAGCGGCCGCTCCGCGCTTCACCGTCCACGCTCGCACTTCGTCCTCGCCCACGGTGAAGAACGATTGCAGGCCGAGCAGATCATACGAGAGGCGGATCATGCGCCGCAGGCTCGGCTCCGAGATTCCGTAATCGGCGAGGAAGGCGGCGGCATCTTCGGCGGAGAGTTGAGCGATCTCCATCTCCAGCCGCCCGCGCAGGGCCACCACGCCTGTGTGTGGCCGATGGTATCCCGGCAGAGTCGGCTCGTCTTTGGTCTCGTCGTCGATGTTCAACACGGTGAGCAGAGGCTTGCGAGTCAGAAAGGCATATGATGAGAGAGTCTTTTCATCTTCGTGCGGCAGTCCCATTTCGCGCAGAGGCGTTTCGGCGGAGAGGGTTTCGTGCAATCGTTGGAAGAGCGCCAGTTCGCGTTGAGCGGCGGTCTTATCTTTCACTCCGCCTTTGCGTAGTTCGTCGTTCACGCGCTCTAGTTTGCGCTCCACCGCCACCAAATCTTGCAGGAGCAGATCGGTTTCCACCGAGTTCACATCGCGGGAGGGGTTGACACTGCCACTGGGGTGAGGAACGTTCGGATTCTCGAAGGCGCGGACAACGTGAATGAATCCATCCATCTGCGCCAACTGATTCAACAGTGGGCCGCTGAAGCCGCTCTTGCCCGCGCCCTCTTCGAGCCCGGCGATGTCGGCGTACGTGACCTGCGCGTAAATCGTCTTCTTCGGGTTGAACATCGCCGACAGTTTGCCCACGCGCTCATCGGGCACGTTGACGACGGCGTGATTGACTTCGAAGCGGCCGCCACCGGCCATGTGGCCCACCGGCTTGCTGCCGCCAGTGAGAGCATTGAAGATGGTTGTCTTTCCAGATTGGGGGAGGCCGATGATGCCGAGTTTCATGAAGACGGGTTGCTTGAAGGATGATGTTCTGAGGGGATGCGGGCCAAAACAAAATCCCAAATGGTATTTGCAGCCTTCAACGCTTCTTGCGCTTCCTCAAGCGGTGGGGCAAGCGCATCGCCCGGGTACCGCACTTCCACAGCATAAGGCGTCAACAGATCCCCAAGTTCAACCAGGCTGTTGAATTGTTGGTCATGAGGGGCGCAAAGCCCCAAAAGATATGCAAGGTTATGTGTCTTGTCGAAGCGGACGGATTTGTGAACCAAGAACGCCTTGAGCGACTTCTCAGCCGCTTGTTGGCAGTGGAAACAAGCGGCATCCAAAATCAGCGGTTCGATGTCGATCAGCCGTTGAGCCGCCATTAGATCGCTGGCGGCTTTGATGAGCCAGAGTCGAGTGTCATCCTCTGGCGCGCTCATAGATGATCTTGCCTTTCTCCACCGCCTCGCGTTCTATGGAGACCACCCATTTGAGGTGGCGTTCGAATTCATCTTTCGTGACCATTTTGATTTCAGCCGGGATGAGTATTCCCCGCAAAGCCCCGTATGCCGCGCGCACCCGCGCATACGATGGCAAGTCGCTCTTTTCCACTAGCACCAGCAAATCCACATCGCTGTCTTCGCGTGGCGTGCCGTAAGCGTGCGAGCCGTACAGGTAGATCTTCTCCGGATTAACTGCCTGCGCAATTCGCCGCACCACCTCGGCCAGCAGTTTTTGATCCAGCGTTTTCATTCGCGATTCCCTTGACCGATCCCTCGCTCTCGCCTATACTTTCCGCATTGGCCGAAGTGGTGGAATGGCAGACACGTCGCACTCAAAATGCGATGCCCTTACGGGTGTGTGGGTTCAACTCCCACCTTCGGCACACAACGAGGCGATTATATCATGCACACTGAGGGGAACGCGGGGCGGTAGAGCGCCCCGTTTGCTTTAATGACTCGCACAGCGCTGTTCAACTTCATCGCCGGAGCCATCCTCGGCATTGCCCTCGGCCTGATCTACAGCTGGCAGATCAACCCGGTGAAATACACCGACACCGCGCCCGACTCTCTCCGCGCCGATTACCAAGCCGATTACGTGGTGATGATCGCCCAAGCCTATAGCACCGACGGTGATCTCGATCTGGCCCGCGCCCGACTCGCCACCCTCAACCTCGTCGATCCCGGCCAGCACGTCGCCGATCTTGCCGCCGCCCAAATCCAGCGCGGCGCGGCGCTCGACGACCTCCGCGCTCTTTCCGCGCTCGCCGCCGCCCTCGGCGCAGTCCCCCCACCGCTGCCGCGGTAAACGCAAACATCAAACTCCAAACTCCAAACCTCAAACCTCAAACCTCAAACCCAACCACCTAACCACCTAACCACCCAACCACCCATCCCCGTGATCCGCCCCTCCCTCATCATTCTCGGAATCATTCTCGGCATCGCCCTCGGCCTCCTCTACGGCTGGGCCATCAGCCCGGTCAAATACACCGACACCGATCCTTCCTCGCTTCGCGCCGATTACCGCGAGCAATATCTCCTCCTCGTCGCCTCGGCCTACCAAGCCGACGGAAACCTCGACCGCGCTCGCGAGCGACTCGCCGCTCTGCGTGATCCCGATTCGACTCAAACGATCACCGCCCTTGCGCAGAGAATGGCCGCCGAAGGAAAAGACGCCTCGGCCTTGGCGGCCTTGGCCGCCGATTTGAGTGGCGGCGTCCAGCCAGTGGCAAGCGCCTCCGAGAGTCCGGCCTCCACGCCCGTTCCGCTTCCCACCGAAACATCCACCCCGCCGCCCACTCCTCTTGCCGCGCCCAGCCTCACAACGTTCCCCACCCTCACACCCACCGCAACGCCCGGGTACGATTACACACTGATCACCCGCGAACCGTATTGCAACGATGCCGAGCGACTGCCGCTCATCATCGTCGATGTGATCGACGCCGACGGCTCGCCCCTGCCCGGCGTTCGCGTGACGGTGACGTGGGGCGAGGGCGAAGATGGATTCGTGACCGGCCTCAAGCCGGAGATCAGTTCGAGCTACGGTGATTTCCTGATGATGGTGGGCGTGATGTACAACGCGCAAGTGGGCAGTCGCACGCCGCCCGTCACCGGCATTGCCGCCCCCACCTGCGCCGATGTCGAAAATGAATCGTATGCCGGAGCAGTGCGGCTCGTGTTCCAGAGAAAGTAGCGGTTGGCAGTTGGCGATTAGCAGATAGCCGTCAGCAATCTCTTGACAGACTGCGACCCTTCGGAGAAAATCGCGCCAACCCAAAAACAAAGAGGCGGTCAGCACTCAACGGAGAAACAAGCCGCTGAGCGCTGACCGCTAATTGCTGATTGCTGATAGCACAGGAGCCAAATGAGCCGCCTCATCAAAACCGACACTGCCGGAAAGCAGCGCACGCAACTTATCAAAGCGGTGATGATCACCATCCGCGAGCTGGCCGCCAAAAAACAGATCGACGACGAGGCCCGCGATATGGCTGCCTTTCTTTCGCTGTCGCTCACGGTCATTCACAACACGGTGGATGAGTCGGTGCGGGCGTGGGAGAAGCGCGATTATTGGGTCAAAGCCGATCAGTTTCGGATGCAGTGGGCCTGGTCGCAGACGGTGGCGGCGAAAGTGCGCGAGGCGGCGCTGCTCAACGACTGGGGCGAGTTGGCGTTGCTCATGCCGGAGATCGCCAACAAACTCAACACGGTGAAACTGCCGAAAAGCAACACGGTGGGCAAGCCGTGGACGGGCGCGTTGGCGGAGTTGAAGAAACGGGGCGTTGCTGACAAGATGGCAAGATGAGAGGGTGACGAGATGAGAGAGCGATCAAAAAACATCGCCTTGTCATCCACTCATCCCTTCATCTTCTCATCTGGCCACCCCTTCACCCTCTCACCCCTTCACGCTTTTGCGAGTCGTTCCTTCAGCACGTTGATCGGCCCAATCGGTGTCGGGTCTTCGCCATAGGCCATCGCCAAATAATAGCTGACGTAATCGCCGTAGTGCAGGCAGGTGAGCAGTTGCGCCAACGGCGACGGCCCCACGCCGCGAATCACGTCGGTGTTGAAACCGGCGGTGAGGAACAACTCGCGCGTGGCCGACGCGCGAATCTTGTTGCGCGGGTGATCGAAGTCCGATTCCAAAAACACAACCATATATTTGGCGATCAACGCTTCGGGATTAGAAATTCCGACGACGCTGTTGTGATCCATCTCCGGCAGTTCATCGTATTGCGCCCACGCTTTGGCGTTTTCGTTCATTTGCCCTTTCCACCGCCGGGCCACCGTCCCCATCATCCCCGCCCCGAAGATCAACGCGCATCGATCCATGAATTGCCCGGCCATCCGTTTCGCCGGGTTGCCCGTCACCGGCGAGTCGGCGCGCAGAGTCTTTTGCTGTTCGCGCATCGCCGCCACTGCTCCGGCCACGTCCGCCGATTTGTCGGCGATCCAACCTGCGCGGCAGAACAGAGCCAGCGGCAGGGTGAACGAATAACCGATGGCCGCGCGCGGTTGGGATTTGTAATCGAACTCCCAAACGGCGCCGCCCGCCCCCCGGCACAGATCGGCAATTTGCCCGCCGGAAGTGATCGCCATCAATTTCGTTTTGCGCTCGATGGCTTGGCGGAAGGCCGAGATCGTTTCTTCGGTGTTGCCGGAGTGCGACGAGCCGATGACGAGTGTGTGCGGGCCGCGCGCCCACTCCGGGAGATCGTAATCGCGCGAGACGGTGAGCGACACGCGGCATTCGCTGGCGGTGAGCGCCGCGAGCAACGAGCCGCCGATGGCCGAGCCGCCCATGCCGCACAACACCACTTGAGTCACGCCGTTGAAATCGGGCAAGGGCAGGGTTTGCGCGCGCGCCCACGCGGCCTCGATTTGAGTCGGCAGGCCGTCGATGTGGCCGAGCATGTTTTGTGGATCGAGTTGTTGAAAGCGAGAGAGGTCGTCGAGGTTCATATGTCGATTGCAATTTTATAGACTTCGCGCCGATCCCAGCCGCTCTGCGCGGCGATCTGTTTGGCCGCCTCTTTGCGTTCGATGCCCAATGCGATGAGATCGGCCAGCGCGGCGCGAATGCGGGCATTATTCCACGCCTCGGCGATCGGCTCATCGCGCCGCCCCTCGATAACGAGCGTGATCTCTCCGCGCACCTCGCCTCGATTGAAATGGGCAATGGCTTCGGCGGCGGTGCCGCGAAAGATTTCCTCGTGCATCTTCGTCAGTTCGCGGCACACGGCCATGCGCCGGTCGCCGAGTTCGCGGCGGATGTCGGCCAGCGAATCGAGCAAGCGGTGCGGGGCTTCGAGGCAGATGAGCGTGCGCGAATCGGAAGCGTTGGCGGCGAGCACAGCGGCGCGGTCGTTGGCTTTGCGCGGAAGGAAGCCGAGAAAGGCGAACGAATCGGTGGGCAGGCCGGAGACGACGAGGGCAGAGAGAATGGCCGACGGGCCGGGGATGGGAACGACGGCTACCCCGCGCGCGATCGCTTCCCGGATCAGTTCGTATCCCGGATCGGAGACTCCGGGCAGGCCGCCATCGGAGACGAGGGCCACATCGCCCGCCTGCAATCGGTCAAGGATCGAATCGAGTTTCGTCAGTTTGTTGTGCTCGAAGTAACTGGTGGTGGGCGTGGCGATGCCGAAGTGCGAGAGGAGTTTGGCGGTGCGCCGCGTGTCTTCGGCGGCGATGAGGCTGGCTTCGCGCAGAACGCGCAGGGCGCGGGCCGAGATGTCCTCGAGGTTGCCGATGGGAGTGGCGACGATGTAAAGCGTGCCCATTGTGAAATGCGGAATGTGGAATGCGGAATGATGAATTGCGAATCTGTATTCCGCATTCTGCATTCATCCTTCCGCATTCGCTCAGTGGTTCTGCACGAAGTTGACGAGCAGAAGGTTCTTGCTGCAATCGGCGAAGGTGTTGACCACGACCACATCGGAGAGGGGCGTGGTGCCGTTTTGATCGCGCAGTTGAATCTGATATTCGCCGAGGGTGAGCACCGGGCGGTCGTTGAGGAAAAATTCGTAGCCGCCCGCGCCGTAAGCGGTCTTGGTTCCGGTGATGGCGTCGGTGCTGATGCCGCCGCCTTCGAGATGCACGATGAGGCCGATGATCGGGTTGCCTTCGAGGTTGAAGGCTTGCCCAGCGACGCCCATCCAATTGCACCCGGCAGAGTTGGCGAAGTTTTGGATGGGCGTGGGCGCTCCGCCCTGCACGGTGAAGGGGAAGGCTGAGCGCGTCTTGGTGGGGGTGAAGGTGGGCGCAGAGGTGTTGGTAGGTTCGGGCGTGTTGGTGGTGACTCCTTGCGTGAGTTCGGCGATCTGAGTTTCGTCGAGAGTCGCGGTGGCGGTGGGAGTCTCGCTGGCGGCTTCGGGCGTGGGCGTTTCGGTGACGACGGCGCCGGGTTGTGGCGTGAGGGTGGCTGTTCGAGTGGCAGAGGGTTCGCGAGTCGCCGTCCACGCAGGAGGGAAGGTGGGGAACAGGGAGGTGGTCGAAGTGGCAGTGGGCGAGGCCAGCACGGCGATGGGCGGAAGAGTCGGCGGCGGAAAGGGATTGAGTCCGATATACGGATTGGCAAAGAGGATGGCGGTGGAGGCGCACATGAGGCAGGTGGCGAACAGCACCAACAGCGTCAGCAAATTCACGATGATTGAGCCACGTCCACGTTGAGTCATGTTTTGCTCCACTTCCTACGGCACGAATCTTTCGATAGCGGCCTTGCTCCGCAGATCGGCTTTCCACGCCTCGACGGCCTGCTTTTGCAACAGCGCCCGCGCGCTGGCCGAGAGGGGCCGCACGCCGCGCTCCAGAGTCTGCACAATGTGAAAGCCGAGCGCGCTCTGCACCGGCGGGCTGATCTCCTCCGATTGCAGGGCAAAAGCCGCCTGCGCCACTTCGGGCTGAGTGAGGCCGCTAGCCGGAAACCAGCCCAGGTCGCCGCCGTTGATGCGCGAGGCGTCGAGCGAACGGCTCACCGCCAGTGTTGCAAAATCTGCGCCAGCCGAAAGTTCAGCCAGAATTGTATCGGCTTCTTCTTTTGTCGCAACCAGGATATGACGGGCGTGGGTTTGCTCGGCGTCGAGGGGCACGCTGGCCGCCACTTGCGATTGCATCGCATTGGCGATCATCCCGTCGCGCAGTTCGGCGCGGAACTGTTCGGGGGTGTAAAGGTTCACCGCCAGCCATGCTTCGAAGGCGGCCTGCCCGCCGCGCTCGGCCACGATCTCGTCATACAACGTCTGCGCATCGGAGTCGGCCACTGTCACACCGGCGGCCTGCGCCGCTTGCAACATCAATGCTTCATTAATCAGCGCCTCGAGTACCTTCGCCCGGTAATCGCCTTCCTGCGTGAGATCGCGTCCGAGTCCGGTCGCTCCGGCCTCGTATCGCGCCACTTCAATTTCGTAATCGGAAAGCAGGATGGGTTGGCCGTTGACGGCGGCGGCCAGCGGGACGGGAGTGGGACTCGGTTCGGTAGTGGGAGACGGGGCCGAGGTGGGGGAGGCCGTCTCCCCGCCGGGGGCCGCCGTGGTTGGGAGAGCTGTTCCACCGCAGGCCGTTATCGCCACTGCGATCAGCAGAATCGCAACAATCGTTTTCACGCTGGCGAGGGATTATAGCGTAAATCCCAGAGCGCCATCCACGATCATTTCTCAAAATCCGTATACAATCAGCCCCTGCCCAGGCACCCGCTCGCCGAAGTATTTGGATTTCCGCCCCACAGTTTTTCATCTGAAGCCAAACGCGCCCGCAAAAGCAGGCTTTGTCCACACAACAATCGTGTCCCCTCTTGCACAAAAGATAAGGCCAACGACCCATTGGGTGTTTGCTCTATTCACGATGGCGACGAATTGGCGATCACGTGCCCCGTTCGTTTTCGGCAAGAATGGCTCATTGCTGAACACGCCGCCGACTTCTTCTTCTCCGAGGACAGCCGTTGGACGACGCTCACCGAAGTTCGACTCGATGATCGAAATGGGAAATCGGCAGGCAACATTGACGTGGTTTTGGTTTCCTACGATGACCGGGGCCGTCTGCTTGATTTTGGCGCGTTGGAAGTTCAGGCGGTGTATATTTCCGGCAATATCCGCCAACCGTTTGAACGTTACATGAAGACCCCAGAGAAAATCGGCAGCTTCGACTGGTCGGGCAACAAACTTTACCCGCGCGCCGACTATCTCTCCTCTTCTCGAAAACGACTCGCGCCGCAATTGATCTACAAGGGCGGCATATTGCATTCATGGGGCAAGAAGCAAGCGATTGCTCTGCACAGTGGCTTCTACAAAACCCTGCCTAAATTGCCCGAAGTCAAGCGCGACAGGGCCGATGTCGCGTGGCTCGTTTATGATCTCCAACTTGACTCGAGCCGCCAACGATATAACTTGACGTTATCGAAGACTGTTTACACTCAGTTCAAGTCCGCGTTGGACAAGATTACAATGCCCGAGCCCGGCCCGATAAAGAACTTCATCGAACATCTGCAAAGCAGGCTTGACGAGAAGTCGGAAGATAACAACCCGCCCGACGCGCCTACGCTTACTGACTTGTTGGAATCATAATGGCAAGCGCCCAACTTCCTCTCTTGCCGGTGCCGCGCCTGAAGGGGCACATCATCAATGTTGCTTCCGTGCCTCAGCGGAGTCCGTTTCGCTATCCCGGCGGCAAGACTTGGCTAGTGCCGTACATTCGCCAATGGCTTTCGAGTCTCCCTGCCCGCCCCTGCGAATTTATCGAACCGTTTGCGGGCGGCGCAATTGTGAGTTTGACGGTGGCTTTCGAAAAGCTCGCCGATCATGTCACGATGGTGGAGCTCGATGAGCAGGTTGCGGCAGTGTGGCAGGCGGTGTTAGGCAAGCACGGCGCTGAACTCGCCAACCGTATCATTTCCTTTCGCATGACGCCAGCAAATGTCGAAAGCGTTTTGTCCGAGCCAGCCCGGAGTATCCAAGACAGAGCCTTTCAAACGATTTTGAGGAATCGCGTTAATCGAGGGGGGATTCTTGCGCCCGGAGCCGGAAAAGTAAAGAATGGCGAAGCTGGAAAGGGCATTAAGTCTCGCTGGTATCCGCTCACACTAAAAAAACGCATTCTTGATATTGGAACAATCCGCGACCACATGGCCTTCGTTCACGGCGACGGCATGAAGATGATGCGTAAACATGCGTATCAACCCGATACGGTATTTTTTTATCGATCCGCCTTACACGGCAGGGGGAAAACGAGCCGGAAGCCGTCTGTATTTGCACTCGGAACTTGACCATCAAGAGTTATTCAGAATTGCCAGCAAAATTGCCGGCGATTTTTTGATGACTTACGACGACGCGCCGGAAGTTCGCGCGCTTGCTCAGGCGCACGGTTTTGACGCGCATGCCGTGCCGATGAAAAACACGCACCATGCAGAAATGATGGAATTGCTCATTGGCCGCAATCTCGATTGGGCCAGATAGCCGGGGGCGCTCAAGGGGCGCTATTCAATCGCCGCGCGCACTTGGGTGACCAGCGCGCCGAATTCGGGGGTGAAGACTTGCTCGAGTGTGCGGGGGCGGGGAAGGCGAATGGGCAGATCGGCGCGGAGACGGCCGGGGCGGGCGGTGAGCACGATGACCCGGTCGGCGAGCAGGATGGCTTCGGAGATCGAGTGCGTGACCATGATCACCGTTTTGCGGTAGCGATCCCAAATACGCAGAAGTTCGAGGTGCATTCGCTCGCGGGTGAGGGCGTCGAGCGAGCCGAAAGGCTCGTCGAGCAGAAGCACGTCGGGGCGGTGGACGAGGGCGCGGGCGATGGCGACGCGCTGTTCCATTCCGCCGGACAGATCGCGCGGGCGCGCGTTTTCGAATCCGGCGAGGCCCACCAGTTCCACCAATTCGCGGGCGCGGCTCATGGCGGCTTCGCCCGGCACGCGCTCGAGTTCGAGCGGCAGGGTGATGTTTTGCAGAACGGTGCGCCACGGCATGAGGTTGGCTTTTTGGAACACCACACCGATGCGCCGCCGGGGATGAACGAGCGGCTCGCCCTCGAAGATGATCTGTCCTTCGGTGGGGCGGCGCAGGCCCGAAAAAAGTTTGAGCATGCTGCTCTTGCCACAGCCCGACGGCCCGATGACGCACACGAATTCGCCGGGCGCAACGTCGAACGAAAGGTTGTCGAGGGCAAGCAACCCGCCATTGCCGTTGGGGTACACAAGGCTGGCGTGTTGAATGGAGAGGACGGGAGTCATTGGCGTGGAGCGTGAGGCGTGGAGCGTGAGGCGGGATCGCTTCACGCCCCCGCTTCACGCTTTACGGTTTCACAAACTCATTCGTAAACGCTTGCTCAAGATCAATCGGCGAGGTGATCAATCCCATGTCGAGCAGAACAGCGTGTGTGACCTCCCACCGCGCTTTATCGGAAACGCCGGGGGAATCCGTCTTCCACATTTCGATGGAGGCATCGAGCACTTTGCGAGCGATGGCCGCGTCGGGCGCGGGGTCGATGTGCTTGAGCGAAAGTTGAACGGCCTCATCGGGGTTGGCGATGGTGTCGGCCAGCCCTTTGAGCGCGGCGGTGATCATGCCCTTCACCAGTTCGGGATGAAATTTGATCGTTTGCTCATTGGTGACGAGGCCGTTGCTCGCCAACTGCGCGTAGTCGGCGACGACGATCACATTTAATTGCTCGCCTGCGGCGGCGAGTTTCACCGGCTCATTGTTGGCGTACACCACCGCCGCGTCCACCGTTCCGGCAGAGATCGCTTCGGCTTGAGTGAAGCCGATGGATTCGAGTTGGGCGGCGTCGTCGGGCAGGCCCTCGGCGTTGAGCAATGCCTGCCAGCCGATGTACGATGCGCCGTAGAGGCCGGGCAGTCCCACTTTGCGCCCGGCGAGATCCGCGGGCGTTTTGATTCCAAGTTCGGCTTTCGAGGCGATGGCGACCGGATACTGCTCCCACCACTTCATCACGTACACCACCGGCAGGCCCTGCGCCCGCGCTTGAATGATCTGCTCGGCGCTCACGTTGGCAAACTGCAGCTCGTTGGCGCCCACCAGCGGAACGGCGTCATTCTCGAACATGGTCACAAATTCGATCTCGATGCCCTGTTCCGCAAAGTAACCTTTCGCCTCCGCCACATAAAACGGCGCGAACTGAATATCGGGAATGTAGCCCATCGCCAGTTTGACGTGTGTGAGCGGCGCGGCGGTGGGGGCCGGAGTCGGACTCCCGGCGCAGGCAACGGCGAGGGCGGCGGTGAAGATGAGGGTAAGAAGTTTTCGCATCGGTTTGTCTCCAAAAGTTAGTCTTTCCATGCAAGCAGTATCTTTTCCAGCAGCGCCACCGTTCCATACATTCCCATGGCGATGGCGATGAGGGCGATGACGGCGACGAAGACGAGGGCGGTGTCGAACTGGTTGCGGGCGGCGGTGATGAGGGAACCGAGCCCGTTGTTGGGGCCGACGAACTCGCCCACCACCGCGCCGATCACCGAGAGGGTCGCGCCGATCTTCAACCCGCCCAAGAGCATGGGCATGGCCGCCGGCAGTTCGAGATGAAAGAAGAGCTGCCAGCGATTGGCGCGCAGGGTGCGCATGAGATCGCGCAGGTCGGGCTCCACCGAGCGCACGCCAACGATGACGTTGATGAGCACGGGGAAGAACACGATGAGGGCGCAGATGAGAACTTTGGAGGTGAGGCCGGAGCCGAACCAAATGATGAGCAGAGGCGCAATGGCGACAACGGGGACGGATTGCGAAGCGACAATGTACGGGGCGAGAAGCCGCTCGACCGTGCGCGAGCGGGCCAGGAGGTAACCCAGCGCCGCGGCCACGGCTAGCCCCACGGCCAGCCCGCCCAGCGATTCGCTGAGGGTGATGGCCGTGTGCCGGAGCAAAGTTCCATCGCTCAGGGCGATGATCATTCGTTGCCACACGCGGGCGGGCGGCGGAAGAATGAAAGCCGGGAAGCCGTTGATCCAAATTGCGCTCTGCCAAACCAACAGCATCACTGCCAGCGATACGGGCAGCAACAACAGCCGGTGCGCGCGCAGAGAGCGCGGCTTGAAGTTTGGCTCCGAAGGAATAGGTGTGTTGAGCGGGTTTGCGACAGCCATAAAAAATGCCTTGCAGTCTCGTTCACCTGCGGGGCACGGCGAGGCAAAGGCGCGGATCGAAACCGCCCGCCCATGCTCGATGCGCGAAAATTAAAAACCCCGACGACGGCGGGCAAAGGCCCGCGGCCCTCGGGGACGCGCAAACATACAGCACAGCCCGCGCCACTGCGAACTGATGCTACCTTCTTTCATCCAGACTTATCGCATTCAATGGGCAAGCGCAAGGCCTGCCCCTACGAGATGCGAATTACTGTCGGCTCCGGAATTTCACCGGATCGTGCTAATTGGGAAACCGGCTCGCGGGCTCATCGTGACGCTGTCGCCTGATGGGAAACGTTTTCAGCGTGTGGCCGATATACCGCCGATCGGGATTTGCACCCTGCCCCGAAGGTTTTATATTTGGTTGCCAAGATTATAACGCGGGGAAAGAGAGGGCGTCAATTGCAAAATGTCACAAGGTTGCCTTGCGCTGTTTTGGTCAACCGCATCCTGTTAGAAGGTGACGGCCACCTGGAAAGAGGTAGAGATAGGCTCTATTTGTTCAACTCTTTCATTGTGCCGGTGGTCATGAAGATCACCCGCTCGGCGATGTTGGTCGCCCGGTCGCCGATGCGCTCGAGGTTGTGAGCCGCCCACAGCAAATAGGTGCCGCGCGTGGTGGTGGCCGGGTCTTCGATCATGAATGAGAGTAGTTCGCGGAAGATTTGATTGTAGAGGTGATCGATCTCGTCGTCTTGATCGGCGACCGCGCGGGCCGACTCGGCATCGCGGGCGAGAAAAGCGTCGAGCGACTTCTTCAGCATCCCGCGAGCCAGATCGGCCATGCGCGGAATATCGACCAGCGGTTTGAGCAGAGGCTCGCCGCCCATGCGGATCACCGTTTTGGCGATGCCCGTGGCGTGATCGCCCATGCGCTCCATATCATTCACGATATTCATGGCCGAGATCACGGCGCGAAGATCGCTGGCCATCGGCTGTTGGGTGGCGATGAGGGCAAGGCATTCCTCTTCGATGGTGAATCGCAGATCGTTGATGGCCTGATCGTCAATGACGATCTGCTTCGACAATTCCACATCCTGTTCTTTGAGCGCTTGTATCGAGCGGGCGATGGCAGAGTCAACCAAACTGCCGAGTCGGAGGATGTTGTGTTGAATAGCGCTGAATTCGCGATCCAGCATGGAGCGGGTGGAGGGTGGCATGGGGAGATTCCTCACATAATCAGGAGGCGGCATTGTACCTGATCTGATGAGGTGTGCCAAACCCCCGGCAATAAAAAAGCCACCGGCAATCGAAGTCGCCGATGGCTGGCTGAGGGCGGTGAGCGGCTTACCGCCACTCGGTGGGCGGCGGCGCGAGGTTGAGTTCGAGCAATTCCACGATTCGCCTGGCATCCTCGGTGTAAATGTACAACTCGGCGACATCGGATCGAAGTGGGCCGTGTTCATTGGCCCGGGCGATCAGGTGAACGTATGGGCCGCCCGGCTTGCCCGATCCGGCGGTCACTTTTTCCAGCATGTCTTCTTCCGGCGACCCGACTTTGCCCGGGTACCACAAATCGAACTCGGCGATCTGGACGCCGCCCAGTATTGCCCCTTGAACGATCACCCGGCGGTCGGTGATGTACAGTTTGATGCTGTGGAGGCCGGGCACCGAACCCGCCGCATGGATGGCCGGGGCAGATTTATACACCGCAAAATCCACGCGCTCTTTGTCGTAAAGCAGTTTCTCTCCGTCTCGCAATTTGACGCCCATAAAGACGCTCCTTTGTTGGAAATCTGTGGTTATCTGCACTGATTGTGTGATTCTTGATATTTTGGCGAAAGTGCCGTGAATCGGCAAATGCGTCGATGAAAATCATTGCCAACTAACGCCAACAACCTGTAACTTTTCCAAACCAGCGACGGTATTTAGGATCGGAGTGGGTGGGTTTACTGGTCTTCCCGAACAGATTTTACAAAACCAATGTCTGCTTTCATCGAGAAAGCGCCAAGGAGGCAGCGTTATCGAGGGCGGCACCCTGTTGTTTATCTCTCGAGTCGGCGTACACCCAAAGGAGGTGATACCTCAAGACTGAACGTGTTGCTCGGCATCAACGGATCGATTGTTTTAGCAATTTCTAGCACCTATCCAACCAACGAGGAGACTCTCAACACGGGAGAAAAGGAAATGAACAAAAAACTACTCTATGCTCTGATCGCCGCGATGGTGATGCTGGCGATCACCATCACCTCGGCCGGCGCCGTCACCGACGGCGAGCTGGATGGCAACGGCCACGGATCAATTGGACAAGTTAAAGAACAAACGCGGACAGCAGGATGTAACCTTTACCGCTGTTGGTTATGGCCTCCAAAAGAGTTTCCCCGATGCAGCGTCATGGAAGACCGTTGCCATTCGTGAGCGCATGGTAGCCTACCCTCATTTGCTCCAAATCAACACCGGCTTCACCGGCGACTTCTCGCTGTTGCTGTCCAATAACGCCAACACCGGCGGCACCTGTTTTGGCGATTCGGGCGGCCCGAACTTCATTGGTAATTCCAACGTGGTTGGCGGCGTCACTTCCTTCGGCATCAACGGCAACTGCGCCGGTACCGGCGGCGTGTACCGCGTGGATCGCGCCGACGATCTGGATTGGCTTGCCACATTCGACGTTACGCCATAACCGCACTGCCCTGCGAATTCCATCTTCACTTGATCCAGACTTACGCGAAGAAACGTTGAAAATGCGCGAAGGAAGAGCATTTGTGACATAACTGGACTAAATCACCCCGACATTGGCAGTTTATGACTATTGCTTGTGAAGGAGGTGAGCGTTCGCCCACACGCCTAACCCGCATAGACCTTGTGCAGTTTGTTGCTCGTTGACTTCAGATTATCCCGGGGAATGGAACCGTTAGTAATAGGCGATTGAGTGTGATTTGCGCACCCAGTCGCTTATCGCTGATAGCACAATGGAGGAGGATTATGAAGATCAAACTATTGAATGCTGTTGTGATACTTGCGGTTGTATTGGGGATTGCCTATGTTCCAGCTACGGCGGCTCCTCGTGAGTCGGTTGCGGTGAAGGATGACAAACTGCCGGTGAGCAAAGTCATTTTCTTCGTCTCCGACGGCATGAGGCCCGACCTCATGGAGCGTTATGCCGATGAAGGCCTTATGCCCACTTATGCCGAACTCGTGCACGACGGCGTCCACGGCGATAACGGCCTCCTGCAGGGCTTCCCGCCCAACACGGGCGTGGGCTGGTACACGCTGGCCACCGGCACGTGGCCCGGCGAACACGGCTCCACCAACAACACCTTCCATCGCACTGGCGAATCCAACTTCAACAATCGCACAAGCCTGGGCGCATCCATTCTGCAGGCCGATACCCTTCATCAGGCCGCCGAGCGCGCGGGCAAGAAAGTTGTTTCGGTCGAATGGGTGGGGGCGCGCACCCACAACCTGCAGGGGCCGGTCATTGATTTCCGCAACTTCTTCTCCAACCGCGGCGTGTTGGTCAACTACGATCTGGCCGGTCAGCCCGCTGGAGCCAACGCCTTTGGCGTCTCCTACCAGCGAGTCGATCTCGATCCGGCCGCAGGCTGGGCATGGAGGCTGGCGTGCGCATTCACTTTGAGATCGATGAGCAAGCAGGCCGTATCGTCTTGACTCCTATCACGCGCGGATACATTCACCGCCTGCGAGGGAAATACAAAGGGCGCGGGTTGTTGAAGGCGTTGATGCGGGAAAAGCGCGATGAACGGTCAGCCGTTCGCGGCCAAACTCATCTTGCCCGTGTTATACTCTTCGCAGGAAAGGATGCCGCCGCATGACTCAAACAGTTACCATCCAGATTCCTGATACTTTGTATGAGCCAATCCGCCGCGCCGCTCAGGCCACTAATCAGCCGCTCGAAGCCGTTGTCCTGACTGCACTGCAAACATCCCTGCCTTCACTGGAAGGCTTGTCCGCCGATACACAAGCCGAACTCGTGTCCCTCGAGGCTCTCAGCGATGAGGCGCTCTGGCGGGTTATGCTGGAAAGAATGCCAGCCGATAGACAAAGTGCGCTTGAAACCCTGCTCGACAAAAACAAAACGGGACAATTAAATGAGCCAGAGCATAATCAGTTGGCTGCTCTGCAAGAATCCGCTGATCTCATCACGCTCCGCAAAGCGCGCGCGGCGGTGCTGCTCCGTTTTCGCGGCTTGCGAATCCCGACCCCTGCCGAACTGCACCAACTTAGCCTGGCTGCTTGATGGCCTCTGCTCGCGTTCCCGAAGCCCTGCGCCAAAAAGTGGCCGAGCAGGCCCGCTATCGTTGCGGTTATTGTCTGCGAAGTGAGGAACTGGCTGGAATGCCGATGACAATCGAGCACCTTGTGCCGATTGCCGAAGGCGGCCTGTCAGTCGAAGAAAACTTGTGGTTGGCCTGCAATCGTTGCAATGGCTTCAAGGGCGCCTTAACTTCTGCGCGTGACCCCGATATAGGAGACACTGTCCCTTTGTTCAACCCTCGACTGGATGTCTGGGTTGAACATTTCGAGTGGAACAGCGATGGCACGCTTATCATCGGCAAAACGCCTCGAGGACGAGCCACTGTTGTTGCGTTGCAACTGAACAACCCTGAGATTGTTGTGGCCCGGCGATTGTGGGTAAGCGCGGGCTGGTGGCCGCCGCAAGAATGATGGACCTCTTCGACCACGCCCTCTCGCGCCGCCTGACCACCGAAGCCCCCCTCGCGGCGCGGATGCGCCCGCGCACGCTCGATGAGTTCGTGGGGCAGGAGGAGATCGTGGGGCCGGGGCGACTCTTGCGCCGCGCCATCGAAGCCGACCGACTCTTTTCGTCCATCCTGCTATGGGGGCCGCCCGGCACGGGCAAAACCACCCTCGCTCAGATCATCGCCAATTCCACCCGCTCTCACTTCGCCAACATCAGCGCCGTGCTGGCCGGTGTGGCCGAACTGCGAACGGTGATCGCCGAAGCCAAAGAGCGGCGCAAGTTGAACGGAATCCGCACCACCCTGTTCGTGGATGAAGTTCACCGCTGGAACAAGGCTCAACAGGATGCGCTTCTGCCGCACGTCGAAGACGGCGCCATCGTCCTCATCGGCGCGACCACCGAGAACCCATACTTCGAAGTGATCGCCGCGCTTGTCTCGCGCTCGCGCGTCTTTCAACTGCGCGCGCTGAGCGACGAGGCGGTGAAAGCGATTCTGCGCGCCGCCCTCGCCGACTCCGAGCGCGGGTACGGCCAACGCAGAGTGCAGATCGACGACGACGCGCTCGATCATTTCGTGAACATTGCCGGGGGCGACGCGCGCAACGCGCTCAACGCGCTCGAATTGGCCGTCGAGTCCACGCCCCCAAACGGTGACGGCGTCACCCGCGTCACGCTCGATGTGGCGCAGGAATCGATTCAACGCCGCGCCGTGCTTTACGACAAAGACGGCGACGCGCATTACGACACGATCAGCGCCTTCATCAAAAGCGTGCGCGGGAGTGATCCCGACGCCGCGCTGTATTGGCTGGCGAAGATGCTGTATGCCGGAGAAAGCCCGCGCTTCATTTTGCGGCGGCTGTTGATTTTGGCCGGAGAGGATATTGGGCTGGGCGACCCGATGGGGCTGGTGGTGGCCAACGCGGCGGCGCAGGCGTTCGAATATGTGGGGATGCCCGAAGGCGTCTTCCCCATTGTGGAAGCCACCCTGTATCTCGCCACCGCGCCGAAGAGCAACAGCACCGGCGCATACTTCAAAGCCTACGACAAAATTGCGAAGGAAGGCAAAGTGGACGTGCCGCGCCACTTGCAGGATTCAAATCGCGACGCGAAGGGACTCGGACACGGACAGGGGTACGTTTACCCTCACGAACGCGAAGGCCATCATGTGGGCCAGCAGTATTTGCCCACCGCGCTGCTCGGCACGTATTTTTACAATCCGTCGGAGGAGGGATACGAGGCGGCGGTGAAAGATCGATTGGCGCGGTGGCGCGAGGCCCAGCGCCGGGCGTTGAACATCGAGGCCGCCACCGATCTGCCCGATCTATCGGTGGACGAGGTCATTGCCATCAAACGCAGAATGGCGCGGTAGCTGTTTTTTAGGACTTACGCAAAACTGAGTGTTTGACGAACAGGCAAAAAGCCGATAAGTTTGGGAGTATGCGACCCAAAACTCAAAACGTCACCCGCTTGGACTATTGCCAGTATCTTCTGGTCAGCCAAATCAAT
>VGOW01000032.1 GCA_016875735.1 Chloroflexota bacterium | reverse complement strand
AATGCGATTGACGATTGAACTGATCGAAGAGCTGGTTTTGCTCGGCGGCGGCTATGGGCTGTTCACCGGTTGTGCGGCCGGCGACACGGCGGCGGCATTAGTCGTCAAAGTGAATTAGAGAGCGGAGAATTGGTGTGAGCGAGACTCATGTTGTCACGGGCGCATTCAGTTACACCGGGCGCTATATCACTGAGCGGTTGTTGGCGAAAGGGATCGCGGTCAAGACTCTGACCGGCCATCCAGATCGCCCGAATCCGTTTGCGGGCCGAGTCGTCGCCCTGCCGTTCGACTTCGACAAGCCGGAGGCGCTGGCCAAGAGTCTCGAAGGCGCATCGGTGGTGTACAACACCTATTGGGTGCGCTTCACTCACGGCGCGACGAGTTTCGATCAGGCAGTGGAAAACACGAAGACGCTGGTGCGCGCGGCGGAGGCGGCCGGCGTTTCGCGCTTGGTGCATGTGAGCATCGCCAACGCCGACCCCAATTCGCCGTTGCCATATTACAGCGGCAAAGGGAAGTTGGAGCAGTTCATCCGCGAGTCGAAGCTATCGCATGCCATTGTGTGCCCGACAGTGATTTACAGTTTGCATGACGTGCTGATAAACAACATCGCCTGGATCGCGCGCCGCTTCCCGGCCTTCGGCGTGCCGGGCAAAGGCGATTACGGCATTCAGCCGATCTTCATAGACGATATGGCCGACCTCATGGTGGACGCTGGAAGCCGAACCGAGAACATGCACGTTGACGCCGTCGGCCCGGAGATTTTCACCTTCGACGAACTGGTGCGGATCATCGCTCGCTCCATCAAACGCAATGTGGCGATTCTGCACATGCCGCCGGGCTTGGCCCTGCTCGCCTCGCAAGTGATCGGGCTGTTTGTGAGTGACGTGGTGCTGACGAAAGAGGAAGTGGACGGGCTGATGGCCGGCCTGCTCGTCTCGAAGAGGCCGCCGACGGGAAAGACGAAACTGACCGAGTGGCTGGCGCAGAACGCCGACAAAGTCGGCTCAACCTATGCTTCGGAATTGGGCCGACACTTTCGCGGGTAGAGTTGGGAGTTTGAGTTTTGGAGTTTGGAATTATGAGCCGTATCCGTGTTCTCGTCTCTAAACCGGGCCTCGACGGCCACGATCGCGGCGCCAAAGTGGTGGCGCTCGCCCTGCGCGATGCCGGGTTCGAGGTCATTTACAGCGGCCTGCATCAAACGGTGGAGCAGATCGTCGAGGCGGCCATACAGGAAGATGTGGATGTGATCGGCCTCTCGGTGCTCTCCGGCGCACATCTGCCGATCTCGAAGAAGTTGATGGCGCAATTGCGCGCGGCCAAGATGGACGATGTGCTGGTGCTCATCGGCGGCAACATTCCGGAACGCGACTTCGCGCCGCTGAAAGAATTGGGCGTGGCCGCCGTATTCCCCAGCAGCAGCCGCTTCGACGATATTGCCGCGTTTATCCGCGAGAACGCAGGCAAGAGGGAAGCCGAATAAGTTGACGGGTGATGGGAACGCAGACAACGCTGAAATGACTGATGAACGCTGATACTGGAGGTCAAAATAGATCGGCGTTCATCAGCGTCCTCGCCGAGCGCGCGCGATGGAAGCAGTTGGCAAAAGGAGTCGGTATGGAGCCGCCAGTGCGAATCATTCAATCGTTATGCACGGGCTGTGAGCTGTGCGTCAACGCCTGCCCTCAGCACGTGCTGCAAATGACTGCCGACATCTCGCGGCTGGCCGGGAAAGTGGCGCGGGTGGCAAACCCCGATATGTGCACCGGCTGCGCGCAATGCGAAGATGCCTGCCCCGATTTTTGCATCCGCGTGACCGCGGTCGTCGTGTGAGGTGATCCATGTTTGAGATTCGCTGGCACGCGCGAGCCGGGCAGGGCGCAGTGACCGCCGCAAAGGCGCTGGCCGACGCCGCCATTGCCGAAGGCAAACACATTCAGGCTTTTCCCGATTACGGGCCGGAGCGGATGGGCGCGCCCATCCGAGCCTACAATCGCATCTCCGATGAGCCGATCCGCGCGCGCGGCATCGTCGAACACCCGAAGGTGATTATTATCGTGGACCCGTCGCTTGCCGGAGCAGAAGTGATCGAGGGCGCGGAAGACGACTCGGTGTTCATCGTCAACTCGGCCAAGTCGCCCGAGGAAGCGAAGAAAGTGTTGGGCGTGAAGGGGGCAGTGTACACGGTGGACGCTTCGCGCATCGCGCAGGACACCATTGGCTTGCGCAAGCCCAACACGCCCATGCTCGGCGCGGTGGCAAAAGTGACGGGCGTCATACAACTGGACACGCTCCTCAACGAAACTGAAAAGAGTTTCGGCAACAAGTTCAAACGGCAAGTAGTCGAGGGAAATCTCGAAGCCATTCGGCGAGCGTTCGAGGAAGTGAAGGGCTGAGCCATGTTTCGGCAAACGCTGTTGCGACTCACGTTGCCGTTGATGATGGCGATACTCGCTTGCAACTTTGGATCCGGAACCGCTCCGGCGACTCCGATTGCAACGGACACCGCGATCCCGTCCGTCGATACTGCGGCGCCGACTCACCCCGCGCCCGAGCCGACACCGATACTGACCCGGCCACCATTATCCGGCATTGTGTATTACGTTCGCCCCGATGGAGGCAGTGATGAGCAATGCACCGGCCTCGCCGATGCGCCGTACGCCGGTAGTGGAACGAGCCAAGCGTGCGCGTGGGATCATCCCTTTCGCGCACTGCCGCCCGGCGGCACGCCGCGCATGGCCGGCGGCGACACGCTTATCGTTGCCAGCGGCGAATACAAAATGGGATTCGGCGCGCCCGGATCAGAAAACTGCGATGAAGGTGGATCGTTCGATTGCCTCATGCCGCCCATCCCCGCCGGTCCCGACTCCGATCACCCCACGCGCATTCTCGGCGCCGGTTGGGATTCGGAATGCGGCGCCCCGCCCGAGCTGTGGGGATCGGGGAGGCCGTGGTTCATCGTCAATCTCACCGACGCGAGCAACGTCGAAATGTCGTGTTTCGAGATCACCGATCGCTCGCCGTGTGTCGAGAATCATACGGGCGGCTTGGCTTGCGAACGCGACACGCCGCCGTACGGCGATTGGGCGGCGTATGGCTTGCATGCCGAAGATTCGGCCAACGTGCATCTGCGCGACCTCAACATTCACGGCCTCGCCTCCGGCGGAGTCCACGCCGGGCGATTGAAGGATTGGACGGTGGAGAACGTGCGCATTGCCGGAAATGGATCGGTGGGTTGGGATGGCGATTTGTGGGACGACGGCCCCGATTCGAACACCGGCACGCTGATCTTCCGCCGCTGGGTTGTCGGGTGGAATGGGTGCGGCGAAACGTATCCCCAAGGCGAGCCGACGGGCTGTTGGGGGCAAGAGGCCGGAGGATACGGTGACGGCGTGGGCACGGGCGAGACGGCCGGCGATTGGATCATCGAAGACTCGGCTTTCCTTCACAACACATCCGACGGATTGGACCTTCTGTATCACACATTGGGCGGAAGCGTCACCCTCAGCCGCGTGCGCGCCGAGGGCAACGCGGGCAATCAGATCAAAGTGAGCGGCGGAATGACGATCACCAACAGTGTGCTGGTGGGCAACTGCGCTTTCTTCGAGGATCAGCCATTCACGTATTGGGTGGATCACTGCCGCGCGCTCGGCAACACGCCGACCATCGTCTTCACTGGCGGCGAGGCGGCCTCCATTGTGAACTCCACCATTTACGGACGGGGGGATGGTTTGGTGGGAGCGGGCCCACGCGAGGGTTTTCAATGCAACGGCTCGGAGGCCATCGCGGCGCGCAACACTATCTTTCTGGGGGACTCGGACTTTTTCGATCCGTCGGACATCACCTTTTTGTTTTATTAAGAAGGTTGTGGAACTCTCAAACTCGATTCGGATTACAACATCGTTCACAACACGAAGAACATCGAGTGTGGCGCGACGGGCGAATTCACCGCATCGGGCGCGCATGATGTGTGCGCCGACCCGTTGCTCGTCGGTCCCCTGTCGGGAATGGAGTTCGGAATGAGTCCCGGCTCCGGCAGTCCGGCCATTGACGCGGGCGATAACAGCCTCTGCCCGCCTGTGGATATTTTGGGCGCGCCCCGACTCGCCGATGCCAGCGCAGTGTGCGATGCGGGAGCCTACGAAGGAGAACAACCATGATTGACGTGAAGCGCGGCGGATGGAAGTCGTTCCCTCTCGGCGGTGTGATCCCCGAAGGCGGAACGTCGGTGGCCTACCTCACTGGCGAGTGGCGCGGAGGCGGCAAACGCCCGCTGCTGAATCTCAAAGCGTGCGTTCACTGTTTGCATTGTTGGATCTCCTGCCCCGATTCGGCTATCCTCATCAACGGCGGCAAAATGGTGGGCTTCGATTACGAGCACTGCAAAGGCTGTGGCATGTGCGCGCAGGAGTGCCCGCCGATGGTGAAGGCGATTACGATGGTGGCTGAATCGCAATTCGGGGCCACGCTGTGACGACGAAAACAGCAAGACGAAAAACGAAGGACAAACCGATGCTCGATGTGGTGACCGCACCCCCTGAAACCCGTGTCGCTCCGCGCGCGGCGATGCGGAGCGCCAAAGCGCTCACCGGCAACATCGCCGTCGCCCAAGCCATCCGGCAGATCAATCCGCATGTGTGCGCGGCGTACCCCATCACGCCCACGACTCAGATCATGCAAGAGGTGGCGCAGTTCGTGGCCGATGGGCTGATGGAGACCGAACTCGTGCCGTGCGAGTCGGAGCATTCGGCGATGAGCGCCTGCGTGGGCGCCAGCGCGGCGGGCGCGCGCGTGATCACCGCCACCTCGGCCAACGGCCTCGCGCTGATGTGGGAAGTGTTGTACATCGCTTCCGGCTTGCGTTTGCCGGTAGTGATGGCGGTGGGCAACCGCGCCCTCTCCGGCCCGCTGAACATTCACTGCGATCATTCCGATTCGATGGGCGCGCGCGACTCGGGCTGGATTCAGATTTACGCCGAGACCGCGCAGGAAGCCTACGACAATATACTGCAGGCCGTTCGCATCGCCGAGCATCCCGATGTGCTTCTGCCGGTGATGACTTGCATGGATGGATTCCTCACCACCCACACCAGCGAAAACGTGGAACTGCTCGGCGACGCCGAAGCGCGCGACTTCGTCGGCGCGTATCACGCTCGCTATTCGTTGCTCGACGTGGACAACCCGATCACCTACGGCCCCAACGATCTGCCCGACTCGTACACCGAGCACAAGTATCAGCAAGTGCTCGCCATGCAAAACGCCGCCCGCGTCATCTGCGAGATCGATAAAGAGTTCGGCGAGCGGTTCGGGCGTTCATACGGAATGATAGACACATACTGCATGGAGGACGCCGAGACCGCCATCGTGGTGCTCTCTTCGACGGCGGGCATCGTCAAAGAAATGGTGGACACCCTGCGCGCCGAGGGCCGTAAAGTGGGCCTGCTTCGCCCGCGAGTCTTCCGCCCGTTCCCCGCGCAAGAATTGGTGGACGCGCTGAAAGGCCTGCGCGCGGTGGCGGTGATGGATCGCGCGCTGTCGTTCGGCGCGGAAGGCGGCCCCCTCTTCACCGAAGTGCAATCTGCTTTGCGCAACGCCGAGTGCGGCGCGCCCAAAGTCGTCAGCCGCGTGTTCGGATTGGGCGGGCGAGCGGTGGCGCGGGATGAGATACGCGAGATATACGATGAACTCGATAGCGACCGACCGGTGAAATTCAGATTGGTTGGAGTGAGAGAGTAAGACGGGATTCAGTTCCTTATCACGAGGAGGAGATGATGCAAGCAGACATATTGAAAGTCGGCGCCGATTCAATCGCTGTGTATCAGAGCAAAGGCAGGGGGAAGCCTGCCGCTTTTCTCATTCACGGAAACTCCTGTTCAAGCCGCTCGTATCAGCGCCAGTTGGAGGGCGCACTGGGCGAAAAGTTCCGGCTGGCAGCGATGGATCTGCCCGGACACGGGCAGTCGTCGCCCGCCTCTGATCCCGCTACCTATTCGATGCCCGGTTATGCCCGCGTCGTGGCGGAAGTTGCCAAACAACTGAACCTCACCGAAGCGGTGTTCGTGGGTTGGAGTTTGGGAGGCCACATTGCGCTGGAAGCCACTGCCCAACTGCCGAAGGCCGCCGGGTGGCTGATCTTCGGCACGCCGCCGCTGGCGTTTCCTCCGGCAATGACCGAAGCGTTTCTGCCCAACCCGGCGATGGGCGCTGCATTCAAGCCCGATTTGACTGAAGATGAGGCGGCTGGTTTCGCGGCGGCGATGTTCAAGCCGGGTTCGCCCGTTCCCGATTTCTTTTTGGACGACATTCGCCGCACCGACGGGCAAGCGCGGGCGCAGATGGCCGCGAGCATTCGCCCCGATGGTTACACGGACGAGATTGCGATTGTCGCTAACCTCTCCGCGCCGCTGGCCGTCCTTCATGGCGAACACGAGCAGCTTGTCAACGGGGCGTACATCAGCGCACTGAAGATGCCGACTTTATGGCGCGGCGCAGTGCAAATTGTCCGTGACGCAGGCCACGCGCCTCACTGGGAACAACCCGATCAGTTCAATTCACTGCTTGAAGCATTCCTGCTGGAAACGGCCAAACGATAAAGGCCAACTATGCCATCCTCTGCCCTTCTTGAAATTACTTCGCGGGGAGAAATGGTCGCGCCGGGGCACCGCCTCTGCACCGGGTGCGGCGCGGGCGTGATCATCCGCCAAATGCTCATGTCCACCGACTATCCCATCGTCGTCTCCAACGCAACGGGATGCGTCGAAGTGTGCACCAGCGTGTACCCATACACCGCGTGGCGCGTGCCATGGATTCACAACGGCTTCGAGAACGCGGCGGCCACCATCAGCGGAGTCGAGGCCGCCTACAAATCCATGAAGCGCCGCGGCGACTTGCCGGCGCGAAAGAATGACAAGCCCATCAAATTCATCGCTCTCGGCGGCGACGGCGGCACGTATGACATCGGCCTGCAATCGCTCTCCGGCGCGTTGGAGCGCGGCCACGACTTCCTCTACATTTGCTACGACAACGGCGCATACATGAACACGGGCATTCAACGCTCGTCGGCTTCGCCCTTCGGCGCGAACACCACCACCAGCCCGGCGGGCGTGATGATTCAGGGCAAGCAAGAAGAACGCAAAGACCTCACGGCCATTGCCGCCGCCCACAACATTCCCTACGTGGCGACCGCCTCTCCCGGCTATTACATGGACTTCACGCGCAAAGTGAGCAAGGCGTTGGAGGCAAAAGGCCCGGCATTCATCAACGTGTTGTCGGTGTGCCCATTGGGATGGAAGTCGGAGCCGGAAGAGTCGCAAGTGCTGGCCCGTCTCGGAGTGGAAACGTGCTTCTGGCCGTTGTTCGAAATCGAGAATGGCAAGTTCCGGCTCACCTTCCGCCCCAACGTAAAGAAGCCGGTGGTGGAATATCTCAAACGGCAGGGACGCTTCGGCCACTTGTTCAAAGCAGGCAACGAGCACATGCTCGCACACATCCAGCAACGAGTCGATGAGGAGTGGGGCAGGCTGTTGGAAAGGGAGAAGAAGTGAAGATCGAATCCATGTCCGGTAATGCAGTGATCGCCGAGGCGGCCATCGCCGCCGGATGCCGATTCTATGCGGGCTACCCCATCACTCCTTCATCCGAGATCGCGGCAGTGATGGCCGAAGAGCTGCCGAAAGTGGGCGGCGTGTTCATTCAAATGGAAGATGAGATCGCATCGATGGGCGCGATCATCGGCGCGAGCCTCGGCGGCATGAAGGCGCTCACGGCCACCTCCGGGCCCGGCTTCTCGCTCAAACAAGAGAATCTCGGCTTCGCCTGCATGGCCGAAGTGCCGTGCGTCGTCGTCAACGTCATGCGCGGCGGCCCGTCCACCGGGTTGCCCACCCTCCCGGCGCAGGGCGACGTGATGCAGGCCCGTTGGGGAACGCACGGCGATCATCCTATCATCGCCCTCTATCCCGCCGACCTCACCGAGATGTATTGGCAAACGGTGCGCGCCTTCAACCTGGCCGAAAAATATCGCACGCCCGTCATTCTGCTTTCGGATGAACTGCTCGGCCACATGAGCGAGCGCGTCGAGATTCCCGATGCGAGTGAATTGACGATCATTGATCGCCGCAAGCCGGATGTGGCGCCCGATCAATACTTGCCCTACGATGTGAAGACCGAACTCGTCCCGCCGATGGCAAACTTCTTTGAAGGATACCGATACCACGTCACCGGACTCACACACGACGAAACCGGCTTCCCCACCGAAGACCCCGATCTCGCCGAAGCCCAACTGCGGCGATTGATGCTCAAGGTTTCGGCCAACGCCGACGACATCATGGAATGGGAAGAGGACGGTTTGGCCGATGCCGAAGTTGCCATCTTCGCTTACGGCGCGGCGGCCCGCTCGGCGCGGGCGGCCATCGCCGAATTGCGCGCCGCCGGAATCAAGGTCGGCCTCTTCCGCCCCATCACCATTTGGCCGTTCCCCGAAGCCGCGCTGGTGAAGGCGGTGTCCCATGCGAAGGCGCTGTTCGTCGTCGAGATGAATATGGGGCAAATGATCCGCGAAGTGGAGCGCGGCATCCGCGACGTGCCGATTGTCGGAATCCACAAAGTGAGCGGCCAGCCGATTGACCCGGAAGAGATCGTCCTCACCGTGCGCGAATTTCTCGAGGGCAAAGTGACCCTGCCGCAGAAAGCCGTGTATCAAATGAGCGTGTGATAGCGGATAGCAGATAGCAGATGGCGGATGGCAAATGGCTATCCGCTATCTGCCAATCGCTATCCGCCAACCGATATGAGTTTCAATTACGAGACCTATCTCCGCAACGACAAGATGCCCACGCAATGGTGCTCCGGCTGTGGGCTTGGCAATTTGATGAAGGCCATCATCCGCGCGATGACCGACTGCGGCATCGGCAACAATGACGCTTCGATCATTTCGGGCATTGGCTGTTCGGGGCGCATGTCGTCGTACATCGACTGCAACACCCTGCACACGCCGCACGGGCGCACCCTGCCGTACGCCACCGGCCTCAAACTCTCGCGCCCCGACAAGCACGTGATTGTGGTCAGCGGCGACGGCGATTCGATGGCGATTGGCGGCAATCATTTCATCCACACTTGCCGCCGCAACATTGACATCACGCTCATCGTCGCCAACAACTTCACCTACGGTCTCACCGGCGGCCAGTTCTCGCCGACGACTCCGGCGAACAGTTGGGCGCCCACCGCGCCCTATGGCACGCTGGAGCCGCAATTCGATATCTGCGAAATGGCGCAGGCATCGGGAGCCACGTTCGTCGCCCGCTCGACCGTGGCCAACCTCAAACATCTCACCGAAATGATCCGGCTGGGCTTGGAGCACAAAGGCACATCCGTCGTCGAAGTGATCAGCAATTGCCACGTGAACTTTGGCCGCCGCAACAAACATCCCGAAGCGCCGGAGATGGTGAATTGGATTCGCCAGTGTTGCGTGGATCAAGACGTGATCGAAGTGCTGCCTCTCGAAGACCTCGAAGGCAAGTTTGTGGTGGGCGTGCTATCCAAAAAGGAGCGCCCCGAATATACAGCGCAGTGGGCGAAGTTTGTGGAGAAAGTTCAGCATGAGCATTAGAAGAGACCGTTACGAGATTCGGTTCTCCGGCGAGGGCGGGCAGGGGGTGATTCTGGGCGGGGCGATTCTGGCGGAGGCCGCCATTTTGCACGAAGGACGCTTCGCGGTGCAAAGCCCGCAGTACGGTTCGCGGGTGCGCGGCGGCCCCACCAAAGTGGATGTGATCATTTCCGACTTGCCCATCCTCTTCCCGCGCGCGACGAAGATTGATTTCTTCCTCGCCCTCGCGCAAATGTCGTACAACAAATACGCCAACGGCTTGGCCGATGACGCCGTTCTGCTGATAGATGCTAACCTTGTGCCGAACGTGAACGAGAATGGCCGTTACGTGCATCGCCTGCCGATTGTGGAAATCGCCAAGGTTGAATTGGGGAACGAAGTGCTGTCGAGCTCGGTGGCGCTCGGCGCGGTGATTGCGCTCACCGGCATCGTGAGGCCCGATGCGGCATGGAAGGCGATTGAGGCGCGCGTTCCCGCAAAAGTGAAGGAACTCAATCGAAAGGCGTTCGAGCGGGGGCTGAAGGCGGGGGAGTCGCTGAAGGGTTGAGTTAAACCGTTATTGTTTCCGAACGCATGGAGGCCTTCACCAACCCCGAAAGGAATTCGCTGGCGCGGAGTATTTCGAGCAACACCGGACGATCATCCGGGCTGAGGTGAAGGATGACGGATCCAACATGCCCGGCGTGATCAATGGAAGCCGACGCATCGAGTTCTATGGTGAGGATGTCTTCTTCGCGGTCGTAATTAATTTTCATACTGCCGCCTTCTGCCGGGATAGAATGTAATGATCACTTTGTCGTCGTTCTCGACCCGAAACACAACCCGAAGTACGTGTTTCTCGTCGAAACCCTTTTGAGCAATGGACAGGTCCCGATCCGTTTCGACGATGTCGGGCGAATTCACAGTGTCGATAATTTGCGCTTCCGTAACCACAAACTTATGCTCGGCGAGAATATCGAATTTCTCCCGCGCATGACGAGTGAAACGGACAGCCATTGATGTGGATTGTATCATAGCCGCATGAGGTGATTATGTCGGAAAAAACTCGCGACGTGATTCTAGAGTCGGGCATCCCGATCAAACCCGTGTACGGGCCGCAAGACATTAGCAACATCGAGGGTGTTGGCAGGCCGGGCGAGTACCCGTTCACGCGCGGCATTCATCCGCTCATGTACCGCGCTCGCCCGTGGACGATGCGTCAATATGCCGGGTTCGGCACGCCCGCCGAAACCAACGAGCGATTCAAGTTCCTCATCGGCAACGGGCAGAACGCGCTCAATGTGGCTTTCGATCTGCCGACGCAAATGGGGCTGGACTCCGACGACCCGTTAGCCGAAGGCGAAGTGGGGCGGGTGGGCATGGCGGTGGACACGTTGGCCGATATGGAAACGGCCTTCGATGGAATCCCGATCGACAAGATCAGCGTGTCGCTCACCATCAACGCGGTGGCCGCGCCCATCATGGCCATGTATTTTGTGGTGGCTGAAAAGCACGGCGTGCCGCTGGCCGAAGTTCGCGGCACCGCACAGAACGATATTCTGAAAGAATACATCGGGCGCGGAGCGTGGGTGTTCCCGGTGGAGCACGGCATCCGGCTGGTGACCGACACCGTCGAATTCTGCGCGCGCCATGCGCCCAAGTATTACCCGGTGAGCGTGTGCGGCTATCACATCCGCGAAAGCGGCGCGAACCCGGTGCAGGAGATCGCCTATGCGTATTGCATCGCCCGCGCTTATATCCGCGAAGCCATTGGGCGCGGCCTCCACGTTGACGACTTTGCCGAGCGACTCTCATTCAACTTCGATATTTTTGGAAATCTGTGGGAGCAAGTGGCGAAGTTCCGCGCCGGGCGGAAGCTGTGGGCGAAGATTCTGCGCGATGAGTTCGGGGCGAAGAAGCCGGGCACGATGCAGATGAAGATGATCGCCGGCGGCGGCGGCGGCGGCCTCACCATCGAACAGCCGGAGAACAACATCGTGCGCGGCGCGTATTACGCCCTCATCTCGGCCCTCTCTGGCGCGCAGACGATGGCGCTGTGTTCGTATGACGAAGCCTACACCATCCCCACCGAAAAGGCGGCGCTCATCTCTCTGCGGACGATGCAAATTTTGGTGGAGGAGATGGGGCTGTGCGACACAGCGGATCCGCTGGGCGGATCGTATTACGTGGAATGGCTGACGAGCGAAATGGAGAAGCGCATCGTGGCCGAGATGAATCGGGTGGACGGGGAGATGGGCGGCATCGTTCGGGCGGTGAGCGAGGGGGCGGCGCAACGTGAGGTGGCGCATCAGGCATTGAAGTTCGAGAGGGGGTTGCAGGATGGGTCGATTCCGAAAGTCGGCGTCAATCGCTATCGCATGGAAGAGGAGCAGAGGGATGTGGAGCTGCACGAATATAAAGTGGAGCAGGCCGAGGATGCCATCCGCCGAACGAATGCCATTCGCGCCAGCCGCGACGGGCGGGCGGCGGAGGCGGCGCTGGAAAAGGTGCGCGAGGCGGCGGCCAACGGGCAGAATGTGATGCCGGCGATGATGGACGCGGTGCGCGCTTATGCCACGCTGGGCGAGATCACGAAGACGCTGAAGCAGGTGTTCGGGGAGTTTCGAGAGCCGGTGCGGTTATAAAACTCAATGGAAGGAAATTGAAATGGATCGAGTTCACAACTTCAACGCCGGGCCAGCCGTGCTGCCCCGGCCCGTGCTCGAACGGGCGCGAGACGAAATGTTGAATTACGGCGAGAGCGGCATGTCGGTGATGGAGATGAGCCACCGCTCGGCGCATTTCGAAGAGATTATCAACACTGCCGAAGCCGATCTGCGATCGCTGTTGGGCATCCCCGAAAATTACAGCGTGATGTTTTTGCAGGGCGGCGCGACTCTGCAGTTTGCGATGGCGCCGCGCAACCTCATCCCTGCCGATGGCTCCGCCGACTACATCAATACCGGCGCGTGGGGCAAAGCGGCGATCAAAGAAGCCGAGAAGCGTGGGCGCATCCGCGTGGCGGCCTCCACCGAGAAAGACAACTTCAATCACGTTCCGGCGCAGGCCGCGCTCGATCTCGATCCGCAAGCGGCCTATCTGCACTTCACCTCTAACGAAACGATTCACGGCGTGGAGTATCCGGCGGAGGCCGAGCCGACTCCGCCCGACGGCGTGCCGTTGCTCTGCGACATGTCGTCCAACATTGCCAGCCGCCCGTTCGACGTGAAGAAATATGGGTTGATCTACGCGGGCGCGCAAAAGAATCTCGGCCCGTCGGGAGTCACGCTGGTGATCCTTCGCAACGATCTGTTGGAGCGCGTGCCGGCCAAACTGCCCATCATGCTCGACTACAAGCAGATGGCCGAAAACAAATCGTTGTACAACACGCCGCCCACCTTCGGCATTTATATGCTGGGGCTGGTGCTCAAATGGCTCAAGGCGCTCGGCGGCGTGGAAGAGATCGCCAAACGCAACGAGGCGAAAGCGGCGAAGGTGTACAAAACCATCGACGACAGCGGCGGCTTCTATCGCGGGCACGCCCGCGCCGACAGCCGCTCGCGTATGAACATCACCTTCCGTTTGCAGTCGGAAGAGTTGGAAAAGAAGTTTGCCAAAGAGTCGGAGAAGGAAGGAATGATCGGACTCAAGGGGCATCGCTCGGTGGGCGGCCTTCGGGCTTCGACGTACAACGCGCTCCCGGCCGAGTCGGTGGAGGCGCTGGCGCAGTTCATGGCCGAGTTTCAGCGAAAGAATGGGTAGCAAGTGGCAGGCAGCAAGTAGCAAGTAGTTGTCATAGGCTACTTGCCACATGCTACCTGCTACGTGCCACTTGCCGAGTTAATAATGACACACCAAATTTTGGTTTCCGACGGACTCTCTGATGACGGTATTGCATTGCTGAAGACCGGCGGTGAAGTCACGGTCAACTCCAAAATCACCGCCGACGAGTTGCTGGCCGCTCTGCCGGAGTACGACGCGCTTGTCGTGCGCTCGCGCACTAAAGTGAACGCGAAAGTGATCGCCGCCGGATCGAAACTCAAAGTGATCGGGCGCGCGGGCGTGGGCGTGGACAACATTGACGTGGCCGCCGCCGTTGCCAAGGGCGTTATCGTCGTCAACAGCCCGCTGGCCGCGTCGGTATCTGTGGCCGAACACACGCTCGGCCTCATGCTCGCCCTCGCCCGCCTCATCCCCGCCGCCGACGCTTCGATGAAGCAAGAGAAATGGGAGAAGAGCGCGTTCATGGGCGTGGAACTCAACGGCAAAACGTTGGGGCTTCTCGGACTCGGGCGCATCGGCGCGGAGACGGCCAAACGCGCGGCAGCGCTGGGGATGACGGTGATCGCTTACGACCCGTATCTCAACGACGAACAGATTCGCGCGCGGGGCGCCGATTCCGTTTCCTTCGACGAAGCCATCGCCCAATCCGATTACATCTCTCTGCATCTGCCGCTCACCGCCGACACAAAAAGCATGATCGGCTCAGCGCAATTTGCGAGGATGAAAAAAGGCGCGCGGCTGATCTGCGCGGCGCGCGGGGGCGTGGTGGACGAGGAAGCGTTGAAGGTTGCGTTGGATTCGGGGCAGGTGGCCGGGGCCGCGCTCGATGTGTTTGCCGCCGAGCCGCCGCCGGCCGGGTCCATCGCCGCCCATCCCAAAGTCATCGCCACGCCGCACGTCGGCGCGCAGACTCACGAAGCGCAATCGCGCGCCGGACTGATGATTGCCGAAGAAGTGCTGGCCGCGCTGAACGGAAGAGAACTGCGCTGGCGGGTGATGAGCAATGAGTAAGTGGCAAATCGTGAGTGGTAAGTGGTAAAGACGCTTACTATTTACCACTTACTATTCTCGATTATGACTTCACTCTCTAACCTCACCGTCCTCTCCCTCGAACAAGCCACCACCCTCCCATTCCTCACCCAACGGCTGGCGCGGGAGGGCGCGCGGGTCATTCGCATCGAGCCGCCGGGCCGCGGCGACCCCAACCGCTACGTCGGGCGCAAGTTCCTCGATGAAGACGGGCTGGCGAGTTACTTCCTGCCCAACAACTGCGGCAAAGAAGCCATCACGCTAAATCTGGCCGAAGCCGAAGGCCGCGCCATTCTCCACTCTCTAATCTCTAATCTCTCGGTGGATATTTTCGCCACCAACAATCGCCCCTCATCGTACGCCAAACTCGGCATTGATTACGAAACGCTCCGCGCCATTCGGCCTGAGTTGATTTGGCTCGGCATCACCGGCTTTGGCCCGGACTCGGATGAAGCGGCCTACGACCCGGTTCTGCAAGCGCGCGCCGGCTGGATGGCGCTCACCGGCGAACCGGAGGGCGAGCCATTGGTCTTCGGCCTGCCGATGGTAGACCTCGGCGCGGCGGAACACGCTTACGGCGCGGTGATGAAGGCGCTATACCAACGCGCCCTCACCCCTAACCCCTCTCCCACTGGGAGAGGGGAAGGGGTGAGGGTCGGTTCACGCATTGACATCTCCATGCTCCGCTCCGCCGCCGTGTGGATGGCCAACCCGCTCATGCTCACCGCGCTGGGCGAGCCGGTTCTGCGGCGCGGCAACACGCATCAATTCTTCGCGCCCGTCGCCGTGTACCCCACGCGCGATGGCTACGCCTATATCGCCGTTGGCAACGATAGGCAGTGGGAAGCCCTCACGCGCTTGCCCGGCTTTGAATCATTGGCCGATGACTTGTACACGCGCAACGCCGGCCGCATCGCCGATGTGAGCCGACTCAACGAACGCATCGCCGCTTGCACTCGTTCACTGATCACTAATGACTTGATCACTGCTCTCGCTGGTATCGGCGTGCCCATTGCCAAAGTGAACACCCTGCCGGATGTGTTGGAGGAGCCTATGCTGAAGAAAAATTTTGTGCGCGCCACTGACCCTCGCACCCAAACCGAAATCGTTCTGCCGCCGCCCGCGCAGGTCAACGATGACGAGATTGACGATTTGGAATTTCCGCCGCGTCTGGGCGAGCACAACGAGGCCGTGTACGGCGGCGCGCTGGGCTTCAGCGCCGAGAAAATCTCCGGCCTCCGCTCGCGCGGAATCATCTAACCACTTACCACTCACTGATTACTGACTCACTGATAACTGATCACTGGAGTTTTCATGCGCCTCGGTATTGACATCGGCGGCACATTCACCGATTTTGTTTTGCTCGACGACGCCACCGGCCAGACCTTCACCTACAAATGCCTCACCACCCCGCGCGACCCGTCGGACGCGATGGAGGAAGGCATCCTCGGCTTGGGCAAGCAACTGCCCGGCTATGAAGCGCGGCTTGAAGAAATCATTCACGGCACCACGCTGGTCATCAACGCCATCATCGAGCGTAAAGGCGCGCGCACGGGCCTCATCACCACCGCCGGTTTCCGCGATGTGTTGGAACTGGGCCGCGAGATGCGGTACGCGCCGTACGATGTTTTCGCGCAAGCGCCGGAGCCGCTCATCCCGCGCGCGCGCCGGTTGGAAGTGACCGAGCGCGTCCGCGCCGATGGGCAAGTGGAGACTCCGCTGGATGAAGCCGGCGCGCGCGAAGTCATCAAAGCGCTGAAATATCTGAACGTTGAATCTGTTGCGGTGTGTCTGCTCAACTCGTTCGAGAATCCCGCGCACGAATTGGCGCTTAAGAAACTCCTCGCCGAAGACCTGCCCTCGGCCTCCGTCTCCATCTCGTACGAAGTCCTGCCGCAAATCCGCGAATACGAACGCACCAGCACCACCGTGACCAACGCCTACGTAAAGCCGTTGACCGAAAAATATCTGCGGCGTTTGCGCGAAAGGCTGGCCGGGCTGGGCTTCAATGGGCGGCTGTTCATCATGCTCTCCAGCGGCGGAGTCACTTCTGCCGAAACCGCCGCCGAGTTCCCCGTCCGCATCATCGAGTCCGGCCCCACCGCCGCCGTCATTGCCGGCGAATACTTCAGCCGCCTGTTCAACTTGCCGGAGATGTTTTGCTTTGACATGGGCGGCACTACCGCGAAGTCGTGTTTGATTCAAAATGGCGTGGCGGGCGTGGTGCCCACGTTTGAGGTGGGGCGCGTGCAACGCTTCATGAAAGGGAGCGGCCTCACCATCCAAGTGCCGGTGGTGGATTTGATGGAGATTGGCGCGGGCGGTGGGAGCATCGCGCGCATGAGCCGCTTGGGCACATTGCAAGTGGGGCCGGACAGCGCGGGCGCGGAGCCGGGTCCGATTTGTTACGGGCGCGGCGGCACAGAGCCAACCGTCACCGACGCGGATTTGTTGCTCGGCTACCTCGACGCCAATTATTTTCTCGGCGGCACAATGAAGTTGGATGTGGAGGCGGCCAAGCGCGGAATGGAGGAGCGCGCGGCGCGGCCGCTGGGCGTATCGTATTTGCAAGCGGTGTGGGGCATCCACGATTTAATCAACGAGACGATGGCCGCCGCCGCCAAGACGCACATCGCCGAGCGCGGCGGCAACCCGCGCGTGGTGACGGTGGCCGCGTTTGGCGGCGCTGGCCCGGTTCACGCCTACGGCCTCGCGCGCAAACTCGGCGCGCCGCGCCTCATTGTGCCGCCCAACGCCGGCGTGGGTTCGGCGCTGGGTTTCTTCACCGCGCCGCGCGCCTTCGATTTGATTCGCAGTCACAAAGCGCCGTTGCTCTCAGCGGATTTTGCGGAGATTGAAAAACTGTTCCGCGCGATGGAGGCGGAGGGCGAGCGGACTCTACGCCGGGCGGGCGCGACGGGCACGGTCGCGTTCACGCGGTCGGTGGATGCGCGCTTCATCGGGCAAGGCTCGGAGACGAACCTGCCCATCCCCTCTGGTGACTTCTCTGCGTTGACTCCCTCCGAAGTGCGGCGCCGCTTTGACTCGGAGTACACGCGCTTGTACGGGCGCACGTATCCCGAAGCGCCGATTGAATTTGTGAACTTTCGCGTGCGCGCCAGTTTACCCGTGCGCTTGTTGGAAATGCCGCGCCTGCCGCACCGCAGTGGCCGCGTGGCGGATGCCATCAAAGGCGAACGCCCGGCCTTCTCCGGCCTCGCCCGCGATTTCATTCCGTTTACCGTGTACAATCGCTACCAACTTTTCCCCGGCGCAGAGTTCTCCGGCCCGGCCATCATCGAAGAGCGCGAGTCCACCGTCATCATCGGCGAAGAGGGGAAAGTGCGGGTGGATGAGTTTGGGTTTTTGTGGATTGATTTGAGAATCCACGAAGGACACGAAGGAACACGAAAGGGGTGAACGCATGGCCGACCTCTTATTCAAAGATGAAGTGTATGCCATTGTTGGAGCGGCAATTGAGGTGCACAAAACTTTGGGGCCGGGTTTTTTGGAGGCCGTATATCACGAGGCACTGGAAATCGAGTCGGTTGGGCGCGGTCTCCGCTTTGAATCGCACAAGAAATTGGTGATTTGCTACAAGGGGAGAGAACTCGCAAAAGCTTACGAGGCCGACATGGTGTTTAATGGAAAAATCGTCGCAGAATTGAAAGCCATTGATTGCCTGACGGGGCGCGAAGAAGCGCAAGTGTTGAACTACCTCAAGGCCACCGGCTTGCGCGTGGGAGTGCTCATCAACTTTGGCAGCCACGGTAAGCTGGAATGGAAAAGGCTGGTTTTTTAGTCCACGAAGGACACGAAGACACACAAAGGTTTTCCCATTAAATTCTTCGTGCTCCTTCGTGTTCTTCGTGGATAGATTTCCCCATGCACAAATTTGACCCGGTCACCCTCGAAATTCTCTGGCGGCGCTTGCTTTCCATTGTGGATGAGGCCGACGCGGCGGTGGCGCGCACCGCGTTCTCCAGCGTTCTGCGCGACGCGCACGATTACACCTGTATGTTCACCGACCGACGCGGGCGCGAGTTGGCGCAGGGCACGTTTGCCACGCCGGGGCAGAGCGGGGCGATGGCGATTGGCATCAAGAAACTGGTGCAACGCCTGCCGGTTGATTCATTCAAGCCCGGCGATGCGTTTGTCACCAACGACCCGTGGGCGCTGGCCGGGCATCTCAATGATGTGGCCGTGCTCAGCCCCATCTTTTATCGCGAGCGCCTCGCCGGGTTTACGGCCTGCGTGCTGCATCACGCCGACATCGGCGGGCGCGTGGCCTCCGACAATCACGATGTCTTTGAGGAAGGCCTCTTCATCCCGCTAGTGAAGTTGTACGACGGCGGCGTGTTGAACGAGGCTGTGCTGGATATGATTCGCTGGAACGTCCGCACGCCGGAGCAGGTCATCGGCGACATCCGTTCGCAAATCGCGGCCAATCATGTGTGCGCCGAGCAAGTGGCCCGGATGTTGGCCGAGAATCATTTGGATGACCTCGACGCGCTGGCGGATGAAATCATCGCGCGCAGTGAACGCAGTATCCGCTCGGCGATTGCCAAAGTGCCGCCGGGCGTGTATCGCGCGGAGGGCGTGATTGAGCAAATGGCGGGCCGCAAGGATTTAGTCGTCCGGTGCGCGATTGAAGTGAAGGGGAGCGACATCCACGTTGACCTCAGCGGCTCCTCGCCGCAAGTGGATTGGGGCGGCAACGTGGTCTACAACTTCACCTACGCTTACGTGCACATGGCCGTGAAGAGCATCTTCGACCCGGACATCCCCAACAACGATGGAAGCGCCGCGCCGATTCATCTGACCGCGCCGGAGGGCACGGTGGTGAATTGCAAGTTCCCGGCGGCGGTGGCGGCGCGGATGCAAATCGGCCACTTCATGACCGAGGTGATTTATCGCGCGCTGACGCAAGCCTTGCCGGGGCGCGTGATTGCGGCCAGCGGCGGCACGCCCGCGACGATGCAAGTCTTTTACGGGCGGCGCGGTGATGGTCAGCCGTTTCACGTTTCGCTCATTCGCGGCGGCGGGTTGGGCGCAGGCGGCGCGCGCGACGGCGAGGGCTGTTTCATCTTCCCGGCCAACGGCGCGAACACGCCCGTTGAAATTTTAGAGAGCGATTCGCCATTGGTGGTTGAGCGCCGCGAGTTGCTAATGGACTCGGGTGGGCCGGGCAAACAGCGCGGCGCGTTGGGGCGGCGGGAAGTTTTCCGCATCCCGGCTGATGTGCAACCGCCGGTGAGCCTCGCCATTCAATCGGGCCGTTTCCGTTTGCCGCCGGAAGGCTTGTTCGGCGGCCAGCCCGGAGCCAAAGCGCAATTTCTCGTCAACGGGCAACCGGGCAACCCGTACGGCCTCACGCGCCTGCAACCGGGCGATGTGGTGACGATGGACGCGGCGGGCGGCGGCGGCTACGGCGACCCGCGCGAGCGTGACCGCGAGGCGATTGCGCGCGACGTGGAGGAGGGGAAGGTGAGCAAAGAAGCAGCGGCGAAGGACTACGGCGCGGCAAGTGCTGTGTAATCGTACCGCTATTTGCCCAGAGTGTTTCTCTGAAAACAGGGGTTTACAGGGTGAGAATTTGTGATATATATGTGATATATCACCGACCCCAGCTCATCCACGAGCACCTACAAAAAAAGGAGCAACTTTCATGAGTTCACTTCCCAATCAGGCGAACGTTGTCATCATTGGGGCAGGCATTGTGGGCAACAGCATGGCATATCATCTGGCCCGGCTCGGATGGAAAGACATCGTGCTGTTGGATAAAGGCCCCCTGCCGAACCCCGGTGGCTCAACCGGCCACGCCTCCAACTTCATCTTCCTCGTCGATCACTCAAAAGAGATGGCCAAGTTCACGCTCGACAGCGTGGCGCAATACAAAGAAATGGGAGTATTCACGCAAAGCGGCGGCATCGAAGTGGCGCGCACCAAAGAGCGTGTGGACGAACTGAAGCGCCGCGTGGCTTCCGGCAAGTCGTGGGGCATCGACGGCCTGCACATCCTCACGCCCGCCGAAGTCAAAAACCTCGTGCCCTTCATCAACGAGAAGATTATCCTCAGCGGCTTTTACACCGAGGGCATCGGCACGGTGGACTCATTGCGCGCCGGAACGATCATGCGCGAACGCGCACAGGCCATGGGCGCACTCACCGTCTTTCCCAAGATCGAGATCACCGGAGTGGATGTGGAGAACGGCCGTGTGCGCGGCGTGCGCACCACGCAGGGCAACATCAAAGCCGAAACCGTCATCGTGTGCTGCGGCATTTGGTCGCCGCGCATTGCCAAGATGGCCGGAGCGTCCATCCCGCTCACGCCCGCCGTGCATCAAATGGTCAGTGTCGGCCCCATCCCGTTGTTGGCCGAAAAGCCCGGCGAGATCAATTACCCGATCGTGCGCGATGTCGATTTCAATTCCTACGAGCGACAGCACGGCAGTGATATGGAAGTCGGCTCGTACGATCATCGCCCGATTCTGATGGACCCCGACGACATCCCGCCGATTGAAAAGGCCGCCCTCTCGCCCACCGAAATGCCGTTCACCCAAGACGACTTCGATCCGTCGATGGAGCGCGCGCTCGAACTCATGCCTTTCCTCGGCGAGTACGGTGTGCGATACGCCATCAACGGCTTGCTCTCGCTCACGCCCGACGGCTTTCCGATTCTCGGCGAGACGCCCGAAGTGAAAGGGCTGTGGTCGGTGTCGGCCATTTGGATCAAAGAAGCGCCCGGCATCGCCCGCGCTGTGGCCGAATGGATGACAGCCGGCAACCCGGAGATCGATCCGAGTGGATCCGACATCGCCCGCTTTTACGATCATCAAAAAACGTGGACTCACATCCGCGCCCGCACCGCCGAAGGCTTCAACAAAACCTATGGCATCGTGCATCCGCGCGAGCAGTGGGCCAGTAACCGCAACGTGCGCCTCAGCCCATATTATGAGCGCGAGAAAGCATTGGGCGCAGTCTTCTTCGAGGCGATGGGTTGGGAACGTCCGCAGTGGTACGAGTCGAATGCCAAACTGGTGGCCGAATACGGCGAGCGGGTGATGCACCGCCGCAACGAGTGGGACTCGCGCTGGTGGTCGCCCATCATCAACGCCGAGCATTTGGCGATGCGCGAACGCGTGGGCATGGTTGACCTTTCGGCCTTCGCCATCTTCGATGTGACCGGGCCCGGCGCGTTGGCTTACATGCAAAAGATGTGCGTGGCGCAAATGGATGTGCCAGTGGGCCGCGTGGTGTACACGCCGTTGCTTAATGATCACGGCGGCATCAAAGCCGACCTCACCGTGATGCGCCTCGCCGCGAATCAATTTCGCGTGGTCACGGGCGCGTTCGATGGAATGCGCGATAAGAAATGGTTCACCGATCATCTGCCCGCCGACGGCTCGGCGGCGTTGGCCGATCTCACGTCGGCGTGGTCAACCATCGGCGTGTGGGGACCCAAAGCGCGCGATCTGGTGCAGTCGGCCACCGAAGCCGATATGTCGAACGCGGCCTTCCCCTTCGGCACGTGCCAGTGGGTGGACTTCGGCCCGATCCGCGCGCTGGCCTCGCGCATTTCATACGTGGGCGAACTGGGTTGGGAAATTTATGTGCCCTTCGAGCAGGCTGGGCGTTTGTGGGATACGTTGTGGGAAGCCGGTCGGCAGTTCGGTGTATTGCCGGTGGGCATCGGCGTGTACGGCACGACAGCTCGTTTGGAGAAGAGTTATCGAGCCTACGGCAACGAGTTGGAGCAAGAGTTCAATCTCGTGGAAGCGGGCATGTTGCGCGCCGTGAAGCCGCAAGATTTCATAGGCAAGGCGGCATACCTCAAGCAGCGATCCGAACCGCCCGCCGCCGTTCTCTGTTCACTCACGGTGGACGACAACACCTCGTCATCGGGCATCAAGCGGGCCATGATGGGCCGCGAGCCGATCCTCTCGCTCGACGGCAAACCGCTCGAAGACAAACATGGCCGCTGCTCGTATGTGACCAGCGCCGGCTCTGCGCCCTCGCTGGGCAAGACGGTGCTCATGAGTTACCTGCCGCCGGACTATGCGAAGTTGGGCACGAAACTCAAAGTGGAATACTTCGGCGATCACTTCCCGGTCACCGTGGCCGCCGTCGGCCCCACGCCGTTGTTCGATCCGGAAAACAAGCGGATGAAAGGCTAGTGCAGTAAGTGGTGAATGGCAATTACCACTTACCATTTACGATTTTCCTATGAACATCCTCGTTTGCATCAAACGCATTCCGGCCACGGGCGGCAAGGTGTCGCTCACGGCGGACGAGCAAGAGATTGACACGCGGCATCTCGGCTTCACTGTCAGCCCGCACGAAGAATGCGCGGTGGAAGAAGCCGTGAGGCTGATCGAGGCCAACGGCGGCAGCAGCGCCGTGCTGACTCTCGGCGCGGAAGTTTCGACGGAACAATTGCGCGATGCGATGGCGATGGGGATCGACCGCGCGATTCTGTTGGAGACCGATGGCCGCGAGTGGGACGCCGGTTCGACGGCGGCGGCCATCGTCGAAGCCGTTCGCGCCGACGGCATGAATTTCGATCTGTTGTTGTTCGGCAACGAAGCGGCAGACACCGGCGATTATCAAGTGGGCATTCGGGTGGCGCACGCGCTCGGCTTGCCGTGCGTCACCGGAATCAAATCGCTGGAGATCAAAGGCGGCGGGGCGGTTGCCAAACGCGAAGCCTCCGGCGGCTGGGACATCTTCGAGATTCCGTTGCCAGCAGTGGTCACGGTGAAAGAAGGAATCAACCTGCCGCGCTACCCGTCGTTTCAGGGGCGGCTCAAAGCCAAGAAGAAAGATATTGCGCGAGCGAAGCCGCAGTGGAATGGTAATCAAATGGAAAAGGCGCGGCTCAAGATTCCGAAGGAGCAAGAGCATCAGGTTGAGATTTTGGGCAATGGGCCGGGGGCTGCGCCCAAAGCCGTCGAAGTCTTTCAGAAGCTGGGGTTGTTTCAGAAATGATCATCGCATTGATTGAACACGACAGGGGGAAACTGAACGAATCATCGTTGGAGATGCTCACGTTGGGGCGCGGACTCGGTTTGCCGCTTCACGCCGTGCTCATCGGCGAAGCGGCGCGGCCATTGGCCGACCGCGCCGCGGCGTTCGGGGCGGCCACCGTTCACGTTGTTCAGCATGAACGATTGGCTGAATATGCGCCGGAAGCATGGGCGCAGTGTGTTGTGGAATTGATCGAGTCGCTGAAGCCGGAAGCGGTGTTGGCTTCGGGCACCGATCGCGGCAACGAAGTGATGGCGCACGTGGCCGCCCAAACGAGGTTGCCGATGGCGGCGAATTGCATCGAAATCAAACTTGGCAACCCGTGCGTCGTCACCCGCGCGCGATGGGGCGGAAGTTTGCTGGAGGAGGCGCGGCTGAATGGATCGACTCACTTGCTCACCGTCGCGCCGCTGGCAGTGGAGGCCGTCGAGTCTCCGGCCAGATCGCCGACGATCAACACGGTGACGCCGACTCTCGACGACAAAGTATTTCGCGTTCGCGTGTCGGGGCGGGTGGAAGCAGGCGCGGGCAAAATATCGTTGGCCGAAGCGCGAGTGGTGGTGGGCGGCGGGCGTGGAGTGGGCAGCGCCGAAGGATTCAAGCCGCTCGAAGAGTTGGCCGAGTTGATGGGCGGGGCGGTGGGCTGTTCGCGCGCCGTCACCAGTTTGGGTTGGCGGCCTCACGCCGAGCAGGTGGGTCAAACCGGCACACGCATCGCGCCCGATCTGTACATTGCCTGCGGAGTGAGCGGGGCCACTCAACACCTGATCGGCGCGAGAGGATCGAAGCACATTCTGGCCATCAACACCGACGCCGACGCGCCCATCGTGGCCGCCGCCGATTACGCCATCATCGGCGACTTGCATGAAGTGATCCCGGCGCTGTGCGCCGAAGTGAAGAAAGCGATGGCATGAGCGAGCCGTTCAAGTTCTTTGCGCCGATCAAAGTTCGTTTCAATGAAACCGATTTGCAGGGGCACGTCAACTTCGGCCAATATCTGTTTTACTTCGATGTGGGGGCGACCGAGTACATGGAAGCCATCGGCTACGATTATGCAGACATGTTGGCCGATGGCGTCGATCTGTTGTATGCTGAATCGCACTGCCACTACAAGTCGTCGGTGAAGTGGCCCGAAGTGCTGAAGGTGCACACGCGCATCGGGCACATGGGCCGGCGCAGTATCCGGTACGAGTTCGACATCCGCGCGGCCAACGATGGGCGGCAGGTGGCCACGGGCCACGTTGTCGCCGTCACGGCAGAAGCCGGCACGTGGGCCGAGCGGGAGATTCCGGAGCGGTTTCGCCGCGCTGTCGCAGACTATGAAGGGATCACGCCGAACGACAATTCGGCGTGATCTGTCAATGAACAATCTTTTCGGAGAGAGGCTTTACTCTCGGTGACATCCCTCCAACGGGCCAATCATTCTCCGGCCAGCGTCGCTGTGTTGTCGCAAGTGCCGCTGCTCGCCGATCTGCGGCGCGAGGAACTGCTCGCCCTCGCGCCGCGCTTTCGCGTGGACAGGTTTCAGCACGACGCGCACATCTTCCATGAGGGCGATGCGGCAGAGCGATTTTGGATCGTGAGCGAAGGGCAGGTGAAGATCGTCAAATACGCCGAGGGCGGCAAAGAGACGGTACTCGAAGTGATCCCGCCCGGCGAAGTGTTCGGCAGCGCCACCGTGCTTATGAGCCGCCAACCCGCCACCGCGCGCGCGCTGTCCGACGCGGTGACTCTCAGCCTGTCGGTGGAAGAATACAAGCGGGTGCTGCTCGATTACCCTGCCGTGAGTGTGCGAGTGATCGAGATGTTGGGCGAGCGTTTGCGCGGAGTGATCGGGATGCGGATGATGATCAGCGAACGGGTGGAGCGGCGCATCGCCCACATCCTGATCAAGATTGCCAGCAAGTGCGGGGTGGAAACCGACTCTGGTTGGATGATCGGCGTGAGCCTCTCACGGCAGGAAATTGCCGAACTGGCCGACACCACCACCGAGACGGCCATTCGTGTGATGTCCAAGTTTAGCAAATCCGGGTGGGCGAAGACTCTGCCCGGCGGCTATGTGGTGATTCTGAATCGCGAGATGCTGGGAAAGATCAGCAGGGGAGAGGCCGAAGGCAGAAACCCCAAACTGAGCCCGCCCCCTGTCGCCGAGTGACGGGCGGTTTCAATGGGTCGGCTTGGATTGCTCGGGGCGCGGCAGAGGATACTCGAAGGTCTGCCCACAGCGGTGACAGCGCCCGGCCTTTTCGTGTGACCACACTTCCACTTCTAATTCGCCGCAGCGAGGGCAGGTGACGTAGTCGGGATAGGGTCCCTCGACTCGCGGCGGCTCAGCCGGAGTCTGTGGGGGTCGAAGGGTTTTCGTGATCCAATTGTAGAGCCAGCGGCGGAATTCGTTGAGCCGCGAAAGAGCAGGATTCTCCTGAGTCATCCCGTCAGGCGCTCCTTGCCTTCCCCGTGTTGTATGTTTCAACAGAAAAAATTGCGAACGTGTGAGGTAGTGTAGCCCGACTCGGACACGACGTGTATGATTTGCATCATAGGAGCGCCCCGCCGAGGGCGCTCTTTGCATTTTGGTACGCAAGTATGATGCAAATCATACTTTCCATAAGGAGAACGCATCTATGGCTGATCAATCGAAGTCCTCGCAAGATCAGGCGGCGCCGCCTGAGGAGCGTGTCCCCATTGGGCAAGTCATCTTCGACGATGTTTTCTTGCTCCTCATGCTGGGGTTGGTTGTTCCCACACTGCTCTACATTGTGTGGGGGCTGTGGTCCACCTCGGTTATCCCCGTCTATCACCCGTAAGCCCGAAAGGAGAGTCCAATGGCAATCTTTAGCCCCGAACGTGTGTGGTGGAAGCCGCTTGGCCGCGAAGAACGTCTGTGGGTGACGGTCTCGGCCGTGTGGTGCTTCTTCATGTTCTTCATGCTCATCGGCTGGTATTTCCTCGGCGCGCAGAACCTGCCCACGAAAACCATGCGCATCACGCCCGCGCAGTTCCAAACGCTCACCGACGCTTTCGTGCAGGCCAACAAAGTCGGAGAGGAAGCCGGAATCCCCATCGTGCATGTCCCCGCTGGAGGCGATGCTTATCTCATTGCCAAGCAGTGGCAGTGGACGCCGATTCTTGAGCTCGAAGTCGGAAAGACGTACACCCTGCACCTTTCATCACTCGACGTGCAGCATGGCTTCTCAGTTCAGCCCATCAACCTGAACCTGCAAATCTTCCCCGGCTACGATTTCATCGTGACGGTGACGCCGAACCGAACGGGTGAGTACGGCCTGATCTGCAACGAGTTTTGCAGTATCGGCCATCACTTGATGACTGGCAAGATCATAGTGAAGTAAGGAGAAGATCTATGGCTGCGATTTCTGCTCCCAACATTTTTACGGGCACCAAGTCACAATATCGCGTGTGCCCGGTGACCACGCTCAAAGTTGATCTGGCCGCCGAGCGGCTGATCATTTGGAACGCGGTGACGGCGATTGTGGCGCTCACGGTGGGCGGCCTCTATGCCCTGCTCATCGGCCTCACCCGCTGGCCCGACGTGCACCTCCTCAGCGCGCCGTGGTTTTACCGGCTGCTCACCGGGCATGGCCTCAACATGCTCGTGTTCTGGATTGTGTTCTTCGAGGCCGCCGGTTTGTATTTCGGCGTCACCGCGCTGTTGAATGCGCGGCTGGTGGGGGTGCGGCTGGCGTGGGTGGCCTTTGCCCTCATGCTTATCGGCTCACTCATGGTGAATGTGATGGTGCTGATGGGCAAGGCTGATGTGATGTTTAGCGCCTACCCGCCGCTGGCCGCCGACCCGTTGTTCTACGTTGGCTACATTCTCTTCGCTGTCGGCGCAATACTGGTGTGCTGCATTTTCCTCGCCTCGCTGGTAATGGCGAAGGTGGAGCGCCGCTACGAGGGCTCGATGCCGCTGGCGGTGTTCGGCCTGCTCACGGCGGCCATCATCGCGCTGTTCACGCTGGCCAGCGGCGCGGTGGCGCTCATCCCCACGCTGTTGTGGCGGCTCGGCATTGGCGAGGTCGATCCCGGCGCGTATCGAGTCACCTTCTGGGGCTTCGGCCACTCGGCTCAGCAAATCAACCTCTCGGCGATGATCGCCATTTGGTATTCGCTGGCCACCCTCACTGTGGGCGCGAAGCCGGTGAACGAGAAACTTTCGCGGTTCGCGTTCTTCCTCTACATTCTCTTCATCAATCTCGGCTCGATGCATCACTTGCTGGTCGATCCCGGACTCGGCTCGGCGAACAAGTTCTTCAACACCTCGTATGCAATGTATCTGGCGGTGCTGGGCAGTCTCATTCACGCCTTCTCCATTCCGGCGGCGATTGAGGTTGCCATGCGCGAGAAGGGCTACAACAAAGGCTTGTTCGGCTGGTTGTTGAACGCACCATGGAAGGAGCCCGGCTTTTCAGCGTTGATGTTCTCGCTGTTCATCTTCGGGTTCATCGGCGGCCCCACCGGCGTGGTGATCGGCGCAGGGCAGATCAACCTGCTGGCTCACAACACCTGGCGCATCACCGGACACTTCCATGCCACCGTCGTGGGCGGCACCACCTTGGCCTTCATGGGCTTCACCTATTACGTCATCCCGCTCATCTTCCGCCGGCCACTGTTCGCTAAACCGCTGGTGCGCTGGCAGCCCTGGGTGTATGGCATCGGCATGATCCTCGTGAGCATTTCGATGACGATGGCTGGTGTGCTCGGCGCGCCGCGCCGCCATTGGGACACCACGTTCACCAACGCCGCCATTCCCGTGCAGCTGCCCTCGCTGACGAACTTGATGCTCACGCTCACCGGCATCGGCGCGCTCATCGCCGTCACTGGCGGCATCATGTATGTCGTCGTCTGCGTCGGCTCGCTGTTCATGCCCAAGCGCGAAGCGCGGGCGTTGGATCCGATGGAAGCATGAATTAGGTTGTTAGGTGGTTGGGTTGTTGGGTGGCTAGGTTGTTGGGCAGGCCAAACCACCGAACCGTCTAACCATCCTCTTTTGGAGAAGAGACTATGGACAAGAAACACGGCGGCATGGAGGCTCCCGGCACAGTGGTGCTCACCTTCCTTCTGCTCATCTGGCTGGGCTTCCTTTACTTCGGCCATTGGGTCACGCTCTCGCAGGCGTGGGGAATGCGCTGATAGCAAATGGCGGATGGCTCATAGCCGATAGTGCGCTCATTCGCTATCGGCTGTCGGCCATCTGCCAATGGTGGCGCTCATGAAAACCTCGCTCGACTTCTCTCCACAACAACGCAAACTGCTCTATAGCTGGTTGCTCTATGCCATCGGCGCGGCGGGCATCGCCGGAACCTTGGCCTTTTTAGTAGCCATGACCCGCACCCCCGGCGTGCGCATCTTGCCCTCGGCCAGAGCCTTTCAAGTCATTCTGATCGCCCACGTCACTTTTGCGCTCACCATTTGGTTGCTCGCTTTCATTTCCACCGTTTGGGTGTGGGTGGCGGCCCAATCCGGGATCGCGCTGAATCGAATTGGAAGTTGGGCCGGGCTGATCACGTCGCTGATCGGAACGATCATTATCTCGATCCCCATCGCCCTCTTCCAAGGGGAAGCCGTCACCACCGATTATGTGCCGCTTCTCGACACGCCCCTCTTTTTCGTCGGCTTCGTCACCTTTTTGATCGGCGTCGGAATCACAGCGGCCACCTATCTCGTCGGCGTTGCCCGGCGCGATCGGGCCGCCGGGCCGCTCTCCCTCATCGCCTTCGGCATGGCCTGCGCCGCCGTTGCCGCGCTCGTCGCGGTGGTGTCGCTGGGCGTGGCCGCTCTGCGCTTGGGCATCGGCGCGAACGGCCGCGAACCGGCGCAATACTATCAATCCATGTTTTGGGGCATGGGGCACTCGCTTCAATACGTGAGCGTGGCGACAATGGTAGTGGTGTGGTACGCGCTCGTCGGACTCTTTCTCGGCGAGTCGCGCCTCAACGCCAAATTTGCCAAAGCCATGCTCGCCATCTTCGCCCTCTCCCCGCTGGCTTCGCCCATTCCATACTTTCTCTACGATCCGATCACCGTGCCGCAACGCAAAGCGTGGGGCATTGCCCTCGACAGCGCTCTGAGTGTGCCGGTGATGTTCCTCGGGCCCCTGCTGTTGGTGTGGGTGTGGCGAACGCGCGGAGAGGATGTGCGCGCATGGCTCAAACGAATGCCGTGGGGCGAACCGCGAGTGATGACCTTCGTGTTCTCGGCCATTCTGTTTGCCTTCGGCCTCACCATTCATCCGGCGGCGCGGCAGGGCACCCTGCGCACGCCCGCGCACTATCACAGCGTTGTCGTCGGCGGAGTCACGCTGGCCTTCATGGGCTTGGCCTATCACATGCTCTCGAAACTCAACCGCCCGGTCGTGTGGCGCAGAGCCGCAATCGCGCAACCGTATTTGTTCGCCCTTGGCCTCATGGGGCTCGTCTCCGGTTTGCTGGGCGCGGGCGATCTCGGCGCGCCGCGCAAAACTTACGATGCGGCGGTGACCGGCGCGGCCTGGCTCAAACCGATGATCGTCATGGGCGGCGGCGCGGCCATCGCCGCGCTCGGCGGCGCCATGTTCGTGGGCATCATGGCTGGGTCGCTTCTGCGCCGAGCCGAGAGCAAGCGGACGGTTGAGATCCAAAAGCCGGCGTTCGTCGGCTCGACCGGGGATTGAATTGACCCGGTGACAGGATGAGTGGATGAGAGGGTGCGGAGTTCACCCTTCACCTTTTCATCCTGTCGCCCGCTCATGTCGCACACCGCCCTCGCCTCGTCATCGGAGTCGGCTTCCCCCGCTTGGCAGTTCTCCTCCTGTTGCATCGATCTCGATCAAACGGATCCGGGCGAAGAAGCGTGGAAACTTCTCACCCGCCTCGCGCTGGGCATCGTGTTCAGCATGGACACGATGATGATGTCGTTCTTTCTATATTCCGATTGGGCGCGCGCGGCCATCTTCGGCGGGGAGCCGACGATTCCCTCCTCGATCGTTCTCCTCTTCAAACTCAACATGCTTCTCGGCTCGACGCTGACGATGCTCGTTCTCGTCCCGCCCATCCTGCGCGCCTCGTGGGACGGCCTGCGCCAGCGGCGGATGAGCACCGACACCCTCATCGCGCTGGGCAGCCTTTCCGGTTATGCGGCCTCGTTGTATGGCATCGCCACCGGCGGCGAAGTGTATTTCGACACTGCGACCACCATTCTCGTTTTCGTCACCGCCGGGCATTACCTCGAACTGCGCGCTCGCGCTCGCGGCTCTGAAGCGCTGGAGCGATTGCTGGCCCGCGCTCCCGATATGGCTTGTGTGGTGCGCGGCGGCGTGGAAACCGATGTGCCCGCCGCCGCCGTTGCGCTCGGCGAAACCGTCATCGTCCGCCCCGGCGGATCGATCCCGGTGGACGGCGAAGTGATCGACGGGGCGGGCAGTGTGGATGAGGCCTCCATTACCGGCGAGGCCGAGCCGGTGTTCAAAGAGGCAGGCGAGCGCGTGTATTCCGGCGCCGTGAATCTCGATGGGCGGCTGATCATTCGCGCCACCGGAGTCGGAGAGGATCGGGCGATGGCTCGCCTCGTGCGGCATCTGCGCGAGGCGCTCACTCGCCGCGCGCCGGTTCAACGATTGGCCGATCGCGTGTCGGCCATTTTCGTTCCGCTCACGGTGCTGTGCGCGGCGCTGGCTTTCGCGTTTTGGTGTTGGCGCGACGGCGCGAGTCACGGGCTGATGGCCGCGCTGGCGGTTCTGCTCATTGCCTGCCCGTGCGCGTTGGGGGTGGCCACACCCCTTGCGATCTGGGCCGGGATGGGGCGGGCCGCCGAGGGCGGGGTGCTCGTCCGAAGCGCAGAGGCGTTGGAGAAATTGGCCGGAGTGAAAGCCGTGTTCTTCGACAAAACCGGCACGCTGACCAAAGGCACGTTCTTGTTGCGCGATACAATTCCTGCGGCAGGGATCGATGGCGGGCAGCTTATTGGCTGGGCGGCGTCGCTCGAGACGGCGTCGGAGCATCCGTTGGGGCGAGCGGTGGTGGCGCACGCGCGCGCGCATCATGCCGTCATCAGCCCGGTGAGTGAGTTTCGGGCGATGCCCGGGTTGGGAGTTGTGGGGCAAGTGGGCGGCGCGTCGAAGGTGGCGGTGGGCAGTGAGCGATTCATGCAGAGGATGGGTTGGCCTCTGTGCCCGACTCTTTCTGCCGAGCGGGCGCGTCTCCACGGTGAAGGGCGCACGGTGGTGTGCGTGGGTTGGGATGGGGTGGCGCGCGGGCTATTGGGTTTCGTCGAATCGATTCGGCCTGAAGCGCCGGAGACGGTGCGCGAGTTGACGGCTCTGGGATTCGCGGTGGAAGCGCTCACCGGAGATGATCGTTCGGCGGGAGAGGCGGTGTCCCGCCGGTTGGGAATCCGAGTCCATTCGAATCTTCTGCCCGACGATAAAGAGCGGTTGATCGCGGAGGCGCGATCACGATTGGGCCCGGTGGCGATGGTGGGCGACGGGCTGAATGACGCTCCGGCGATGGCCCGTTCGGATGTGGGCATTGCGCTGGGGTGCGGTGTGGATGTGACGCGAGAGACTGCCGACGTGAGTCTCATCGGCTCGGATCTTCGGCAGGTGGTGTGGGCGGCGAGGCTGGCCCACGAAACGTATCGAACGATACGACAAAATTTGTGGTGGGCATTTTTCTACAACGCCGTGGGCATTGGGCTGGCGTTGTTTGGAATTTTGCACCCCATTATTTCGGCGCTGGCGATGGTGTTGAGCAACCTGTTTGTGGTGGGCAACTCACTGCGGCTCGCTCGCGGTTCCGCGCCGAAGGACAAGGACAGTGTTGAAGAAACCTTCGTGGAAGAATTTGCTGCCGCAGGCTGATGCCGATAAGGATTGCCTGCCGGCTGTGATTGAAGATGAAGATGAGCATGAGGCCGAGTGGCAGGCAGTGGGCGCCGGAAAGGCGGGCGTTGCCGGGTGGCCGTGGTCGTATCGGCCAAAAATTTCCGGGCGGCCCGCGCTGGTGGCCATCGAGAAGATCGCGCTGGCCTTCGAGAGTCTGATCAATCGCCTCGTCGGCCCCCACGCCGATAAACTGAATCCCTTTTATCACACCGGCACGGTCGCCGTCTTTTTGCTCATTGCCGTCGCCGTCACCGGACTCTACCTCACCGTCTTTTACGTCGCTCCCGGACTCGGAACAAAAGTGGCCTTCGGCGCAGTGGCCGCCATCGACGGGCACTGGCTGTGGATCGGGCGCATCGTTCGCGGCGCGCACCGTTACGCTTCGGGCGCGGCGGTGATCGCCACGCTTCTGCACGCTCTGCGCACGCTGTTTCAAGATCGCTTTCGCGGCGCGCGATGGCTGGCATGGTTCACGGGGATGCTGTTGCTGGCGGCGATGTGGTTCGAGGGACTCACCGGCTATTGGCTGGTGTGGGACGAGCGCGCGCAATTGATTCTGGAAACCGTCATCCGCGCATTGATGGTGTTTCCGTCGGTGGGTGTGCCGTTCGCCCTCAACTTTGTCACCAACGAAGCCACCGATCAAACGTGGGTGTTCTTTTTGCTTCTGCTGTTCGCGCACATCGCGCTGTTCGCTGTGATCGGCGCGTTCTATTGGTTTCACATTCTGCGCCTCAGCCGGGCCAAGTTTTTGCCGGCCCGCTATTACATGATCGGCCTCTCGATTCTCCTTGCCGCCGCCGCGTTGGCTCGCCCGGCCACAAGCGCACCGCAAGCCGATCTCGGCAGACTGCCCGGCCAACTGACTTTCGATCCGTTCTTCCTCTTTTATCTTCCGGCCACCCTGCGCGTGAACCCGGCCTTCTTTTGGGGCGGGGTGATTCTTTTGTTCGCAGTCATCACTGCATTCCCGTGGTTGTTCAAAGGCAAGCCTACGGGCAAAGTGACGATTGACAAAGATATTTGCACTGGCTGCACCAAATGCGCCGAAGACTGCCCTTACAACGCCATCTCCATGCTGCCGCGCACCGACGGCAAACCGCACAAATTGATCGCGATGGAGAATCCGAATCTGTGCGTGTCGTGCGGACTCTGCGTAGGATCGTGCGATGGGCTGGCGGTGAGTCTCACCGATTTGCCCGCCCCCGATTACTACCGCTCGATTCTCACTCGCGTGCGGGCGGCGAACGCGGCGGCGGGCGCTCCGGTGCAAGTCGTGTTCACTTGCGAGCGGCACGCGGCGCACGGCGGACCCGGAGCGGCGGGCGGAGCGCGAGAGGCGATCACCGTTCCGTGCGTGGGTGCACTGCACCCCAACGTCGTCAGCCAATCGCTCGAAGCGGGGGCAAGCGATGTGATGATCGTGGGCTGCCCCGGTGAAGATTGCGCTCAACGCGAAGGCAACTTGTGGATGGAAGCGCGGCTGGCGCGCACACGCGCCCCGCGCCTCAAACGCGATTTCATGGGCGCGCCGATTCACGTGGCCTTTGCGCCGCCCAACGAATTCACCTCCGCGCTGAAGAGCGGGGGGGGCACGCCGCAACCGGCGAAAGCGAAGCCGGCCATCGGCCCGCCCCATTTCGTTCGCGGCGGATTGATTCTGGCCGCTGCCCTCGCCATTCAAGTCGCTTTCACCGATATGCCCTATCGCCCCTATGCCCCCACCGAAAGTTTGCTGGAACTCGGCGTGCGCAACAATGGCGAGTGGCGGCAGAACACTCAGCAACTCACCGGCCCCGAATTGGCCGCCCTGCCGCACGATCAGCAAGTGGAATACCTCAATGCCCAACAAGCCGAAGGCCGCTTCCCCACCCGGCTCAAGTTGGAAGTGGACGGACAGGTAGTGCTCGACCAAACGTACGAGCCGCAGGGCTTTCATCGTGAAGGTTCGGCGTTTGCCTACGGCAAGTTTTTCGTTTCGCCCGGCGCGCGCACGGTGCGGTTGAGTGTGGACGACAGCGGCGGCGGCTATGAGGTGGCGATCGACGAAACGGCGAATTTCGAGTCGGGGCAGATTCGCGCCATCACCTTCAATCGCGTAACCAACGCCTTCGAGTTGAAATGACTGCCGCCGCGCTCCTGCTCGTGTTCTCGGCCAGCGTCATGGGCTCGTTCCATTGCGCGGCCATGTGCGGCGGCTTCTCGCTGGGGCTGGTGAGGCCGGGGCAAACGCAGTCGTCGTTATTGCGTCTCTCGGCCTATCACTTCGGAAAATTATTCACCTACGTTTTCATCGGCGGGGTGGCCGGAGTGCTGGGCGCGGCGCTGATCGAGAATGCAGTGGTGCGCGCGGCGCAAGCCGCCTTCGCGGCGGTGGCCGGGTCGCTCATCGTCGTCGTCGGACTGCAAACGCTCGGGCTCGCGCCGGGCCAAAACATCGTCAACCGCATCGCCTCGCGATTGTGGCTCGGCCCATTTCTCGGCCCCATCTTCCAAACATTTCGCCAGCGCGATTCGCTCGATGGCGCGTTCTTTCTCGGCCTCTTCAACGGATTTCTGCCCTGCGGATTCGTTTACACGTTCGCTCTCACTGCGGCTGGCAGCGGCTCGTTTACTGCCGCGCTGCTCGTCATGCTCGCCTTCGGGTTGGGCACCGCGCCGATGCTGCTTGCCGTTGCCTGGGGCGGGGCGGCGGCCTCGCGGCAAGGCGCACTGCGCCCCATGCTGGCGCGCGCGGCGGGTGTGTTGGTGATCGCGCTCGGGTTGATCACTGCCTTTCGCGGCATCCCGTTGTTTCCCGCACTGGCGTCGCACGCCGATCACTCAAGCCACTCCGCCGTCGATCTCGAGCCCGCGCCGGCTCCGCCATTCACCCTCACCGATCAAAACGGGCGATTAGTGAGCCTGCAAAACTATCGCGGCAAAGTTGTGGTGATGAACTTTATCTATACCTCGTGCACTACCTCATGCCCATTGCTCACCGCCACTTTCCGCGCCGTGCAAAACGGGCTCGACTCCAACTTGCGCGACTCGACTGTTCTGCTTTCGATCACCGTCGATCCGGCAACCGACACGCCCGCTGTGCTGAAAGCCTTCGGCGAAAAATGGCAGGCCGATTTCGGCAATTGGGTCTTTCTCACTGGCGACCCCGTATCCATCGATTCGGCGGCGGCTCAATATGCGGTATTCGTCGCCCGCGCAGAAAACGGCGTCGCCCACACCGAGACGATCCTGCTGATCGACGGGCAGAGTCAACTGCGCTCGGTGTTCGGCCTCCGCGCCGATCCACAAACCATCATCGAGAAGGTGCGCGAGATGGCCCGCGAATTGTGAGGCCATTTCTGGTATGATTGGCGTCATGGTCTGCGGCGCAATTTGAGCGCAAAATTGCGCTACTTCATCACACACGCAAAAGTTTTAGGAGGCTATCTCAAATGAAAGTCACACGGTTCACAGTATTGCTGGCTCTGCTCGTCGGAGCGGCTCTCATTGCCGCCTGCGGCGGAGCGGCCACGCCCGAGGGCCCCGCGATTTCCGCCGAGGCTCAAAAATACGCGTCGCTTGTGGGCGACGCCGCCGCCGGAAAAACGAAGTTCGACGGCACGTGCGTCAGTTGCCACGGCCCGGGCGGGGTGGGCATCGCCGGGCTGGGCAAAGACATGACCACCAGCGAATTCATCAAAGGCTTGCCCGACGCCGAAATGATTCTGTTCCTCACCAAAGGCCGCCCGGCCAGCGATTCGGCCAACACCACCGGCGTGGACATGCCCCCGCGCGGCGGCAACCCGGCCCTCACCGATCAGGATTTGGCTGACGTCGTTGCCTATATTCGCACGCTGGCGAAATAACGGCGCGCGCTCAACCGATTTGCGCGTTCGCCTCGAGGCTTCAGCCGGATCGATCAGCGCCGGTTGAGGCCTCGACTCTTTTTCGATGATGCCTCTTTGGAAATCGGCGTGGCGGGCAAGCGTGTACGCTCTGCTTGGCATCTATTTCGCCTCCATCTTTTTCTTCGCCCTCAAACCGATTCTCGGCTGGCCCATCCCGCGCATGTTGGGGCCGGTCTCGACCCTGTTCGTGTGGGGCTTCGCGCTCGGCCACGCGCTGTGGATGTTGGGCTGGCGGCGCGCACTCACATTTTTCGGCGCGGCCTTCGTCGTCGGCCTTGCCCTCGAAGCCGTCGGAGTCGCCACCGGCTGGGTGTATGGCGGCTATCACTACAGCCCGCGACTCGGCCCGCAGTGGTTCGGCGTGCCCATCCTCATTCCGCTGTCGTGGTTCATGGTGATCTATCTCGCCCACGCCGTCACCGAACGGTTGATAGGCGAGGGCGATAGATCGAAATCACTGCGCGGCGCGGTATTGTATTGCCTCATCGGCGCGGTGGTGGCGACGGCGTGGGATGTGGTGGCCGATCCGCAAATGGCGCGCAGTCATCTGTGGGTGTGGGATCAGCCGGGTGAGTTTTTTGGAATCCCGGTGCAGAACTTTGTGGGCTGGATGATCACCTCGCTGATCGTCTTGGCCGCGTATCGCGCGCTCACGTGGCGATGGCCGCCGCCGCCGATTGATCACCCCTCGCCTTCGTTTGCGCTTTTGCCCATCGTGGCCTACGGCGGACTGGCGCTTTCGTTCGTCATTGGTTATGCCGCACAGGGCGAAGCGGCGCTGGCGGTGATTGCCTTTTTTACGATGGGCGCGTTATCATTGACGGCGTTGGGCAGGGCGCTGTAACCACTATTTGTGTTGGAGATGAACCATTTATGAATCAAACAGCAGATGTGGTGATCATTGGCGGCGGGATCATGGGCGCGAGCACGGCGTTTCGGTTGGCCGAGCGCGGCGTGAAAGTGACTCTGGTGGAGAAGTCGTTTTTGGCGGGCGGCTCCACTGGCAAATCGTCAGCCATCGTGCGCCAGCATTATTCCAACGAGACGACGGCCTGTATGGCGTTGTATTCCCTGCGCATCTTCCAAAATTTTTCAGAGATCGTCGGCGGTGAGTGCGGGTTTGCGCAAACCGGCTTCGTGGCCCTGGCGGCGGCGAAAGATCGCGAAGGGCTGATCGCCAATGTGCAATTACAGCAGGGCGTGGGTATCAACACCAAAATGCTGTCGCGCGCCGAACTGCGTGAAATGGCGCCCGGCATGGCCGATCTCGATTCGGTGGCGGCGGCCTACGAACCCGAAGGCGGCTACGCCGATCCGTCGCTCACCACGGCATCTTTCGGCGAGGCGGCCAAGCGACTCGGCGCAAAGATTTTGCAGGAAACCGAAGTGACCGGAGTGATCATGCAGAGCGGACGCGCCAAGGGCGTCGTCACCAACAAAGGCGAGATCAGCGCCGGGGCGGTGGTGAACGCCGCCGGGCCGTGGGGCGCGCGTGTGGCAAAGATGATCGGAGTCGATCTGCCCATTCAACCGTGCCGCGTGCAAGTGTCGTTCTTCGAAGCGCCGCCCGACGAGAAGCCCGCGCCGCACGTGTTCGCCGACTTTCCCAACGTCACCTACTTCCGCCCCGAAACCGGCGGCATGACTCTCATCGGCTCGATTGACCCCAGCGAAGCCAATGCTCATGTCGATCCCGATCATCATAACGAACGAGTGGATTTTGATTTCATCGTCGAGATGGGGACGCAATTGGCGAAACGCTTTCCGTGCATGGAACGCGGCAACAGCCGGGGCGGATATGCCGCCGTTTACGACGTGACGCCCGACTGGCATCCGGTGATCGACGAAGTGCCCGCCGGGAGCGGATTCTTCATCGCCGCCGGGCACAGCGGGCACGGGTTCAAACTGGGGCCGGCCGTGGGCGCGATGGTGGCCGACATGATCACGGGTGACGAAACCGAAGACCTCAACCCGGCGATGTTTCGTTTTGGGAGATACGCCGAAGGCAAGCCCGTGCGCGGTCGGTACGAGTACAGCATTGCGGGTTGAGGGTGGTGAGGTTGCGGGACAAGTATCACCCACTTGCATCCTCCCAGACCTACGCTTACAATGCTTGTGCTGTTTTGGTTTGGGTTCGTCTCCAGCAAGTGGCCAATGAAACCAAGCAGACTGTCTATCGCATCAAACACGGGTTGTTGTCTGACTACCTCCGGCAACAACTCCGGTCTCCTAGTATTCAAATGGCTTTTGCGTAAGTCCTAGTTGATCTGTGGCAACTGACTCCGATCTGAGCATGCAACACCTGTTGTGTGAATTGGCGCGCATCGATGCGCTGATTCGCCGCGAGGTGATGCGCTGGCAAAGCGTGGGGCAGAACCCGAACGACGACTTTCGCGGCCTGCGAATTACCGACGACGATGCGGTGGCGCTGTCGGCTCGCCCCTTCGGCGTCAGTTGGGGGCAAATCGCCCGGCTCGATTCCAAAATCGAAGATGGATTTACCCGATCACTCGCCGAAGCCGAGCGCAAAATCGTGGCCGCCTCCGACGCCGCCCGCCTCGCCGGAGACATGCCCCGCCTCGAACGTCTCGAGGCCACCTTCGGCCTCGACCGATTCGATCTCGACGTTTTGCTCATCGCCCTTGCTCCCGCGCTCGACAACCGATACGAACGCCTCTACGGATATTTGCAGGACGACATCACCCGCAGACGCCCCAGCGTCAACCTCGCTCTCGATCTGCTGTGCGGCCCGGACGCCGATCGTTTGCGCCGCCTGCCGCGCTTCGCCGACGACGCGCCGCTCTTTGCCCATCGCCTCCTCGAACGCATCCCCGACTCGGCCAACGCCAAACCTTCGCCCCTCAATTACATCCTCTTGCCCGATGAGTCCATCATTGCCTGGCTCTTAGGCGATTACCGATCTCATCCCGCGCTGAGAGCGCAGGCCCGCCTCCTCCCGCCCGTCGCCACCGCCACCGACCGTTTGCTGGCCATGTCGGCCTGGCCCGACATCGAACGCGCCGCCGCGCAACCCGGCCATTGGCCCCTGCTTGTCTTTCACGGCGTGAACGAGGCCGGGCAAGAGGCGGCCGCCCGGCAGTTGGCGGCGGCCATCCATCGCCCACTCCTTCACGTGAATCTGCCGGGAGCGATCAACTCCGAGTCATCACCGCTGATCGTTCTCAACATTGCCTTGCGCGATGCGCGACTCACGGGCGCGATCCCTTTCTTCACCGGTTGGGACTCTTGCCTCGCCGATGGGGCGCCGCCTCCGACTTTGCTGGCCGCGTTATGCGCCCACCCCGACCTGGCCATCGTGGCCGGGCGCGCAGGCTGGCAAGCGCGCGGCCTCGCCCGCGACCGGCAAATCTTGTGGATCGAATTCGCCATTCCCGATTACCCGCACCGCGCTGAATTGTGGAAACACTTTTTGGGAGACGCGCCATCGACTGACTCAGCAGTTGCCGCGCTCGCCAGCCAGTTCTACCTCACCGCCGAACAGATCCGCGATTCGGTCGCTTCAGCCAAAGATCGCGCCGCCCAACACGGCTCGGCTCTCGGCCCCGACGACCTTTTCTATGCGGCGCGCGCGCACTCCAACCCCGCCTTCAATTCGCCGTGGACTTCCCTTTTCCCGACGAAGCCTACCGCGAGCAAATTTGGCAGACTCTCTTCCCGCCCGACGTGCCGCGCGCGCCCGATGTGAATCTCATGCTCATGGCTCGCCGCTTCAAATTGGCCGGAGGCAACATCCGCAACATCATCGTCAGCGCGGCGTTCTTGGCCGCCGACAACGGCGGGCAAGTGACGATGGCGCATCTTCTGCACGGCGCGCGCCGCGAACTGCAAAAAATGGGTCGGCTGATCCAAGAAAAGGATATGGCCCCGTGATCGCTCATCGCGCCGGGCAGCTGGGCGAAGCCTGATGTTGTGCGTCGAGCCGGTCGTCGTTTATTCGCCCGATTACGATCTAAGCCTGTGGGGCATCGAGAGACTGCACCCCTTCGATGGCCGCAAGTTCAGCCGGGCGTGGCGCGAGACGCATCGGGTGATCGGCGATACACTTGCACGGCGCACCATTCGCCCGCCGCGTCCGGCAGAGCGCCATGAACTGCTGGCGATTCACACCGAAGAGTACCTGAACAAATTGAGGTCGCCGCGCTATTTGGCGCAAGTGATCGAGCTGCCGGTGCTGGCTGCTCTGCCGATGCGCCTCCTCGAAAGCCGCGTTCTCAAACCCATGCGGCTGGCGGTGATGGGCACAATGATGGCGGCGCGCGAGGCCCTCCGGCACGGAGTGGCGGTGAACATAGCCGGAGGCTACCATCATGCCAGCCGCGAAAAAGGTGAAGGCTTCTGCGTTTACGCCGACATCAACATCGCCATCGAAACCCTGCGGCGATCCGGCGAATTGATCGCCGGGCAAGACAAAGTGTTGATTATCGATCTCGACGCCCATCAGGGAAACGGCCACGAACGCATCTCGGCGGGCGACCCGGACATCTTCATCTTCGATATTTACAATCGCGATATATTTCCACAGGACAGAGAGGCGCGGGCGCGGATCGACCGCGCCGTGCCGCTCTCGTCGGGGGCCGACGACGAAACGTACATCGGCCAACTTCGCCGCCATTTGCCTGCCGTGATACGCGCGGCGAGTGGGGCGAAGATCGCTTTGTATATTGCTGGCACCGATATTTACGAGCGCGATCTTCTCGGCGGGCTGTGTGTGTCGCCGGAAGGGATACGGGCGCGGGATCGAATTGTGTTGGAGGCGTTGATAGCCGCAGAGATTCCGGTGGCAATGCTCACGGGCGGCGGGTACAGCCGTGAGAGTTATCGGCATATTGCCAACAGCCTGTGTTACATCTTCGAGAAATGGGTATAGAAGTACGCGGGCATGAGAAGCTGATCATATAGGACTTACGCAAAAGCCATTTGAATACTAAGTAGGTTGTCAGAAGTTCTTTGCACTTTTGCCAAAAGGGAGCCGGCAGGTACACTGGGAGGACACCACTCCACCCCAGATACCCGCCATGCTCC
>VGOW01000031.1 GCA_016875735.1 Chloroflexota bacterium | reverse complement strand
GGGCGCACCTGTTGGTCTGCCTGCATCGGGCCGACGTGCCGTCGGACAATAACGCCTGCGAGCGTGCCTTGCGGCCATCGGTCATCCACCGCAAGGTGATGGGCAGCTTTCGTTCGGACTGGGGCGCGCAAGCCTATGCCGCCTTGGCCACGGTGTTGAATACCGCCAAACGAGCGGGCGAAAACGTCTTTCAGAAGTTGATCAACCTGTTGGGTGCGCCAGTCTTGCATTTCCTTCAACCGTCAATCGCGTGAGCAGTTACAAATTGGATTGGCGAGAGGGCGTCAGAGAGGCCTCCACGCCTCATGCAGTCTGACCCTCAAAGCAGACGACTCACGCGAATGGCTGAGACTACCCACCCCCGATACGAACAAGCCGCCGGCCCCGAAGTCGCCACCGAACTCGAATGGACGGTTGCCGAGGATACGGGCAGTAAGGGAAAAGTCATGCTCCATAACGACGACCTCACGCCGTATGATTTCGTGGTCAATGTTATGCGCCATGTGTTCGGTTTCTCGTGGCCCAAAGCCGCCGCCGTCACGCACACCGCGCACGTGCGCGGCATTGCGCTGGTGGGCGTGTATCCGCTGGAAGAGGCCAAATACAAAGTGGGGCAAGCCCACGCCCTCGCCCGCGTCGAAGGCTACCCGCTCACATTGACCATTGAGCCGGAAGAGTAGAGGGGCGGCTACTCATCGCATTTTCCCACTTGCCCCTTTCTGCCTTCCCATGTATAACTCTATCCAATGAGTGAGACGCCCGTCACACCGATCTCAGAAACGGAAGAGCCTTCTTCCAGTGAGCGCCTGCGTTCTGCCGCAGGCGTTGACCCCAACGCCGAAACCGTGATGGTCACGAAGCGCGGCGGGTCTCTGCTCGTCCCCGATGTCGTCCTCTCGTGCGGCCAATACACCAACGTCGGCCAAAAGCGAAAACAAAACCAAGACAGCCTCCTCACCATTCAGGCCGTCCGAGTCAATCTGTCTCAGTCGATCCCGCTCGGCTTGTTTGTGGTAGCCGACGGCATGGGCGGCCACGCTGCCGGAGAAGTCGCCAGCGGCCTCGTCGTTTCCACGCTGGCCCGCCGCTCTCAATCTCTCTTTCAATTATTTGCCGATGGGGTATTGACTGATAACGAGATCGACGCATGGATCCGAACCGCTGTTGAAGCCGCCAACCGCGCAGTGATGGACGAGCGCGCGGCCAAAGGCACCGACATGGGAAGCACGCTGGTGCTGGTAGTCATCGGAGACACGACCGCCCACATTGCCCACGTCGGCGACAGCCGCGCTTACCGCGAGAGCCTCGACGGCGAACTCGAACGCCTCACCGTCGATCACTCGCTTGTCGAGCAGCTCGTGCTCGCCAAACAAATCACCCCCGCCCAAGCCCGCACCCACAAGCGGCGCAACATCGTCTATCGCACGATGGGCGAAAAAGAAAACATCGACATCGAAGTGCGCACCGTCGATCTCTCGCCCGGCGACCGTATCCTCCTCTGCTCCGACGGATTGAACAGCATGATTGAAGACGCGCACATCGCCGCCATCGTTCACGAATCCCCCTCGCTGATGGATGCCGCCCGCCGATTGGTGGACGCCGCCAATCAAGCGGGCGGTGAAGACAACATCACCGCCGTCGTCGCCGAAATCGCTCCTCTGTAATCGCACATTCTTTCCGTGACTCGAAGCCGCCGCTTGCTTCTCGTCATCCTCTTTGCCCTCGCCGCCGTTTTGCCCACCGCCTGCGACGGAGCAACGGCCACTCCCGGCGTTCTGCCTCCCTTCACACCGCGCAGTTTGCCCAGCCCCTCGCCCACCGCCGAGGGCGCGCCGTTCATCCCCACCCTCACGCCTGTCCCGCTCGGCCAACTGCCCAACATCATCGCCAACTATCGCTTCGAAGTCACGCTCGATTATCTCGGCCACCGCGCGCAAGTGACTCAAGCGGTGGAGATCGTGAACCCCGGCCCCGACACGTGGGATAGCGTTCTCTTCCAACTGCCCGCCGCCGTCCAGTCCGACGCCTTCATCCTCAACAGCATCGTTGTGCCCGATGGCGAGACGATGATCAATGCCAGCTATCAACACAGCGGATACACATTGAAAGTGATCGTGCCCGGCGGCGTGACTCCGGGCGCGGCCACCACCGTCACCCTCAACTACGGGTTGGCCGCCGCCCCCGCTTCCGCCGACACTCGCCCGCCCGTTGGCAATGTGGGGTACGCAGACGACATCGTGCAGTTTGTCAATTGGTATCCGGCGCTCACGCCGTATCAGCCGGGGCTGGGTTGGGTGGTCGTGGGAGAAGAGTCGGCTTCCCCCCTGCCAGGCGATCCCCTCTTCGCCGAGTCGGCCAACTACGATCTCGTCGTCAACACCTCGCCCAACGTCACCGTTGTGAGCGGCGGACTGGCGAGCAATGCCAATGGCCATTGGAAGTTTGCGCTGAAGAACGCGCGCACCATCGCCTTTGCCGCCAGCGCAAACTATCAATCGCTCACTCAAACCGAAGGCGGCATTTCCCTTGCCTCTTATTTTCTTCCCGAACACGCCGAGGCCGGCAAAGCGGCCCTCACCGCCGCCGCGCAATCGGTCGCCCTCTTCAACGATCGCTTCGGCGCCTATCCCTATTCCACCATCGCCATCGCCGAGAATGCGTATTTCGGATCGGCAACGGCGGGCGGAGTGATTCTGCACGCCGGGCGGGGCTACGCCGATTACAACGGCAAGCCCGACTCACTGCTCGTTGCCACATTACCGCAGGCCGTCTCGCGTTTGTGGTGGGGGCAAATGGTGTCGGGCGACCCGTTCACTCAACCGTGGCTCAATGAATCTCTGCCGATGTACGCCGAGTACCTCTTCATCGAATCCTTTTACCCCGATCTCGACTCGTGGTATTGGGAATCGCGAATCAATTACTGGCAGCCGGAGGGGCTGTTGGGCCGCCGCGCTTCCGAGTTCCGCGGCACCGAAGATTATTTGCGCCACCTCTTGCGGCGCGGCGCGCAGTTCATGCACGGCCTGCGCGGTGAAATCGGAGACGACGCTTTCTTTGCCTTTCTGCAAGACTACTATCGCAACGGCGCGTATCGCATTGTGAACGCCACCGATTTCTTCAACGCTCTGCGGCGGCACACCGATTCGAATCTGGAATCGCTATTGACTGAATACTTCATCGGGCAGACGATGCCGACCGCCGCGCCCACCCTCACTCCCGCCCCCACCGAAGCGCCGCCGGGCCCGCCGACTCCCACGCCCGTTGTGCACATCGTTCGGCCCGGAGAGTCGCTCACCCTCATCGCCAAGCAATATGGCGTGACGGTGGAAGGCATCGTGCGAGCCAACGGGCTGTCGAACCCCGACTCGATCTACGCCGGGCAATCGCTCATCATCCCGCCGCCGTAACATGCGGAGAGACTGCACGAGGGCGACTGCAAGCGTCGCCCCTACAGTGTAAACTGCCACACTTCGTAATGCTCGTCGGTGATCTCGAAACCGAAGGCGCGATAGATGGCGATGGAAGGGGCATTATCGCGCTGAGTATTCACGCTGATCTGCGACGCGCCGCGCCTCTCGAAATGCTCCACCACTTGTGAGACGAGCGCGCGGCCAATGCCTTGCCCCTGCAAATGAGGGTACACGGCCAGCCGCGCCAAGTGCCCGCCCTCGCGCCCGCCCGAACTGATCTGATAGCCCACAACTTCTTTGCCCGCTTCGGCCACGGTGGCAAATCGCGCTTGGCCCATGGCTCGCTGAATCACGCTCGCCGAGTATTGCCATGGCGGCGCGAAGGCGGCATTGTCCGCTGCGGTCATCGCTTCGATGTCTGACGATTTTGCCGACCGGAGGCGCACGCCATCGACCAGCGACCCTGCCACCGGACGGGCCGCGCCGCGCTGGCGGCGCAGGACGATAACATCGTTCAGCAACGCGAAGCCCCGTCGCTGCAAATGAGGCTTCAGCCAGTGATCGATCAACATGCAGCTCACTTGTGACACGCGCAGATCGATCCAGGATTCCAACGTCGCATCCCACAGCAAGTTGAGAATGCCATCTATCGGGTAACCGGCGGCGACGGCGGCCAGACGGATCCAGGCCACACCGGGCGGATCGGGGGGGGCGGCCAACGCGCCCACCACCCGGTCGCCGAGAAGGGCGAAGTGAAAGGGGCGCTGGCCCAACCACTCGTGCGGCGGCCTCCAATCGAGATGATTGTGCAGGATGTGGGTGGAGTGAATGAGGTGATCGAGCCGGAAACGGTCAGCGGGCGATGCCGGGCGAATGCTGACCGCGGTGGTGAGCATGTTGACGAAAGTATAGCACTTGCGAAATCTTAATGCCTCTTGTACACTCTCGCTACATCTCACAGGAGACTTCATGGCAAGCGCAAAAGACAAAGCTCTGGATGCGGCATTATCTCAGATCAAAAAGAAATACGGCGATGGCGCTCTCATGCGATTGGGCGAGGCCTCGCATTTGTCGGTTGAAGCGATTCCCACTGGTTCTATTTCACTCGATCTCGCGCTGGGCATTGGGGGCGTGCCGAGAGGGCGGGTGACCGAGATTTACGGCCCCGAGTCGGCGGGCAAGACGACCATTTGCCAGCACATCGTGGCCGAAGCGCAGAAGAGGGGCGGGACGTGCGCGTATGTGGATATGGAGCACGCGCTCGATCCGACGTACGCCGCGCGGTGTGGCGTGGATGTGGAGAACCTCTACATTGCCCAGCCCGACACCGGAGAGCAGGCGTTGGAGATCGCCGAGACGCTGGTGCGGTCGGGCGCGGTGGATGTGGTGGTGGTGGACTCGGTGGCGGCGCTGGTGCCGCGGGCCGAGATCGAGGGGGATATGGGCGACGCCACGATGGGCCAGCAGGCGCGGCTGATGAGTCAGGCTCTGCGCAAACTGTCGGGGGCGATCAAACAATCGAACACGTGCATGATCTTTACCAATCAACTGCGGCAGAAGATCGGGGTGATGTTCGGCAACCCGGAGACGACGACGGGCGGCATGGCGCTGAAGTTTTATTCGAGCGTGCGGCTCGATGTGCGCCGTATTCAGGCGATTAAGGAAGGGCAGGATGTTGTCGGCAGCCGCACCCGGGTGAGGGTGGTTAAGAACAAGGTTGCGCCGCCGTTCCGCGAGGCCGAGTTCGACATCATGTATAATGAAGGCATCAGCAAAATGGGTGATCTGATCGATCTGGGAACGACGATGGAGATCATTACCAAACGCGGGGCTTTTTACACGCACAACGATTCCCGCATTGGGCAGGGGCGCGAGAACGCCAAGCGCTATTTGCACGAGCACCCGGAGATGGCCGCTCAGATTGAGCAGGCCGTGCGGGAGAATGCGCTGGCGAATGAATCGCCGATGCCCACCGGCAAGGCCGACGCGGACGATGATGACGCGGACGGCGAAGAATAGCTACGACGATATTGCGCGTTCAGTGTTGACGAAGTGAAGTTCACGGGCGATGTTTTGCAATCCGGGTATCCGGAGATGCTACACGGTTATTTGGAACGACTTGACCAGCATCATGCTGTTTGCATTTTCACTGCTCTCGATGTTGGGCAGTGGATAACTTGATTCGCGCTCGTTGACCGATCCCGTTGGGGATGGCAGGGTGGCCTGCCGCACACTGAAATATCTGATCCGCGTTGAGCGGGTTTATCGCCGTGGCGCTGTGTAGTGCGCGCCGCGGCTTTTTTATTGCAGCCATGCCGAAGATTACCGCGCTCAAAGTGCAGGCCCGGAACAAGAGTCGGGTGAATGTGTATCTCGATGGAGAGTTTGCTTTGGGGCTGGTGAAGATTGAGGCCGCTTGGCTGAAAGTGGGGCAGTCGCTTTCGGATGCGGACGTTGAGAAGTTGAAGCGGGCCGATGCCGACGAGGCGGCTTACGAGAGGGCCCTGGAGTTTCTCTCGTATCGCCCGCGTTCGGAGGCGGAGATTCGGCGGCACTTGAAAAAGAAGGAGATGCCCGAGTCGCGGATGGATGCTGTGGTGGCGCGGCTGAGGCGGGCGGGGCTGGTGGACGATTCGAGTTTTGCCGAGCAGTGGGTGGAGAATCGGGCGGCCTTCAGGCCAAAGGCGAAGCGGGCGTTGAAAGCTGAACTGCGCGCCAAAGGTGTGGGGGCAAACGAGATTGAGGCGGCGTTGGAGGGGGTGGATGAATCGGCGGCGGCGCGGCAGTTGGCGGAGTCCCGCGCTCCGCGCCTCATCCGCCAGAAGTTGAGCAAGTTGGAGTTTAAGCGCAAGTTGGGCGAGTATCTTGCCCGGAGGGGTTTCGATTACGAGACGATTAGCGAGGCCGTTGAGCGCGCGTGGCGCGAAGGCGGCGGCGATGATTCGAAAAATGAAAGTGAGGACTGACCTACGATGAGCCCGATTGTGATAGCGGCGCTGGTCGGTCTGGTTGCGTTGGCGATCGGTGCGGCTGTTGGTTATTTTGTTCGTCAAGTTCAGGCGCAAGCACAGGCCAAAGAATTCGAAGCCGAGATCGAGCGTGTAAGAGCAACGACCGAAGCGCATAACAAAGAATTAGAGCTGAAGGCGAAAGATGAACTGCTGAAGAAGCGTGATGACCTGGAGGTCGAAGCCGGACGCCGGCGCGCTGAGATGGACAAGTCGGAGGAGCGGCTTCAGCGGCGGCGCGAGGAACTCGACCGACGCATTGACAAATTGGAGCGCGATCAGCAGGCGTTGAACAAGCGCCAAAGCCAGTTGGACAAACGTAACACAGATTTGGACAAGCGCGAGGTAGCGCAGATCGCCGAACTGGAGCGCATTGCCTCGCTGACGCAGGAAGAGGCGAAGGCGCAATTGCTGGAGACGGTGGAAGCGTCGGCGCGGACGGACATGGCGCGCACCATCCGCCAGATCGAGGACGAGGCTAAAGCCGAAGGCGAGCGCCGCGCCCGCGAGCTGATCGCGGTCGCCATTCAGCGCGTGGCGACGGATCAGGTTTCGGAGTTGGCGGTGTCGGTGGTGCCGATTCCTTCGGATGAGATGAAGGGGCGCATCATTGGCCGCAGTGGCCGCAACATCCGCGCCTTCGAGATGGCCGCCGGAGTGGATGTGATTGTGGACGACACGCCGGAGGCGGTGACGATCTCATCGTTCGACCCGGTGCGCCGCGAGGTGGCCCGCCGCGCGCTGGCGAAGTTGATCGGCGACGGGCGGATTCACCCGGCATACATCGAGAAGTTGGTGGACGATGCGCGGCGCGAAGTGGAGGCGGTGATCAAAGAGGCGGGCGAGGAGGCGGCATATGAGGCCGGGGTGCCGGGCCTTCACCCCGAAGTGATGCGGCTGCTCGGGCGGCTCAAGTTCCGAACGTCGTACGGGCAGAATCAGTGGAGCCATGCTATCGAAACCTCTCTGCTGGCCGGAGTGCTGGCCGCCGAGATGGGCGCAGATGTGGCGGCGGCGAAGGCGGGCGGGTTGCTGCACGATCTGGGCAAAGCCATCGATCATGAAGTGGAAGGCACTCATGCGGCCATCGGCGCGGAGTTTGCCAAGCGACACGGCGTGCACTCGCGGGTGGTGAATGCGATTGCCGCTCACCATCACGAAGTGAATCAAGAAAGTGTGGAGGCGGTGATTGTCGAAGTGGCCGACGCCATTTCGGGTTCGAGGCCGGGCGCGCGGCGCGAGAGTTTGGATCTGTACGTCAAACGCATTCGCACGTTGGAAGAGATCGCCTCGTCGTTCAAGGGCGTGGAGCAGGCGTATGCCTTGCAAGCCGGGCGCGAGGTGCGTATCATTGTGGAGCCGGAGGCCATTGATGATCTGGCGGCGATTGATCTCTCGAAGAATGTGGCTCGCAAGATCGAAGAGTCGATGCAGTATCCCGGCCAGATCAAAGTGACGGTCATCCGCGAGAAGCGGGCAGTGGAGTACGCCAAGTAGAGGGGCGCTATGTGGTTTTTCATCGTGCGATCTCCATGGGGAGAGCCAACAGAGTACGTTCTTAAGGCTGGCAAGACAACGATTGGCCGAAGCGCTGACGCCGATATTCAGATGGCCGATCAGTCTGCCTCGCGCGCGCACGCCGAAGTCGAAAACGATCCCGCTACGCGGACGGTGACCATCCGCGATCTCGGCAGCACCAACGGCACCTACGTCAACCGCGAACGGATCAATCACATGCTGATCCTTCAGCCCGAAGATTCGGTCCGCATCGGCGAGCACATCCTCACCCTTTACTATCGCGACACCCACCCGGTGCCCATGCCCAAACGCGGAATGGGCACACAGCCGCTCACGCGCGATCTGATGCTCGAAGCGCTTGAACATCACGCCATCCTGCTCTACAAAATTGCGCGCCAACTGAACACGGCGCTCGATGTGGAGACGGCGCTGAGAGAAGTGTCGGATTTGATGCGTATTTCGATGGGCGCCGATAAGTGCGAAGTGATCCTCGCCGACGAGTTTGGCCGACTCGCGGAGTTGGGCTTCCCCACTTCCATCGCCCAAATGGCGATTGATCAGAAAACGGCGGTCATCATCCCGGAGGTCTCGGCTGACACGGACCCGACCTTCGGCAAGAGCTCACTGCTCATGCGCGTGCGTTCGGTGTTGTGTGTGCCGGTGGTGAGCGGCGATGATTTGCTGGGACTGATCTATATGTACAAGACCGATCCCGGCTCGCGGCCATTCGACGACAACGATCTGCATCTGGCCGTCGCCATCGGCCACCAAGCCGCGCTCACCATCCAGCGCACCGATCTGATCAAGCGCGTTCAGAAGGAACAGCAGATCCGAATGCTCCTGCAACGTTTCCTCTCGCCGCCGGAGGCCGAATATATTTTGCAGGATTACGTGCGCACGGGGCGTTTGCCCGGCCTCACCGAGCAGAGGCTCACCGTGCTGTTCGCCGATATGATGGACTCGACCGGCATGGCCGAAACGATGGGCGCAAAGCGATTCGGCGAGATGCTGAGCAACTACTATCACGACATGACCTCCATCATCTTCCATCATGGGGGCGTGCTCGATAAATATCTCGGCGACGGCTTGATGGCCGTGTTCGGCATGAACAAGTCCGAACCCGGCCCCGAAAGCAATGCCGTGCGAGCCGGACTGGAAATGTTGGAAACTCTGGATGCAATGAATCGGCGCTCTCCCGATCAGATCAATATCGGCATCGGCATCAACACCGGGCTGGTGGTGGCTGGTTACGTGGGCACCGACGAGCGCGTGGAGTTCACTGTGCTGGGGGACACCGTCAACGTGGCCTACCAATTGGAAGCCCACGCGCGGCCCAACCGCATTCTTGTCGGCCCCGGCACAACGGGCGCAGTGGCTGGAAAGTTCGATCTGCGGCGTGTGGGGCCGGTGGATGTGAAGGGGCGGACGAAGCCCGTGCAGGCGCACGAAGTGATGTGCGAGCCGCCCGCTTAAGGGCGGGCCGCCCTCTCTTCGCCATGCCGCGATTCATCGCCTTCCTTCGAGCCATCAACGTTGGCGGCCACACCGTCAAGATGGATCATCTGCGCCGTCTCTTCGAGTCGTTCGGCTTTTCCAATGTCGAGACATTCATCGCCAGCGGCAATGTTGTGTTCGAGACGACGGGGAAGAACGCCGCCGCTCTGGAATCTAAAATCGCCGCCGGGTTGAACAAAGCGCTCGGCTATGAGGTCGCCACATTCATACGCTCGGATGCGGAACTGGCCGCCATTGCGAATCACAAACCTTTCCCGCAGTCGGCTCTCGATGCGGCGATGGCGCTCAACATTGCCTTCTTGGCCGAAGCGCTCGACGCGAAAAGGAAGCAAAAACTGATGGCTTTGAAAACCGAGATCGATGATTTTGCGGTGCGCGGGCGGGAGGTTTATTGGCTGTGCCGCAGGAAGCAGAGCGAGTCCACTTTTTCTAACACCGTCCTCGAGAAGACACTCGGCGCGCAGGCCACGCTTCGTGGGGCAAACACGATTCGGAAGATAGCGGACAAATACCCGCCCCCCCGCGCCTGAGGCCGCTCGTTACACCTTCTTTGGTTTGCCGTATAAAAACCAAAATTCGCCGGGGGGGAATGAGAGAGCCAGCGCCACGTCGAGGATGAATCCGCTCGCGGCGATCGTGGCGCGCAGTCGTGTGTCGAGCATGCTCAACCGGTTGCGGTATCGGTCGGCCTCCGGAACCCTGCTCACCAACGGAAGCAACAGCCCAATGTAAACGCGAGTGTTGATCGCGTGAGAATAATTGTCGGCGAAGAGATGCGGATGGTCGGCGGCTTCCTCGATGGCCGAAGCCCACACGTTGAGCCGAGAACTGATCTCGCGCAGGGCTTTCTTCTCGATGTTCACCGGCCAGCGGCTGAACAGCGTCTCGGCTTCCAAATCGAGTCGGTCGAATTCGATGGACTGCTGGGGCGAAATGGCTGCCCGCTGCGCCGTGAGCGCGCGGCGAACGAATAACAATCCGCCAAGGGTGAGGGCGGGCATGTCACTGCCCACCGTCCAAAAGATCACATCCGATTTGAGATACTGCTCGAAGTCGGCGAGGAAAGCGCGGAGGGTGGAGAGGTCGGAATCAAGGGGCACGGCGAAAGCCGAACTCCCAACTTCAAACGACCGAACTCAAACGCCGCGCCGTTTTGGAGTTTGGAGTTTGAGATTTGAAGTTGGAAGCGTCATCATTTCAGCCGCTCTAGTTTTGCGTACTCTGGCTTGCCCTGCACGGCTTGCCAGCGCGCGTTCACGTCGCCGGTGAGCCATTCCCACACGGTGTAGCCGCGAGCCTCTTCATATTTGATGGCGGGCTTGAGGCCGAGCATGTTGCTCACGCCCAGCGGCAGGCTGGCCGCCGCAGGTTTGGCGCGGAGCGCGCACCATTGAGCGGGTTGCCATTCCAGTTCGATGGCGGAACCTTGATACGCTCCGGCCATAAGAATGGGCGGGCCGACTCGCACAACGTCGAGCCAAACGCCGCCGAAGCGCGCGCCCCAAAAATTGGTGCGCACTCGTTCGCTGATCAAGTAGGCATTCTTTTCGGGTGGATGGAAAAACCAAGTTTGAGCGGTGGTGGTCATGGGTGGGATTTGGAATCGGGAATGGATTGGGATTAGCGGCGTCGAAGGGCGGAGGGGCGCGAGGCCAATGCGCTCTTCACCGTCTCCAAGAGTTTATCACGCGAAACCGGCTTGACAAGATACTTGAAGGCTCCGGCTTCCATGCCCTCCACCATATCTTCGATGCGGCCTCGCGCCGAAAAGATGATGACCGGCGGCGGGTTGACAAACAACTTTTTGATCGTATTGAGCACGTCAATGCCCGACTGCTCCGGCATCATCACATCGAGAATGATCGCGTCCGGCTCGAATTCGGAAATGAGAGCGATGCCCGTTTGACCGTTGTCGGCTTTGGCCGTGTCGTAACCGGCAAGGCTGAGAGTCATGCTCAACAAGTTGAGCGTGTCCACTTCATCATCAATTATTAGAATCTTTTTCCCCATAGCGATTAGCCAACTCGATTGCTCATGCTTTGGAAGCCAATGCCGCCTTTACGGTTTCGATCAGTTTCTCGCGCGGGATCGGCTTGAGCAGGTAAGTGTATGCCCCGGCGGCAATCCCGGCGTTCACGTCGTCGCTCCGCACCGACGCCGACAGAATGATGGCGGCGGGCTACGGAGTCACTTGCTCGTTGATGCGGCTAAGAACGTCGATGCCCGATATATCGGGCATCATCACATCGAGGATCATCGCATCGGGCTTGAACTCACCGGCCAACGCCAGCGCCTTTTGCCCGGTCTCGGCGGTCGCCACATCGTACCCGGCCAACTTCAGCGTCATGCTCAGCATCGTCAGCGTGTCCGGCTCATCATCCATGATCAGAATTCTTTTCCGCATGACGCTATTCTAATCTGACTCTGGCATGACCACAAAGATTGAGTTTCGTGGGACAAGTTGGCAATCACTCCAACTCACTCCATTTTGATCTCACAACATCAGCCTCAGCGGTTCTTCGATGAGCCGCTTGAGCGCTTGCATGAAACGCGCCGCCTCCGCTCCATCGGTGGCGCGGTGGTCGGCGGAGAGGGTCGCCTTCATGCGCCAGCCCACCGCCAGCCCGCCGTCCTTCGCCACCGGCACTTCCCGCGCCGAGCCCACCGCCAAGATGGCCGCCTCCGGCGGGTTGATGATGGCCGCAAACGACTCCACATCGAACATCCCCAAATTGGAAATGGTGAACGTCGAGCCTTCGACATCGTCGGGCTTCACCTTGCCCTCGCGGGCGCGCGCGGCCAGCGCTCTCAACTCGCCGGAGATTTGCGAGAGGGATTTGGCGTCGGCATTTTTGACGACGACGGTGAGCAACCCGGCCTCAACCGCCACCGCGTTGCCAACATTGATCTGGCTGTGGCGCGTGATCCCTTCGCCGCCGAAGGAGGCATTGAGTCCCGGAAACTCGCGCAGGGCCAGCGCCGCCGCCTTCACCACAAAATCGTTCACCGAGAGTTTCGCCGACTCGTCGAGCAGGGTGTTGAGTTGCTTCCGCAGAGTCATCACCGGCCCCATATCAATTTCACTTGTCACGTAAAAATGCGGCACGGTGGTTTTGCTGTCGGTCATGCGGCGGGCAATGGCCGAACGCAGTTTAGTGAGAGGGGCAGGGGAGTCGGGAGTGGAGGTTGGGGTTGGAGTGGGGGAGGCCTTCGCCGCCCGCGCAAACGCCTCCACATCCTTTTTGGTGATGCGGCCTTCGGGGCCGGTGCCGGTCATCAATCGCGGATCGAGGCCGAGCTCATCGGCCATGCGCCGGGCGATGGGCGAGATGCGGAGGAATGCGGAGGGCGGAGGACGGAGGGCGGAGGGCTGATCGCGGATCGCTGATGCCTGATCGCTGATTGTCTTGCGCCCGTTGTCGGCTGTCTTCCCTCCGGCCTCCGCGCGCAGGGCCTCCACATCCACCGTTTCGCCCGGCGCGGCGATCACGCCGATCAACGCGCCCACTTTCTGCAACGATCCCTCTTCGGCAAAAGTGGCGGCCACCACTCCGCTCACGAACGACTCCACTTCGACCGTTGCTTTGTCGGTTTCCACTTCGGCCAGCACTTCGCCCTTGCTCACCGGCTCGCCCGGCTTCTTCACCCAGCGCACCAGTTTGCCTTCGGCCATATCGAACCCCAGTTTGGGCATGGTGATCTTTTCCATCACACCACCTCTTTCACGGCGCGGATCACGTCGGCGGCTTTGGGCAGGGCGCTCTGTTCGAGTTCGCGATTGTAGGGCAGGGGCACTTCGATCTGCGCCACACGCTTGATCGGCGCGTCGAGGTAATCGAAACATTCTTCGTACGTGCGCGCCGCCACCTCGGCCCCCACCCCGAACGACTTCCACCCTTCTTCGACGATGACCGCGCGATTCGTTTTCTTGAACGATTCGAACACCGGATCGAGATCGAGCGGGCGCAGTGAGCGCAGATCGATCACTTCGGCCTCGATGCCTTCGGCGGCCAATTGTGAGGCGGCCTCCATCGAGATTTGCAACATCTTGCTGTACGTCACAATAGTGACATCTTTGCCCGGCCGCTTCACTTCGCTTTTGCCGAGCGGCACAGTGTAATCGCCTGCGGGCACTTCACCGCGCGCCTGATACAACGTGGCGTGCTCGATGAACAGCACCGGGTTATCTTGGCGTAGTGCGGCCTTGAGCATTCCTTTCGCGTCGCGCGGCGTGCCGGGCGCGAGGACGTAGAGGCCGGGGAAGTGAGCGAAGATCACATCGGGCGTTTGCGAATGGGTCGCGCCGAGTTGGCGGCCGCCTCCGCCGGGGGCGCGGATGACGACGGGCACTTTCATCTGCCCGCCGAACATGTAATGCAGTTTGGCGGCGTGGTTCACGATCATGTCGAAGGCGACGAAGGCGAAATTGATGGTCATGATCTCGGCCACCGGCCGCGCGCCGCCCATGGCCGCGCCGATGGCCGCCCCGGCGATCACCATTTCGGCGATGGGCGTGTCTTTCACGCGCTCCGGGCCGAAGTGATCGTAGAAGCCGCGTGTGACGGCATACGTGCCGCCCCACATGCCGATCTCTTCACCCATCAAAAAAATTTTGGGGTTGGCTTCCATCTCTTCCCATAGGGCTTGCGAGATGGCTTCGCGATAAGTGAGTTGAGGCATAAGGTTGATTGCAGATTGCGGATGGCAGATGGTGTTGCTACTTGCCACCTGCTACTTGCTATCCGCTCACGTACACATGTTCCCACAGCGCTTCGGGCGAGGGGTTGGGGCTTTCTTCGGCGAACTTCACCGCGGCGTCGGCCTCGGCTTCCACTTCGCTTTCGATGGCGTCCAACTCGGAGTCGGCGGCAATCTTGTTTTTGGCGAGGTGCTCGTTGTATTGGCCGATGGGATCATCCTCTTGCCATTTTTTGATCTCGTCGGGTTTGCGGTAGCGTTCGGGATCGCCCATCGAGTGGCCGCGATAGCGATAAGTGATCGCTTCGAGAAAGTACGGCCCCTCGCCGCAACGCGCATGCTCTAACGCCTTTCCCACTGCCTCTTTCATCGCCAGCACATTCATGCCGTCCACGCGAGCATTCGGGATTTGATAGCCTTCGGCCTTCTGCCGAATCTCGCTCACCGCCGAGGCCCGCTCGATGGCTGTGCCCATGCCGTATTGATTGTTTTCCACCATCCACACCACCGGCAGTTTCCACACTTTCGACAGGTTGAGCGACTCGTGGAAGTAACCGATGTTCGTCGCCCCATCGCCCATCATGCAAATGATGACCGAGTCGGCATGGTTGTATTGAAAGGAGAGGGCGAGTCCGGCGGCGAGGGGGAGATGCGCGCCCACAATGGCATGGCCGCCCCAAAAATGTTTGCTCACGTCGGCCAAGTGCATCGAGCCGCCTTTGCCTTTCGAGCATCCGGTCTGCTTGCCGAGCAGTTCGGCCATCATCACCCCTGCGTCCATCCCAACTGCAATGGCGATGCCGTGATCGCGGTACGCGGTGATGATGTGATCTTGCGGCTTCATTGCCGCCACCGCCCCCACCCCCACCGCCTCTTGGCCGATATACAGATGAAGAAAGCCGCCGATCTTGCCCTGTTGATACAGTTCGGCAGACTTCTCCTCCAAGCGGCGGATGAGCACCATTTGTTTGTAGAGTTTTAGATGATCTGCTTTTTCCATTTTGTATTTTTCGACAAACAACACTGCAGGCGGGCACTGTCCGCCTACGCGGTTACAACACCCCACACGAGTCTGCGTTGCTCGCAGGCCAATGGGATTATATCAACCTCGAAAGCGCGTGTCAGGAAGTGATCTGACAAAAGAGCCGCCGCCGTCTGCGCGACGGCGGCGGGCTCTGACTCTGACAACCAACGGGGCGCCGACTCAAGCGTGCGCCGGCTGGGCCACGTTGAACTGTTGCTCTTCGGTGGAGCCTTTCATTGCCGCAGTGGACACCTCGCCGCCGGTCACCGTCATCTGCACTTGATCGAAGTAGCCCGCGCCCACGAACGATTGATGCTTCACGGCGCGGAAACCCATCGTCTTCTCCATTTCGAACTCGCGCTCTTGCACGCTCACGAACGCCTTCATGCCCTCGCGCGCATAGTTCCAGGCCAGATCGTACATGCTGGCGTTGAGGGTGTGGAACCCGGCCAGCGTGATGAACTGAAACTTGTAACCCATATCGCCCAGCTGCTCTTGGAAGGTGGCAATCGATTTGTCGTCGAGGTTGCGTTTCCAGTTGAATGACGGCGAGCAGTTGTAAGCCAGCATCTTGCCGGGGTACTTGGCGTGAATGGCTTGGGCAAACTCGCGCGCTTCGCCGATGTCGGGCGTGGACGTTTCGCACCAGATCATATCCACGTACGGCGCGTATTCGAGCGCGCGCGCGGCGGCGTATTCCAACCCGTTCTTCACGATATAAAAGCCGTCGGCGGTGCGCTCGCCGGAGAGGTGGTCGCGATCCACGCGGTCGATGTCGCCGCGAATGAGAGTCGCGCCGAGCGCGTCGGTGCGGCCCACGAGCACGGTGGGCACGCCCATCACGTCGGCGGCCAACCGCGACGAAATTAGCTTCTGGATGAAGTCGTGAATCGGCACGAGCACTTTGCCGCCCATGTGCCCGCACTTCTTCAACGACGATAGTTGATCCTCGAGATGGATACCGGAGGCCCCGGCCTCGATCATCGATTTGATCAACTCAAAGGTATTGAGCGGCCCGCCAAAGCCGGCCTCGGCGTCGGCCACAATGGGGGCAAAGTAGTACACCTCGCCATCGCGCCCTTCCATGTGCTGAATCTGATCGGCGCGAATGAGGGCGTTGTTGATCTTGCGCAGAACGGTGGGCACGCTCGTCACCGGGTACAGGCTTTGATCGGGATACATGGTGAGGGCGTCGTTGGCGTCTCCGGCCACTTGCCAGCCGCTGAGGTAGATGGCTTTCAATCCGCCCTGCACCATTTCCACCGCTTGGTTGCCGGTGAGCGCTCCGAGCGCGCGGATGAACTTCTCTTTATGCAGAAGTTCCCACAAGCGTTCCGCGCCCATGCGGGCGATGGTGTGATCGTGCTGGAACGTGCCCCGCAAACGATCCACATCTTCGGCGGTGTAGGGGCGATGAACGTTTTCCCAACGCGGATCGCTTGCCCATTCCTTCTTCAGTTCTTCGATAGACTTCGGTTGATACTTTTGATACATGAACGGCCTCCTTTGAGATGATGAACGGTTATTCGAGTTGGTCGTATGCCACGAGAGTCAGGAATTCATTGAAATTGTCGTCGGTGACCAGCCTGTCGAATAACGCTTGGGCCGTTTCGATCTTGCTGGACGCATACGCGCCTGCGCCATAAAGCGCTTTGATTTTTTCTAATTCTTCGGGAAGGAACTGGCGATATAGATCGATGGACACTTTGCGCCCGTCGGCGAGCGAGGCGGTGGGGTGATGGATCCATTGCCACACTTGGGCGCGGGAGATTTCGGCGGTGGCGGCGTCTTCCATCAGATTGTAAATCGCCACCGCGCCCGACCCTCTCAGCCACGCATCCATGTATTGCAGGGCCACGTTGATGTTGAGCCGCAGACCGGCTTCGGTGATCTGTCCGCCGGGGATGGTGAAGTTGAGCAGGCCACTCGCGGCCACGTTCACGTCGGCGCGCAGCCGTTCTTTTTGATGCGGCTTGTCTTTGAGGACGTTGTCGAACACTTCTTTGGCGGTGGGCACGAGATCGGGGTGGGCGACCCACGTGCCGTCGAAGCCGTCGCCGGATTCGCGCAGTTTGTCCTCGCGCACTTTCGCCAGCGCCACTTCATTCACCTGCGCGTCTTTGCGGCTGGGGATGAAGGCGGCCATGCCGCCGATGGCGTGCGCGCCGCGCCGATGGCAGGTCTTCACCAGCAGTTCGGTGTAAGCGCGCATGAAGGGTGTGGTCATCGTCACTTGCGCCCGGTCGGGGAAGAGGAAGTCGGGGCGGCTGCGGAATTTTTTGATGATGCTGAAGATGTAATCCCAGCGGCCGGCGTTCAGCCCGGCGATGTGATCGCGCAGTTCGTAGAGGATTTCGTCCATCTCGAACGCGGCCAGGATCGTTTCGATGAGCACGGTGGCTTTGATCGTGCCGCGCGGGATGTCGAGCGAGTCTTGGGCGAAATTGAAAACGTCGTTCCACAATCGCGCTTCGAGATGGTTTTCCAGTTTGGGCAGATAGAAATACGGCCCCGAACCTTTGCCCATCAATCGCCGCGCATTGTGGAAAAAGTACAGCCCGAAGTCGAACAGTGAAGCCGACATCGGTCTCCCGTCCACTTTGGCGTGCTTCTCAGTCAAATGCCAGCCGCGCGGGCGAACCAACAGCACGGCGATCTGCTCGTTGAGTTTGTATTCCTTTCCTTCGGAGGTGGAGAGGGAGATGGTGCGCTCGATGGCGTCGCGCAAATTGAGATGCCCCTGAATCATGTTGTCCCACGTCGGTGAGTTGGCGTCTTCGAAGTCGGCCATGAAGACGCTCGCCCCCGAGTTAAGGGCATTGATCAGCATTTTGCGGTCGGTCGGGCCGGTGATCTCCACGCGGCGGCTCTGCAAATCGGCCGGGATGGGCGCGACCTTCCAATCGCTGCTGCGAACCTCGGCGGTGGAGGAAAGAAAGTCGGGCTGCTCTCCGGCGTCAATGGCCTTCTGCCGTTCCACTCGCGCCCTCAGCAGTTCGCGCCGCCGCCCGCCAAACTCGCGCTCCAGTTTTTCCACAAACGCAATGGCTTCGGGGGTAAGAACCTGCGCGAATTCGGCGGTGACGTTTCCGGCTATCTCCATGTGTGATCTCCAATGTCAACGGGGCGGAGTGAATACCTCACCTTACGCAGTGTCATTGGGAGGGCGGTGGTTTTCGCCCGAAGCAATCTCGGTTTGCCCGCGGGATTGCTTCGCATAAATCGCTCGCAATGACATCGAGCGCGTAAGGTGAGTGAATGATTCGGATCAATTCACCGCAGAGTCGCTGAGAGCGTAGAGATTATTCGCTATTTTCTCAGCGACTCTGCGGTGAAGAATTGCGTAAGGCGAGTTGGGCATTTATACCATCGTAGGCAGATGGGGCGCGATGATGCAAATCATCTGCGCCTTCACTCACGCTGAGAACGTCATCTGCTCTCCGCCGTGCCCGCCCAGCAAAATCTGGTCGCCGGGCCTCAACGGGTGGGGCGTGTTCGGCTTGAGCCGCTGGCCGTTGATGAATGTGCCGTTGCTGCTGCCGAGATCGACGATGACCCATGCCCGCCCCTCGGGCTGAATGACTGCGTGCCTCCGCGACACGAGCGTACTGCGCTCGAACACGATGTCGCATTCTGCGGTGCGGCCAATGGTGGATTCGCGTTGCGGAAGATCGAAGATTCTCCCGTCGGCGGCGCTGAGGCGTGGATGGAGGGCGACAGCAGATTCAACCAGAGTCGATTCGGGTGAGTATGCGGCGGGCGGCGAATACGGCGGCGGGGAATACGGTTGAGGCGGGGGCGCGGACATGCGGGCCGGGCGGCGTCCAAACGATACAACGAGCGCGACTCCGCCGACGAGCACCAATGCGCCGCCGCAACAGAAGAATCCGCCGCACAGAGTCATCACGGCAATGGCGGCCAAACTTCCGCTGGCGTCGCCTCCACTGGCGGTCGGCTCAATGGGCACTGCGCCGGGTGGGGCGGGCAGGCGCAGTGCGCCGTATCCCGTTTCGCTATCGGGCCCGACGGTTTGCAAATCGAGCGCGTTGTCGAGCAAGAATTGTTTGACTTGATCGGCGGTGAACGTTGGATTCTCGGCCCACACCAATGCCGCCGCTCCGGCCACGTGCGGGGTGGAAGCCGACGTGCCGTGGAAGGGCTCCGGCGCGTATCCCACCGTCATCACTCCGGCAGGGGCGCTGATCTCCGGCTTCAGCCGCCCATCGTTCGTTGGCCCCTGCGAACTGTATTCGGCCAGAATGCTGTCGGCGCCTTCGATGGCCCCCACTGTGAATGAAGTGAAGGCATCGCTGGGATGAGTGAGGCTGTATTCGGGGACGGGGAACTCGACAGCGTAGCCGCCGATGTAAATGTCGAAGGTGACACTGCGGGTGACGTTGTTGGCGCGGATGCCCGCGTACAACACCGACTCCGGCGGCACCGACCAATCGATCACGCCTTCGGCGGCATATTGCCCGGCCCGGCCGTTCTGAGTATCCTCCGACGCGCCGATCAAATTTCCGTTTTCGTCGAGCACGTATAGATCGAAATCCTGATCGAGTTGAACCCAGTCATCCCAATTGAGAATGATGTTCGCGCCGTCGGGCCCGGCAATGAAACCCATGTTGTCCTCGCCGTCGGGGAACTCGTGCCAGCCGTCGCCGTTGGCGTCGGTGAACACGCCGCGATAATGCACGTCGGCCTCATTGCCCGAGGCGTTGATCCACAGCACGCCCTGCGCCGTCACCGCATCCACGAGCTGCGCGTCGGGCTCGGTGCCGTCCATCGGCCCCAACGAGCCTCCGGCGGAATGCGAAATAATATGCACACCCTGCGACATGAGCCAATCCACTGCTTGCCCAAACCCCACATCGCCGCCATCGTAATAGGCGAGATACAGCTCGGCATCGGGCGCCATTTCGTGAATGATTTCGGCGCAGGCCGTGCCGTGCACGGTGGGGGCGTCTTCCGGCGCTTCGCCGGGAACGAATGATTGGGCGATCACAGTGGCGGGCAAACTACTGCCCAGCAGACTCGTGTATCCCTGAAACCCCAAATCGAGCACGCCGATTTTGATCCCCTTTCCGGTGCGGCCCACTTGATGCCACAGATCGGCGCCGGTGTTGTGCACGCCCTCGCCCACCACCGGATCCTGATCGGGCTGATTCCTGATAGGCAGGCTGACTCGGATCACGTGATCCAACTGCGTGAGCTGCGCGAAGACCGCGCCCGGATTCTCTTGGGAGGCCGCCGCTTCGATCACCGCGACGGCGATGCCGATGTCCATTTTGGTTTGATACACGCCCAGCACTTCTGCGCCGTTGGCTTCGAGTTCGGCGCTCACCGCTTCCACAACGGCGGCGTCCGCCGTATCGAGTTCGAGGGTGAGCCGCACCCGATCATTGCTATCGAGGATGCCGCGCCGGCTGGCCAGATCGCGCGCCGCTTCGATGCCGCCGGTTTGATAGGCGGCCAAAAATTCTTTATAGACCGACGAAAGTTCCGGGTCGAGCAATAAGGGCGCGATCTCCGGATACTGCGCGGCCAAATCTTCGAGCGAGGGCGGCGGGGTGATTTGGAAGTTCGATGGCCCGATGGTGGGGCGGGGGGTGGGGCTGGGCGGCGGGGGCGGTGTCGGCGTCGTGGGCGGAAAGAACATGGGCTGGGCGACGGCGAAAAACCCAACGGCGGCGGCAATCAACACAACGATTCCAATGCCCAATAGAATGGCGGCGCGGCGAGAAGTCATAGGGGGTCACTCCGGCAAAGAGGTGTTGTGGCCGATTATACAATCGTTATTCTTTATGGCTGAGAGACCGAAGAATCTTGGCCTTGATTGCTTGTTTGCCCGTCACCCCTTCTAATTCATGTCCCCAAATTCTGATGACAGCCCATCCACTTGCGCGCAATCGTCTATTATGGGATATGGCTAAAGCGATGTTGCGCTCAATCTTGCGCTTCCAGTATTTGCGATTTGTCTGTGGAAGTTTTCTCCTGCAATAAGGGCAACCATGCCAAAAGCATCCATCAATAAAAACAGCAAGATGCTGTTCTATAAAGGCGACGTCTGGCTTTCCAATGATGCTGTCAACGTTCTTTCTCCATCCCCTCACCCCCATGCCAGCTAACATAGCGAATAAGCGTTTCTCAAGCCTTGTTCCTTTCCCTTTGACGGCTTGCATTGTCTTTCGGCGGTCAGCGGGTTTGAGATTGTCGCCCATTCTCTAGAAGAAAGAGTTGTGTGGTCGGCAATTCTTGGCTGAATTGCGGCGAGCCATGTTCAGCCAGTGGATTTAGAATGTGTTCAGCAATCCAAGAAATCGCGGGCACGCATACGGCGTCACCGAACCCAGTCAGAGCTTGTACGCCATTTACAGTGATGGGATATCTGTCGGGAACCCCTTGCAGACGCGCATACTCTCTCGGCGTCATGGCCCGCATTTTGACGCAGCCCTTGCCCGCCCTTATCAAAAACTGTTTGCCGCTGCCGCCGACTGCGGTGCGCAGGCAACCCGACAAATCATCATCTCTAACTTCCGCCCGTTGCTGCCCTTCGCGTCGTCTACGAAAGAAGGTCCGGTAAGATAAATGCTTGCCCTGCGTGAGTTCAGCGACTCTTTCGCGGTGCGACTCCTTCATCATTGCTAGATGGCGATTAGTCTCTTCTTCTGGCCACCAGCGGCTGTCCGAATCGCTCATGCGCTCGATCACTTTTGCTAGACCGCTGGAATTGAGAGGCGGCGGTTCAGGGATCTCGTTATAGAACCATCCTAAATCCTTGTTGGCGATAATGCTCTTTTTGAGTTGGCTGGATAGCAAAGATTTTGGTCGTGTTAATATCAATTCAGCGGTGGTGGGGGCGCCTGAAAGTTTCGTCCCAACAAGAAAGATGCGCAATCGACTTTGAGGGGTGAATCTCAGAGCATCTAAAATGAAAACGTCACAAGCGTATCCAAGGTCATTGAGCGCTTGAACAGTCACTCTGAAGTCTTTCCCGTTATTGGAGTACAGCCAACCGGGAACGTTTTCGACAAGAATCAGAGGCGGCGCGAAATTCCCCTGCGCCCTCAGGATTTTGATGAACCCCCAAAATGCGCTTGAGTGATCGCCGTTTATCATGCCATTCATGTTCCCTGCAAGCGAGAGATCAATGCAAGGAAATGAACAAGTCGCTAGAGTAGTTAAAGGCACCGTAGCAGGGTCAATTCCAAAGATGTTGCTCACGATATAGCTCGCCTCGGCATCTGGGAAAAATGCTTGATACATTTCATGCTTCTTTTCCGAGATGTCATTAGCAAAAGCCACTTGCCAACCGTGAGGCTGTAGGCCCATTTTGACTAACCCAATACCAGCGAAATACTCTGCCACAGTGAGAGGCAACCCACGAGCAGGCGCGGCCGCATGAACACTCCTTTTTGGAGCGACATCTTTGACGGGATGGACATATGTGCTCTGCCTCATTGGCTTTGCAGGTTTCGCGGCAGCTCGATTAACATTGACTTGTCCGGCTCAACTTGATCGACTCTGTCGTTGTATTCCTCCAAGAGCTGCCGAAAGCCGCTTACAAGTTCGCCCTTTGAGAATCGCGATAATTCCTCAAGATTCTGCGCCACAAAAGATTCAATGGATTGAGTTGTAATCTGCTTGGGGAGAAAGTCTTCCACATTTTGGCGTGTTCCCACCAGTATCCTGTCGGGCACTAGCAGATAGACGTTATAGCCCATTTCGACGTTTCGTTTGCATTTCTCAAAGTGACCAGGGGTTGGCGCAACTGTGACATGAAACACGGTGTCGCTTACCAAAAAGTCGCCGGGACTGCCCGACAGTTCATCCTGTGCGCTGGAAATATCATTTCTGATATTGAAGCTTGGGAACCTCAAAGCAAGTTTCGCGCCAACGAGATATTGCGCCACCGGCCCTTCTTTGCCAACTTCTTTGGCTGATTCAAGTATGTCGTGTATTGATTGCCATGCAGTGGTCGATGGGTCGTAAATAATCTTGACGCGCTCTCGGCTGAAATATTCGCTGACCTTGCCAACCAGAAACCCTTGAACTTCTGTCAAGATTCCATTTCTTGTGTCTGGCGGCAAAGGCTCAAGAGCCGCTGAACTCAGCGCATCAAGTAGTTTTGCTACATCACCTGCCAAGCCGCGATTTGTTCGCCCGCCTTCTTTTAGGAAATCACGCATTTCTCCGAATTCTGCAAGTATCTTTTGGACACGTGCTTTGCCTACCCCTTTGATTTGCGACTGGCCCTTCGCTCTATGCTGATCGATGTCAAGAACGTATTTGACCTTCAGGGTTTCGAGAACCACTAAAGCGCCTGCCACAGTCCCTTTGGCGGGAAGATTGTTGTTCTGTTTGATGGGGGTCAGGGAATTCCACCATTGTTTCACAAGATCGATAGTCTCTTGGGTTTTGGTCATAGCTGTATTTTAGCCCAACCTGGACAGAAGATGCGAGTACAATCACAACAAAAAGGAGCCAGCCATGTCTCTTGCCTCAACCCTCGCCACCGAACTCGCCGCCGACCTCGCCCGCGCCGTGAGCGGCGAAGTGCGCTTCGATCCGTACTCGCGCGTTCTCTACAGCACCGACGCCAGCGCGTATCAAATGGAGCCGCTCGGCGTTGTTCTGCCGCGCAGTAGCGACGATGTGCAAGCCGTTATCGAGATCGCCGGAAAGCACAACGCGCCGGTGCTGGCGCGCGGCGGCGGGTCGAGCCTCGCCGGGCAGTGCGTGAACACCGCCGTGGTGATCGATTTCTCGAAGCACATGCGAAACATCGTCGAGATCAACGCCGAAGAAGGCTGGGTGCGCGCGCAACCGGGCGTGGTGTGCGACGCGCTCAACGCGGCGGCGAAACCGCACGGACTCATGTTCGGCACTGAACCGGCCTCGTCGAATCGGGCCACGGTCGGCGGCATGATCTCCAACAACTCCACCGGCGCGCATTCGATGCTGTACGGCATGACCGCCGATCATGTTTTGGAGACCGACGTGTTTCTCGACGACGGCACGCCCGCGCATTTTGCCGCGCTCGACCGCGCCGTTCTGCAAGCCAAAATGTCGGCGGGCGATCGGGAGAGCGAACTGTATCGCGGCGTCACTGCGCTCGTGGCTCAATATGACTCAACCATTCGCGAACGTTACCCGAAAACGTGGCGGCGCGCATCGGGATATTCGCTCAACTATCTTTTGCCGCCGCACGGGTTCGCCGCCACTCGCCCCGCCGGTTGGTACTCGCCCCAACCGTATCCGCTCGCGCCCGGCTTCAATCTCGCCAAACTGATGGTGAGCGCCGAAGGCACGCTGGCCGTGCTCACCGAAGCCAAACTTAACCTCGTGCCGCGCCCGAAGATGACCGCACTGTGCGTCGTCCACTTCGACTCGGTGGCCGTCGCCGCCGATGCCGCGCCGTCCATTCTCGAATGCAAACCGGCGGCCATCGAGTTGATCGACAAAGTGATGATCGATCTCACGCGCTCGGTTCCGGCCTATGCCCGGCAGCTCAATTTCATCGTCGGCCATCCGGCGGCGATCCTCATCGTCGAATTCTACGGGGACTCCGACTCGCATCTCATTTCGCAGATCGAGGCTCTCGAAAATCACCTTCGCGCGTCGGGCGCGTCGCAAACGTTCGTGCGGGCGATCACCGCGCAACAGCAGGCCAATGTGTGGGGCGTGCGCAAGGTTGGGTTGGGCTTGTTGCAGGCTATGCGCGGCGAGGCGAAGCCCCTGTCGTTCATGGAAGATGTGGCCGTGCCGGTGGATCGATTGGGCGAATACGTTCGCGCCGTCGAGCGCATCTTCGCCGGGCACGGGGTCGGTTCGGCGTATTATGCTCACGCCTCGGCGGGCTGTTTGCACATTCGCCCGGTCATCAGCCTCAAATCTGCTCAAGGCATCGCCACGATGCGCGCCATCGGCGCGGAGGTGATCGAAGTGGTGATTGCCATGGGCGGGGCGATGAGCGGCGAGCACGGCGACGGACTCTCGCGCTCGGTGTGGAACGGAAAACTGTTCGGGCCGGAACTCTACGGCGCGTTCCGCGAAGTGAAGCGGTTGTTCGATCCGAAGGGGCGGCTCAATCCCGGAAAGATCGTGGATGCGCCCGATCTCACCGAGAACCTGCGCTACGGCGCGGATCACAAAACTATTCAACTCAACACACGATTGAACTTTGACTCTGAAGGCGGCTTTGCGGCGGCGGTGGAACAGTGCAACGGGCAGGGCGCGTGTCGGCAAGCCACCGGCACGATGTGCCCATCGTATATGGCAACGCGCGAGGAGGAGCACTCGACTCGCGGGCGGGCCAACGCACTGCGCGCCGCGCTCTCGGGCCGCCTGCCGCCCTCCGAATTCACTTCGCAGAGAATGCGCGCCGTGCTCGACCTCTGCCTCGAGTGCAAAGGCTGCAAGGCCGAGTGCCCTTCGGGCGTGGACATGGCGAAAATCAAATACGAATTTCTGGCGCAGTATCAAGCCGCCAACGGCGTGCCCCTGCGCTCGCGGCTCTTCGCCAACATTCACGCCCTCTCGAATCTCGCGCATCGCTTCGCGCCCCTCGCCAACCCGATCATGAATCTCGCCCCGACGCGCTGGCTCAACGAGAAACTGTTGAGCATCGCTCATCAGCGCACACTCCCCCCGTTCGCTGCTCAAACCTTTCGCCAATGGGTTGCTTCGCGCAATCAGCAATCAGCAATCGGCAATCAGCAATCGGTGATCCTCTTCGCCGACACCTTCACCAACTTCAATCATCCCGAAATTGGGGTGGCCGCCGTTCGGGTGCTGGAGGCCGCCGGATACAACGTGATGCTGGCCGATCACGGATGCTGTGGCCGACCGATGATCTCGAAAGGGTTGCTCGATGCGGCAAAGGACGCCGCCGCTCGAAACGTGAGCGTGCTGGCGGCGTTTGCGGAGCAGGGCCTCCCCATCATCGGGCTTGAGCCATCGTGCCTGCTCACCCTGCGCGATGAGTATCTCGATCTGCTTCCCGGCGACTCGCGGGCGAGGGCGGTAGCCGGGAAGGCGATGATGATCGAAGAGTTTCTTGCGAAGTTATCGGCAGAGGGACAATTGAAGATCAATTGGAAGAAGACTCCGCAGAAAGTTTTATTGCACGGCCACTGCTATCAAAAGGCGCTCACCGGCACGAGCCATTTGAAGACGATGCTGAGTCTGCCCGGCTGGGAAGTGAAGGAGATCGACTCCGGTTGTTGCGGCATGGCCGGGTCGTTCGGTTACGAGGTCGAGCACTACGAAATTTCGCAAGCCATCGGCGAGGAGCGATTGTTTCCGGCGGTTCGGGCGGCGGAGCCGGCGACGGCCATCGCCGCCTCCGGCATGTCGTGCCGCCATCAGATCGCATACGGCGCGCGCCGCGAGGCCAAACATCCCATTGAGTTGCTGGCGGAGGCGGTGGAGTAGTTGAGGTGACAGTCACTTTTGAAGTGACTGTCACCTGAACCGGTAAACCCGGTGAAACCGTAGCGCAAATTCCCACTCTCGGCTATACTGCGAGCGTCGGTGTCAGCGTGGCAGAAAGTGAGAGGCAAGGTTCCGCCCTCATAACATGATGTGGCATGGCTGGCGACTGTGGAACCTCACTCACTCAGGAGAGAACGATGAATATCTATGTTGGAAACTTGCCGCGCGCAACCACCGAGGATGAACTGCGGACGGCATTCGAGGCCTTTGGCCGCGTGAGTTCAGCCTCCATTATCAAAGACAAGTTCACCGGCGAATCGCGCGGCTTCGGTTTCGTGGAAATGCCGGAGAAGAACGAAGCGCAGGCCGCCATCGCCGCCATGAACGGCAAAGAATTCGGCGGGCGCACGCTCACGGTGAACGAGGCCCGCCCGCGCGAAGAGCGGCCGCGCACCGGCGGCGGCAGTTGGGGCGACCGCCGCGGCGGGCAACGCGATCGCGACCGCGACCGCCGCGGCGGAAACAAACGCCGCTCGTTCTGACCCATCGTCAGCACACCGCGGGCCATGGCCCGCAACATTGGCATACCGACGGAGGGCAACATCTCCGTCGGTTTCTTTTTCGGACAGGTTTATCGGTTACGCAAACACGTTACTGGGAACGCTGATAAACGCAGATTTGATAGGATGGACGCTGATCACTTTGATCAAAAGAATCAGCGTTCATCCGATTTTTCAGCGTCATCCGCGTTCCCCTTCTTCTGCGCGCAATTACAGCCCGATGAGGTGATCGATGTACACAAAACCGACGCTGTGGGCCGAGGTGGATGAGCAGGGGCGATTGGTGATGCCGCCCGACGTGGCGGCGCAATACGGGTTGAAGCCGGGCGCAAAAGTGCGGCTCGATCCCGATAAACACCACGTGCGAATGCACCGCCCGGTCACTCATCTGGCGAAGGTGTACGTCGAGCCGACCGTCGCCTGCAACCTCGACTGCATCACTTGCTTCCGCAACGCGTGGGAGGAGACCACGGGCCGCATGTCGGATGAGACATTCGCCCGCATCCTCGACGGCCTGCGCGCCCTCGATCCGATTCCCACTGTGTACTTCGGCGGCATCGGCGAGCCGTTGTTCCACCAACGCACGGTCGAGTGGATTCGGCAAGTGAAGGCGCTCGGCGCGCGCGTCGAAATGATCACCAACGGCACGATCCTCAACGAGAAGAAATCGAAAGAGCTGATCGGAGCCGGGCTGGATGTGCTGTGGGTTTCGATTGACGGCGCAACGCCGGAGAGTTATGCCGACGTGCGCATGGGCGCCGAACTGCCGGCCGTCATCGAGAACGTCACCCGCTTCCGAAGGCTGAGGCCGGGCAGTCATTACCCCAAACCGGAGATCGGCATTGCCTTTGTGGCCATGAAACGCAATATCGCCGATCTGCCTCAAGTGCTGAGGCTGGGGCGCAAACTGGGCGCGAAGTATTTTTCGGTGAGCAATTTGCAGCCGGCCACCGAAGAGATGCAGGGCGACCGACTCTACGACCGCACTCTTCGTGACATTGCCTATCTGCCTACGCCGCACGTGCCGCACCTCAGCCTGCCCAAAATGGATTTCAACGATCTCACCCGCGAGGCGTTGTTCCAAGCCTTCAGCAGCGGGTACAACGTGAGTTTCGCCGGGAACAATTGGGGCGGGGCCAACGACGTGTGCAACTTCATCGAAGGCGGCACGATGACCATATCGTGGACGGGCGACGTGAGCCCGTGCTGGCCGCTTATGCACACCCACATGAGTTACCTGCACGGCAAGCAACGCCTCTCGCGGCGGCACGCTGTCGGCAACGTGCGCCAACGGAGCCTCACTGAGTTGTGGCTCGACCCCGATTACGTTGCTTACCGCGCTCGCGTGCAGAGTTTTGCGTTTGCCCCGTGCACTTTCTGCGGCGGGTGCGATCTCTCGACGGCGAATGAAGAAGACTGCGTCGGCAATGTGTTTCCGGCCTGCGGCGGATGCCTGTGGGCGCAGGGAGTGATCCAGTGTCCATAACCCGGCGCGGGCGTGCTACAATTGCGCCACCCATCATCCGCCGCGCCGCATAACGATCACCGTTGACTATGCCCTGTTTCGGAATAGAATAGCCCCGCACATGACCGTTGCCCAAACCGTCGAACTCGGATTAGACGAAAACCAGAGGGACGCGCAGTGGCGATTGGCTCTTCGCCGCGCCGCGTCGTTCCTGCTCATCCTCCTTCTCTTGTGCGGCGTGTGGGAAGGCTACAAAGCCCTCGGCCAAGCCACGCGCGGCAAAGTCCCCTTCACTTCACTCAAACTCCCCATCCGCCCCGACGACAAATCGATGCCTCACTTGTGGACGATTGGCGGATCACTGCTTCAACCGGCCCGCCGCGGCGGCGAAGACATTCTGCTCGTCATCCTCCTCAAGGCTGCGCTGTTCACCTGGCGGGAAGCCGTCATGGGATTCGTGGGGGGCAGCGTCATCGGATTTTTGCTCGGCGCAATTTTTGGCCGCTTCCTTCTCTTCGAGCGCAGTCTCATGCCCTACATCGTCGCCTCGCAGACAGTGCCCCTGCTTGCCATTGCGCCCATGATCGTGATCTGGGGCGGGCGGCTCAACTGGCCGGCGTGGTGGTCGGTGTCCATCATTTCCGCCTATCTCACTTTTTTCCCGGTCACCATCAACACATTGCGAGGGTTGCGTTCACCCAATCTCACCGCCGTTGAACTCATGCGCTCCTATGCCGCGTCGGAGATGCAGATACTCCTCAAATTGCGCCTGCCTGCCGCACTGCCCTATATCTTCACCGCGCTCAAAGTGTCGGCCACCGCCAGCGTCATCGGCGCAATCGTCGGCGAATTGCCATCGGGCATTCAGGATGGGCTGGGGCGAGTGCTGCTCACCTTCAGTTACTATTACATCAGCGGCCCCGAAAAGTTGTATGCCTCCATCGTCGGCGCCGCCGCGCTCGGCATTCTCTTTGCCGTCATCGTCGCCCTCGCCGAAAGATGGATTGTGCCCGAGGGGCGGCGCCTGAGCGAGTGACCCACCGACAAGGGGCTTAAGCCCCTTGCCAAAATTTGCGGAGAAATCTATTGAACACTGTCATCTCAGTTAGCGGTGTGAGCAAAGTCTTCAATCAAGGGCGCGACAATCGCGTATCGGCTCTCGAAAGCATCAATCTGGAGATCGACAGCGGCGAGTTCGTATCACTGCTCGGCCCTTCGGGCTGTGGCAAGAGCACCCTGCTTCGGCTCATCGGCGATCTCACCTCGCCGTCCACCGGCGCGGTGCTCGTCAACGGCAAGAGCGCGGCGCAGGCGCGGCGCGGGCGCGAGTATGGCATGGTGTTTCAGCAAGCCACGCTGTACGACTGGCGAACCGTGAGCCGCAATGTGCAGCTGCCGCTGGAGATCATGGGCCACTCCCGCGAACAGCGCGAAGCCCGCACCCAGGAGATGCTCAAACTGGTGCAGTTGGAATCGTTTGGCCGCCACTACCCGTGGCAACTGTCGGGCGGAATGCAGCAGCGCGTCGCCATCGCCCGCGCGCTGGCCTTTCAACCTTCCATCCTGCTCATGGATGAGCCGTTCGGCGCGTTGGACGAAATGACCCGCGAGCGAATGCAAATGGAACTTCTGCGTATTTGGGAGCAGACGAAGAACACCGTTGTGTTCGTCACCCACAGCATCCCCGAAGCGGTGTTCCTCTCCAGCCGAGTCGTGGTCATGTCCGCCCGTCCCGGGCGCATCGCTGGCATCATCAATATCGACGTGCCTCAGCCGCGCAACTTCGAGACGCGCGAACACCCGCGCTTCTTCGAGAAGATCACCGAAGTGCGCGAATGCCTGCGGCAGGGTGAAACCAACACGCACAAAGGCCCGCCCTCATGAGCCAAGTCGCCGATCTGGCTGCGCCTATCGAACAGGAACTGTTGCCCCAACCGGGGGCCGCTTCCCGCTGGCGCGACCGCCTCCGCCGTTTCCTTCCTCCGGCCATCGTCTTCGTCTTGGCCCTTGTCCTCTGGGAAGCCGTCGTCAACATTTTCCATATCGAAGGCTTCCTGCTTCCCAAGCCGAGCGTCATCGCCGCCACCTTCATCGCCGAGTCTTCGGTGGTGTTTCCGGCGGGGCTGTTCACCATGCGCGAGGCGGTCGGCGGATTCGTGTTGGGCAGTCTGCTCGGTATCGCCATCGCCCTCGCCACCGCGCGTTGGGCCGCCGTGGCCGAAGGCATGATGCCCTTCGCCATCGCCGTCAATTCCACGCCTATCGTCGCCCTCGCCCCGATCATGAATCAGTGGTTCGGCATCACCAACCCGCTGGCGAAGATGAGCATTGTGGCAGTCATCGTATTCTTCCCGGTGATGATCAATACGGTGAAGGGCCTCACTCAAGTGGACGCCGCCGCGCTCGAACTCATGCGATCCTATGCCGCCACCGATCTCGCTGTTCTGCTCCGAGTCCGCATCCCCAACTCACTGCCGTATCTTTTCAGCGCTCTCAAAGTCAGCAGCACCTTGAGCGTCATCGGCGCCATCGTCAGCGAATACTTCGGCGGCTCGCGCGAAGCGCTGGGCGTGTATATTTCTCAGCAGGCCGCGCTGTTTCACTTCGGCGAAGCGTGGTCGGCTATCATCATCGCCTGCCTCATGGGCATTGCCTTTTACGCCATCCTGCTCACGCTGGAGCGCCTCATCATGCCCTGGCACGTATCCATCCGCGCCACCGATGAAGAATGAACACCGAAGGAGGTGATTAAAAGCAACGCGCCAACATATCGCCCGCAATTCGCAGTTCAGCCAAACATTTTGCTCAACAACCTAGGAGGAGATTAACATGCAGTCGAAACTTCATACATGGATTCGCGCCGCAGCGCTGTTGACAGTGGTCACGCTGGTGATCACCGCTTGCGGCGGCGCCGCCACCGAGGCCCCGGCCCCCACTTCAGCGCCCGCCGCCACTCAAGCGCCTGCGGCCACCGAACCCCCGGCCCCGGCGGAGCCGGTCAAAGTCACCCTGCAATTGCAGTGGGTCACTCAATCGCAGTTCGCTGGATATTACGCCGCGGTTGACAAAGGCTTCTACGCCGAAGAAGGTTTGGACGTGACCATCAAAGAAGGCGCGGTGGACATCGTGCCTCAACAAGTGTTGGCCTCCGGCCAAGCCGAGTTCGCTGTGTCGTGGGTGCCCAAAGCCCTCGTCTCGCGCGAGGAAGGCGCGAAGATCGTGAACATTGGCCAGGTCTTCCAGCGCAGCGGCACGCTCGAAGTCTCGTGGGCCGACTCGGGCATCACCAAACCCGAAGATTGGAGGGGCAAGAAGGTGGGCACGTGGGGCTTCGGCAACGAGTTCGAATTGCTAGCGGCGATGGTGCAGGCCGGGCTTGACCCGAAGACTGATGTGGAAGTGATCCAACAGCCGTTCGACATGTCGCTGCTGCTCAACCGCGAAGTGGATGCCGCCGAGGCCATGACTTACAACGAATACGCGCAGGTGCTCGAAGCCGTGAACCCCGACACTGGCGAGCTGTACCAGCCCGAAGACCTCGTGGTGATCAACTTCAACGAAGTGGGCACGGCCATGCTGCAAGACGCGGTGTGGGCGCGCGAAGACTGGCTGGCCGATCCGGCTAACGAGGATGTGGCCGTGCGATTCCTGCGCGCCACCTTCAAGGGCTGGGTCTTCTGCCGCGACAACTTTGATGAGTGCGTCGAGATCGTTTTGTCCAACGGCCCCACGCTCGGGCGCGGCCACATGACTTGGCAGTTGAACGAAATCAACAAATTGATCTGGCCGTCGCCAGCCGCCGGAATCGGCGTGATGGATGCCGCGCTGTGGACGCAGACGGTTGAAGTGGCCACCTCGCAAGCCGTGCTCAAGGCCGAACCCGATTCGGGCGCTTACCGCACCGACTTGGCCGAGAAGGCCGCCGCCGATTTGGCCGCGCAGGGCATCGATGTGGTCGGCGCAGGCTATACACCTCAGGAAGTTGAAATCACCGAGGGCGGCAATTAACCTGACAAGATGACAAGGTGACAAGGTGAACCCTATGTTCACCTTGTCATCCCTTCATCCTTTCATCTTGTCAGGTGAGTTGGGAGAACAACGATGACCCGTATCGTGCGTGGCGCACTGCTTCAGGCCTCGTGGACTGGCGACAAAAAATCAATGATCGACAAGCACGTGTCGTACTTGGAAAAAGCGGCGCAGGCCGGCGCGCAGATCATGTGCTTTCAAGAATTGTTCTACGGCCCGTACTTCTGCCAAGTGCAGGATCCGAAATTCTACGAATACACCGAGCCTATGCCCGACGGCCCGACGGTGAAGTTGATGCAGGAGCAGGCCAAGAAGCACAAGATGGTGCTGGTTGTGCCGATGTACGAAGAAGACAATACCGGCGTGTATTACAACACTGCCGCCGTCATCGACGCCGACGGCTCGTATCTCGGAAAATATCGCAAGACGCACATTCCGCACATCAACGGCTTCTGGGAAAAATTCTATTTCAAGCCGGGCAATCTCGGTTATCCTGTGTTCAACACCGCCGTCGGCAAAGTGGGCGTTTACATTTGCTACGACCGCCACTTCCCCGAAGGCCCGCGCATGTTGGGCCTGCACGGCGCGGAGATCATCTTCATCCCCAGCGCCACCTCGCGCGGCCTCTCCATGCACCTGTGGGAGATCGAACAGCGCGCGCATGCCATCTTCAACGGCGTGTTCGTCGGCACCATCAACCGCATCGGCGTCGAACCGGAAATCGGCGCGAACGATTTCTACGGTTCGTCGTACTTCTGCGATCCGCGCGGCCAATACGTGCCCGACCTCACCACCGGCGACGGCAAAGCCAGCGACACCAAAGAGCAGATGATCGTTTGCGAACTGGACTTCGACAAAATTCGGGAAGTGCGAAACACGTGGCAATTCTATCGTGACCGCCGCCCCGAAATGTACGGCGACATTTCTAACCCGATGGCGTCGTAATCTCCAATTCTCTGATCCTCCAATCCTCGGAGGATCAGAGAATTAGAGGATTAGAGAATTGAGGAGTGCCCCATGAAAACCCTCATCAAAAACGGAACACTGGTCACCGCCTCCGAAAGTTTCCGCGCCGACTTGCTGATGGATGACGGCAAGATCGCGCTGACCGGCGTGAACCTGCCAGCCGACGGCGCGCAAGTGGTGGACGCTTCCGGCAAATTCGTTCTGCCGGGCGCCATCGATGTGCACACCCACCTCGAACTGCCGTTTGGCGGCACGGTCTCCACCGACGACTTTTACTCCGGCCACAAAGCGGCGGCCTTCGGCGGCACCACCTTTCACATCGATTTCGCCGTGCAAGCCAAAGGCGAGCGTTTGCACGAAACGGTGGAACGCTGGCACAAAAAATCCGACGACCGCGCGGTGATCGACTTCGGCTATCACATGGCCATTGCCGATCTCACCGACGACGTGCTCAACGAGATTCCGCAAATGGGCAACGAAGGGATCCCGTCTCTCAAACTGTTCATGGCCTACAAGGGCGTCTTGCAGATCGATGACATGACTCTGTTCAAGACGATGATGAAAGCCGCCGACGCTGGAATGCTGGTGATGGTGCACGCCGAGAACGGCGACGCCATCGACGTGCTGGTGAAGAAAGCGTTGGCCGAAGGCCACACCACTCCCGAATGGCACGCGCTCACTCGCCCCGATTGGGTGGAGGGCGAGGCCACAGGCCGGGCCACGGCACTGGCGGCGGTGGCGGGCGCGCCGTTGTACGTCGTCCACGTCACCTGCGCCAAATCGGTCGAGGCCATCGCCGCCGGCCGCGCGCGCGGAGTCAAAGTGATGGGCGAGACGTGCGTGCAGTATTTCCACTTCACCATCGACGATTTGCGCAAGCCCGACGGCGCGAAGTGGGTGTGCTCGCCGCCGGTGCGCACCCAAGCCGACAACGCCGCATTGTGGGACGCCGTCCGCAACAATTCACTGCAAGCCGTCTCCACCGATCACTGCCCGTTCTTCTTCGACGGCACGAAAGAGATTCAATACGAAGGCAAGCCGATCAAAATTCCGGGCAAGGAATTGGGGGCGGGCGACTTCTCGAAAATCCCCAACGGCCTGCCGTGCATCGAAGACCGGATGCCGATTTTGTGGACGCACGGAGTCGGCGAGGGGCGCATCAGCATGAACCGGCTCGTGGAGTTGTGCTGCACCAATCCCGCAAAAATCTTCGGCCTCTATCCCACCAAAGGCACACTGGTGGTGGGCGCCGATGCCGACGTGGTAATTTGGGACCCCAACAAAAAGAAGACGATGAGCGCCTCGAACTCGCATCAGCGCACCGACTACAATTTGTACGAGGGCTGGGAAGTGAAGGGTCTGCCGGAGAAAGTGTTCCGGCGCGGCGAGTTGTTGGTTGACGGCGGCCAATGGCACGGCAAACCCGGCAGCGGCAAATGGTATCCCCGCGCCGCTCACGCGCCTGTGCTTTGATCTTTCACCGCGAAGACGCAAAGAACGCGAAGCGCGTTTTTCTATAGTCTTTGCGCCCTTCGCGCCTTTGCGGTGAATCTTTTGGATTTCCATGAAGCCCGCATCGTTCGATTACGTTGCTCTCGATTCGCTGGAGGCGGTGTTGGCGCTCAAAGCGCAACACGGCGACGAAGCCAAGTTTCTCGCCGGCGGACAGAGCCTCATCCCGGCCATGAACTTCCGCCTCGCCCAACCCGCTCTGCTCGTGGACGTGAACGGCCTCGCCGCGCTCAACTTCATTCGGCGCGTTGACGGCGAACTGCGCATTGGCGCGCTCACCCGCCAGCGCCAACTTGAGCGCGACCCGCTGGTGAAACAGCACGCGCCGCTCGTGGCCGAAGCCATGCCGTTTGTGGCTCATCCGCAGATACGCAATCGCGGCACGCTCGGCGGAAGTCTGGCCCACGCCGACCCGGCGGCGGAACTGCCGGTGATGGCGGCGGCGCTCGGCGCGAAACTCAAAGCCGTCTCGGCGCGCGGCGAGCGATGGATCGCCGCCGACGATTTTTTCCGCAGCCTCTTCACCACCGATCTCGCCGCCGATGAAATGCTGACTGAGATCGCTTTTCCGAATCTGCCTCCGCGCGCGGGCACAGCCTTCATCGAATTCGCCCGGCGGCGCGGCGATTACGCGCTGATGGGCGTGGCCGCCGTGGTGACTCTGAGCGGCGACGGCGTGTGCCGCGACGCGCGGCTGGTGTACCTCAACGCGGGCGAGACGCCGACCGTTGCCCGCAAAGCCGCCGGACTCATGCGCGGACAAAAGCCCTCGTCCTCGGCCATCGAAGCCGCCGCGCGGGAAGCCGACTCTGAAATCGAACCGATGGGCAACGTGCATGCCTCCCCCGCCTATCAACGACATTTGGCGCGCGTGCTCACTCGCCGCGCGCTGACCACCGCCTTCGAGCGAGCGCAAGCATGAGCGAACTGCACACCGTCAACGTCACGATCAACGGAAAAAAGTACGAGCGGCAGGTCGAGCCCCGTTTGTTGCTCAGCGACTTTCTGCGCCACGAACTCGGCCTCAGCGGCACGCACGTGGGATGCGAGCACGGCGTGTGCGGCGCGTGCACTATTCTGTACGACGGCGTCCCCGCGCGTTCGTGCCTCATGTTTGCCGTGCAAGCCAACGGCCACACCCTCACCACCGTCGAAGGTCTGGCAAAGAGTCAAACCGAACTGCACCCGCTCCAGCAAGCCTTTCACGAAGCGCACGGATTGCAATGCGGCTTCTGCACACCGGGATTCCTCGTGACCCTCGTCCCGTTTTTGGAAGAGAACCCGCGCCCCACCGAAGAAGAAATCCGCGAAGCCATCTCGGGTAATCTCTGCCGATGCACCGGTTATCAACACATCGTGGATGCGGTGAAGCTGGCGGCAGAAAAAGGAAAATGATCCCGCCGACTCTCCCTCAACTCGCCGCCACTCTTCGCGCCGGTGAATTGCTAATCGCCGATTACTTCGCGAGACTCGAATCACAATTCGACTCGCGCGAGCGCGACGTGATCGCCTTCGTTCCCGAAGAGGGGCGGTTCGACCGACTCCGCCGCGAGGCCGATTCCCTCCTCGCCCGTTATCCCGATCCGAAAACTCGCCCGCCGCTCTTCGGCGTGCCCATCGGAGTGAAAGACATCTTTCACGCCAGCGGCTTCACCACTCGCGCCGGAAGCAAACTGCCGCCCGAAATTTTGCAGGGCGCAGAGGCCGAAAGCGTGACGGCGTTGAAGAATGCGGGCGCGTTGGTGTTGGGCAAAACGGTGACCACCGAGTTTGCCTACTTCGGCCCCGGCCCCACGCGCAACCCGCACAACCCGGCGCACACACCCGGCGGCTCCAGCAGTGGCTCGGCGGCGGCGGTGGCGGCGGGTTTGTGCCCGCTCGCGCTCGGCACACAAACCATCGGCTCCATCGTGCGCCCGGCCTCGTTCTGCGGTGTGTTCGGCTTCAAGCCAACTTACGAACGAATCTCGCGCGCCGGAGTCATCCCGCTCTCGCCGTCGCTCGATCACGTGGGCTTGTTTGCAACGGATGCGGCGGGCGCGAAGTTGGCGGCGAGCGCGTTGGTTCGGGGATGGAGATCGGAGATCGGAGAGGCGAGGCGGCCCGTGCTCGGCATCCCCGAAGGGCCGTATCTCAATCGCGCCAGCGCCGAGATGCTCGATCACTTTCGCGCTGTCTGCCAGCGATTGACTCAATCGGGCTTCGTCGTCAAATCGGTGGAAGCCATGCCCGACTTCGACGCCATCCGCGAGCGGCATTTGCTCATCACCGCCGCCGAAGGCGCGCGCGTTCACGTCGATTGGTTCCCGCACTACCGCGATCTCTATCACTCGAAAACCGTTGAACTGCTGGAGCGGGGGCGAGCCGTCTCCGATGAAGCGCTGGCCGCGGCGCGCAGGGGTTGCAAACAGCTCTGCGACGAATTGCATTTGCTGATGAATGCGCACGGCATTGACCTTTGGGTTGCGCCCTCGGCAGTGGGCCCGGCCCCGAAGGGACTCGACAGCACCGGCGACCCGGTGATGAATCTTCCGTGGACTCACGCCGGGATGCCGTCGTGCAACCTGCCATCGGGCCGCAACACCGATGGCCTGCCGCTGGGTCTGCAACTGGCGGCGCGGTTCAACGCCGACGAGCATTTGCTGGCGTGGGCGGCTGAAATCGAAAGCGCACTGTAGATCGGGAGAACTGGTCGAGAAACCACCAAGTCACAAAGACACAAAGGCACGAAGAAGTCTTTTGAAAGGGCTTTGTGCCTTCGAGCCATTGTGCTTTCGTGTTGAAACGAAGGATTTTCAAGGTAACACCAAGTCACCAAGACACAAAGGCACGAAAGGATCTTTTCGAAAGGCTTTGTGCCTTCGAGCCATTGTGCCTTCGTGTTGAAATATGGAGACATGACCCATGAAACTATCCGGCACTGTGACCATCAATGCTTCCCGCGATAAAGTTTGGGAGTTTCTCATCGACCCGATGAAGGTGAGTCAATGCGCGCCGGGAGTCGAGTCGGTGGAAGTTCTTGTGCCGGGCCAAAAGTTTCGGGCCACGGCCTCCATCGGCTTCGGGTCGGTGAAGGCCAAGTTCACCGGCGACGCCGAGTGGGTCGAGCTCGATGCGCCCAGCCGGGCGAAGGTGAAAGCGCACGGCAACGCGCCCGGCAGCGCCGCCGATGTGACCAGCGAAATGAGTCTGAGCGACGGGCCCGGCAACACCACCGAAATGAAATGGACGGCGGACATTGTGGTGCTGGGGCAGCTGGCCAGCCTCGCCGCGCGCATGATGCAGCCTGTGAGCCAGAAACTCACCGAGCAGTTTTTTGCCTGCGCCAAAAAGAAAATCGAAGGGTGAAATGAATTCTGTTCGCAGTGAAATTCGGCCCGGCGCGTATTTCGATTCGGCGGTGCTGATGCAGTTACAGCGCGCGCTGTTGGGCTTGCCCGGCGTGGCCGACGCGGGTGTGGTGATGGGCACGCCCGCCAATCTCGAACTGCTCGATCAGAGCGGCCTGCTCACCGACGAAAACAAAAAAGCGGGCGCAAACGATCTGCTCATCGTGATCAAAGCCGAAAGCGACTCGGCGGCAGGCGACGCCCTGAAGCAAGTGGACTCGTTGCTCTCGCGCCGCCGCGCCTCCGTTGCCGACGAGTTCCGCCCGAAGAGTTTAGAAACTGCCGCGCAGCAACTGCCGGATGCCTCGTGGGTGCTGGTCTCGGTGCCGGGGCGCTTTGCCGCGCAAGTGGCCCGCGACGCGCTCAACCTGAATCGCCACGTGTTCCTTTACAGCGACAACGTCTCGCTCGAAGATGAGATCGCGCTGAAGAAAACGGCGCAGGCGAAAGGCCTGCTGGTGATGGGCCCCGACTGCGGCACGGCGATCATCAACGGAGTCGGTTTGGGTTTTGCCAATCGCGTGCGGCGTGGGCCAATCGGAGTGGTGGGCGCGGCGGGCACGGGCTTGCAGGCCGTCACCGCGCACATTCACACACTGGGCGGCGGCGTATCACACGCCATCGGCGCCGGCGGACGCGATCTCAAATTGGAAGTGGACGCGATCACGATGCGGCAAGGGTTGGATGCTCTCGCCCGCGATCCTGAAACGAGAGTGATCGTGCTTGTCTCGAAGCCGCCCGCCGCGTCGGTGGCCGCAAAATTGTTGGCCGCCGCGCAAGCAGTGGGCAAGCCGGTCGTCGTCGATTTCATTGGCTACCCGCCCCCGGCGCGCAAGTTGGGCAACCTGCATTTTGCGACGGGCCTGAGCGAAGCGGCGGAGATGGCAACACAGTTACTAGTAAGGGGTAAGTGGGAGATGCCTTCCCAATTACCACTTGCTAATTGCTACTTACGAGGATTGTTCTCCGGCGGCACGCTGGCCTATGAAACCATGCTCGGTTTGCAGGCGGTGCTGTCGCCCCTTTTCTCCAACGCGCCGATCACCAAAGATCAAACGCTTCCCGATCCGCTGAAGAGTCAGGCGCACACCATTGTCGATCTGGGCGACGATGTTTTCATGGTGGGACGTTTGCACCCGATGATCGATAACGATCTCCGTTTGCGCCGACTCCGGCAGGAAGCCGCTGATCCCGACGTGGGTATGATTCTGTTGGACGTTGTGCTGGGCGAAGGTGCGCACCCCGATCCGGCGAGCGAGTTGGCTCCGGCGATCAAAGAGATTAGAGAGCAGAGATTGGAGATTGAGGTAGTAGTAGTGGTGGTTGGGACGGAGGACGATCCGCAAAATCTAGAATCGCAAGTGGCGCGATTGGCGGAGGCGGGCGCGGTGGTGTTCCGCACGGCGACGGAGGCCATTGAGTATGTGGCCGGGCGGATGAGTGAGCCGCCCGGCAGTGTCGGCGCCCCGGTGTCGTTGGAGTCGCTCCATCAACCGCTGGCGGCGATCAACGTCGGCTTGGAATCGTTTTACACGAGTCTCGTCGGGCAGGGCGCGCAAGCCGTGCAAGTGGATTGGCGGCCACCCGCCGCGGGCAACGAAAAGCTGGCGGCGATTTTGGCGAAGATGAAGAAGAGTAATCAGTGATTGGTAAATGGTGATTGGTAATCAGTGATCAGCAATTACCAATCACCAATTACCAATCGCTGGCTACCGGCAGACAATGGACATCGAACAAGCAAACGCAACTGCGGTGAGCCGGATGATGGACGCGCGGCCCGTGTTGAAAAGCGTCGCCACTGCGCGCGACGTGATCCCCGGCATGAAAAGCAATTTGTTTTTCCATGCCGGGCCGCCTGTGACGTGGGATCGAATGGCCGGGCCGATGAAGGGGGCGATGATCGGCGCGATGATTCTCGAAGGCTTGGCGAAGACTGAGGCGGAAGCGACGGCGATGGCCGAGAGGGGCGAGGCGCAGTTCGCGCCCAACCACGAGCATGGCGCGGTGGGGCCGATGGCCGGTGTGATTTCGCCTTCGATGAAAGTGTACGTTGTCGAAAATCTTACGCACGGCAACAAGGCCTACTGCAACTTCAATGAAGGCTACGGCAAAGTTTTGCGCATGGGCGCATTCAGCGATGAGGTGATCAAGCGCCTGCGCTGGATCAACGACACGTTTGCTTCCATCGTGGGCGAGGCGGTGGCCGCGAGCGGCGAGGGGCTGGATATTCGCGCGTTGTTGGCCGAAGCCCTGCACATGGGCGATGAAGGGCATAACCGCAACAAAGCCGGATCGCTGTTGTTTCTCAAATGGCTTGCGCCGTTGGTGGCGAAAGTGGCGAAGGATGCCGACACTGAAAGCGAGGCGTTGAAGTTCATCGGCGATAACGCGCTGAGCGTGCTCAACCCGGTGATGGCCGCCTGCAAAGCGATGACCGATGCGGCGCACGGAGTCGAAGGAAGCACCCTTGTCAGCACGATGGCTCGCAACGGCACCGACTTCGGCATTCGAGTGAGCGGGCTGGGCGACCGCTGGTTTACTGCTCCGGCGGAGATTCCGCAGGGGTTGTGGTTCCCCGGTTTCACCGCCGCCGACGCCAATCCCGACATCGGCGACAGCGCCATCACCGAGACGGCGGGCATCGGTGGATTCGCCATGGCCACCGCTCCGGCCATCGTCACTTTTGTGGGCAGCACTCCGAAAGATGCGATGAACGCCACGCTCGAAATGTACGAGATCACTGCGGCGGAACACAAACACTTCACCATGCCCGTACTCGATTTTCGCGGCACGCCGACGGGCATCGACATTCGCAAGGTGGTGGAGAAGGGCATTCTGCCGCGCATCAACACCGGCGTGGCCCACCGCCTGCCGGGCATCGGGCAGGTGGGCGCAGGGCTGGTGCGCCCGCCGATGGCAATTTTTGAAGAGGCGGTGATCGCTTATGCGGAGAAATACAATTTGTAATTCGTAAATGGTAATTGGAGACAAGGATGTCAGCAACTTTCGATGATTTGCGAGTGTTGAAGATCGCCGAAGAAATTGCCGACTCCATTTGGAAGCGGGCGGCGCATTGGGATAAATTTGCCCGAGAAGTGGTGGGCGTGCAGTTGGCCAAAGCCGCTGACTCCATCGGGGCCAATATCGCCGAGTCGTTTGGTCGCTTTCATTTTGGCGAAAAACTCCAATTCCTATACTTTGCGCGCGGCAGTCTGTTTGAAACCAAACATTGGCTTAACCGCGCGCAGTCACGCGAACTGATGCCGCTAGCAGAAGCGCAACAACACGCATCTCAACTTACCGACTTGGTCCGCCAACTGAACACCTTTGCCAACAGCCTGAAAAATGTCCGCGCTGGCGAACAGCGTTCGCCAAAAACCCTTCGTGAACTCGCCGCCGACTACACTGTAGACAATTGGCAAAACTTCCCTGAAACCCTCTTTGCCGATGCTGAACTTGACTGGCTCAATTCCTAAATTACCATTTACGACTTACCCATCACCTCACAGGAGCCCCCCAATGAAAATCTACGACCTCTCCCAAGACCTCAACCAAGATTGCTCCTTCTGGCCGTTCTATCCGCCGTTTGAGGTGAAATACTTCAAGCGCAAATCGGAGCACGGGGTCAACGCGCAATACATTCAGACTTCCAACCACATGGGCACGCATCTCGACGCCCCGCGCCACTTCGTGACGAAGGGCAAAACCATCGAGCAGATTCCGATTGAGTGGTGCTACGGCCCCGGCGTGATTGTGGACGTGAGCGACATTTGCGACGACCTCGCCCTCTTCACCCCCGAAGACCTCGAAGCCCGCGCCGACATCCGCGACGGCGACATCCTCTTCATTCATACCGGCTGGCACAAGTATTCCTTCCTCAGCCCCGATGGCGACGAAGAGCGGTACATTCATCGGCACCCCGGCCCCCATTACAGCATTTGCAATTGGCTGTTGAAAAAGAAGATTCACATTTGGGGCGTGGACATGATCTCCACCGATCACCCGATGAACCTGCCCATTGGCCGTTTCCTCGGCAAGGGCGGTTTGGAGCATTGGCAGAAAGTTCGGGCCAAATGCGAAGCCAAGTTCGGCAAAAACCGGATGGATGAGTTGTTCCCCGACTCGGCCTATCAACTCACGCACAACGCCCTCTTCCCGCACGACTGCATTCACGTGGAGAATCTCGGCGGCGACATGGGCCGCAAAGAGCTGCACAACCGCCGACTCATTCTCGGCGCGATGCCGTGGAAGTTCAAGGGCGGCGAAGCCGCGTTCTGCCGCGCCTTCGCCCTCGTGGAAGAGTCGAAGCCCGCTGCCAAAGCCGCCGCGAAGCCTGCGCGCAAACCGCTGGCGAAGAAACGCAAGTAGTCAATCCTCTCATTCTCCGATTCTCTAATCTTGAGAATGGAGAATGAGAGGATTGGAGGATTGATATGGCCACACGCTATTTCGGCGCACCGATCACCCGCAACGAAGATGCGCGCCTGCTCACCGGGCAGGCCCTGTTTGTTGACGACGTTGAACTGCCCGATATGCTGCACGCCGCGTTCCTGCGAAGCGCGTATGCTCATGCGCGCATCAACCGCATCGACGTTTCGCGCGCGCGGGAACGGAAGGGCGTGGCGGCAGTGTTCACCGCCGCCGACCTCGGAAGTTTGTGGGGGCCGGGGCCGCTGTTGGTTCAGCCGCCGCCCGTGCCGGGCATCGCCTTCAACGCCCGCACGCAAGTGCCGTTGGCCAAAGACAAAGTGCGCTTCGTGGGCGAGCCGATTGCGGTGGTGATCGCCGACAGCCGATACGTGGCCGAAGATGCGCTGGGCGACATCGTCGTGGACTTCGAGCCGCTCACCCCCGTTGTCGAACTTGAGCAAGCGCGGGACGCCGCCTCCGATTTCGTGCATGAGGACATTGGCTCGAACGTGGCCGCGCACGTTATCCAGCGCAAAGGCGATTACGACTCGGCGCGCACCGAAGCCGCACTCACCATCAAACGCCGCTTCCTCTACGATCACGGCGCGTCGGCTCCGATGGAGAATCGCGGCATCGTGGCTCAATGGGATGCGCGAGCCGCAAAACTCACGGTGTGGGAAACGACGCAGGCCCCGGTGGTGATGCGTAATCTGTATGCTGGCATCTACGGCCTGTCCGAGAATCAGGTTCGGGTGATCGCCCCGTTCATCGGCGGCGGCTTCGGGCCGAAGATCATGATGTGGTATCAAGAGGAGGCGGTCATCCCATGGGCGGCCATGCAGCTCAACCGCCCGATCAAATGGATCGAAGATCGCGCCGAGCATTTCGTCGCCACCACTCAGGAGCGGAATCAGATTCACGACGCCGAAATTGCGTTGACGAACGATGGCCGCATTCTCGGTGTGCACGATGTGTTTCTGCACGACAACGGCGCGTACAACCCCTATGGCCTCACCACGCCGCTCAACAGCCAATGCACACTGCTGGGGCCGTACGACATTCCCAACTACTATTCCGAGTTCACCGCGCTGTTCACCAACAAAACGATTGTGACTCCGTATCGCGGCGCAGGGCGGCAGCACGGCGTGTTCGTCATCGAGCGGCTGTTGGACATCGCCGCGAAACAGCTGGGCATCGATCGCGTCGAGATTCGTCGGCGCAACTACATCCCGCCCGACAAGTTCCCGTACAACAATGAGGTGATCTATCAAGACTTCGCCCCGCTGGTGTACGACAGCGGCAACTACAACCCGATCATGGATAAAGCGTTGGAAATGATCGGCTACGAGAAATTCGTGAAGGAGGAACAGCCGCGCTTGCGCGCTGAAGGCAAGCACGTGGGCATCGGGGTGGTGGCTTATGTGGAAGGCACGGGCATCGGGCCGTATGAGGGCGGGCGGGTGAAAGTGCAAGCCAGCGGCAAAGTGTCTCTGGCCACCGGAATCGGCACGCAGGGGCAGGGGCACTTCACTAGCTTCGCCCAAATCGTTGCCGATCAGATCGGGGTGGATGTGCGCGACGTGGAAGTGGTGACGGGCGACACCGATCAATTCTATTGGGGCGCGGGCACGTTTGCCAGCCGCGGCGCGGTGGTGGCGG
>VGOW01000030.1 GCA_016875735.1 Chloroflexota bacterium | reverse complement strand
ATTGATTTGGCTGACCAGAAGATACTGGCAATAGTCCAAGCGGGTGACGTTTTGAGTTTTGGGTCGCATACTCCCAAACTTATCGGCTTTTTGCCTGTTCGTCAAACACTCAGTTTTGCGTAAGTCCTAAATCATTTCTATCGGCTTCTTGTTGTCCATGGCTATCTCCTCTTTTCCTAGATAGCCTTGTTTTACCCCACTTTTGATGCGATTGCCCTAACTCCGACCCCGCCTCCACAAAAAATCCATCGCGGTAGAATAAGGTAACCGTCAACGGAGGCAACTATGGCTGTGCTCGAAGCGAATCAAGTGAAAAAGCAATACCAAATGGGCGAGGTCACCGTCAGTGCCCTTGATGATGTGAGCCTCGTCGTGAACAAAGGCGAATTTGTGGCGATCATGGGGCCGTCGGGATCGGGCAAATCCACACTTTTGCATTTGCTCGGCGGGCTGGATGGGACAAGCGACGGCGAGATCACTCTCGCCGGACAGCCCCTCTCGCAACTGAACGACAACCAAATCACCGTCGTCCGCCGCCGCAAGGTCGGCTTCATCTTTCAGTTTTACAACTTACTGCCCACCCTCACCGCCGAAGAAAATGTAGGCTTGCCCCTGCTCATCGACGGGCAGGCCCTCGACAAACACCGCGAGCGACTCGAACGGCTGTTGGCCCTCGTCGGCCTCTCCGATCGCGCGCACCACAAGCCCGATCAACTTTCCGGCGGCCAGCAACAGCGCGTGGCCATCGCCCGCGCCTTCGTGAACGAGCCGGAAATCGTGCTGGCCGATGAACCCACCGGCAACCTCGATTCAAAATCGGGCACGGCCATCCTCGAACTTCTGCGGAAGACTTGCGACGAATTGGGGGCGACCATTGTGATGGTCACTCACGATCCGCGCGCCGCCTCTTTCGCCGACCGCGTTGTGTTTCTGAAAGATGGCAAGATCGTGCGCGAACTGAAGAACGGAAGCACGGGCCACAGCGTCCAGCCCATCATGGATGTGATGGCCGGGCTGGAGTTGTGATTGCGGTTATGGAACAAAGCCTCACTGACCCTAACGCTCTCCCCGCGGCTCGCGCATCGTCAGCTCGGCGTTCGCGCGCATTGTATATTTGGGGCAAACTGCCGCAGCTCACGCCGCTCATCCTCGCCCTGCGCAACATGCGCGCGCGGCTGTGGCGCACCCTGCTCACCTGCCTTGGCATCATTCTCGGCGTGGCCGTCATCCTCGCCATTTCCATCACCAACGACAGCACCCTCAAATCCATCCGCAACGTGTTCGACGAAGCCTCGGGCAGAGCCAGCCTCATCGTCGAAGCCAGCTCGCCCAGCAGTGAAGGGATCCGGGAATCGGTCGCCGCTCGAGTCCGGTCGTTCGACGGAGTCGTCGTCGCCGCCCCGTCGGTGCGCGCCACCACCCTGCTGGCCGCCGAATCCGAAAACTGGCAAATCGTCTTCACCATGAACGGGCAAGCGGCGGGCAATACCCTGCAAGTGCTCGGCGTCGATCCGGCCATTGACCGCGACGCGCGCGATTATGAAATCATCGCCGGGCGCTGGCTGAAAGACGGCGCGTACGAGGCCATCGTCACCGACGAATATGCCGCCGAGAAAGAGCTCGAACTCGGCGACGATCTGATCATCATTCTTCCCGGCGGCGGGGTGGAGCGGTTGCCCATCGTCGGCCTGATCAAACGCGACGGCGCGGGCCTGCTCAACGACGGGGACATCGCCTTCGTTTCCATCACGGTGGTGCAAGACCTTTTCGAGCGCGGCGGCTCGATTGACGACGTGAGCATCGTCACCACGCCGGAGATCGCCAACAACACCAACGAACTCACGAAATTAAAAGAGGGGCTGGCCGAACGACTCGGCGAAGAATACACCGTGTCGTACCCGGCCTCGCGCGGGCAACTCGTCACCCAAATGCTGTCCACCTATCAACAGGGCCTGCAATTCTTTTCGGTCGTTGCCCTCTTCGTCGGCGCGTTCCTCATTTACAACGCCTTCAGCATGACCGTGCTCGAGCGCACCCGCGAGATCGGTATGCTTCGCGCGCTCGGCTCCACTCGCGCCCAAATCGCCTCGATGGTGCTCACCGAAGCCGCCGCCCTCGCCGTCATCGGCTCGGCGCTCGGCGTGGCTTTCGGAGTCGTGCTGGCGCGCGGCCTCATTTGGATGCTCGGCGCGGTCGTCTCCACCAGCGTGGACATCATCGAAGTGCCGCTCAGCGGACTCATCACCGCAGTGGGCATCGGCACGGCGGTGACGGTGGGCAGTGCGCTCATGCCCGCATTGCAAGCGGCGCGCACCTCGCCGCTCGAAGCTCTGCGCGTGCAGGCCCGCCCGGCGTCGCGCCTTCGGCACATCTCGTGGATCAGCGGCCTCGTGCTCATGGCCGCCGCGTGGATTTCCATTTACAGGATCAACTGGCCGCCGGAGATCAGTTTCAACATCGGCTCCCTCTCGATTCTGATTCTGCTCTTCGGCGCAACCCTCACCGTGCCGCTCGTCGTCGGCGCCGCCGACCGCATCGCCCGCCCGGTTGCCATCGCCATCTTCGGCAACGAAGGCATGTTGGGCGCGGGCAACGTCAGCCGCTCCACGGGCCGCACCTCGCTCACCGTCGCCTCACTCATGATCGGGTTGGCGATGGTCATCGCCAACAACTCGCTGGCCACCGCCTTCATCACCGACATCACCGCGTGGGTCGAAACCGCCATCGGCGGCGACCTGTATGTGCGCGCCCCTCTTCCGATGCGCGAGAACTTCGAGCGGCAGCTGCTCGGCGTGCCCGGAGTCGGCGGCGTCACCAAGATTCGCTACTTCTCGGTGAAGGTGGCGAAATCGGAAATCCCACCCAATGTCGCCGAGCAAGACACCGTCATCTTCGCCGCCATCGATCCCGACACGTATCGCGCGGTGGGCGAATTCGAGTTTGCCACCAATCAGGGGGACGCCGACGCGAACTGGGCGCGGTTCCGGCGGGGCGACGCGCTCTTCATCTCCAACGTGGTGGCCGACCGCTACAATCTCGAACAGGGAGACACACTGCGGCTCGTGACTCGGCGCGGCGAACACGATTTTTATGTGGCCGCGCTGGCGGTGGACTTCACCGGGCAGGGCATGATTGTGAGCGGAAGTTGGAATGACATGCAGAGGTGGTTCGGCGAACACAACGTGGATCGATACACCATCAGCCTTGCGCCGGGATATACCACCGAAGAAGTGGCGGCGGAGATTGAGAGCCGGTATCAGGACACACGCAGCATCAGCGTGGAAACCACCGACGAATTCAAGAAACAGATTCTCGATCTGTCGGAGCAGTCGTTTCGGTTGTTCGATGTGCTGGGGTTGATCGGGGTCGTCGTCGCCGCGCTGGGCGTGATCAACACGCTGATGATGAATGTGCTGGAGCGCCAGCGCGAGATCGGCGCACTGCGATCATTGGGACTCACCCGCTGGCAGACGACGAAGATGGTGCTGGCCGAGGCGGCCACGCTGGGGGCCATCGGCGGGGTGTTCGGCTTGGCCTTCGGTTACGTGATGTCGAAAATTTTTGTGCTGGCCCTCAACACCATCAGCGGCTACGATCTCGAATACATCTTTGCGCCCGAAGCGTTCGCGGTGAGCGTATTCATCGCGCTCGGCGTGTCACAGTTCGCCGCGCTCTACCCGGCGTGGAAGGCGGCGGGGGTGAACATCGTCGAGGCGATCAAGCACGAATAACTGCCTGCAGAGTCTGGCGCACTTGCGCCAAGTGATCTTCGGCGTGGGAGACGATGAATACTTCTATGATGTCGGCCACCGTCATCTCTCCCCGCCGAATGTGAATGCCTTTTTTGCCGCGCTCGGTTGCCGACATGGCGCGGATGGCTCCCGCCGCGCTTCTGACTTCTTCCTTCAACCAACGGATCGCCTCCCCCGGGTTTCCGGTTGCGCCGCGTTCAACACCCTCGAGACGTTCCGGCGCATCGAGAGTCCGGCCAAACTGCGGGGGTTGACCATCTTCAGCGATAAGCGCCCGGCAGTGGCCGAGCCAATATGGGATCATCTCGACGAGATGTCCCAAAATCTGCATGGCTGACCACTCGTTTTCGCCAGCCGGGTTGCGAAGCCTCTGCATCACACCGGGTTGCTGTAGTTCGGCTGTGAGTTGTTCGCACACTTTTTCAAGGCGGCGAGCCTGCGCCTCAATGATGGCGGTGGTGTTTTCCATAGTTGTTTTCCGTTAACGGCGCGGTTAGGAAGACTGTTCGTCTGCGCCTGCCAACAAACCGGCAGTGGTTATGTCTTCGTCTATTTCCGGCCAGTGCAGGCTCACACCCCCGCCGCCAATTTCGTACCGCTCTCTCTGTTCAGCCGTAGCCTCATGGAGCAACGGAAACCAGATAACCGGAACACTGACGATCCGCCCATCGGTGAGATGAACTTCCATCATCTCATCTTTGAATTTGACGGTTTTGGCCAGCGCGGTCATTGGCCAATAGGCTCGTCGGAATTTTAGTTTTGGTTTAGATTGGCTTTCAATCCAGGTGCTCATGCCAGGCCTCCAGTAGTTCTGTTTGGTGATTTGGATTCTCTGTCTTGATAAAAACGGGGCTCTCGTTTGCCCTGAATCTTTTGCCGGATGCTTGGAAAGTCCTTGCCTTTGGGCATGACAAACAAACAACGGCTATGGCTACGGGCCTCCCATAGTTCGCCCAAATCACGTTTCTCCTTGCTGTCGTCGTTGCTCCAACGGTCTGCGCCTTTATACTCAACCACCAAAATACGTTCGTCTTTCAATTTGCAGACGAAATCGGGAAAGAAGCGATCTGTGCTGGTTTGTATCCAGAATGAATGTTGAGGCTTGCGTTCAATGTTCCTGACCCAAAACTCGACTTCAGGCAGTTGGTCAATGAACTGAGCGCATTCAAATTCCTCGCCATCGCCTTTCAGGTCACCGATGTGCGGATAATAATGCCTGTTGAATTTGTATGCTCCGCGATACAGCGTGTTGTAGGGGTAAGCGTTAGGGTCGTATGAAAAGCAAATATCAGGCGTGACAACAAGCGGTGTCGTCGAGTCAGGCAAAAGCAAATGGCTGAATGCTTTTTGGTGGGCATTTTTGCGATCACTGTCAATTTTTCTCTCTGCGGCGGCGCGCAACCGGATTTTGTTGTGGACTAAAAATTCAAGGGTCAAGCCGCGCCCGTCCATCAGGCTTCGTATCATGCGTTGCAAAAAGCGCCCAACATCTTCGGTTTCCAAATCGATGTGCGGGATGTGAAACTCAAGCCAATGAATCAGGTCGCCCGCTGTCCAGCGGTCAAGCGACAGCGCCATTTGTCGGGCGCGTAAATCCTCTAGGAAGTTGACGACAACTTTGCCTTGCTCGTTCACGTCCACTAAACCTGCTTGGCCGCCGTGTCTTTCCGACTCAAATTCAGTTTCGCTTAATGCGGCATCGGCCTCGGACAAGTCCCATAGTTCTTCGCGGAAGTGTGTATCTTCAAATGGCTCAAAGAGTTCGCCTTGCTTGATAGACAACAGCGGTACGGCAAAGGCTTCGCCGTGCTCGGCAGGCGTGCGGGTGGCGTTGCCGAGTGTCTGCGGAGGGTTGCTTATCGAAAAGCCGCGTGATTGCCGATAAAGGTTTTCGAGTGCGGCTTGGTCGGCAGGCGTGTTCATTTGACTCGCCAACACCAGACGGTCATCCTCCGTCATTGGGCCTGTGAACGTCAGGGTCCTGGCTTCTCTGTCGAATAGAACTTTTCCAGCCGTCGTGGGCGGCAGATAGGAGAGGTCCGGGACAGTGGCAAGCGTGGCGGTGGCAGAGGGTTGCCAAAGCCCAATCATCGGCGGGGTATCACCCGGCAGCGGCGCAACGGCAATCAGATCGTTCACTTCCAAACGGTTGAAGCCACTATCTACTAATGCATCTTTCAGGGCTTTGGCGGTTTCTTCAAAACTGGATGACGTGGCAAACGCATAAGCACGGTTGAGTTCGGGGCGTCCTTTGCGTTTGGCGTTGGGCATTCTCAAAACGCGCCCAAGAATTTGCTCAACGGCGGTGGAGGCGCGGAGTTCTGCGACAGAACACAGCACATAGGCAAAAGGGCAATCCCAACCCTCGCGAAGGGCTTGAACCGTGATAATGAAGCGCACCGGGCAATTCGCGGTTTTGATGTCAGGAATATCATAGAGTTCATTGTTCTCGCCTGTCGCTTCTTTGATTTGCTCGGCAGGAATGTGATGGTCGTTGATCAGCGTCTCTCTGACCGTTTCTACCGTGATTGGGGCGGGGCCTCGGCGGGCTTGCGCCTGAATGAGCATTATCGGGCGGAGATATTCGCCGGTGGTCTGCTGTTCCAAACGAGCGGCTTGCTCCAATTGGTCGCGGGCGGCAATGGCGTCGGTGAGGAGTTCTTGCCAGTTGTCGCGGCGATGAAACTGCACCGGCAACTTAATCATTTCTTCGGCTTTGAGTTCGGCTGCCGAAACCGTGTGCAGCACATTGCTCGGATTGTGTTCAGTGTCGGGCGTGGCGGTAAATTCTAAAACGCAGGCCGGGCGAAAGCGCGCGAGAGTTTCAAACGAGAGTTCGGTGCGGGCGTTGTGGGCCTCGTCCACGATGACAATGGGCGAGCGCAAGCGCAAGACGTTGGCCAGCGAATAGACAATTTCGCCGTTTTCAAGCGTCTCTAAATGCTGTGTGGCTTCAGCAGGCCAGCCGATAAAGTGTTCCATCAATGCGCCGTTGGACTCATACACTTTGCGCCCGTCGGTATCTTCTACGCGAAAGGCTTGCAGAGTAGAGACGATAATCACAGTTTCGGTATCGAGCGTGGGGCGCGACAGATACAGGGCTTCTCCAATGTCTAGCACAGTAATTGAGCCTAACGCCGAGTTGAGGGCTTGCCGATAGAAGTGCTGGCGGTCTTTTAACGCGGCAATGGTCTGTTCGCGGATAGCGTTGGACGGCACAAGCCACAGGACGAATGAGCGCGTGGCGTGTAGCAGTTCGCGGGTGGCGAGGCCGATAGCATGGCAAGCCATCACTGTCTTGCCACCGCCCGTCGGCACGCGCACGCAGACGTATGGCATACCTTCCATGCCCTTAATCGGGCGATACGGGATGCCCTGACCAAATTTCTGCTTGGTGAGCGTATAGAAAGCTGTATCGGGATCATTGGTGCGCGTACATTCGCGGAAGTATTCACTCAGCGTTTCCAGCGCGGCGTGTTGATAGGTCTTGAGATCTGGCATAAGCGTCTTTCGTATTCCGGCTTTCGCCCGATGGTCAACCATCGGGCAATTGAACCAAACCCGCTTAAGCGGGCTTCGCTGTTTCAGCCCAACGATGAATCGTCGGGCTGTGGTGGGGCATTATCACCACCCCACCGCTCCAGCCGTTCATCCACGCTATTCTCCGCATGATGTTTTTGTTGCTCGACCACATACCGCACCACCGTTGGCAGATGCGACTCCGACAGTGATAGAACGCCATACTCGCGTTGCCAAGCAAAGGCCTCGGTGCTCAACCGTGAGGCCAAATGCGAAGAGACGCCTTTGACTTGCCCGATAAACGTTGCTAATGCAATCTTGGGCGGCACGGTGACGAGGAGGTGGGCGTGGTCGGGCATCCCATTAAGCGCGTGGGTGAGGCCGCCTAACTCAGTCACTTTCGCGCGCATAGCGGCGTAAAGCGGGTCGCGATTAGCCTCTGTGATGAGCGGCAGACGGTTGTGCGTTGACCAGACGAAATGGTAAAAGAGACGGGAGTAGGGCATGGCAGCTTTGTTTGGCGCTGTTCCGCTCGACAGTCAATCATCGGAGCGGCCTATAGGTTTGTTTCGCCCGCTGGTCAACCATCGGGCTGATGGATCCAAGCCCGCTTAAGCGGGCTTCGCCATTTTAGCCCGACGACTGATCATCGGCGCAACCGGGCGGGCAACCACCTCACTCCACCCTCAAATCGGTCGGGATGTGCTTGAACGTCACGCCCTCGCGGCGCAAACGCTCACCGCCGAGCAAACACCGTGTGCCGTAAATGACTTTGAGCCCGCTGTGCGGTGGCAGACAGGCCAACACTTGCCGCGTCAACGCGTTGCCGCCGTTAGCAGACTTGTCGTTGAGAATGCCGTTGTAGAGTAGATAAATGGCGGTGTCGTTGTGAACACCCAACAGGGGCGTCTTGCCAGTGGCACGTTTGGGTAATGCCGTGCCAGTTTGTTGGAAGTACACGAACCGCGCCAGCTCATCAAAGCTCACTTCGGGGCGGATGTGGCCGTCGCTATCGAACAACGTTTTGCCCAGCGTGCAGTATTGAAAACCGCCGCCCAAGCCTTCCGTATCGCCGTAGCCCTCGATAGCCCGCTTGAGCCGTTCGGCGGTGATGGGCGCGGCGATGTTTGGCTCCATTTCCACCAGAATAAACCGCCGATTACCGCCATCTTGCTTGTTCAATTGCAGAACGGCATGCCCCGTTGTGCCGCTACCCGAAAAGAAATCCAGTACGGTGCAGTTTTTGTCCGCAATCATGGAAACCAGGTACTGTATTAGCCCTACGGGTTTTGGATAATCAAACTTGATTCCCATCTGTGTCAGCATTACACTCATTTGTTGTGTAGTGCCAACTTCGCGCAAAACCGAAATCACATGGCTTTGGTCATCAGGCCGTCTCTTGACTGTTTCAATAGCTCCTGTTTTCGTCAAAACAAAAGTTGTGGTTTGACCTTTGGAGTCCAGCACCGGCTTGAAGCCGGAGTTGATAAAAGATTGGCAAATCTTTTTTGAACTCCAACCGCTTCGCGCCTCGACCTGATTTCGAAGTTTGTAATCCTTGACGATTAAGTCTTCAGAGTAATGAGGCCATTGATTGTTGCGTTTGGGGATTACTCCTTCTTCAAAACTGGCAGGGAAACCCATTGGCAGAACGAGGTCGCTAATGGGGTTTTTGGGGCCGTTTTTTACGATTGTGTTTTGGATGTTATCTCTGAAAAGTTTGCTCCCCTCGGGAATGTTGGGGTCAATTACGGGTGGTGGAGGCAACTGCTCATAATCTTTCGCATAAGCCAAAACGTATTCGTGGCCGACTTTTACTTTGGCTTGATTGTCAAAATTTCCTTCGGTTTGCCAAACAAAACATGCAAGTAAGTTCTTGGTGCGAAAGAGCTCATCCATCACCATTCGGAGATGGGGCAATTCGTTATCGTCAATAGAAACAAATATGACTCCATCTTCCGAGAGAAATTCTTTTGCCAATACCAAGCGCGGGCACATCATACATAGCCACTTGTCATGGCGGGATAAATCGTCTGCTTCCTTGCCAACAACTTTTCCAAGCCATTCACGAGTCGCTGGGCTATTCAAGTTGTCGTTGTAAATCCAGTTCTCTTTTCCAGTGTTGTATGGCGGGTCTATATAAATGCATTTCACCTGTCCCGCGTAGTAGGGGAGGAGAGATTTGAGGGCGAGCAGGTTGTCGCCTTCTACCAGCAAGTTGCCGGTGTCGGGGTCGCCCACCGAGCGTTGGGGGTCGGCGTGGAGCAGATGAAAGGGGACGGCGGCGTGATGGCGTTCGACGGCTTCGCGGCCAATCCAGTTGAGGGAGGGCATGATGCGCCCGATGATAAATCATCGGGCTAAAAAAAACAAAGCCCGCTTAAGCGGGCTTCGTGATGTTAGCGCGGCGATCAATCGCCGCGCGCGGGCTCCTGTGCAAGAGCGCCGCACCCTCAACGCGCGAGCGAACCGCCTCACCCCATCATCGGCTGGCGGGCCAGAATCGGATCGACGCCGCGATCGATTTCCCACGGATAGACGATGAAGACGTCGGTGATCGCGCCGTAAGAGGTGGGCGTGGCTTTGGTGAACAGCGATCGGATAAGCGTATCCAATCTGTTCTCTGGCCAACTTGACTTCACCCCACCTGCCTCTCCAACGTCCCCCCATCGAAATACATCGAAGACGTGCTTTTGCCACCGTCGGCGGATTTGGTGGAGAGTCATGCCAATGGCACACAGATGAACGCAGATTTACCCGGATGAGTCACAAAAAGAATCCGTGTTCATCTGTGTTCATCCGTGCACTATTAACTTTCAACGACGCGCCAGAGATACCACGAGGCCACAGTGCGGTAGGGCCGCCACGGCTCGGCGATGGCGATCATCTTCTCCGGCGAGGGCTCCTTGCGCAGGCCGTACAGTTTTCTGAACCCGTTGCGGATTCCGAGATCGCCCACCGGCAGAACGTCGGGGCGGTTGAGGGCGAACATGAGGAACATGTCTGCCGTCCACTGCCCGATGCCCTTCACTTGAATCAGGTGCTCCGAGATTTCGTTGTCGGTCATCTTCGAGAACTTGCGCGGCTGGATGGTGCTGTCGCAAAATTTTGTGGCGAGGTCGAGGAGGTAGGTGGCCTTTTGGGTGGAGAGTCCGGCGGCGCGCAGCTTACCGAAGGGGACGGTGAGCAAATGTCCGGGCGTGGGGAATCGGCGCCCCGGAAAGAGATCGAGGAAGTGATCGAAAATGGCGGCGGCGGCTTTGCCGCTCAGTTGTTGATAGAGGATCGATTCGCTGAGGGCGCGGAAGGTATTGCGCTCGGGTCGAAAAGTCGGCTGGCCGTGTTGCGCGATGAGAGGGACAAGGCGAGGGTCGCGCTTGAGATGACGGAGGGCTTTGCGAACGTCGAGTTCCGGCGCGGACATGACAGGTGGGCGAAATAGGACTCGAACCTACGACCTCTTCTTTGTAAGAGAAGCGCTCTAACCAGCTGAGCTATTCGCCCGTGTGGAGGCGATTATACCATCCCGAAAATTGCTCGCGCCGTTTTGCCCGGTCTGTTTTACAATTCAGCGCCAATGGAAGGGTAAAGACTTTTTCCCGCCGAGACGCGGAGAACGCGGAGATTCGATTCGGAACATCTCTGCGCTCTCTGTGCGTTCTGCGGTGATTGTGCTCCGAAATGCTTTACGTGCGATATGAGAAGGACGGTGAGACTCGATACGGCTGGCTCGATGGCATGCGGGTGGGCGCAGTGACGGGCGACGTGTTCGGCAGCTTTCGGCGCGAGGGCATTGTGGCCGATGCGCGTGAGGTGAGGATTCTCCCGCCGGTGACGCCGAGCAAAATTATCGCCGTCGGCCAGAACTACCAGTCGCGCGCCGCCGAGGAAGGCCTGCCTCGCCCGGACATCCCGCCGCTGTTTCTCAAACCGCCCAGCGCCGTCATCGGCCACAACGAAGCCATCGTGCTGCCGCCGCAATCGTCGCAAGTGGAGCATGAGGCCGAGCTGGCGGTGATCATCGGGCGGCGCGCGCGGTGGGTGTCGGTGGAAGATGCGCTCAAGTTTGTGTGGGGCTACACCTGCGCCAATGATGTGACCGCCCGCGACATCGAACGGCGCGATTCGCATCTGACGCGGGGAAAAGGGTTCGACACCTTTTGCCCGCTCGGCCCGTGGGTCTCCACCGACGTTGACCCGGCAGATGTGGTCATCACTTGCATGGTGAACGGGCAGGTGCGGCAGATGACTTCCACGCGCGAAATGATTTTCTCCGTGCCGCAGTTGATCGCCTTCATCTCTTCGGCGATGACGCTGGAGCCGGGCGACGTGATCCTCACCGGCACCACCGCCGGGGTGGGGCCGCTTGCCGCCGGTGATCGGGTGGATGTGGACATCGAAGGGATCGGCGCACTGATGAACACAGTGGTGGCGCTGGGGCAACTCACCGGTTAGCGGAGCGGGCACATGATCGAAACGCGAAGGCTTGCACCGATGGACAGCATTGGAAAACGGTTGAGGAAGGGCGATTAGGTGCGACTCGTCGATCTTCCGCCGACCTTCGCAATGTTTTCTCGCGAAACACAGATCGTGTTTCGCAAGGCTTTCGGCAAAACTTTCCGTGTCGAATCATTTGGCGCGCACGGCCATGCGGAACTCGACCTCTCGAAAAAAGTGGCGAAGGGCAACTGGATATGGGTTGAGCCGAACTGCCTGCGCCTTTTCCGCCGCCGAACGTGATGGGCGGCGTTCTCATTCTTCTCGAAACGGAGTTTATGCATGGGTCTTAAACCTGATCATTGGATCAAAAAGATGGCTCTCGAACAACGCATGATCGAGCCATTTGTCGAAGGGCAAGTGCGCAACGGAGTGATCTCCTATGGGGTGTCGTCGTATGGCTACGATATTCGCGTGGCCGACGAATACAAAATTTTCACCAACGTCTTTTCGGCGGTGGTCGATCCCAAACATTTTGATCCGCAGAGCATGGTGGATTACAAAGGCGACATTTGCATCATCCCGCCCAATTCGTTTGTGCTGGCGCGCACCGTCGAATACTTTCGCATCCCGCGCAGTATGCTCACGGTGTGCTTGGGCAAAAGCACCTACGCGCGGTGCGGCCTCATCGTCAACGTCACCCCGTTCGAGCCGGAGTGGGAAGGATTCGTGACTCTCGAAATCTCGAACACCACGCCGCTCCCGGCGCGCATCTATTCCAACGAAGGCATTGCCCAAGTGTTGTTCTTCGAGGCCGACGAGGAATGCGATATTTCGTACGCCGACAAGAAAGGCAAGTATCAGGCCCAACAGGGGGTGGTGCTGCCGAGACTGTGACCTTTCATCTCCGTCTCATCTTTTGCCAATAGAATTTTTACAATGGACGACTATCCTCCGGGCATGTTCACCTACGAGTCTCTCCTTCAGAGGCAGTTCAATATCGTGGCCGCCCTGCGCGCCGAGGTGGATGGCCTTATGCGCTTGGGGGATATTCAGGCATCGGATCGCGGCGACTCGGTCGTCTTCATTGGCCGCTTGCTCACCACCGCCGAAGAGGCGTACCGCCTCGCGCGCGACCGCTTCCGCCGACTCGGCTACACGGCCATCCTTCGGCGAGAAAACGGCGACGATGTGATCGTCGCCCAGCGCGGCGTGTCGCGCCTCACGCGCTCGAACTTGCTCATCAATGCTACGCTGTTGCTGGCAGCCATTGTCACCACGACTCTCGCGGGCGCAGGCTTCGCGCAGGTGAACGTGTTCCGCGCGCTTCGCCTAGCCTTCACCGCCGGGCAGTGGGGCAACTTGCTCGAAGCGCTGGCCGCCGGAGCGCCGTTCGCCATCACATTGCTGCTCATTCTCGGCGTGCATGAGATGGGGCACTACATCGCCGCGCGCATTCACGGCGTCGATGTCACCTTGCCGTATTTCATCCCCGTGCCGTTCGGGCTTGGAACGTTCGGCGCGTTCATTCAATTGAAATCGCCGGTGGAAAATCGAAAGGCGCTGTTCGACGTTGGACTCGCCGGGCCGGTGGCCGGTTTCCTCGTCGCACTGCCGTTGCTGATCATCGGACTGCTGGCCTCTGATCTCGTGCCGGTGTTCTCCGAAGATGGCCGACTCGGAACTTCGATTTTGGTGCGCTGGCTGATCGATCTCGTTCAGCCGCACGTCGAAGGGTATGCCGTCGCTCTGCACCCCGTGGCCATTGCGGCGTGGTTCGGCATGTTGATCACCGGCTTCAACCTTTTGCCCATGGGCCAACTCGACGGCGGACACATCGCTTACGCCGTGCTGGGCAAAGCGGCGCGGCCTTTGGCTTACCTTGCCTTCGGCGCCCTCATTCTCATGGGCTTCACCGTGTGGTCGGGCTGGTGGACATGGGCTGTGCTCGCTCTCATCACCGGACTGCGCCACGCCCAACCCCTCAACGACATTACGCCCCTCGATCCGGTTCGCAAGTTCGTCGGTGTGCTCACGCTGGCCTGGTTTTTCCTGATCATCACACCCAAGCCGTTTTAGCAGTTAGCGGTCAGCGATTAGCGATCAGCCCCCATCAAAAAAGCAGGCCGCGCATCAAACGCAACCTGCTTTTGCTATCCGCTATCTGCCACTCACCCTACCACACTGATCTGCACGCCCTGCCGATCTACCGGCAACACAAACGTGCGGCAGCTCACGCCCGATAACTCAAAGGCAATCTTCATGGCCTCGGCGATCTTCTCGTGCCCGTTGGGCGCGAAGGCGGCCACGCTGGGGCCCGCGCCGCTGAGGGCCACCGCCGCCGCGCCCGCTGTTCGCGCCGCGCTCACTGCCGCATCGAATCCGGGAATGAGTTTGCGGCGATAGGGCTGATGCAGTTTATCGGTCATCGCCCAACCGAGCATTTCATAATCGCCCGTCTCCAGCGCCCGAACCACGAACGCCGTGCGCCCGATGTTGAACACGGCATCCTGCATCGGCACTTGCTTCGGCAGGGCTTCGCGCGCTTCGGCAGTGGAGAGCCGCACGCCGGGCATGGCAATGGCGACTTTCAACGGCGCGATGGTCGGTGTGGCCCACATCAATTCTTCGCCCACCGCGCTCACCATCACCAGCCCGCCGAACAATGCCGCCGCCGCATTATCGGGGTGGCCTTCGAGATGAGCCGCGCGGCGGAGAAGATCGGATCGGGATAGGACTCCGCCGGCCAGCGCGTTGGCGGCCACCACACCGGATACCGCCGCCGCCGCGCTCGAGCCCATTCCCATCCCGAGCGGGATGTCGTTGATCACTTTCACCGACATCGCCACCGGCCCCTGCCCCGTCGCTTCCCAGACTGAGTTGGCCGAACGAATGATGAGGTTGTTCGTGTCGCCGGCCACTCGCCCCGCGCCCTCGCCCACCATTTCGAATTGCAAGCCCTCGCCCGGCTCGAGCAGACTCATTTCCACCGTCGTGTAGAGTCCGATGGCGAGGCCGAGACAATCGAAGCCGGGGCCGAGGTTGGCGGTGGAGGCGGGAACGCGGACGCGAACGCGGGAAGGCATGAGGGAATACGGAACGATGAAGGCGGAATGATGAAGGCAGTAGGAGTTATGCCGTTGCCCAAAAACGGCCCACGAACTTCACGAATAGCACGAAGTGCGAGGCGAACAATTCGAGAAATTCGCGCAATGCGTGGGTAAGAAAGAGTTGAACTGCGTAAGTCGTATGCAGTTCGTATTCCGTATTCCGCATTCAGCAATTAGCCAATCAGTTTATCCAACGCCTCTACTTCGGCAGGAATGATTTTCATTTCCGGCGCGCGCTGGATCACGGCGTCGGGGTCTTTGAGTCCGTGCCCGGTGACGACGGCGACGACGGTCGCTCCGGATAGATTGAGTCGGCCCTCGCGCGATTCTTTCGCCAGCCCCGCCACTCCGGCGGCGGAGGCCGGCTCCACAAAAATGCCTTCGCGCGCGAGACGCCGCCACATCGTCAGAATCTCGTCATCGGTCACGGCGATGATTCGGCCATTCGACTCTTCGGCGGCCTGCAGGGCCTGCTCGCCGCGCGCCGGGCGGCCAATGCGAATCGCGGTGGCGACCGTCTCCGGGTTCTCGACCGGGTGGCCGAGCACAAGCGGCGCGGCTCCGGCGGCCTGCGCGCCGAGCATACGCGGGCGCGCGGCGGCTTTGCCGTTGGCGTGATACTCGCAGAAGCCCATCCAATACGCGCTGATGTTTCCGGCGTTGCCCACCGGCAGGCAGAGCCAATCGGGCGCGCGGCCCAGCGAATCGCAAATCTCGAAGGCGGCGGTCTTCTGCCCTTCGAGGCGGTACGGGTTGAGCGAGTTGACGAGGGCGACGGGCCGCTTCTCGGAAATCTCGCGCACCATCGTCAGCGCGTCGTCGAACGAGCCTTTGATTTGAATCACTTCCGCGCCATAAGCCAACGCGCCGGCAATTTTGCCCGCCGCCACTTTGCCTTCGGGCACGAGCACGAAACAGCGCATCCCGGCGCGCGAGGAATAAGCCGCCGCGGCCGCCGCCGTATTGCCGGTGCTGGCGCAAATGGTGGCGCGCGCACCCTCGAACGCGGCTTGAGTGATGGCCGCCGTCATGCCGCGATCTTTGAACGAGCCGGTGGGGTTCAGCCCTTCGTATTTGAGGAAGAGATCGAAGCCGGGCGCGATCTCGGCGGCGAGGCGCGGCGCAGGAATGAGAGGCGTGTTGCCTTCGAGTAATGTGATGGGGGTAGCCCGATGGTCAACCTTGAGATGCTCACGATAGTATGCGATAATGCCGGGCCAAGAGGACATGCCGCCGATTATAGCACGCGGCTTTTATCTCACTCACAAAGGAGAGCGCGATGAACAAACGATTGTGGTTGGTGCCTGCGTTGTTGCAGGCGGTGGCGGCGCTGGCGTGCGCCGTGCCCAGTTTGCCCGGCAGTGACGGCGCACTGTTCAAAGATGACTTTTCCAACAGCGAAAGCGGTTGGGGCACCGGCTCCGACAGCACCAGCGCAGTGGAGTACGTCAACGGCGAATTGGCGGTTCAAGTGTTCGAGACCGGCTGGATCATTTGGAGCACGGCCAACGAGCCCACCCTCTCCAATGTTCACATCGAAGTGACGGCGAAGAATGTGGGCGGCGGATTGGGCACTCCGTTCGGGATCATCTGCAACTATCAAGATCAGAACAACTTCTACTACTTCGCCATCAACTCGGCGGGCGATTATGCCATCGCCAAAACCGTGCCCGGCAGTGAAGACATATTTCTCACCAATGACAACTTGTGGGACGAATCAAGCGACATTGCCGACAGCGCCGCCTCGTACCGCATCGGCGCCGACTGCGCCAACGGCACGTTGACGCTGTATGTGGACGGCAAGCAGATCGCGTCGGTGGCCGATTCAACTTACACGACCGGCGACGTGGGTGTGTTCGCGTGGACGGAGCAAGACGACACCGCCCAAGCGAACTTCGACGATTTCATTGTCACGGCGGTGAAGTAGACGACCGACGAATGACGACGAATGAAACCGTCGCCGCCAGATCAGCCCCCGCACGCGGGGGCTTTTTTGTTTATACTTCCCGCCGCACATGCCTCTCGTCCAGTCGTCCGATTTCATTCTCATCCCCAAACGCAAGGCGCGGCGCGCGCTGGGCGGCGTGTTGCTCGGACTCGCCGCCATCATCACCCTGCATCCATTGTGGCTGCCGCTCATTGCCCGCGCGCTCATTGTGGACGAGCCGTTGCAGAAAGCAGACGCCATCGTCGTGCTGGGCGGCGGCAACGGCGAGCGCGACGCAACGGCGGCGCGATTGTGGGCCGAAGGCTGGGCGCCGATCATCATCACCACCGGCGACAAGATTCCGTTGCCGGGCCTGCCCGATGCCACGTGGGCGACTCTCTCCTTGGCCGAACTGCTGCGGCTCGGCGTGCCCGAGTCGGCCATTATCGCCATCGATGGCAGTTCCTCCACCTGCGACGATGCGCGGCTGGCGGTTGCCCAGTTGCCCTCCGGCGCAAAAAGAGTCATTATTGTGACGGATCCTTTTCACACCCGCCGCGCCGAGTGGCTGTTCCAAAAAGGGGCGGCGGAAGCAGACGTGATCACGGCGGCGGCCAACCCCTCGTGGTTCGACCCCGATCGATGGTGGACGGAAGATCGCGGGATCATTGTGGTCGGGCAGGAGTACGTCAAACTCGGGATCAACTTGTTGAAAGGATGCGGCTGACGATGAAAGACGCGAAGCGGCCTCGATTGTTGCTGATATTGGTGTTGCTATACTTCGGCCAAGCGGCCATCTATCTCACCTATTTTGCGCTGTACGGTTTGCACACCAAGCAAGCATTCCTCTTCTTTCAGAGTTTGGCGCGGCAGGGACTAATGCACCCCGAACGGCTGGTGACGATGTGGCTGTTGGTGGGCACCTGGTGTGTTTTGGGCGTGGCTTCGGTGATCATCGGCGTGGGGTTGCGGCGGGGCCGCCCGTGGTCGTGGACGGCGGCGCTCACGCTCGAGGGCGCGATTTTCGCGTTGGCGCTCGGCGCGTATTTCAATCGGCAGGCCAACATCATGTTTTACGTGGGCATGGCGGCGGCCATCGCCATTACGTTTCTTCTCAACCAGCGCGAGATTCAAATCTTCTATCGCGCGCATCGGGTGATCACTGAGGGGCAGTTCGGAAGGTGAGTATGAGCGATCTGGAATTGCTCCGCCGATTCGAGCCGGTCGTCCGTTTTACTCAGGGCGAACATTTTTTCCCAATGGACGTCGATCGCTATGTGTCCGAGTGCTCGTTATGGGAGGCCTGCCCCGACGAGCCGCCGGAGCGGCTCGTGCCCGAAACTCAACTCACGCTCGCCAAACTGGCCGAGCCGCGCCCGGCTCCGCACGGCGCAGTGCATTACTTGCGATTCGTCGAAGCGCTCACGCCGTTCGAAGCGGCGCGGTTTGTGGCGAAACAGAGACGGGCGTTCAAACGGTCGCGCGGGCGATTGGCGCGAGTGGGACTCACCTCGCGCATCATCGACGCCCTGTTTTCGATCACGCTCATTCTGCGAGGCCGTGTGCCCGGCGGCACGGCGGCGGCGGCCCACGATGTGTATCAGCGCCTTCAAGAAAAGGATGAGCGATACGTTTATTATGGCCGGGCGGTGAGGCAGGGCGGATTCGTCTGCCTGCAATACTGGTTCTTCTATTGCATGAACGATTGGCGCTCCAGTTTTTACGGCGTGAACGATCACGAGTCCGATTGGGAGCAGATCATCGTTTATCTATCCGAAGACCTTGCGCCGCAGTGGGTGGCTTACGCTTCGCACGATTTCACCGGCGACGATTTGCGCCGCCGCTGGGATGATCCCGAACTTCGGCGCGAAGGCGATCACCCGATCATCTTTGCCGGAGCCGGGTCGCATGCTTCGTACTTCTCCTCCGGCGAATACATGCACGAAGTGGCCTTGCCGTTCAGCGGGCCGCTCACTCGCTTCGTGCGCGCGGCGCAAAAGTTTTGGCGCGGCACTCTGCGGCAGGGCGAGGCCGAAGAAGAAAACGAAAAAGAGAAACCGCGAGCGTCGGGCGTGCTGGTGGTGCCGTTCGTGGATTACGCGCGCGGCGACGGACTCAAGATCGGGCCGGGCGGCGACAAATCGTGGGAGGCGCGGCTATTGCCCGACACGCACGATCGGTCGCCCGATCATCCGCAGGCGTGGACGCATCACTATCGCGGCTTGTGGGGATTGTTTGCGCGCGATCCGATTGCCGGCGAGAACGCGCCCGCCGGGCCGAAATACAATCGTGATGGATCGGTGCGCCGTTCGTGGTTCGACCCGCTGGGATGGGCCGGGCTCGACAAAGTGACTCCGCCTTCTGATCTGAGCGCCGCCATCGCCGAGCGATGTGAGGCGATTCGCAAGCGGGAGGCCGAGTCACAAACGCAGGTTGCCGAGAAAATGACTCAACTGCGCGCGCTGGGGTTGGAGGCGGAGGCCACGCTCGCCGCGCCGCACTTCAAACCGCACCATGCCGAACACCTCAAACAGATCACCGAACTTTCGGAGTCCATCGAGGCGCTGCGCAAACGCACGGCGGTCGATCACGCATTGCTCGAAGCATTGGAGATGTACAGCGCCCGCGTGAATAGCGGCGAACGACTCCCGGCGCGCAGTCACATCAAGACGGCGCATCACCCCTCGACAGAGGAGACCGAGCAATTGGGTCGGCTGGCCGAAGCGTGGGCCGCGCTCAGCGTGGGCCTGCTCATTTTGGGCTTCATCATCATGCTCATCGCCGCCCCCCGATTCTGGCTCAACGGGCTGGTCAGCCTCGTCGCCGTCATTTCGTTTCTCGAGGCGCTGTTCCGGCGCGAGGCGAAAGAAATGATTCAGCGCGGGGTGGTGGGGTTGAGCCTGTTGGCCGCCGCCGTGCTGATCTATGAATTCGCCCTGCCGCTCCTCGTGCTCGGCATCATCGCGCTGGGCGTGTTCATCATCGTGGAGAACGTGAGGGAGCTGACGGGATAGGTTACCGCATCACGGCCACTTCGCCCGTATCCAAATCGTATCGGCCTCCCACCACCATCAGTTCATGCTTGTGGATCAATTCAGTGAGGATGGGCGAAGCCGATTTCAGTTGCATCATTCCCCATAACACGTTGGCGGTTACGGCGTTGTTCACCACATCGCCCTTTGCGCTTTTGGCCGCCTGAACCGCAGGCGTGATCGCCTTCACCAGACTGCCGATGTGTCCCGGCGCGGCGGCGCCCGTTTCCAAAATTTCCACTGTCGCTTTCACCGCGCCGCAGTTTTCGTGCCCCAACACCATCACCAACGGCGCGCGCAAATGCTCGGCGGCGTATTCCACGCTCCCCAAAATTGCGTCGTCGATGATGTTGCCGGCGATGCGCACGACGAACAAATCGCCGAGACCCTGATCGAACACGACCTCCGGCGGCACGCGCGAGTCGGCGCAACCGACGATGATGGCGAATGGGCTCTGGCCTTTGGACACTTCGAGCAAACGCGCTTCCGTTTGATGCGGATGCTCGAGATGGAACTCGACGTATCGTTGGTTGCCCTCGATCAGCATCTCCAACGCTTCGCTGGCTTCGATCTTTTCGGCGCGCGGGGACATCGAATCTGAAAACGCGGCCGATTTGCGCGGGACGCCGACGCGCGCGCCGACGGCGAGCGCCGAGAGGGCCAAGCCCGATGTTTTGAGGAACGAACGGCGGCTGAAGTGCGATTGGCTGGACATGCATCCTCCACAAGAAGTGATGTGGCGCAATGCGCCCGCCATGTTTATCGGTTGATCGGGTTGAAAAGTTGCGCCGCGCAATGGGGAGAGTCGTAAAGGCGGCGTGAAGAATCTCATTCCCTCGCCCGTCAAGTATCTTCGATGAACTGCTCGGCCTCTGTGGTCACCGCTGCTTCTTTCCCCGACGGAAACTTCACCAGCGTCATCGTTTCGGTTTTCGTCACCGTCACCCCGCGCCAACTCACGCGCACCGGCCACGGAAACGGATTGAACCCCCGCACCCACACTTTGCGCGGCGAGACAATGCGGATGCCCGCCGTTCGCAAAAACAAATGCACTGGCGCGACGCCCCACAAATAATCGCGCTCGCCGATGCCTTCCGGCTTGTCGCAGTTGTAGGCCTCACGAAAGGCCTTCTCTGTTTTCAGCGAATGGATCATCGCCTCCATGAGTCTGCGAATCAGTTCGGCGGACTCGGCGGTGTAACCGCTGTCGGCCAGCCCCTCGCCGATCATCGTGTTCCACATCATCCACACCCCGCCGCTTCCGTTGCGATTGTCGGGCGCAAAGGCCGGGTCGGTGGCGGCGCAATTGGGGATGCCGTACGCTCGCCAATAGCGGTCGGGGTCGGTGATCGTTTTGCGAACGAGCGACTCGAGCCGGTCGCCCCGCGCCAGCCCGGCCCAAATCGGCAGAAGCAACGTTTGATCCTGCCGCGTGTAATCCACCGTGCCGATGATCACTTCCCATCCACGCGGCATGCCGCTCACTTCCACCGCTTCCACTTCGGCGTAAAGTTTGTCGCTGGTGACTGAGCCGACGCCCCAATACCACGCCAGCCGTCGCGGCGCCAGCGTTTCGATGCGATGGCGGCCGCGCCGCCCCCGCCCGTGAATGGCGACCGCCACCGACGGGGGCGCCGCCTCTCGATCCCCGACGATCGTCACCAACACCCGCGCCGACGGCGCGAACTTCTGATGGACTTCGCAACGGACGACTTCATTTTGCGCTGTGATGCGCGCCAACTCGTGTCCGCGAGGCGACTCGTGAGTCTCGAGGTCCGCGTAATGATATGAAGCGGTGTCGTCGCGCCACATGGCATTGACGGCGATGCGGATCATGTCGGCGCGGGCGGCCAGCGGCGGCGTGTCTTCGTCGAGATCGAGGGTGTGCGCCATTTTGATCAGCGAGCGCAGTTCGCGGTACAGATACGAAGCGAGGTCCGGCGACTCGGCGAGGGAGATGTCGGCGGGCTGACTCCACTTCACCCAACGGCAGAACGATGGGCACTCGTCGAAGGCCGATTGGATGGTGTGGCTCCATTCGGGCAGGCCGTCCTGATCGCGGTCGTACCGCTCGGTGAACCACACGGCCACGAATCGTTTGAGCGGCTCGTACACTTCGGCGATGAAGTCGCGGTCTTCGGTGTATTCGTAAATGATCCACGAGAGGGTGGCGAGCAGTGGAATGCAGAGGGCGCGGTTGCGTTGCCCGGCGAGGCCGGGTTTCCAATCGATAAAGCCGTCCGGCTCTTGCACGGCGATGTAGTTGCGGATGATTCCTTTGGCGAGTTCGGGCGCGGCTTGCGCGATCTGCGGCAGGTTCACGTAGGCTTCGGTCGCCACTTGCCCATCCCATTGCCATGCGTGATCGCTCCCATCGCCGCGCAGGGAATAGCCTTTGTTGGGGTTGCGGGCGAAGATGAATGAGGGGTAGGGCAGGTGCGCGGTGGGGCCGACGTACGATTGCAGAGCAACTTTGTAAGCGAAGGCAAAGGCGGCGTCCCACTGGCGATCGCCGGTTTCGATTTCGGGGACGTCGGCGTTGAGGGCTTTGATTTTCTGAAAATGGATCGGCCAGCCGGTTTCGAGGATCGCTTTGCAATGCTCTACCCCCCCCATCCCCCCCCGCGAAGCGGGAGGGGTGAAGGGGGGGGCCGCGTGCACCCAGCGGACGGTTTGCGATTCGCCGGGGACGAGGCTGAGCGGGCGCACAATGGCCGGCCACGAGCTGTGTTCGGAGGGAATGCCCGTTTCCAGAAGAATGATCGAGGCAAGGTTGCCGGTCTGCCCTTCGAGGGTGTAAAGGGGCCCGCGTTGAGTTGGGGCCATCACTGCGCCGCTTTCCATTGGCAAAAGGATGGCGCACAATTTGAGGCGGATGGATCGCGTGGCCGTGCTTTCGTTGGACACGGTGAACTGCCCGGCGACGGTGTGCGAGTCGGGGCACCAATAATCGGCGTGAACGTGAATGCCGCCGAGCGGCGAAAACGAAAACTGAATGCGGTTGACGGCGAAGTGGTGAACGACGGGCGGCGCGGCAAACTGATCGGGATCGGTGATGAGGGAGTCGCCTTCACGGAAGGCGGGGAAGAGTCGCATCTCGCGGGCGCGCAGTCCGTACGTTGTGCGCAGGGACACCGCCGCCGGGTCGCCGCCTGCGAGAGTCAGTTCCCAAATCTGATCGTCGGCGTAATCGGTGGGGCCGAAGCGCGCGTCGGCGGCGAGGCGCAGAGCGAGCGGGTCGGCGTGGGTGAGTTTCCAATCGCGCATGAGGGAAGGATGAAGGATGAATTATGAAGGATGAATGACGAGCGATGAATGACGAGTGATGAATGATGAGAATTTCATCCTTCACCCTTCTGCCTTCATCCTTTCACGGTTTGCTCCAAACCTTTGTGGCTTCGTCCACGTGAATGAGTCCGCCGTCGAGGGCAGAGAGGGTGTGGATGAACGACTGCGGCGCGTAGTTGCCCGGCGAATCGAACGCGCCGATAGAAAAATCGGTGGCGGTGGTTTGGTAGGGGCGCTCGAAATCCAGCGCCCAGCCGAGCCCATCGCGCACTTCGGCGTTTTCGCGCCACACTTTGCCGAAGCCGCGTTTGGGTTGCTGAAAATTTTGCGGCGCGACGATCGTCGGATCGGTTTCGAGATCGCCCTCTTGAAACGAGTCGGCGAAGGCGAACCACGCGCCGTAGTTGGCGGGCGATACTGTCGTGCCACTGCTCACCATCGAACGCACGAACACCCAAATCGCTTTTCGATCTGAAAGATAGATCATGAAGCCGCGCTCGAAATCTTGATACACGGCAGACACACTGGCCTGAAACGGCGCGGGATACGGAGACTCGGAGGCGGCCAATGTGGGGGAAGCCGGCTCCGTTGCGGACGCGGAGCGCGCGATCGCCGCGCCGCCCGTGGGTGTGACGACGACGGTGATCACCAACGGGGGAGCGATTTCGGGAAGGGAGGGGGAGGCGGCGCAGGAGGCAAGGAGGAGGCAGGCGGCAAGTGGCAAGTGGCAAATGGCGGATGGCGGATGGCGGCGAGGGTCACTCATGAGTCGGTTGCCCTTTGCCCGCCGGCTCCTCGAACATCTCGACTTGATAGCGATACACTTCCGTGTTTTGTGAGCGCCAAGCGTCGGGCGACGCGCCCATTTTTTCGCTGAGCATTTCGAGGAACACAATGGGGTCGGGCACTTTCTCCCACACTTGCGGCAGGAAGGTAGCTTTGTGCCGCCAGATCGATTTCAGAATCACGCCATCGATGCCGGGGCGCAGCGCGGCGAGAAGCTCTTCGGGTGTGTTGTGCGGCACGGGTTCGGGCACGGTGAGCACCGAGATTTCGATGCGCAGTTCCGGCACTTCGGCGGGCATGACCGGAGGGAAACGCGGATCGTCCATGGCCGCGCTCACCGCGTGTTCCTGCGCGTCGAGCGCGAGCGGCAGGCGCGGCTCGAGGCCGCCGATGCACCCGCGCAGATCGTGATCGACGGTGAGGGTGACGAAGGTGGCGCGCATGTCGCGCAGAGGCGGCGAGAGCGAGTCGAGATCAAGGGGTGGCGGGCGGCGGCGGTTCGCGGCGGCGGTGATCGCCTCGCGGGCGATGGAGAGGAGGGCGGAACGATCCGAGTCGGACAACATGATGACTCTCCCATCTTTTGGAACGGCGGGCGGCTGAGGGAAGTATAAATCATTTTGCAGAGGGGGCTACGCCCAAAGCAAAAAGGCAAGGCCGCTGGCGAAGCGCAGGATGGCGGCGATGAGCAGGCCGTAGCGCAGGCCAACCCAATGGCTCAGCGCCGCGCCCAACAATGATCCACCGAGGATGCCGAGGTTGAATACGACATTGTGCCAAGCCATGTGCGCCGGCCGGTCGTTGGCGGGCACGCGCTCCATCAGCCGATTGAGCAGCCCGCCGTTGGTGAGTCCCCACACGACGCCGCCGGAGAGGGAGGCGGCCCAAAACAGTGTCGAGTCTTGCGCGAGGCCGGTGAGCAGTGGATAGGCGCTGTAAAACATTGAGCCGACGATGAGCACTTTGCGGTGGCCGTATCGGGCGGTGAGGCGCGGCAGGAGCATGGAGGCGGCCGTCATCGTGGCATAAAACATGGTGTTGCCGATGCCGATCTCGCCATCGGAAAGATGAAGCACTTGCACCCGAAAGAGCGGGTTGAGCGGGACGGGAATGTGCTGCGAAGCGTAAAAGCAAAAGTAAGCGAGGAGCAGAGGGCCGAAGGATGAGCGGAGGAGATCGGCGCGAATCAACGGCTTGTGATTCGAGAGACCGGTTTGGGGATTCGATGTGGCGGCGGCCACTGCGGCAGGGGGCGGGTGGATGCGCCCGAGATGAAAGGTGGACATGGCCGCGCCCACCGCGCCGATTCCGAATACGATCTGATAGTTCAATGGGAAGGCGACTCGGTCCAACAGTTCACCGCACAGATAACGTGGTGAGCATGAGGCTGGCCGACATGAGCGCGTTGCGCCGCCCGACCACTTCGGCCCGCCAGCGCGAGGGCACGGTTTCGGCAAACATGGAATTGAATGAGATGGCCTTCATCCGGTTCGAGGCCGCCCATGGGGGCTGAGGGCTTGAAAGCATAGCAGAGGAAGAGTCCGCCGGGGCGGAGAAGCCGGGCGAGGCCGGAGAGGTAATGCGCGCGGCGGTCGGCGGGGATGCTGTGGAAACATCCGATGTCGAAGGCGAGATCGAATGGCGGCTGTAAGAACTCCAAACGCGTGGCATCGGCTTGAAAAAACTCCGCGCGCACTCCGTTCGCCCGCGCTTTGCGTTTGGCTTCGGCAACGGCCCTGCCCACAAAATCTATGCCCACTGCTTGCCAGCCATGCCGCGCAAGGTAAATGACGTTTGTGCCGGTGCCACAGCCGAGATCGAGCGCGCGGCCCGGCGGGAGTTTTTGCGCCTCAATGAGATCGACAAGTTCGGGCGGGGTGATGTTCGTGTCCCAACGGGGGCGGGTGAAGGCGTAGAGGAAAGCGAAGACGAGGCGGCGCATCAGGGGCCGGGAGTCAGAAGTCAGAGGGCGGAAGCCAGAGGGTGTTGCGCAGGCTGAGGATCATTCGCCATTCGCTATCCGCTATTTTTGCCATGCTTTGACTTCCGATTGTTACTAGACTAGAATCGTACCACTGTTTTCTTTTACCCCTCGCCACAGGAGGCTCAAGCGCACAACATGAAAGAGCATGGAACAGAGAGCATTAGAAATGTCGCTTTGGTCGGGCACCTCGGGTCGGGCAAGACCTCGCTGGTCGAAGCGATGCTTTACAACACCGGGGCCGCCACCCGTCTCGGCAAGATCGAAGATGGAACGACGACTTCGGACTTCGACGACGAGGAACAGCGCCGCAAAATTTCGGTGAGCACTTCTCTCATCGCTCTGGAATTCGACAACCACAAAGTCAATATTTTAGACACGCCGGGCTTCACCGACTTTGTGGGTGAAGTGAAGAGCGCGCTGCGCGTGGCCGACGCGGCCATTGTTCTGGTGGACGCGGTGGCCGGGGTGGAAGTGGGCACCGAATTGGTGTGGCAGTATTGCGATGAACTCAAACTGCCTCGCTTCGTGGTCATCAACAAAATGGATCGCGAGAACGCCAACTTCCAGCGCGCGCTGGAATCGGTGCAAGCGCTTTCGAAGAACACCAAACTGGTGCCGGTGCAGTTGCCGTGGGGCGAGAAGCACGACTTCAAGGGCGCCATCGGCATCCTTTCGATGAAAGGGCGCAAGGGCGCCAAGGGCGAAGTTGCCGACATTCCCCCCGAATACATCGAAGCGGCGAACGCTGCTCACATTGCCATGATGGAAGCCGCCGCCGAAGGCGAAGATGCCCTGCTGGAAAAATATCTCGGCGGCGAAGAGTTGACCAACGACGAGATCAAACACGGCTTCAAGCGAGCGGTGGACAACGGCACGTTCGTGCCGGTGTTGGTGGCTTCGGCCACCGGCAACATCGGCATCGTTCCGATCCTCGAAGCGATCACTCGCTACATGCCTTCGCCCACCGAGATCCCGGTTCCGCACGGCGAGGGCAAGGGCGGCGATGAGGAAGTGGCCGCCGCCGATACTGCCGCGCTCTCGGCTTATGCGTTCAAGACGACCGCCGATCCGTTTGTGGGCAAGATGACTTACCTCCGCGTGTATTCTGGTGTGCTCAGTTCCGATACGCGGGTGTGGAATCACAGCAAGGGCGCGGAAGAGCGGCTGGGCACCCTGCACGTGATGCGCGGCAAAGAGCAGATTTCGGTGAAGCAGCTGCACGCGGGCGATCTGTGCACGGTGGCGAAACTGAACGCCACCACGACGGGCGACACGCTCGGCGACAAAACCCATCCGATCAAACTGCCCATGCCCGCGTACCCGGCGGCGCTGTACTCGGTGGCCGTTCACCCCAAGACTCAGGCCGACGCGACGAAACTGGGGCCGACGCTCACTAAGTTGTGCGAAGAGGATTTGACTCTCCATTGGCGCACCGAGTCATCCACGAAGCAAACGTTGCTCGAAGGCATGGGCGATCAGCACATCGACGTTGCCATCCGCCGGGCCGAGTCGAAGTTCGGCGCGGGCATCCTCACCGAAACGCCGAAGGTGCCGTACCGCGAGTCGATCACCCGCAAGAGCCAGGCGCAGTATCGGCACAAGAAGCAGACCGGCGGCGCGGGGCAGTTCGGCGAAGTGCATCTGCGCATCGAGCCGTTGAAAGAGGCCGAGTTCGAGTTCGACGATGAATTGGTGGGCATGAATCTTTCCAAGTCGTACCTGCCGCCGATAGAGAAGGGCATCAAGGCCACGCTGGAGCAGGGCGTGATTGCCGGTTACCCGATGGGCAATGTGAAGGTGATTGTGTACGACGGCAAGATGCACGAAGTTGATTCGAAGCCGATTGCGTTCGAGATCGCCGGGCGCGAGGCATTCAAGTTGGCGGTGAACGACGCCGGGCCGGTGCTGTTGGAGCCGATCATGCAGGTGCAGATCACCGTGCCCGAATCGAACATGGGCGATGTGTTGAGCGATTTGAACACGAAGCGAGCGCGGGTGCAGGGCATGGAGCAGGACAGCGGCAAGAGCGTGGTGACGGCGGAAGTGCCGATGGCCGAGATGATGCGTTACGTGACCGATCTGCGATCCATCACACAGGGGCGCGGTGTGTTCTCGATGAATTACCTGCGGCACGAAGTGGTGCCGACTCACTTGACCCAGCAGATTATTGCGGCGGCCAAGAAGGAAAAGGGCAAGGAAGAGGAATAGGTGGTTGGGTGGTTGGGTGGTTAGGAGGAGGATGGCTGAATCGGAATGGGTGCAGATGATGGCGGGGGTGAAACGGCGCATCAAAGCCGACGGCGAGAAGCTGATGCTCGTCGAAGTGCGCTTCGAGGCGGGAGCGGCGGTTCCGGCACACTCGCATCCGCATGAGCAGATCAGTTACGTTGTCAGCGGGCGTTTTGAATTCACAGTGGACGGCAAAGCGGTGATCGTGGCGGCCGGCGAGAGTCTGCATCTGCCGTCGAATGTGCCGCACGCGGCGCGCGCGTTGGAGGCCAGCACGGCGCTGGATGCGTTCAGCCCACCGAGGGAAGATTTTAGGAAGCAGTAGTCAGAGGGCCAGCCTTCGAGAGGGGGCTGGCTTTTTTTGTGAGGCTCATGGGGCGAGTAGGCGCTGAATGCCAGCCATGAATGTTTGAGGGGGCGTGAGCAGGCTGACGACGGCGAAACCCTCGCGAGCGAAATCGTAAAAGTATCCGGGATGAACGAAGACGTTGAACTCTTCGAGCCAGCGCTGGGCGCGGTCGCTGTCGGCGACAGAATCGGCAAAATCCATCACTGCATACCAGCCGCCCTCGCGCTTCAACACGCGGCGCAGGCTCGCGCGCGCGCGCGTTTCGAGCCAGCGATGATTGCTGTCGAGGCGCTCGATGATCTGTTGCTGAATGGATGATCGACTCGCGAGCAGAATCGGCGCGGCATGTTGAACACTGGCCGACGCCGAGAGGTAAGCGTCGGCGATGAATTCGAGTCGGGACGCCGACTCGGCGGCCACCGTTTGCGGGCCGCTGATCTGAATCCACCCCAACTTCACTTGCGGCAAACCGGCCACCTTCGAGAGTCCGCTCAACACAAAGGTGAGCGCCCCCTCGTTGCCCGCCGTAGTTTCCACCCGCGCCTCGTCTTTGCCGCAACCGTAATCGGAGAACACTTCGTCCACGATCAAGGCAAGTCTGCGCTCGGCGCACAGCGCGTTGAGCGCCGCCAGCTCGCGCTGTTTGAGAAACACCCCAGCCGGGTTGTTGGGGTTGACGGCGACGATGGCTCGTGTGCGCGGGCCGATGGCGGCTTGCAGTCGTTCGAAGTTGATCTGCCATCCGGCGGAGTCGTCGTAGCGCAGAGGATACGGAATCTGACGAACCGACTCCAGCGCGGTGAGAAAGTCGAAGAGGGGGTAGCCGGGTTGGGGCACGAGGATTTCGTCGCCGGGATCGGCGAGCAGTTTGAAGAGCCAGCCGTAAGCCTCGCTGGTGCTGGCGGCGAGAAAGATGGAGTCGGGATCGATCTCGCGGCCCCGATCGCGATAGTAGTCGGCGACGGCGGCGCGGGCGGCGGGCAGGCCGCGCGGGGAAGGTTGGTAGAGGAGCGATTTAGGTTGGGCGAGGGCGCGCAGTATTTCAGTGTCGTCGTAAACGAATCCGGCGCGAGTGGGATTCGATTCGGTGAGGTCGAGGATGTCGATTCCGGCGGCGCGTTTGGCGGCGAGTGTTTCGAGGAGTTGGTTGGGAGTGAGATTCCAGTGGAGGCGCGAGGAGAACATGGCCGTTACTTCGGCGGCTGATACAGCCCGGCTTCGTTCACGCCGAGCAATCCGGCATCGTAGGCGCGTTTGTCCATCGGGGAAAGGCGGCGGGCCATTTGCGGGGTGATGGTTTGGAATTGGCGAATCTCGCCGAGCCGGTCGGCGATTTTGTCCATCGCCGCATCGTCGGTGCGCCAAGTGGCAAAACGGTTGAGGTTGAGGGGCGCGGTGTAGGCGCGCAGAGTCTTTTCGCCGGCGGCGTTGAAGTAGTCTTCGAAATACGACATGACGAGTTCGCGCAGGGAACGGAACACCGGCTCGCGGAAGCGCAGGCCGGAGAAGTTGGATTTGGCGAGCGCGCCCCAATGCCCGCCGTGTTTATAGGGAGCGAGCATGTGATCGTCATCGCGGCGGTTGGGCAGAAGATCGATGATGAGGGGCGGGTGGCCGAGCCGATGGAGCATGGCCGCGGCGAAGGCCGCGCCGTCGAAGCAGTGGCCGGTTCGGTCGCGGAGGAAGGTGAGCGGACAGCGGTATCGTTCTTCGCCGGAATACGGAACGTCGTCGAGGAAGGTTTGAATCTTGAAGGGGGTGGTGAGTGAGGCGACGAGTTTGCGTTCGGAGGGGGTGAGGGCGTTATCAAAATCGTTGCTCATGAGGTGTTGTCCACGAAGGGACACGAAGAATCACGAAGGTGGTTTGATGGGCGCATCGGGCACCCAGAGGTAGCCATCGGGATCGGCGATGAAGGCTTCGCGGAGGCCGTGCGGTTTGTCGGCGGCGGGGGCGACGATGTAATAGCCGAGTCGGCGGGCGGCGGCTTCGGCTTTGTCGGGGTCGCAACCATGCAGGCGCAGTTCGATGCCTGCGCCGCGCCCATCGACTCCGGCGAGGAGTCCGCGCAGAGGGTGTTTGTCGCACGTGTGATCGGCGTGCAACATCCACTGTGCGCCCTGCCATTCGAGCACGGCGAAGTCGGGGTCGCTGTAAACGAGGGTGACGCCGAATACGTCGCGCTGAAAGGCGACGGCCTTTTCGATGTCGCGGACGAGCAAGTTGAGGCTGAGGCTTTTGAGCGGGCGCCCATATTCATCGGCGGGCATGAAGGGTTCGGTGGTGCGGAGTTTCATTCACTTTCTCCCCAGCATCTTGAGGGGCTTCTGCAATAAACCGAGCAGCCACTTCTGTTGCGCTGACGGTTTCTCAACGTCGCGCAGTCCGGCTTCGTAATTCACGAGGCCATCCATGTATCGGCCTTGTTTGAGCCGCGCTTCGCCGAGCACGCGCAGAACTTCGGAGCGGGCCTCTTTGTCGGCGGCGGGGTCGAGCAGGGAAAGGGATTCGTTGAGCGCGTCGGCGGCGCGGGCGAGGTCGTTCGTTTCGAGGAGCACACTGCCCAAGTTGCCGAGGGCAACGGCCAGTCGCCGGGTGTCGTTGAGGGCGCGAAGTTCGGCAACGGCGGCCTCCAGTGCAGAGAGGGCGCGGGTGAAATCTTTGGCGGCGCGCAGGGCCACTCCGAAATTACTTTGCATTTCGGCGGCCATCCCCCGGTCGCCTTCACGGGCATACGACTCGGCGGCTCGCTCGAAGGCTTTGGCCGCTTCGGCGAAGTTCCCTTTTCGATAGTGGCCGAGCGCGGCAGAGTGAAGATCGTCTGCGAGCATGAGTTATTCACCACAAAGGCATGAAGACACAGAGTTGCACAAAGGGTCTTTGTGAGTCTTCGCGCCTTTGAGTCTGGGTGGTGAGAGAAACTGCGAGCGCTGCTAAAAGGTGATGTCGAGCAATGATTCGGCGATGGTCTTGAGTTGATCGGCGGGCATGGCCGAGAGGCGCATGGCTACTTTGACGTACACGGCGTTGAGGGGGTTGGCGACGAACTCCTGCACATCGGCGGGCATCTCTTTGAATTTGTCGAAGGCGCGGCGCGAGGCGTCCCATTCGCCTACCGGCCCCTGCCGCTCGAAGAAGTTGTCGATCTTCATGCCCAGCACCCACGCCAGCGTTTCGAGCTCGGGCACGGGGATGGGCTGTTCGCCGAATTCGTAGGCCTTGATGCGGCTGGGCGGGATGCCGACGGCGGCGGCCAGTTCCTTTTGGGCGATGCTGTTGTTCATGCGCGACTGCCGAATCTGCGCGCCGATGATGCGGTGGCGGATCTTGATCAGTTCGTCGGAGTTGACATCGGAGGCGCGTTCGGGCGCTTCGGAGATGATCTCGTCGCCCCAGAAGTGAGAGAGGGGGATGTCGAGATAATAGGCGAGCAGTTCGAGTTCGGGAAGCGAGAGGGGCTTCTTGCCGAGTTCGTAGGCGGCATACGCGCTGGCGCTGATGCCCAGCACTTGCCCGCAGTCTTTGGGGCTTTTCCCGGCGGCCAGCCGCGCGTCGCGCAGGAGAACGCCGATGATCTTTGCTCGAAGCGCCAGTGATTTTTTGTCGGCCATGGCGGTGATTATAGCATTCGACCGAATTCACCGCCGCCCGCCGCGCATACTCTGCAAGGCCGCGTTGACGCCGCCGCCGAAAATTTCAGCGGACAACTTAAACCCGTGCAACTCGAGGCGCGGAGAGAAGAAGGGACGCAGGCCGGTGGGCTTCATGCCGCCCGGTTTGCCATCGGGGCCGAGCGACTCATCGTACTTGAAAATGTCCTGCATCACCACGTTCTCGCCTTCCATGCCGCTAATCTCGGTGATGTAGGTGATCTTGCGCGAGCCGTCTTCGAGGCGAGTCTGTTGCACGATGAGATCGACGGCTTTGGCGATCTGCTCGCGGATCACTTTGAGCGGAATCTCCAGCCCGCCCATGAGCGCCATCGTCTCGATACGGGCGACGGCTTCGCGCGGGCTGTTGGCGTGCAGGGTGGTGAGCGATCCGTCGTGGCCGGTGTTCATGGCCTGAAGCATGTCGATGGATTCGCCGCCGCGAATTTCGCCGACGACGATCCGCTCCGGGCGCATCCGCAGAGAGTTCTTCACCAGATCGCGGATGGTGACGCCGCCGCTTCCATCGGGATCGGGCGGGCGGGCTTCGAGGCGCACGACGTGCGGTTGATTCAACTGAAGTTCAGCCGAATCTTCCAGCGTGATCACGCGATCATCTTCGGGGATGAAGCCGGAGAGGACGTTGAGCAGGGTGGTCTTGCCGGAGCCGGTGCCGCCGGAGACGACGATGTTGAGGCGCGAGACGACGCAGGCCTTGAGCAGGTCGGCGATTTGCGGAGTCATCGAGCCGAAGGCAATGAGATCGTCTGCCGTGAGTTTCTTGGCGGCGAACTTGCGGATGGTGACGGTAGGGCCGTCGATGGCGGCGGGGGGGATGATGATGTTGACCCGGCTGCCATCGGGGAGGCGGGCATCCACCATCGGCACTTTGCGATCGACCCGGCGGCCCAGCGGGCGAACGATTCTCTCGATCACCCGCATCACGTGTTCGTCGTCCTCGAAGGCCACATCCGAGAGAGTGAGTTTGCCTTTGCGCTCGATGAATACCTGCTTGGGGCCGTTCACCATCACTTCGCTGATGGTGGCGTCGTTGAGCAGTCGTTCGATGGGGCCATAGCCCACGATGTCATCGACGATTTCGCCGAACAGCGAGTCGACAGAGTCGCCGGGCAGGTTGACTCCGGCTTGAGCGTAAACGACGTTGAAGCGGTCGCGCAGCATTTGGGCGGTGGTCGGCGTGCGTTTGAGGTCGGCGTCGAGGCCGGTGGAGATTTTCCCGATGAGCCATTTCTTGAGGCGCTTGTAGTCTTCGTCGTGGAGGCCGCCGGTGCGAGCGCGAGCGGCCGGCGAGTCGGCGCGGGGCGCGGGCGCGGCCGGGGGCGGCGGTTCGGCGGAGGCGGGTTGGGGAGCAGGCGGCTCTTTGGGCGTTTGCGAAAGGCGATTGCGCAGAGACATGCGGCCAATTCCTAACTTCGAGGCTCGTCTTCGAGGGCAAGCCACACGATGTGATCGCGGTTGATGGTGATGAAAACCGCTTCGTAAGCCAGCGTGCCGTCGAGGTTAAACACTTTGGGCGCGGTGATGGCGATGAACTTTTCGGCGAACTCCAATTCGTCTTTGATCCGTTTCTCGTGGGTCAAGTAAATCTCGCCCACGATTTGATGGGTGATCGTCTGGATGCGGGCGTGCACAACATCTTTGTGGACGACGTGAGTGAAGACCTTTCCTTTGGGATCGTATTCGGTGCTCATGGGCCGCCTCTCTATGGCTGTTTGGCGACGGGCAGATCGAAGGAGAAGGTGGTGCCTTTGCCCACTTCGCTCTCCACTCGGATGCGCGTGTCGTGAGCTTCGGCGATGCGCATGACCAACGCCAGCCCCAGCCCGGTGCCGCCATAGCGGCGCGTAGAAGAACTATCCAACTGATGAAAGGCTTGGAAGAGTTCGGGAATGCGTTCGGGGGGGATGCCGATGCCGGTATCTTTCAGGGTGACGTTGACCGAGCGCCCGTTGGGGTTGGGCTTCACCGTCAGAGTCACCGAGCCGCCGCCGGGCGTGAATTTAATGGCATTGTCGATCAATTGGAGAATGACCCAGCTGAGTTTTTCGACATCGCCGCGCACGAAGATCGGTTGATCGGGGATGTCGCATTTGAGTTGAAGGTTGCTCTTATGGGCTTTGCCAATGGAGCGATTGACCATTGACTGGGCCAGATCGGAGAGGGAGAAGACGTTGCTGTTGATGACCAGTTCGCCGCGGGCGGCGCTGGCAAAGCGAATGAGGTCTTCGATGAGGTGCTCAAGCCGCTCGGTGGCGGCCACCGTGGCTCTGATGGCGTCGGTCTGCTCGGAGTTGAGTTCGCCCAACATGCCCTCGCTCATCAGCACCACGTAGCCTTTGATTTGCGCCAGCGGGGTGCGCAGTTCGTGCGAGATGTTGGAGACAAAATCCACTTTGAGGTGGTTGATCTCGTTGACCTTTTTTAGCGCCTCTTCGAGTTCGGCAGTGCGCTCGGCCACGCGCTCTTGCAGTTGGCGGTTGCTGGCCTGCAGAGCGGTTTGCAGTTCGAGCACGAGTCCCACGATGGCTCGCTCGATATTCGGGCGCGACACCATGCCCAACTCGATGAGCGTTTCGCCCAGCATCTTCCCGGCGCCCTGCGTGGTTTGCTTTTTCTGGTGCTCGAGCGCCTGTTGAAGTTGGGACTCGGTGATGATCTCGCGTTGGATGAGAAACTCGCCGAGTCGCGGCACGAGCACTTCGGGCACGTAAGGCGCGGTTTGCGCCTCCACCGTGCTGGCCGCCGCGTGCTCGAGGACGAGGGTGATAACGGAGATGTCGATGCCGCAGCCGGAGCAAAACCGCGCCCATGAATTGATGGGGGTGTTGCACTGCGGGCACAAGATGCCGAGAGGCTTTGTTGCCACGAATCACCTGCCTGAGTTCGGGAACATCACTTGCCAATGAGTTACGCAGTTAAACTTTAGAGCAACCACTGATTACACAGATTTCACTGACGATGGCGAGGCAACTCTGTGTAATCCGTGAAATCTGTGGTTCCTATGAGCCGCTATTGTTTTTCAATCGCTGTCTGTCGTTACTCTTCCAACGTGCTAATGTCGCCTTCGGGCATGCCGAGCGCGCGAGCCTTCAACACGCGGCGCATGATTTTGCCACTGCGAGTCTTCGGCAGTTTGTCAACGAACTTTACCGTTTCGGGGCGGGCGATGGGGCTGATGTGCTGGGCCACATGTTGGCGCAGTTCTTCGGCCAACGACTCGGAGGGCGCGTGCCCGGCGCGCAAGAGGCAGAAGCAGTGAATGCCCGTGCCTTTGATCTCGTGCGGCAGGCCGATGGCGGCGGCCTCGGCCACTGCCGGATGACTGACCAGCGCCGATTCGATCTCGGCTGTGCCGAGTCGGTGCCCCGATACGTTGATCACATCATCCACGCGGCCAATGATCCAGAAGTATCCGTCTTTGTCGCGCTTGGCCGAATCGCCGGTGAGATAGCGGCCCGGATATTTGCTCCAGTATTGTTTGACGTATCGATCGGGATCGCCATAGATGGTGCGGAGCATGGCCGGCCACGGGTGCTTGAGCACGAGATAGCCTTCCTCGCCGTCGGGGACGGGGTCGCCGTTTTCGTTCACCACTTCGGCTTCCTGCCCAAAGAAGGGGCGCGTTCCGGATCCGGGTTTGAGGGCCACCACCGGAGTCGGCGTGATCATGAACATGCCGGTTTCGGTTTGCCACCACGTATCCATGATGGGGCAGCGGCTCTTGCCGATGACGCGATGATACCATCGCCATGCTTCGGGGTTGATAGGCTCGCCCACCGTGCCGAGCAACCGCAGGGAGGAGAGATCGTGTTTATTGGGCCAGGCTTCGCCGAAGCGCATGAGGCCGCGAATGGCGGTGGGCGCGGTGTAGAAAACGGTGATGCCGTATCGCTCGACGCACTGCCACCAACGATTGGGATAGGGATAGGCCGGGCCGCCCTCGAACATGAACGAGGTGGCGCCGTTGAGCATGGGGCCGTACACGATGTACGAGTGGCCGGTCACCCATCCGGGATCGGCGGCGCACCACCAGCGGTCATCGTCTTTGAGATCGAACACGTATTTGAGGGTGGCATAGGTGCCCACCATGTAGCCGCCGTGCGTGTGCAAGATGGCTTTGGGCTTGCCGGTGGAGCCGGAGGTGTAAAGAATGTACAGCGGATCTTCGGCGTCCATCATTTCGGTGGGGCATTTGCCGTTGGCGACGGGCAGGGCGGAGAGGGCGTGATACCAGTGATCGCGGAGGGGATCCACCGGCACATCATGGCCGACTCGTTTGATGACGATGACGTTCTCCACCGAAGGGCACCGCTTGAGGGCCTCATCCACCGTGCGCTTGAGTTCGATCACTTTGCCGTTGACGAATGAGCCATCGCAGGTGATGACGAGTCTGGATTGGCTGTCTTCGATGCGGCCCTGCAGGGCATCGGTGGAGAATCCGGCGAACACCACCGAGTGCACCGCGCCGATCTTGGCGCAGGCCAGCATGGCGAACACGATCTCCGGAATGCGCGGGAGGTAGATCGTCACCCGGTCGCCTTTTTGCACGCCCATGGATTTGATGATGTTGGCCATGCGCGTCACTTCGCGGTTCATGGCGTAGTATGAAAAGGTGCGATGCTCTTTGCCGTCTTCGCTTTCCCAAATGAGAGCAAGCTTGTTTTTGCGCCACGTTTTGAGGTGGCGGTCGATGCAGTTGTGGACGATGTTGACTTTGCCGCCGACGAACCATTTGAAGAACGGTTTGTTCGAGTCGTCGAGAACCTTATCCCATTTTTGATACCACTCTAATTCGTCGGCGCATTCGGCCCAAAAGCCTTGCAGGTCGTTGCGCGCGTGTTCGGCTATCGCCTCCCAATCTTTGATGTGCGCTTGGGCGACGACTTCGGCAGAGGGGTGATACACTTCGCCTTCGAGTTGAGTCTTGTCGGGCATGGGGTGGAGGCCTCCGGTGTGTGTGAGTATGCGAGTGATTCTATTGGAGAGGGGGGAGTTTGGCAAATGAGGTGGCCGAGCGGTCAAGTGGTCGAATGGTCGAATGGTCGAGTGGTCGGGTGGTCAGGGGCACTCAGTGGCCGCCGATGTTCCGTCCGCCGCAAGGCATTCGCAGTAATCGGCGCTCTGTCCTTCCGCCGATCCTTCCCACAAAAAGAAGCGCACGCTGTTGCGGATGCACACAGGGTCACCGCCCGTCATTCGCACGGCGTGGTAGCCGATTCCCTTTTGATCCCGCTCCTGCACCAGCCAGATACGGTCGCTGTCGTATTCAGTGTGTTGCCATGAAAGTTCGCCGCGCGCGGCGAGGGCGAAGGCGAAACACGGCGCGAGCATGACGACGAGCCACAGAAGCAAGAGGGACATGTAGCCGAACCAACGAAAGAGTTTCTTTGCCTTCATGGGCGGCGGGTGCGGATGACGCCCGGCGCGAGGGTGATCAGCGGCGTCCGTTCGATGATCGGGGTGCGCTCGGCGGCGAGGGTTTCGATGAAGCCGGGCGTGAGCAGGCGCGGGCGCGGGACGAGAGTCATTTGCGCGGCGCGGGTGGCGATGAACGCCGGTTCCACCCACAACGGAGCGAGTTGTGTGCGGACCGGCTCGATGAGGGGCCGGGCTTCGCGCATGAATCTCTGCCAGCGTTCGAGCCGGTCGGGATCCATGGGGCGCGGCGCTTCGGGCGGCAGGCCCCGGCGGGTGATGAAAGTTTCTTGCCCGGCGATCAAATCCACAAGCCCGAACTCGTTTCGCAAAATGCAGCTGCCTTCGAGGCACGACACGATGAGGCTGTCGGAGACGGCGTCGTAATCCACACTGATGTACGAGCCGCGCACCGACGCCGATCCCACCGGAGTCTCCACCTCGAATGAGCCGCCGTTGAGCGCCGAGTTGAGCGCCACCCAAATTTCGCCGACAGCCAGCGTGAGGCGAGTGAGAGGGCCGTAATCGGTTCCGGCGAGTTCGGTGAGGGCGAAGTGAGTGTTTGGGCCGATGCGAACGATTGTGTCGGGGCTGATGTCGATGCGGGCTTCGCCATCGGATAAAGTTTGCACTTCGCCGCCGACGGCGAGCGTTTGCCCGATGGAGGCGTTTGCCCACTGGGACTCCGCCGATTCGCGCGACTGCACGGTGTTGACGATTTCGGCAATGGAGGCGGCGCGATTGGGCGGTTGGGTAGTTCCCGCTTCGCTATCGCTACGGGGCGCTGTCGCGGGGTGGTTGGATGGTTGGGAGGGGGCGAGAGTCGGAGTCCCGGCGGGAGGAGGGGCGGGGGTGGCACTTTGTGTCGCAGGGCGAGTGACGCAGGCGGTGAATGCGGAAAGGATGATCAACAGTGAGAGGGTGGATCGGTGGGGGCGGATCATAGTCGAGACCCCTATCCCTGCCCTTCCCCCGTTTGCTCCGCAAACAGGGGAAGGATCATTGGAAGAGCGGGCGGATGCGCTCGGAGTCGGGCGCGCCTTTGCGGCCCAGCACACGGTAGATGCCGACGGGTTTGCTTTTGCCTTTCACCATTCGCGCTTCGGCAAACTCGCAATCGAAGTGGTCTTTGATTTTCTCGTGGGTGTGTTCGGTGATGAGCAGCGGCCACTTCAGGTCTTTGGTCAGGTCCTGCACGCGCGAGGCAAGGTTGACGCTGTCGCCGATGCAGGTGTAGTTGATTCGTTTTGCGGAGCCGACGAGGCCGACGAAGGCATCGCCGGTGTTGAGGCCGATTCCCATTTCAAACTGGGTGGGGCGGCTTCCCTGTTTGGCCCACTTGGCCCGCAGTTTGTCGAGAGTGAAGCGCATTTTCGATGGCCGCTTGCAAAGCGCGTTTGGCGTGATCGGACTGGGGCAGGGGCGCATTGAAGAAGGCCATGATCAGATCGCCTTCGTATTTGTCGATGGTGCCGCCGTGCCGGTGGATGACATCGGACATGACGCCGAGATACTCATTGAGAATCGCCACCACGTCGTCGGGCGACATTTGCTCGGAGAGGGTGGTGAAGCCGCGAATGTCGGAGAACATGATGGTGAGTTCGGCGCGTTGTCCGCGCACCGCTTCGAGTCCGCGGTCGATCATTTGCTCCACCATTTCCGGCGAGACGAAGCGCTCGAAGATTCCGCGCACGCGCCGCTTTTCCACTTGCTCGCTGATGGCCCGCTCCACCGAGGGCACAGCGTAGCCGAGGGTGAGGCTGACGAGAGGGGCGACGACATACATTTCGATGCGGAGGGTGTTGAAGGCGAAGGCCCACAGGCCGAGATAGCCGAGCCCACTGCCGAAGGCGAGGGTGAGGCTGAGGAAGGGCACAGGGATGCCGCTGAACACATAGGCCAGCAAGCCGATGAACAGTGTCACCACTGCGCCGAGAATGACCGGCCAGCGGTAAATGAATTGCTGACTGAGGAGAGTGTCGATGACGTGCGCGTTCACTTCGACGCCGGGCATGGGCAGGCGGCTGCCCTCGAAGGGCGTGGAGTACACATCCTGCAGAACCACGCTCGTCGCGCCGATGAGCACGATCTTGTCTCGAAAGAAATCGGGGCCGCGCTGTTGATACACTTCGCCGCTGGCGACTTGATAGGCTTGGATTTGGGTGAAGGCCGAGCCGGGCTTGCCGCGATAGTTGACGATGAGGCGGCCTTCGGTGAGCGGCACGGTGATGCCGCCGAATTGCACGGAGGACGGGCGAATGGATTCTGGGATGGACGCGCCGAGATAAGTGAGAGTGGTGAGGGCCGCCCACGAAAAGTAGGCTCGCCCGTCGGGCTCGTTGATGAGATACACAGGCATTTGCCGGATGAAGCCGTCGGCGGGATCACGGTAGAGATTGGCGAGGCCGGTGTGCAGTGCAGAATCTTCGAGCGCGGGGATGGGGCGGCGGAATTGATCGAGCACGAAACCAGCCTGCTCCACGCGGTTGATGTCGTTCGCCAGAATCACGTTGCCCGCTTCGGCGATGGCTTTCGCCAAGGCCTCATCGCCGCCGGGGTCGTTTCCGGGCTCGTACCAAAAAATGTCGGTGGTGATCACTTTGGGTTTTCCGGCGGCGATTTGGGAGATGAGTTGGGCCATGTAGGCGCGCGGCCACGGCCACTGCAATTGCGTTTGGGCAAACGATTCGTCGTCGATGGCGACGATGACGATGGGCGCGGTGGGCGGGAGCGGGCCGCGCAGGGCAAAGGCGGCGTCGATGGCTTTGACCTCGAGGAACTCGAAGAGGCCGATGAGCGCCGCGAACGAAATGGCAATGACGACGACGAGCGCCAGCGCAGTGGAGCGAAGGGTGAAGGTGAGGAGGAGGCGGCGCCGCATGGGAGGAGTCAGAAGTCAGAAGTCGGAGGAAATCTAACCTCTGACTTCTATCATCGAATCTCAATCCTATAATCTTCCACTTCCACATCGGGGGCGTTGTGTTCGATCCAGCGCACGGATTTTTCGAGCAGGCTTTGCGCCAGCCCGGCGTCGTTGGACACCGTGACCAAACCGATCTCGGCGGTCTGCCACACATCCTGCAGATCGATCTCGGCGGCGGCGAGGTTGAATTCCTTGGGCAGGCGGGCGAGGATGGGTTTGATGCGCCCGCGTTTTTCTTTGAGCGAGAGGGCGCCCGGCAAATGCAGGCGAACCGCGCACGCGCCGATGATCATAGGGTGATTTTAGCAGAGAGTGAACGGGGCGGGGAAATATGGATGAGGTACAATACCGCAGTGTCCGATTCATTGAAGGCTCTGCTCGTCATCGGTCTGCTCATCATCGCCGCGCTCACTGGCTACGGATTGGTGACAGCAGTGCGCGACGCGGCCCAGCCTGCGGTGGAAGCGGGCAACACGGTGGCCACATCGGTGGCGGTGATTCTGCCGCCCACGCCCACTCCGCTCCCCAGTGGGGAGGCGGTGGTGGTTGCCATCCGCTCGATAGCCCGGCTTGAGTCGTCACAGTTCGTGATCGAAAAGGTGATCATCAAAGAGCAGGGGCAGGGCGCGCTCGGCGCGTTGTTCGGCGACCGCATCATTTTTGTGGCGCACGGCACGGTCATTGCCGGGATCGATCTGGGCAAAATGGCGGTGGGCGATGTGAGCGTTCTGCCGGACGGCAAAGCGTTCGTGGTTCTGCCCGCGCCCGAAGTGCTGGTGACGAACATCGACAACGATAAATCGTATGTGGTGGATCGCGAAACAGGTTTGCTGACCAAAGGCAATATCAATTTAGAAACCGAAGCGCGGCAGGAGGCGCAACATGAAATCGAAGCCGCCGCGCTGGAAGCCGGAGTTTTGGATCAGGCGCAAATGAGCGCCGAAGCCTACCTGCGGCAGCTGCTGGCCTCGCTCGGCTACACCGATGTAACCTTCGTGCGCGCCACGCCGACGAAGTGAAGGATGAACGATGAACACTAACGATTCCCAAACCCCCGTTCTCTCCGAAACCGACAACTACGTGATCTACATCGCCGAAGAGTTCGACGGCGAGACGACGTATCACGTCGAGCTCGACAAAGTGACTCTGCACTTCTTCAAAGAAGAGTTCGAGGAATTCGTGAGGCTGGTGAAAGCAGTCAAAATGTAATCGCGGCGATTGAACCTTCCCGCCTTTTGCACCCTCCTCACCCCACTCGGCCAAGCCGCCATTGCCCGCGCGGCTGAACTCGATCCGTCCGACGAAACATTTCTCTCCGCGCTCACCCAACTGCAAAAGCACTTCGACTCCGATCTCGCCAAAGCCGCGCTCGAAACCACCCTCCTTCGGCGAAAGGCCCGCGCCAAATTCACCCGCGCCGACTCGATGTACTTCACCCGCGACGGCCTCGAAATGGCCTCCAGCGAAATCGTCAGCCGCTACCGCGCCGCGCGCTTCGCCCCGTTCGCGCGCCTCGCCGACCTCTGCTGTGGTCTCGGAGGCGACACCATCGGCCTCGCCTCACCCCCCTCCCCTGTCGGCGCTTTGCCCGACGGGGGAGGGGCCGGGGGTGGGGGACTTTTTGCCCTCGACATCGATCCTCTTCATCTCGCCCTCGCCAGAGAGAATCTCTCGGCCTACGGATTGCAGGCCAAACTGATCGAAGCCGATCTCACAAAAAGCAAGCCGCCCGCTGTGGAGGCCGCTTTCTTCGACCCGGGCCGCCGCGCCAGTGGACGCCGCCATTTCTCCGTGCGCGGTTATCACCCGCCGCTGTCGATCATCGAAACGTGGCCGCCCATGCCGCTCGGAGTCAAAATATCGCCCGGCGTCGATCTCAGCGAGATCGAGCATTATGATTGCGAGATCGAATTCATCTCTCTCGACCGTGAACTGAAAGAATGCGTCCTGTGGTTCGGAGAATTGAAAACAACCGCCCGCCGCGCCACTCTCCTCAGCCCTCGCCACCCTCCCCTCTCTCTCACCGCCCAACCACCCAACCACCCCGCGACAGCGCCCCGTAGCGACAGCGGAGTGGGAACCACCCAACCACCGAACCACCCAACCACCCTCCCCCTCGCTTACCTCTACGAACCCGATCCCTCCGTCCTCCGCGCCGGACTCGTCACCACCCTTGCCGCGCAACTCAACGCGGCGCAGATCGATCCCGACATCGCCTACCTCACCGCCGACACGCTCACCCCCACACCATTCGCCCGCGCTTTCGCTATCGAAGCGGCCATGCCCTTCTCGCAGAAGCGCCTGCGCGAAAAACTGCGGGCGATGAACGTGGGGCGGGTCACGGTGAAGAAGCGCGGCTCGCCGCTCGACCCGGCCGAGTTTGCCCGCTCGCTCAAACTCAGAGGCGATGAGGAGCGCATTGTCTTCCTCACTCATGTGAACGGTAAGGCATGGGTGCTCATTGGGTTGCCAGCGGGTGGGGGGTAGCGAATGGCGGATAGCGGGTGCGGATAGCGATCAGTTTGAGGTTCGAGGATTTGAGGATTTGAGATTTGGAGTTGGGAGTTTGAGTTTTGGAGTTTTATCTTTCCATCGGTAGTACAATTACCAAAATTTCGTTCCGCCGGAGGAAGCCATGTTCGATTCACTCAGCCGAGGCTGGGGTTTCTTCAAATCAAGCCATTGATATGGCAGTGAAAGACCGCGACCTGATCAAACCTTCAATTTATTCGTACTTCGCCAACGCCATCGTTGGCTTTATTTTTGCCATTCCCCTGTTCGCCGCCATCTTCGTCTTCAACGTGCTCGGCGGCGAAGACAACGCCATCGGGCAGGGCATCGTGGGGTTGCTCGGGGCGATCATGCTGTTCGCGCAATACACCGTGTCGTATATCTTCAGCGGCATGACGGTGTATCTCATCTACGGCTACCTCTCTGAAGGCGATGGGCAGATGGTCATCGAAGATTTGAATCTGTGGAACGCCCTCAAACGCGCCACGCATTTGATCAAGAATAACTTACTGCTGGTGGGCGTCGGCTTTGTGGGCGTGAACGTGATCAACAATCTCATCGGCGGCGCAGTGATCGTGGCCACGGTGGTGATCGCCGTCGGCATCGCCGTTGCCCTCAGCGCCGTTTCGAGTGTCGGCTTCATCATCGGGATCGTCATCGGCGTCGCGCTGGTGATTCTCGTGTCGGGCGTGGTCACGGTGGTCACGTCGTACATCGGCACGGCGTATCACACCTCTCTATTTATTTGGGCGCGCGACGCCGAGAAGGCGGTGCAGTTGGGGCAGGCGGCGGTGTCGGCGCGAGCGCCCGCGCCGCTGGCCGCGGTGCTGGGAGGCTAGGTATGCGGCGAGAGATTCTGTCGTGGGGCGATGTGGACAAACTGATTGATACCCTCCGGCCGCAGTTTCGCGGCTCGTTCGAGGCAATGGTGATGATCACGCGCGGCGGCATTGTGCCGGGCGGCCTCATCGCCGAAGCGCTGGACATCAAACACATTCTCACGGCGGCGGTGAGCTTTGTGGAGATGGATCTGCCGGTGCCCAAACTGGCGGCCCTGCCGGAGTTTCTGCAATTCCCCGACGATCATTTGCTCGAAGGGCGGCGGACTCTGGTGGTGGACGACGTGTGGGGCTCGGGGCGGACGATTACGGCGGTGAAGGATCGGGTGGAGTCGGCGAAGGGCGTTGCGGAAACGTGCGTCTTTCACTTCAACCCCTACCGCTCGCTGTTCACCAAAGCCGCGCCCACGTATTACGGCGCGATCACCGACGCCTTCATCGTCTATCCGTGGGAAATCGATCGCGGCGTCGATCCGATTCTGGCCCGCCAGCCGATGATGGGGTGAGGCGGTTCGTTCGCGCGTTGAGGGTGCGGTATCGCGTCACAGGAGCCCTCGCGCGGGGATCAATCGCCGCGCTAACATCACGAAGCCCGCTTGAGCGGGCTTTGTTTTTCGCTCTTGATGGATTTCAAGGAGGTGCTCTGTCAACGAATGGCTCAACGTACTTGTTTAGCGTTCAACGGGTTCAGGGCCGTCAGCAAGTGCTAAAGGGCAGGAAAAGAGCGTCCAACCAGCAATTGACAAGCGGCGATAAGTGAACTACCTTGAACCAGATGACCAAACCCGATAACGTTTTGCAGCGGCCCGCAGACCCGCGCGAGGCGCGTTTGGCCGAGTTGGAAACTCAACTCCGGCTACGTTTCGGTCTCGGCCGGCTCCGAACCAGGTGGCGCA
>VGOW01000029.1 GCA_016875735.1 Chloroflexota bacterium | reverse complement strand
GGGCGGAGAACTATCCGGCGTGGCGGCCTATGGCCGAAACGTGGCTGGCGCGCACCAGCGCGGCGCAACGTCAGTTGACCACGATGCGGCTGACCGTTCAGGCCGACTTGCCCTAAAGGGATTTAGAGACAGGTTCTTGACGGGAGTATCGAATGACACAATCTGAATCACCCGCCGCCGAGGCGCCCGGCCCCGAGCCAGTGTGGACGTTTCGGGGATACGAGATGCGCCCGGCGGAGTTCAACACGGCGATGGTGCATTTCTATCGCGGCGAAGTCCAACGCTCGAACACGTGGCGCACGCGATTGGACAACACCACGAATTGGGCCGTCGTCGCCGCTGGCGCGGCCATTTCGTTTGCGCTCTCCGATCCCAATCATCACTACGGCGTGATCATTCTCGATACACTGCTCGTGACTCTCTTCCTTTGGATTGAGGCGCGGCGGTATCGCTACTATGAACTTTGGTCGCATCGGGTGCGATTGATGGAAACGGACTTCTTCGCCTCGATGCTCGTGCCGCCGTTTGCGCCGAGCCCCGATTGGGCCGAGAGCCTCGCCGAAAGCCTTTTGAATCCCGATTTCCCAATCAGCATGTGGGAGGCGTTTGGGCGGCGCTTCCGCCGCAATTACCTTTGGATATTTTTGGTGCTGGCCGCCGCATGGGCGCTCAAAGGGTTTCTGCACCCCACGCCGGTCGCCTCGTTTTCCGAGTTCATCGTTCGGTCGGCGCTCGGCCCGTTGCCGGGCTGGGTGATATTGATCATCGGGCTCGTTTACAACGGCGCGTTGTTCATCATCGGTTTTGCCACCGCCGGACTCAACCAAGCCTCCGGCGAAGTTCTGCCGAGGTGGGGTGGCGAGATTCCGATATTGAGCGCCGTGTGGCGTGCGATGCAAGTGCCCGAAACATCCACCTCGTTCAGCCGCCGCGCCGCCCAGCCCTCCCAGCGAACCACCCGCAAGCGCCAACAGCTGCTGGCGCTGATCATCTCGTCCAAGCCCAAGGGCATTGCCGACCGGGTGATGAAGGAAATGAAGCGGGGAGTGACTGCCCTGCATGGGCGGGGGATGTATGCCCAACAGGAGCGCGATGTGCTGATGATTGCGGTGACGGTGACGGAGATGCAGCAGTTGAAAGCAATGGCCAAAGCCGAAGACCCCAATGCGTTCATCATCGTGGCCCCGGCACAGGAGATATTGGGGCGAGGGTTTCAACCTTTGGAGGGGTGAACCGCCGCCCGACGTTCGCCGCCAGCCTCGTGGGAAGGTGGTACGGCAGGGTGTACCCGAGTCTCATCGAGCGAGACGGAGCGTGCTTGCCCCGCGCCCTCAACATCCTTAAAATGATGCCATTGTACTATTGCGGCACACATGGAGTGGTAATAGAATGACAGCGTAATCTACCCCAAAGGGATTGACAATCTCAAAAGAAAGGAAAGGTTCTATGTCAGCACCAACAGTCCGAAGTGACCACGACCAACTCCAGACTATTCAGAACACGTTCAGTCAGCAGGCCGATGCGATCTCGCGGATGAACCAAAACATCCGCTCACGCATGGAAACGCTGAAAGGCGGGGACTGGATCGGCGAGGGTGCGCGGAAGTTCTACAGCGAGATGGATGAGCAAGTGATGCCCTCGCTGCTGCGCCTGCAAAAAGCTCTGGCGGAGGCGGCTCGTGTCACGGCCCAGATTTCCCGGCTCTTCCAGAATGCGGAAAACGAAGCCGGCGGCGTCTTCAAGGTGTAGTCGTTGATATTCTCAAATCGCAAACCGGAGGTCTATCATGCCTGATGTAAGAATGAACTACAACTCGATGGAACAGATGCAGAAGACGTTCCATCAGGCCCACCAGCAGATCGATGAGACGTCGCGCGAGATGGAAAAAGTGGCTAAGTTGATGGAAGACGGCGCTCTGCTCGGCTATGCCGGAGACGCATTCCGCGAAGCCATTCGCAGCAAACTTGCCAAACGGCTGAAGGCGCTCGGCGAAAAGATGCAGGAATTGGAGCGCGACATTAACGGTGCGATCATTGCCACTCGCGACGGCGTTTCGACTGCTCAGAGCCGCTTCAAATAAACTGACGAGGAGATCGAACTATGTTATTTCAATTCATTCGCTCCCAAGTGGATAACGTGATGAGCGGCGTGGGCCAGCAACAGCAGATCGTTTCTGGCGTGCTCGACACGATCAAGGGCTATGTGCCCAAAGTGCAAGGCTCGTGGATCGGCGGCGACGCCGATGAGTTCGCCTCCGACGTCGCCCGCAAAATCGTTCCGGCCATGTTGGAACTGATCGCCGCCATCGCCGGCATCAACCTGAACCTGACGAAGGCCACAGGCATCATCGATCAGGCCGACAACCAATGCACGCAGCAAGCCCAGTCGCTCGGTGATTTGTTCGGCGGCATCTAGCCGGACGCCTCACGCGCGAACGGGTTCATTACTATTAGGATTAGGAGGATCTGACCTATGGCCGGACAAGTTGTGCAAATGGATTATGCCGTCATCAGCGACGTGTCCAAAGGGTTTGCTACGGCGAGGGATACTTTGCGGACGGTGGGCAAGGTGTTGGAAGTGCTGATCGGCATCTTGAGAGTGAGCGCCATGCTGGGTAACTTCATGGCCCCGGCTCTCATCCAATACCTCGAGGTCATCAAGCAGAAGGTGGAAAAGCTGGCTAAACTCTGCGATGAGTTCGCCTCCGACCTCGGACAGGCGATCAACGATCACAAGAGGGGCGACATTCAGGGCAAGCGGTACTTCGGCGAAGGTGTGCGCCGATAACCGGATGGGACGCAAAAAAGCGCAAGCCAATGCTGGCTTGCGCTTTTTGTTTTGGATGGCGATCACTGCCGCAACAAAACTTGAATGAGAATGTAGGCGCCGATACCGAGCACGGCTAACAAAACGATACCGAAGATGACGATTAGCACATACAAACGCCGGGGCACGGGGCGCTTCTCGGCGGGAGGGCGAGAATACACGGCGGCCAATGCGTTCGCCAGTTCGGTCACGTTGCGGTATCGCCCGCTGGGGGCAATGGCCTGCTCGACGATTTTCACTACCCCGGCGTGCTCCAGCTCTGGCCGTTCGACGGGCAGTGAGCCGCGATGCTGTGTGACGATTTCGCGGATCTGATCGTCGCGCTGAAGTTTCGACTCGAACGCCGCCTTGCCAGCCAGCATCTCGAACAGAATTGCGCCCAGCGAGAAAACGTCGGCGGAGGTGTTGACGCTTTTGGGCCGTTTGGCATTGAGCAGTTCGGGCGCGGTGTAGGCCGGCTCGCACAATTTGGCCCAGTTGTAAATGCTCTCGATTTCGTTGTCGCCGACGATGAAACCCAGATCGAGCAGGAGGGGCCGCAGGTGTCCCTCGGAGTCGGTGTCCACCAGAATCATGTCGGGCGAGAGGCAGAGGTGGCTTTTGTTCTGGGCTACAAGCGGTCGCAGAGAGTCGGCAACGGCGGTGATGATCCACGCCGCTTGGTAGTGCCATATCTGCGGGTTCTCCAGCATGAGGTCGCTGAGGAATTTTCCCTGAGCATGTTGGAACACGCTGTAGAATTTCGTTTCGCCGCGAAAGGAGATTTCGCCGTACGGTCGTTTGGAGGGCACCGGGTAAGGCGGAAGCGGCGCCGGGAGCATGGGGCGCGGAGTCGGCACGAAGGATCGAATGAAGGCGACGGGGCCGAAAGGTTTGTCGGCGAGGGAGTCGAGGGCGATGGCCTCCCGCTTCAACCGCTCTTCGCAATCATCGCCTTTATGCGCCACTTTCAGCAGCACAGTCTCTTTGCCGCGTTGCGCTTCATACAGCGCGGCGGTGCGCCACACTCTCAGCAACTTGAGGACTTTGAGGTCGCCGAGATATTCGCCGTAAACGAGGACGGGAAACCCTTCCTCCGCCGGGCAGTCTACCCGCTCGCACCACAGGTTGCCGTCGTTCGTGACCCGCTCGCATCGTTCGCAGAATCTATTCATGAGGTGTCAGCCTTTGTTGTTGGGCGTTCGCGCCAGCGAGGCGCGCATCCGCACTTGCGCATTTTAGAGTTTCAGTCCACATTTGGCGATAAGCCAAATGGGCTATGCAATTTGGTTTGACTTGTGAGAGAATAGATTGCGCCTATTGTAGGGTACGCCTTTCTGACTTGTCAACTCGATCACCCGCCCGTTTCATCGTCCATTCCTGTGGCGCGCGCCACTTCTAACACCGGAGAGTTGAGCCATGGCTGTCGAATACATAGATCGCCCGCCGCGAGTCCAACCGGAACTGCCGATTGCCGAAATCGAAATCCCCAGCCCGCCCGAGCAATCCAAAGGCGGTGATCAAGGGATCGTCACCCTGCTCATTCCGCTCATCACCATCATCGGCTTCGTCTTTGCTTCGGGCAGCGGCAGTCTCATGTTTATGCTCCCTATGGCGCTGGCGATGTTCGTCTCCATCGGCGTCTCGATTTTTCAGAGCGGCCGCGAGCGGAAAGAGTTTCTGGCGAAGCAAAAGGCGTATCAAGAAATGCTGGCCGCCATGCGCCAAGACATGGTGCGCACGCACAACACCCAGCGCATCTTTTACCAGCACAATTATCCCGACGCGAATACGGCGCTGGAGATCGCCGACCGCAAAGAAAAGAGCCGGTTCGGGTCACGGCTGTGGGAGCGCCGCTCCACCGATAGTGACTTCGGCGCAGTTCGATTGGGCGTCGGCGCCCGCCCATCCACCGTGATCTACAAATTGGGCGGGCAGGGGAATCCGCTCGACGAAGGGCCGTTGTGGAAAGATGCTCGCAAGTTGGCCTCCGACTCCCTCTTGCTCACCGACGTCTCCATCACCATCCCTCTTCGCCCGTTCGTCAAAGAGGAATCCCAAGGCAGCTCTTCGAGTGACGAAAATAAACCGGGCAACAAATCCATTCCCGCGCGCCACACCATCGGCATCTTTGGCAAGAACCCCACCCACACCGCCGACGTGGCCCGCGCGTTGCTCGCCCACTTCTGCTGTTTCCATTCTGCCATCGATACGCGCCTGTACGTCATCGGCCACCCGCACGGCAAAAGCAATTGGACGTGGTGCGAGTGGCTGCCGCACTGCAACGTGCGCGGCGTGGGCGACGACGATGACGACGCCACCAAACCCAAGCAATACGATCAACTGTGCTTCGTGCCGGGGAAAGACAAAGTCACCGCGTTTTGGAAGCGCATCAAACGCGAACTCGACACGCGGCAGGTGAAACTGCGCGATTCGGATGACGATGAGAAAAAGAATATCGGCGATGTGACTTTGCCGTTCATGCTCGTCGTTGTCGATCTGCTCGGTGAGACTCCGCCGAACTCCTCCCTCGCGGAAGTCGCCTCCGAAGCCGTCGTCCACACCATCAACCAATCCGGCCCCACACTGGGCGCGGCCATCATTTTCCTCGCCAATGATCCGGCCAAGATTCCCAGCGACTGTGTGGCAATGATGGAAGTGGCTTCGGTCGGCGAGAAAGTCGCCTTCCGATACACCGAAGTCGGACTCAACACCCCCCGCTACCTCGGCGACGCCGACACCATGAGCGCCGCCGACGCGCGCCAAAAGTTCGCCGCCCGCATCCGGCGGCTCGATCTGCGCCGCGCGTTCGGCGCCGACCTGCCGCGCTCGGTTGACCTTCTGCAAATGCAATCGGTGATCGACGGGCGGCGCGTGGCGACGGTGGACAAGCTTACCTTCAAAGAAAACTGGGAGCGGAGCATGGTGCCGCGCAACTCCGAATGGCTCAACGCTCCCATCGGCATGATCAGCGTGAAGGATGTGCGCAATCTGATCTTCTCGGCCAAAGAGGGCGGCGACGGCGTGCACGGCATGATCGCCGGAACGACCGGTTCCGGCAAATCGGAATTACTGCTTACCCTCATCGCCGAGATGGCGCTCAAATACGATCCGCGCATCGTCAATTTTGTGCTGGTCGATTTCAAAGGCGGCGCGGCCTTCGAGCCCTTCCGCCGACTCCCGCACGTCGTCGATATTCTCACCAACTTGCAGGCCAACGCCGTCGAGCGCATGTTTGTCGCCATTCAAGCGGTGATGGACGAGCGCAGCGCCTTGCTCGCCCGCAGCGGCATGAAAGACCTCGTCGAGTATCGGCAGAAAGCGCCGTACGCCCGCGACGAGACTCTGCCCAAAACCTTTCCGCACTTGTTCATCATCGTGGACGAGTTTGCGGAAATGATCACCGCCAACCCCGATTACAAATCGAAGTTCGAGAGCGTCACCCGGTTGGGCCGCGCCTTCGGCGTCACCTTGATTCTGGCCACTCAGCGCCCGGCGGGCGTCGTCACCGATCAGATGCGCGCCAATATGAAGTTCCGCATCTGCCTGCGCGTGGAAACGCCCGACGACAGCAAAGAATTGTTGGGCCGCCCCGACGCCGCCTTCCTGCCCAACATCGGCGGGCGCGGCTACATCCAAGTGGGCAACGATATTTTGCAGGGTGCGCAGATTGCCCGCGCTGGAGGCGATTACAGCGATGATCGCACCGAAGTTCTGCGCGATGTGATCTGGCTCGACGACGAGGCGCAAATGAGCGGCAAGGATGGGCAAGACCAGCCCGCCTATTCTGCGCTGGAAGTGGCCGAAGCGTTGGGCATGAAGCCCGGCGAGAAGCCCGGCACGTTGGTGGATTGGATAGTGGGTATCGCCGCCCTTCGCGCCAAACGAGACGGCGTCCCCCCGCAAAAGAAGCCGTGGCCCGATCCCCTGCCCGAACACCTTCCTCTCAACGAGCCGGTGGACGCCGAATACCTCAACACCGAGCGCACTATCGTTGATAAAAAGATCGTGATCGATCAGCGCATTGATGCGTGGCTGAATAACACCGAAGAGAAGTCGTTGTGGCAGCCGATGGATTGGAAAGCGCCGCCGCCTCTCCGCGCCGACATCGGCATTGTGGATAACCCGTATCTCGCCGAGCAACGCTTGCTTACCATCGATCTCTCTACCGATCCGGTGGTGCTCTTCGGGGCGGCGGGGCGCGGCAAAACCACCTTCATCAAAACACTGCTCATCTCGTTAGCCGCTTCGCGCTCGCCGAACGAACTGCACATGTACGCTCTCGACTTCGGGCGCGGCGGCTTGAAGACCGTCAAAGCCCTGCCGCATCTCGGCGCCTCCATCGACGCTTCGGAGACGGCGCGGGTGGATCAGATGATGCGCATGCTGCGCAACTTCGTCAATGAGCGGCAGGAACGACTCGCCAAATACATCAACCTCGCCGACTACAACGCCAAGAATCCCACGACGGCCTTCGCCGACATCGTCGTGGTCATCGACAACTTCGCCGAATTCAAAGAAAGCTACGAGCATCTCATCCCCGAACTCATGGCGCTCATCCGCGATGGGCGCGCCTTCGGCGTGTATTTTGTGATCACGGCCAGCAACACCAACGACCTCACCGGCAAGCTGTACAACTTGCTCACCCAGCGGCTCACCCTCACCATGCCCGACCGAATGTTTTACAGCGACATCGTCGGCTCGGGCGCGCCGAACTTTGATAACGTTCCGGGACGCGGCCTCATCGCTATCGCCGTGAAAGACAAGCCGGTGCCGCTCGAATTTCAGGTGGCCGCTCCCGGCGGGCCCGATGAACCGGGCGACGCCGACAAACTCGATCCGTATCAAGAGATCGCTCAGCGAATGGAGAAGGTGTGGCTGGCGATGGGCGGCAAACGCCCCTCGGCGGAACTGCCGCGCGCGCTCACCCTGCTCGATATGTTCGCGCTCATCGACGGCAAGCCCGTCACCGTCATCGGCGATCTCGGCATCGCCGAAAAGTGGAAGCACAGCATGGTGGCGAAGAATCAGGAATGGCTGCGCGGCGCGATCGGCCTCGTGAGTAGCAAAGAAATTCGCACGATGGTCTTTCAGGCGCAGGCCGACGGCGTGCACGGCATGGCGGCGGGCACCACCGGCTCCGGCAAGTCGGAGTTGATCCAGACTCTGATCAGCGCGATGGCGATTCGATACGATCCGCGCATCGTCAACTTTGTGCTGGTGGATTACAAAGGCGGCCCCACGGTCGAGCCGTTCCGCAAACTACCGCACTGCGTGGACATCGCCACCAACTTGCAGGGCAACGCCGTCGAGCGCATCTTCATCGCCATCAACGCCGAGATGAATCGGCGGTCGGACATTTTGGCCAAGGCCGGGGTGGCCGATCTCGTGGACTACCGGAAGAAAGTCATCCCCGATCTCAAACCCGGTTCGCCGTTCCCCAACACCTTCCCGCACCTCTTCATCATCGTCGATGAGTTCGGCGAGATGATCGCGCAGAACCCCGAATACAAAGGCAAGTTCGAGAGCATCACCCGGCTGGGTCGTTCGTTCGGCGTGTCGCTCATTCTCGCCACCCAGCGGCCATCGGGCGTCGTCACCGATCAGATGCGGGCCAACATGAAATTCAGAATCTGTTTGCGCGTGGAAACGGCGGAGGACAGCAAAGAACTGCTCAAGCGCCCCGACGCCGCGCGATTGCCGCAGATCGGCGGGCGCGGCTACGTGCAGGCGGGAACCGATCTGCTCACCGAAGTGCAGGCGGCGTGGTCGGGCGCGCCGTACGACGGTTCTGCCGTCAACGACCCGGTGTACGCCGCCGACGAAATTTTGCAGGCGCTCGACAAGCAAAACGACCCGCCGCGCTCACTGCTCGGCTGGCTCGTGGGCGCGTTGGCCGCCGAAGCCAAGCGGCAGGGCATCCCCAAACAATTCAAGCCGTGGCCGGATCCGATGTTGGAGAGGACGCCGATCAACGAGCCGGTGGACGCGAGTTACCTGCCGGAGATACCCGAAGATCGAGTCGTGATCAGCCCGGCGCTGGCCGCGTGGGCCGGCACGGACGCCGCCAACCCCGTTGCGCCCTCCGGCCTGTGGCAGCCGTGGAATTGGGACAATCCCCTTCCGCTCAAAGCCTCGATGGGCATCGTGGATGATCCGTTCCGCTCCAACCAGCGATTGCTCACCGTCGATCTGGCCGCCGATCCCATCATCGCCTTCGGCGCGAGCGGGCGCGGCAAAACCACGTTCATCAAATCATTGCTGTTCGCCCTCGCCGCCCAACGCCCGCCCTCGGAACTCAACATGTATGCCCTCGACTTCGGGCGCGGCGGCCTCAAAGCCTTGCGTCTTCTGCCGCACTGCGGCGCGACGATTGACGCCAGCCAGCCCGACCGTGTGGAGGCTCTCTTCCGGCTCGTGCGCGGGCTGATGAACGAACGGCAGGATCGACTGGCCCGCTTCGCCTCGCTTGAAGATTACAACGCCCAGCACAAAGACAACCCCGATGTGCTCTTCCCGTGCGTGATCATCGCCATCGACAACTTCGCCGAGTTCAAAGAAAACTACGAATACCTCATGCCCGATCTGCTCACCATCGTCCGCGACGGGCGGCAGTTCGGAATCTACTTCATCCTCACCGCCAGCCAAACTAACGACATCCCGGCCAAACTCTACAACCTGCTCACCCAGCGTTACAGTTTCACCATGTCCGACCCGACGGCCTACATTGACATCGTCGGGCGCGGGGCGCTCAGCCTCGCCAACGTGCCGGGGCGCGGCCTCGTCAACATCGAAGGCCAGCCGCTCGAATTTCATGTGGCTGTGCCGGTGATGGGTGCGGAGAAAGATCCGTTCATGCGCCTCGCCGAACGAATGGATAAAGCGTGGGCGGCGGTGGGCGGCAAACGCCCCTCGGCAGAAATCCCCCGCGCCATCACCCTGCTGGAGATGTATCAGATCATTTTGGGCCGCAAGATCGACCGTATCGGCGATCTCAAGATCGCCGAGAACTGGCAGCGCAGTATGCTGCCCGAAAATCAAGAATGGCTCAACGCGCCCATCGGGTTGATCAGTAGTAAAGAGATTCGCAACATGATCTTCTCGGCCAAAGCGGGCGGTGACGGCGTGCACGGCATGGCGGCGGGCACCACCGGCTCCGGCAAGTCGGAGTTGATCCAAACGTTGATCAGCGCCCTCGCCATCAAATATGATCCGCGCATCATCAACTTCGTGCTGGTGGATTACAAAGGCGGCCCTACAGTCGAGCCGTTCCGCAAACTGCCGCACTGCGTGGACATCGCCACCAACTTGCAGGGCAACGCCGTCGAACGCATCTTCATTGCCATCAACGCCGAGATGAATCGGCGGTCGGATATTTTGGCCAAGGCTGGGGTGGCCGATCTCGTTGACTATCGGAAGAAAGTGATTCCGACTCTCAAGCCCGGCTCGCCGTTCCCCAACACCTTCCCGCATCTCTTCATCATCGTGGATGAGTTTGCGGAGATGATTACGCAGAACCCCGAATACAAAGCCAAGTTCGAGAGCATCACTCGGCTGGGTCGTTCATTCGGCGTGTCGCTCATCCTCGCCACTCAGCGACCCTCCGGCGTCGTCTCGGATCAGATGCGCGCCAACATGAAGTTCAGAATCTGTTTGCGCGTGGAAACGGCGGACGACAGCAAAGAAATGCTCAGCCGCCCCGATGCCGCCACACTGCCGGCCATCGGCGGACGCGGCTATATTCAGGTAGGCGGCGGCGGCCTCTCGGAAGTGCAAGCCGCGTGGTCGGGCGCGCCGTACGATGAAGCGAAGCCCGATCCCGTTTATTCCATTGATGAGATTCTCGAAGCGCTCGACAAGCAAAACGATCCGCCGCGCTCACTGCTCGGCTGGCTGGTGGGTGTGTTGGCGGCGGAGTCCCGGCGGCAGAAAATCCCCAAGCAGTTCAAGCCGTGGCCCGATCCACTGCCCGAACAACTGCCGCTCAACAAGTTGGTCAACTCCGAGTACATCCAAAACGGGCGATTGGGCAAAGAGACGATCATCAACTCGACGGTGGCCGCGTGGATCGATAACGCCGATGCGAAGCCGCTGTGGCAGGCGCAGGATTGGACGAAGCCCGTTGCCCTCGGCGTGCCCATCGGCATTGTGGACAATACCTTCCTCGCCGAACAGCGCATCCTCAACATTGACCCGTCGGGCGATCCGATTGTCATCTTCGGCGCGAGCGGGCGCGGCAAATCCACCTTTCTCAAATCACTGCTCATCGCGCTGGCCGCACAGCGCTCGCCCGCCGATCTGCACATCTTCGCCCTCGACTTCGGGCGCGGCGGCCTCAAAGCCCTGCGCAACCTGCCGCATGTTGCAGGTATTGTGGATACGAGCGAAGAGGAGCGCGTCGAGCGGCTCATCCGCATGATCCGCACCATCATCGATGATCGCCAGCAGAAGACTCAGGCCTTCGACTCGCTGGCCGATTACAACGCCAAGAATCCCGACTCGCCCTTCCCGCCGGTCATCGTCGTGGTGGACAACGTCTCCGAATTCAAGGAAACCTACGAACGCTATCTCGGCGATCTCATCGCTCTCGTCCGCGATGGCCGATCCTTCGGCGTGTACTTCGTGGTGACGGCGACACTCACCAACGACGTTCCCACCAAACTGTTCAATCTCCTCACACAGCGACTCACGTTCACCCTGCCCGACGCTTCCGATTACAGCACCATCGTCGGGCGCGGATGGGTGCCGTTCAACGACGAACCCGGGCGCGGGCTGGTGGTGGAAATGGTGGACGAACGGCCTCAGCCGCTCGAATTCCACACCGCCATTCCCATTGGGGATGGCGACACCGATTACTACCGCGAACTGTCCAACCGTATGTCGCGGGCGTGGGCGGCGCTCGAAAGCGCGACGCCGCCGCTGAGAACCAAACGCCCGAAGCCGGTGGAGCCGCTGGCGAAGTTCATCGACGTTGCCAGCGTTCTGCCGCCGCTGGGGCAGGGCATCGACAACAAAGCCGTGCCGGTGGGCCTCAACGATCTCGACCGCGAACCGACGATGATCGAGTTCGGGGCCAAAGGCCCGCACTGGCTGGTGCTGGGGCCGCCCGTCACCGGCAAGACGACCACCGTGCGTTCGCTCGTGCTGGCGCTGGCGCATTGCTACCCGCCCGACAAAGTGGCGATGGTGCTCGTCGATCCATCGGACTCGTCGCGGCGCTTCTTCAACTTCGGGGCCAGCGCCGACAACTCGCTCGACAAACTACCGCACGTTTTGGCCACCGTGACCAACGCCAAAGAGATGGACGAGACGGTGAAACGGCTTCGCGCTGAATACGATGAAGAAGTGATCATGCGCTTGCAAGGGAAATCGGATGTGTTCATGGCGCAGAACAATCAGGCCAGATCGATCTTCGTCATCATCGATCACTACGACGACGCCGAATCGTTCAACAAAGGCGGCGCGGGACTCGTGGGCCTCTCGGAGGTGGGCAAGGGCAAGAACATGCACCTCGTCATCTCCGGCTCGATGAACATCATGCGTAACAGCATGGATGAACTGCGCAAGCGAACCGAGTCGGCGCGGTACACACTGGTGCTCAACGATTTCGAGGCGGTGCGCTTTATGGGCGTGCGCGGCAGTTTCTCGGTGAACAAAGAGCTGCCGCCGGGCCGCGCTTTCCTCATCAAAGCCGTCACTGCCTCGATGGTGCAGATCGCCACGCCGTATGTGGAAGGCAAGAACGGCCTCTCGGCCGAACAGCAACTCGATGGCCTCATCGGCGACATCCGGGCGCGGTATCCGCTGAAGGCGCGGTGGAGTTATCACGCCAAAGATTTGGCCGCGCTCGATGCGGCGATCAAAGGCGAGGGCGCGGCGGCGGCGGGCGAAGGCGCGGCGGCTCCCGCTCCGGCGGCGGTGCAAGAGGCCGCAGCGGCGCACAATGAAGCGATGGCCGAGTTGGAGAAACTCATGGCCATGCAGGCGGGCATGGCCGCGCAAATGGCGGAGGTGGCCGAAGCCAACCCGGCCAACTTTGCCAGTGTGACCATCGAAGCGCCCGACAACGGCGATACACCGGCAGAGAAGGAAGCCGAGTCGGAGGCCGCGCCGAAGAAGGGCAAGAAGAAGTAGGGTCGGAGGATGATCGATTATGGACAGAATGACCATCACCATTGAAATTTTGCCCAACCAAATCGGCCCCAAGCGAGCCAACGTGCGCAGCAGCCTCGTCGTCGGCAACTTGCTCACCTCGATCAAAGACAAGTACAACCTCGACGGCAATTTTGTGCTGTTGACGAAGGGCGACCGAAAGCCATTGCACGTGGATGCGCCATTGGATCAAGAAGGCGTGGCTGACGGGAGTGTGCTGGTGTGTGCTCGCGTGGTGGAGGCCAGCGGCACGTTGGACGCCATCAAACGGGGCGAGCGGGTGACCCTCAGCAAAGGGTTCAAACAAGTGTATGTTTTGGAAGAGCGCCAGTTGGCGCAATATGACATTCGCTGGCAGCCGGCCATCATTGGGCGGAAGGATCGGCGCAACCCCTCGAACAACAAATTGCTGGCGGTGGATTTGGAAGACGCGGAAGACCCGCCGACCGTCTCGCGGCATCACGCTTGCATCACCGAGAAGGATGGCGCGTTCTTCATCGAGAGCATCGCCGACAACAACCCAACCTATCTCGGCGATCAGCGGTTGAAGATGGGCATGAAGTATCCCCTGCCGGTCGGGTCGCGCATCCGCGCGGGGCGGGTGACGCTGACGTTTTACATCATCAGTTGACGACGTTGGGAAACGCAACGGGGCGGACTGGAGTGTCCGCCCCGTTTTGATTTGGAGGCAGCTATTACGGGCAGGGCGTGCCCGCCAGTTGCAACGCGGCGCAAGCGGCGGTTGCGTCCAGCGTGGGCGCGGGGAGCGTGTCGGTGGGCGGGGCAGTGGTAGCAATATCGGCAGCCGCCGGTAATGGCGTGGCCTCGAGCGTGGGCGTGATGGCGGCGCGCGCGGTTTTGGCGGCATTGCTCTGAAAGGTGGCCGCCGCCGACTGTGTCGCGGCAACGTTGGTGATGCCGCAGGCTTTGATGTCTTCTTTGCCCACGCCGTTTTGCGAAAGCAGAGTCCAATACTTGGCGAAATCGTTCGATGGGATCGGCGAGCCGGTGGTCGGCGAGGGCTTGTCGATCTCGATTTGGAGCTGCGTGCTTTTGTCGAAGTGAATAGACTCTGCGCCGATCTGCGTGCTGATGCCGCACTCGCCATCGAAGCAAGTGGCGGTGAAACTGTTGTCGGTGACGAAGGCCAGCCCCATGCATCCGCGAATGGCGACCGTCACCGGCAAATTGGCGAGACGGATTTCCGCCCCGCGAGAATAGGGGCCGGTCTGCACGACGATGTCGCTTCCGGTGAGCAGTGTGAGTTGAATCAGTTTCTCGGTGACGACTTCGAATTGCAGTTGTGTGTTGCCCTGCAAATAGATGTTGCCATCGGCGGTGATCTCCGGCGCGTTGTATCGCAGATAGGTGACGGCCACGTATCGCGTTTCGCTCGGCGGGGCGACGATCAGCTGCCGCTTCTCGTCGGTCACAATATCGAGCTGGCTGTCGCCGCGAAACACTTTGGCGATCTCGCCGCTCACGGCGGTTGGCACGGCGGTGGGGGGCAGGGTGCTGGTGGGTTCCGGCGTGGGTGTGAAGGCGGCCACCGTTTGTGTTTGGGCAAACGCAACACCGGTGGCTTGGGCGAGGCTGGTGGCCGTGCCCGCCGTGATGCCGGTGAAGAACGTGTATCCGAAGAAAAGAAGGGCTAGCGCAACGATGAGCAAAAACCCCATGGGCACGGCGACGGCCAGCGCAACCAAAATGGCGCGGCGGCCTTGATCGCGCTGATGGGTTTGAACGACCTGCTGTTGAAAGTTCGCTTCATTGAGTGAGCGCGAGGGGTCTTCGGTTTGCAGGATGGCGAGGGTGATGTTGTCCACCTCTTCGCCGACGGGGATGCGCCCCAGCGCAATGCTCATGATGCTTCGCGCCGCTTTGTCGCCTTCCTGCGTGTTCAGCAGGCGCACGATTTCTTCGTCGGTGACCAGCCGCTGATTGGTGGCAAACGTTTTCTTGATCAGCCCATCGGTGCAGAGCAATACCGAGTCGCCCAGTTCGAGGAGGATGCCGTCGCGCCCGAGTTCGTTGGCTGCGCCGTAGTCGGTCGTGTCGAGGTAAATGCCGTTGTCAACTTGAATCGAATCTTTGATGCCGAGCACGCGCATCACCCGGTTGGCGTCGGGGTTGGCGGCGGCGGCTTCGGCGCTCATCTTGCCCGTCCACACCATCACGTTGGCAAAAGTGTGATCGCGAGTGAGTTGCGCCAGTTTGCCTTTGTGGCTGAGATAGATTCGGCTGTCTCCGGCGTTGGCGATAAACAGGCGCTCGCCGTTCTCGACAGCGGCGGCTACCATCGTGCAGGCCATGCGTTCGCCCAAATCGAGGCGTGTGGCTTCGGCGAACACGGCGTAGTTGGCTTCTTTGAGCGCGTTGCCCAACAGCCGGATCGTTTCCATCTTGTCGTCGTCGCCAAGACTGCGCCGGATGGCGCTGAAGAACGTGTCGATGGCGAGCTGAGCCGCGCGCTCCCCGCGCGCTTCGCCGCCCACGCCGTCGCACACCACTGCCACCGCCAGCTTGCGCCCACCGCTGGTGACAATGTTCGTCGTGGCGCAGCGATCCTCATTGTACTTTCGCCCGCCCGGGTTGCTGTCACTCCCCAACAATATTTGCGACATCCTGTCGGCTCCTGCGTTGTTGATGATGCCTGTCTCGTAGTTGGTTAGGCGTTCAGCATCCTGAGCGAAGCGCCGATGCTTTTCGGCGCGAAGTCGAAGGATGCGGTTTTGATGCGCGCCCTTCGACTGCGGCGAAAACGGCACCCGCCTTCGCTCAGGGCGCTTTCGTGATGATGGGTCACCCCTGAAACTTCCGCCAATCGTCGTCTTGCGAATCGCCGATGATGAAAGTGCGGTCGATGCTCGACGAGCCGCGCGGCTGCTCTTGGCCTCCCTGCAAATTGAAGCGCAGCTTCACGCCCAACTTTGCCAAGTCGCCCAAAATGACCTCGTCACCGTCGCGCAACTGCACCGGGTCGTTGGGCTTCAGCCACTCGCCGTTGATTCGCGTGCCGCTGCTGGAGTTGTTGTCGGTGATGATGAATGAATTGTTGTCGAGCTGGATGGTGCAATGCACGCGGCTCACCGAACTCTCTTCGCCGGGATAGAACACGATGTGCGCCGATTTGGGGTTGCGCCCCAAAATGGTGATGTTCTTGGTAATGTTGAACTCTTCGCCGATGACCCCTTTGGGGCCCTCCAACACCGTCAGCGTTGCCAGACCCTTTTCTCTCACGGGGGCGCCGCCGATGAGTGTGGCCATGGGCTCGGGGCCGCTGGCCGCCGCCGCTTGCTGTTTGGCTTGTTTGGGGCGCATCGCCACTGCCACAACGCCGACCACCAGCACTACGCCCGCCAGCCCCACGCAAACGACGACGCCGAGTATTGCGCCATACTGTTTCAGAAATTCTTGTGTGGGATCGGGAGGCGGCGGGGGCGGCGGCAGAATCACTTCGACATTCACCGTCGCATCGCCGCTCGCCTCGACATTCAACTCGTCGGTCACCCGCACTTCCACGCGAGAGGTGTTCAGTCCTTCGGTGACGATGTCCGATATGTCCCACGTGAACTCGACTTGCGTGGCATCGGGCGGCGGCGACACTTTGTCTTGTAGCACATCGCCCACATACAGCTCAGCCGATTGGATCGCGCGCGGGCTCGTCCCTTCGGGCCAACTCACATCGGCGCGCACGGTGACGGTGTTGACATCGAACGTCAACGTCGTTCCGTCTGCGCCGCGCGCCGCTTCACGGCGGATAGTGTCGCCGGGAATGGGGGCGACGATTTCCACCGTCGGCGCTTTCACCGTTACTTCGTAACTGCCGGTCAACCCGACGGCTGGCGGCTCCGGAGCGTTGATTGTGATCTGCCGTTTCCCCGATTCTCCCAACTGGCTCCGATACGCCACAGTGTACACCGTGCGCTGCGCGGCGATGGATTGATAGACGTTGCCGGTGGCGGTGGCAATGGTGTTGCGATCCAGCGGAACATAAACGCCGGTTGCGCCGGAGGCCAGCACTTGCAGAGGCTGGGCGTTGAATTTGCTGAGATCAGTTTGGAAGGTGTGAATGGTGATGAACTTGTCTTTGGCGGTGAGGGCGAGGTTCTGCGCCGAACTCACGGCCACCGTGTTGCTGGGGTCTTCGATATAGCGAGTGATGAAAATGAGGGCGGTCGTCTGCGTTCCCGGCGTGGGCACGAGTTCGGCCATTTTGGTCATGCCGTCTTCCACCCCAAGCAGGCCTTTGGTGGAGCCGTTGCCGCGCTGGAAGTTGGAGTTGGCGGCCCAGTTCGTCAGCTCGAGGCCGCTGTGCGTGGGCGGCAGAAGCACCAGAGTCTGATCACTGGCGATGTTTTGGCGGCCCAGCACCGTCACCGTGTCGATACCATCGGCAAAGTAACCGCCCGTCACCAGAGTTGAGATGGCGAGGCGGATGTTGTTCAATCCGAAGGATTGATAATTCGCCAGCCGCCCCAGATCGATCACAAAAACAATATTGACCGGAGCGCCGGTCTGCGGCGTCACTTCGATATCTTCGACAAGTTGGCCGTTCTCGAACACCGAGACATTGCTGTTGTTGAGGTTGGCAATGGCCTGATTGTTCAAGTCAACGGCGCGCAGGGTGAACTGCACATCGGGGAAGTTGCTGGCATCGACGCCGGTGATGAAGAACGTGCTGCCGCTCTGCGCGTGCGAAGCGAAAGGCAGGGCGAAAAGACTGAAGAGAAATACAATTGCAATAGCGAGGCGATGAAATTTTTTGGGCATGGCTCTCCGTATTGGCGACAGGCAGGGTTAGGGCGACCCACTCCGGTTGGCAGAGATTCTAACTCACATACGCAGTAGTCGGGGCCGTTTCACCACGAAGGCACGGGGGCACGAAGAAACATCAAGAAGAACTATGTGATTCTTTGAGCCTTCGCGCTTTTGTGGTGAAAACCGCTCCGGGTGCGCAAGGTGCGATTCTATGAGGTTATCGAAATGTTGCAAGCCCCTGTGAGGAACAGCCTCCCGAAAAAAATACAGGCAGAGACCGTTGGCGGAAGGCGCATTGTCTCTGCCTGTGCGTTGCAGAAGCGGCCGCTCTATCGCGCGAGCGACGACGAGGCCAGCATCTTATCCACAGCGGCCACGCCCGGCCCCGCGTTGTGGAAAGTGGAAAGATACGCGGCGGCATCGTGAGCGGCCGGCCGCACACTGCCATCGGCAAAATTGGTGAGGCCGGCGTCAGGCCCGCCCAAGCCGCCCGCCGGGTTAAGCAACGCGCCGAACACCGGATCGATCCCGAACGCCTCACCCACAATCTGCCTGAACTGCATTTGCTGAGTGGAGCCGAGAAACTCCGGCTGAATCCCCGAAGCGTTGGGCGGCAGAGCCAACCTGGAGTCCGGCACGGGCGAATGGTTGTCGGCGCAGAGTGGCTGAATCCCCGAAGCGTTGGGCGGCAGAGCCAACCCCTTCGAGGCCGCGTTGGACTGCGCCTGCCCGCGCACCTTGAGAAACTTTTCGTATTGCGACTTGATCTCTTCGTACGACTTGCCGCGCAGTTTGGCGATCTTGCGCAGCACCTTTTCTAAATCTTCGCCAGTGGGATTCTTCGACAACTCCAACAGCGCATCCCGCAGCTCCGGCGAGTTCGCGCCTTCGAAAGACTGGACCGCAAGATTATTGAGATAACTCTCGGTGAAGAGTTGATTCGGATTAGTGGAGATCAACGGGTTGCCGCCGCCGGCCCCGCCGCCCGATGATCCACCCGACCCGCCTCCCGATGATCCTCCAGAGTCGCCGCTCGATGCGCCACCCGTCATCGCGCCCGCGCCGGCCATGACCCCAGCCGCGCCGCCAAAATCGCCTGCGCCTCCCGATGATCCTCCAGAGTCGCCGCTCGATGCGCCGCCCGTCATCGCGCCCGCGCCGGCCATGGCCCCAGCCGCGCCGCCCGATGACCCGCCGCTCGAACCTCCCGACGCTCCGCCGAAACTGGCCATCGTCGCCGCCCCTGCATCTCGGAACGATTGCTCGCCAAACTCATCGGCATCGCCCCTGCCGCCGCGATTGAACAACCGCGACACATCGTCTTCGGCGGTTTGCATGAGGCGGCTGATCTGCTGGGTGACGCGGCCGGATTCCTCCATCGCGCGCACCAATCGCTGCAATGCCGGGATGACATCGGAATGCATCTCCCGATAAAACGCATTCGCGCCCTGCCCGATCCAGTCGCCGCCCTGCAAAGTATCCACGTTACGCTTGATGTTTTGCAGAGTCCGGCGCGAGGCGTCGGCTTGCTGGCTGAAGATTTGAGCGATCTGGCCGAGAGAGTCGTGATCGGCTCTGACTTTGGGGGCTGACATATGTGGTGGCTCTCCTTGCGTGTCGTCGTTAATTGCAGGGCCGCAGATAGAACTGTATCTTCACTTTTGGCCCCAGCCCGATGATCATTCCGTCCTCGAGCGGAACGGCTACGCCCGGTTGTATCTTCGCGTCTTTGACGATGACACCGTAAGTGCTTTTGTCGTCGGTGATGTGGAAGCGTCCGTTGGTGAAAGTGATCATCGCGTGATGTCCCGAAACGCCGAGCGTGTTGTCAACTTTGACGACCAGATCATTGTCCTCTCGACGCCCAATTGTAAATGGCGACTTGGTCACCTCTGCCGACATACGCAGTAGGTCTGCGGGGGCATAGCCTCTGATGCAGGCTTTGGGCAGGGACGATGCCGCAGGCTGAACGGGCGGGGCGGGGCGCTGAACGGGTTTGGGTTCGCGCTCCGGCGCGCGGCGCGGCGCTGGGATCACCATCGAATCGTCAATCGGCGCGGCGCGTCGTTGCTTTTCGGGCAGCACCATCTCCACCGTTTTCATCTTGGCTGAGGGCTTCGGCATCACCATCCACACGATGACGGCGAGGCCGATGAGCGCAACACCGCAGAGCAAAGTGACGCCGACCAGCGCCAGCGGAGTCTTGCTGATCCATTGGATGGCTTGATCGAGGGCGTTGGGGCGCTCGTACTGAATCTCGTCCGAGGTCGCCTGGGCCAGCACCACGTTTTCGCCGTCGAGAGCCTGCACCGTGACCTTGTACGATCCCGTTTCCAAGTTTTCAACTGGGATAGTGAGCGGCTCTCCGGCGGGGATGGTTTGAGTGCTGCCCGGCACGGTGGTGTTGCCGGTCATCGACACCAGCGAAATCTTGAACTTCACCACGCCTTCCAAGTTTTCGCTGTTTACTTCGATGACGAATGCGGGCTGATCGCCTGTGGACAATTCAACTTGAGTGATAGCCAGCGCAGATTGGGGCGGCTCGAATTGGAAGTCGGCTCCGGTTTGCGATAGCACCTGCCCTTTGCTGTCGATGGCCGAGACGATGAGCGTGTACTCTTCGCCCTCATCGAGATTGTTGGCCGGGACTTTGTAAGTTTCGGTGAACTCGGTGACTTCTTGCGTGACCACCGGGTTGCCGGTCTTCTTGCTCACCACGCTGATCGTCAATTGGCTGATGAGATCGGGGCTGACGATGATGAGGTTGAAGGTGAGGCCGCCTGCGGTGGACTGCACCGTGCCTTTGAGGCTGATCTCCGGCGGGCGCACAAAATCTTGATTCGACACGAACGTGACCGGTTGAGACTCGATGATCGTGCCATCTTTCAGAGTCACGCTGAGGTGCGCGGCTTGTTCTCCGGCGGGCGGATAGACGGTGGCCTTCGCCCGCCACTGCACGTTGAGGCCGTTCATGATGTTCTCGAAGGCGAACACCAACTCATCCTGCTCGCGCATCGAAGCGAGGCCGCCAGTGGCAGAAGCCAGCGAGTCTAATTCCTGCTCGGTGGCCGAATAGCCTTTCAGGCCCACACTGTAAATCATGATGTGATTCTGTTTGGCGAGGTCGATCACATCCTGCGGCAAACGGTTGCCGCAAGTGTCGGTGCTGGCGGTGACGATGATGACCGCCCGCCGCCCCGATGCGCCGCTGAGTTTGCTCACCGCTTCGTAGGCTCCGGCATACAAACATGAATTGCCGCTGTTCTTGGCCGTGATCTTTTTGCGAATCGTCTCGGCCACTTTTTCGCCGTCTTTGGTGAAGTCCTGCGCCGTCTTGGGCTGATCGTCGAAGGTGACGACGGCGAAGTTCGAGCCGCGCGGCGCTTGCCCAATGGAATCGGCCAGCGCGGTGCGCGCGGCTTTGAAGGCCGGGCTGGCGCTGAAGGCCGCCATCGTTTTGCTTGCATCAAGCAGAAAGACGATTGACCACGGGTCTTCGGCTTTGCTGATTTGCGCGTTGAACGATTCGCCGTTCCCCAAAACGACGAACCCAGTCTCGGCTTCGGCAGTGGGCAACACTTCGCCCTGCGCGTCGAGGATGGTGAAGTCGAGCTCCAACGCGAGGCCGGGCAATCCGGCTTGGTTCTGCACTTGCGTGGGGCCGCGCATATCGTTCACGTAGGCCGATGGCTGATCGGCCTGCGCGAATACGACAGCGGGGAGCAAGAGACTGAGCAGGATGATAAGGGCTAGCAGTTTGGATTGGGTTGATGGTTTTCGCATAGGCCAACCATTGGAAAGGGATCGTTGGTGCGCGTGGCGATTTGACACGGCAATTATACGTTACCACGCCCCGAAGTCACAATTGACCCGAGTCCCATTCGGAGCAGGGCCGGGCTCAGTGTCGGCGTCACACCGGGAAATTGATTCTTGACAGGCCGCGCCGAAACTGCTATTATCAAAACATACCCATTGGTATGTATTTGTCGTCATGTACGCAAAATCCACAGCGACGATTGCCAGCATTTTGAGCGCGGCTCAGACTCTCTTCCTCGACAAGAATTATGCCGACGTGACGATGACTGAGATTGCCGATGCGGCCGGCGTGACCAAAGGCGCGTTGTATCACCATTTTCCTAGCAAGGAGTCGTTGTACCTTGAGATGATGCACGCCGATTTGAAAGAGAAGCAAGCCATATTCAAGTCGGCGGCGGAGAGCGCGGGCAGTTGCCGCGAACGCATGAAGCGAGTGGTGGAGAGTTTTTTGCAGCTGCCGCCTCAAAAACGCGAGCTGATCAAACTCGTCCGGCGGGACATCAACATTTTTCGCAACCCCACCCGCGAGCGCCTCGTGCGCGCGTATCAATCTGCATTGCCGGAGCAGGTGGAGAAAATTGTCCGCGACGGAATACGCGACGGCGAGTTGGCCGACGCCGACCCGCGTTTGCTGGCGTGGATGCACGTGGCGCTGGTCGAAGTGATGATCACCGATTACGCGCAGAAGATTTTTAGCGATCGCGCGGCGATGGCCGATTACGTGGTGGATTTGTTTTTCAGCGGTGCGGGCAATACACAATAACGAGGAGTCATTCGATATGGCGAAGATGTTTGTCAACGGGCAGTGGGCTGATGCGTCGAGCGGTGAGACGTACGAGGTGAAGAGCCCGGCCAACGGGAACGTGGTGGACTCTGTTCCATTGGCGGGCAGAGAGGACGTGGACGCCGCCGTGAAGGCGGCGCAGGCCGCCTCCGCCGCATGGGCCGACACCTCGCCCGATGATCGCGCCGCGCTCCTCCGCAAAGGCATTCAGGCCGTCGAAGCGCAGGCGAAAGAGATCGCTGCACTGCTCACCGCCGAGCAAGGTAAGCCGCTGTTCGAGGCGTCGGGCGAACTGCATCACTTTTTGCACGGCATGGAATTTTATGCCGGGATGGCGAGCAAGATTCGCGGCGCGCAAGTTCCACTGCCGCCCGCGCTCGGCAAACATGCCTACGGCCTCGTCCTCAAACGCCCGGTGGGGGTGTGCGCCGGAATCGTCCCGTGGAATTTTCCGCTCACCCTCATGGGCACCAAAGTGGGCCCGGCGCTCATCGCCGGAAACGCCATCATCCTCAAACCGGCGAAGACGACTCCGCTCGCCACACTCAAGATCATCGGCCTGCTCAACGAAGCCGGACTCCCGCCCGGTGTGTTGCAATGCCTCACCGGATCGGGAAGCGTCGTCGGCGAACATTTGATCACGCACCCTGCTGTGCGCCGCGTTGCGCTCACCGGATCATCGGAGACGGGGCGGCGGGTGATGCAATTGGCCGGGCCGGATTTCAAACGCGTGACGCTCGAACTCGGCGGCTCCGACCCGTGCATCATTTGCCCAGACGCCGATGTGAAACGCGCGGTGAGCGGCGTGGTGGTGGGCCGATATTGGAATGCCGGACAGCAGTGCCTCGCGGTGAAGCGGCTGTATGTTTTCGAGTCGGTGTACGACAAGTTTGTGGAAAGTTTGGCGGAGAAGGTAGCCGGGTATCGCGTGGGCGACGGGGCGACGAAACCGGAGAAGCCGTTCATTCGAATGGGGCCGCTGCACACCGCGTTTCAGCGTGAAGAGATCGAAGGGCAGTTGGCCGACGCGGTTGCGAAAGGCGCGAAGATTCTCGTCGGCGGCAAACGCCCCGATGATCCCGCGCTGGCGAGCGGCCACTTCTTCGAACCGGCGCTTGTGGCCGACGTTCCCGAAGATAGCAAACTCGCCACCGAGGAAGTGTTCGGGCCGGTGCTGCCGGTGTGGAAAGTGAAATCGCTCGACGAGGCGATTCAAAAAGCCAACAACAGCCAGTGGGGGCTCGGCTCATCCATTTGGACTCAAAACATGTCGTGGGCCAATCGCGCGGTGCGCGAGATTCAAGCCGGGGTCACGTGGGTGAATCAGATTCATTACGGCTATGACGAACTGCCATTTGGCGGCACGAAGGCTTCGGGCATCGGGCACGAACATGGCCCCGAAGCGGTGGACTACTATCTCGAAAATAAAGGCGCGGTGTTTGGCGGGTTGGACTGGGAGTAATCTCAAAACTCAAACTCCAAACTCTAAACCCACAGGAGACTCTCAATGGCTGAGCCCGTTGTCACTTTTTCGAAGTCAGACGTTATCGGCTACATCACTCTCAATCGCCCTCCGGCCAACAGCTACGAGATCGGCTTCATGCGCGATCTGGATGCCGCGGTGGATGCGGCCAACGCCGAGAGCGGAGTGAAAGTGGTGATCCTCAAAAGCGCGTCGGAGAAATTCTTTTCCGGCGGCGCGGACATCAAAGCGTTTTTGGCAAACACCACGGCCGCCAACATGGAAATGATTCGCACCGCGCACCGCGCGCTCGACAAAATGGCCTCCAGCGACAAAGTGTACGTCGCCGCGATCAACGGCCACGCGATGGGTGGCGGGCTGGAAATGGCTCTGGCTTGCGACCTCCGTTTCGCCGCCGAAGGCAAATATCGAATGGGCCTGCCCGAAGTGACTCTGGGGTTACTGCCGGGCAACGGCGGCACACAGCGCCTGCCGCGACTCATCGGCGCGAATAAAGCATTGGAACTGATGCTCACTGGCGAGGCGGCGGCTCCCGATGATGCGCTCCGACTCGGCATCATCAACCGCGTCTTTCCGGCGGATAAACTGATGGAAGAGACGGAAGCCTATGCGCGGAAAGTGGCCGCCGGAGCGAGTCTGGCGATTGCCCGAATCAAGCAATGCGTGTATCAAGGCGTCGCCATGACTCTGACCGACGGCCTCGCGCTCGAACGGAAATTGATCGAGCCGCTGTTCGACACCGAAGATGCAAAGGAAGGCCTCACCGCTTTCGCCGAGAAACGAGCGCCCGTGTATCGAGGTAAGTAAAGTGTGGAGGGTGAAGCGATTCGCCCCACGCTCCACGCCTTCCCGCCCCACGAGTGAACCATGATCCCTGCCACCGAAGCCGACGTCAAAACCCGCCTCGCCGAAGGCCGCCTGATGGAAACCGTCGATCAGATGAGCCCGGTGTATCTTGAAGGCATCAAGCGCATCCTCACCGTGTCGGCGGACACGGAGTTGATCAGCGCCCCCGCGTACTATTATGCCGCGCAAGATGCCCCGTCGATCAACGCTTACGTTTCGGCGATGGGCATCATTCAGGATGAGTTAGGGCACGCTCATATCGCTTATCGTTTGCTCGAAGATTTGGGCGTGAACAAAGAAGAGTTGATCTACGAGCGCAGGCCGGAAGAGTTCAAATACCCCTACGCATTCGACGTGTCCCTCGAAACGTGGGTGGAGCTCGTCGTCGCCAACGCCTTCTATGATCGCGCTGGTTACGTGTTGCTCGGCGATGTGTTCAAGCACAGCACCTTCGGGCCGTGGAAGCGCGCGCTCACCAAAGTGGATCGCGAAGAGAACTTCCACTTGCGGCACGGCGAAACATGGATGCGAAAGATCGTCGAGGAGCCAAGCGGGCGCGAGAAACTTCAGCGAGCCATTGATTGGATGTTCCCTCTCACGATGGAGTGGTTCGGCTTGCCGGATGATCTCAAGAAGCACACCGAGCAGCTCGACTACGGTTTCAAAGGCAGCACCAACAATACCCTGCGGCAAATTTGGATGAGTACCGGCGTGCCACTCTGCGAGGAATTGGGCTTGCGTCTGCCGGTTCACTTCGACAAAGGGCAGGGCCAATATGTTTTCGATTTCCCCTTCCCCTGCGAGTTCGATGCCAAAAACAAGCGATGGCTGTTCGAGAAGGGGCCGATCTCGTGGGACGAGGTATTGAAACGATGGAAAGCGCGCGGCCCGATGAATGCTCAGTTCGTGGGCAATGTTCAGCGCGGACACCGCGAGTTGGCGGCGATGAAGCAATGAACGATGAACAATGAAACAATCCTACAGGACGGCTTTGCCGTGAACAATGAAGCGGTGGGCAACGAGCATGTGAATCGCGCCCACATTGCGCGCGCCGCTGCCCTGCCGGCCGATCTGCCGCTGTGGGCCGCGCTCGATGATGTGGCCGATCCCGAATTTCCGATCAGTGTGGTGGACATGGGGTTGATCTACGGACTCCGCTGTGACGGGGGCGCCGTGTTCGTCATGCTCACCTTCACGGCGATGGGCTGCCCGTGCATGGATTTCATCGTCGAGGATATTCGCGCGCGGCTGTTGCGCGAGCCGGGCGTGGACAGTGTGCAGATCGAAATTGTTTGGGACCCGCCGTGGACGAGAAACCGGTTGACCGAAAAAGGCAAAGAGCGTCTGCGGCGATTCGGGGTAGCCATATGACTCAGAGCCGCAAGACTGAATCACCAGCGGGCGACGTGTACGACGTATTCGCCAAAATCAAACCAGAAGACCCATTGCGATATGTGGGCAACGTCGTCGCGCCGGACGTCGAACTGGCGCGGGTGTATGCTTTCACCGTGTATCAAGAATGGACGTGGAGTGAAATGATCGCTGTGCCGCGCCGGGCAGTCATTCACATCGTCGAGGCGCCGTGATGAACACGTTTCTCATCTTCGGGCGAAAAGAATATCAACAGCCGCTGGAGTATCTCGGCGCGATCACGGTTGAGAGTGGGCCCGATGAGTTGAGTCGGATCGCCCGCGAACGATTCGGCGAGGGCTGGCTCGAAATGGTCGCCGCCCCCGAGTCGTCGGTCGTTCGCGTCATCCCCATGGAGTAGAGTCCGTGTCTCAAGTCACTCAAAATGCGTTGGCCGATTTGATCATCGGCTTGGCCGACAACAAATATGCGCTGGGCCGCCGCTTCTCCGAATGGACGAACGGGGCGCCGACGCTCGAAGCGGCGGTGGCGGCGGCGGCGATGACGCAGGATGAGTTGGGGCACGCGCGCAGTTTGTACGCCGCGCTCAGTTCGATGCCCGACGCGCCCGAAGCCTACACCCGCGAAGAGAAACGAGATCGGCGCTTCAACCTTTCGTTGCTCGACGCGCCGTTTGCGAGTTGGGCCGAGTTCGTGGCCGCGTGCGCGTTGCTCGACCGCGCCCTTTCATTGGTGTTCGAAGCCGCGCGCGAGTCACGCTACGAGCCGCTTCGCCAGCGCGCGGGCAAAATTTTGCAGGAAGAAAAATTTCATCGCCTGTACGCCGAAGGCTGGCTCAAGCGATTGGCCGCCAACGCTGGGACGCGCGCCGCCGCGCAAGCCGCCGTGAATCGGGTGTGGGCGCCGACGGCGCAATGGCTGGCCTCGGCTTACAATGGAACATTGACCGCCGACGGCACGCTCTCCGAAAGCGCCGACTCGCTCCGCGCGCGGTGGATTGTGGAAATGAAATCGTTGTTGAACGAGCGCGGGATGGAAGCCAATGAACAATGAAGCAATCTCCAATCTCAAATCTCAAACTCCTCAAGATTCAGGGGGGGCGGATGAGGAGGTGGCCTGCCCGTTTTGCGGCTCAACCGAGACCGAGTTCTTTTCGCTCTTTGGGCAATTCTTGCTTGCCTCACAATACTATTGCCGCAATTGTCGCACCGTGTTCGACGTGGTGCGGTGGGTTGAGGAAGACTGATATGGAATTCAAGACCCTGCAATACGAGTTGAGCGGCGGCATTGCCACCGTCATCCTCAACCGCCCCGATCACCTCAACGCGATCAACATGGAGATGCGCCACGACTTCACCGCGCTCACGGAGACTCTGGTCTTCGACGAGGCGGTGCGGGTGATCATCTTCACCGGAGCGGGGCGGGCGTTCTCATCGGGCGGCGACATCGCTCACTTCGAGAAAGGCTGGCGCACGCCCGACTTCCGCGCCAACAGCCGTAGGCTGATCAAATTCTTCGAAGATCTCGAAACGCTGGAGAAGCCAGTGGTTGCGGCAATCAACGGCGCGGCGACGGGCGGCGGACTCGAACTGGCGCTGGCGTGCGATGTCCGTTTCGCATCTGAAGAAGCATCGCTCGGCTTCCGCGAAAATTACATTGGCCTCATTCCCGGCATCGGCGGATGCGCCCGCTTCGCGCGATTGATCGGCGTAGCCAAAGCCAAAGAGTTGATCTTCGCCGGAACGATGCTTCCAGCGAAAGAAGCGCAGGGGATCGGCCTCGTCAATCGAGTCGTTCCCGCCGACCGGCTGATGGCCGAGACCCGCGAATACGCCGAGATGCTGCTCAAGCGCGCGCCGCAATCGCTCGGGCTGGCGAAAAAGATTCTGAACAACGTTGCTAATGTGGATCAGACGACTGGCATCATGATGGAAGGTTTGGCGCAGAGCATCCTGCTCGGCACGGAAGATCACAAAGAGGGCTTGCGCGCCTTCCGCGAAAAGCGCAAGCCGCAGTTCTCCGGTAAATGACGACGCTCCCACCCCCGGCCCCTCCCCCTCTCCTGAGCGTTGTTCAGGAGAGGGGGAGGGGTGAGGAGAACAAGTATGAAACAACTCATCAAGTTACGAGTGAACGGCGAAGACTACGAAGCCTACGTTCCGGTTCACAAAACTTTGCTCGAAGTGCTGCGCGAGGATTTGAATCTCACTGGCACGAAGCACGGCTGTGAGTTGGGCGAGTGCGGCGCGTGCACCGTGTTGGTGGATGGCGAGCCGACTCTGTCGTGCCTCACTTTGCCCATCGAGATTCAGGGCCGCGAGATTCTCACGGTGGAAGGGCTGGCTCACAATGGCACGCCGCACCCGCTCCAAACCGCCTTCGCCGAATTGAGCGCGGCGCAGTGCGGCTACTGCACGCCGGGCATGCTCATCTCGGCCAAAGCCCTGCTCGATCACGATCCCCATCCCGCCCGCGACGACATTCGCCAAGCCCTTTCCGGCAACCTGTGCCGCTGCACGGGCTATAGCAAAATCATCGAAGCGGTGGAGTTGGCGGCGGAAAGGCGGTGATTGACGGATCGCGGATAGCGATCACCAATCACCAATTACTGATCACTGGCTACTGAATCCCATGACTGACGAACTCACTCTTATCGGCAAACCCCTGCCCAAAGTGGACGCGCTGGGCAAAGTGACCGGCGAAACAAAATACGCCGACGATCTGGCAATGCCGCGAATGCTGCACGCCAAAATACTCGGCTGTCATTATCCTCATGCGCGGATCAAACACATCGGCACGGCGCGGGCGCAGGCTCTGCCCGGCGTTGTCGCCATCATCACCGGCGCCGATCTTCCGGTGAAGTATGGCAACCTGCCCGTGAGTCAGGATGAAACCGGGCTGGCCGGAGACAAGGGCCGTTTCGTCGGCGACCCGATTGCGGCGGTGGCCGCCGTGGACGAGGAGACGGCAGAACGCGCCATCGATCTGATCGACGTTGAATACGAAGAACTGCCCGCGTTCATGTCGGTCGAAGATGTGCTGACCAAAGAGGGCGAGCCGATTCAAGATTACGGCGATCAGGGCAACGTCCACAAAATGGTGGCGTTGGAATTCGGGGACACCGAGTCCGGTTTCGCCGCCGCCGACTACGTCCGCGAGGACACGTTCTTCTATCAAGGCAACACGCACCTGCCGATGGAGGAACACGCGGTAGTGGCTCACTACACCGCCGACGGCAAGCTTACCCTTTGGTCTTCCACTCAGTGCCCGCACTATGTTCATCGCGCGCTGTCCAAAGCGCTCGCCATTGCGCCGAGCCGTGTGCGCATCATCGCCACCCCGGTGGGCGGCGGGTTCGGCGGCAAAAGCGATCCACTGCCGCATGAAGTGGCGGCGGCCAAACTTTCGATGATCACCGGCCGCCCGGTGAAGATCGCCCTCACCCGCGAAGAAGTCTTCTACGCGCACCGGGGCCGCCACCCCGTCCTCATGTGGGCCAAAACCGGAGTTCGCAAAGACGGATCGATCACGGCCATGCACTTCAAAACGTTTCTCGATGGCGGCGCATACGGATCCTACGGAGTCGCCAGCACGTATTACACCGGCGCGCTGCAACCCGTCACTTACAAAGTTCCGACTTATAAATTCGAAGGGATGCGCGCCTTCACTAACAAACCGGCGTGCGGCCCCAAGCGCGGGCACGGCACGCCCCAGCCGCGCTTCGGCATGGAAATACAGCTCGACAAAATTGCCGAAGCCATCGGCATCAGCCCGGTGGACATCCGGCGCAAGTTTGTGGTGGACGAAAACTCATACACGGTGAATCACTTGCGCATCACTTCGTGCGCGCTCGGCGAGTGCATTGATAAAGTGGCCGCCGCCTCCGGTTTCAACGACAAGCACCGCAAACTGCCTTTCGGCAAAGGCGTGGGGCTCGCGTGCAGCAGCTACCTCAGCGGCGCGGGCCTGCCGATTTATTGGAACAACATGCCGCACACATCGGTGCAGATCAAAATTGATCGCGGCGGCGGCGTGGCCGTGCTGTGCGGCTCCACCGACATCGGGCAGGGATCGAACTCGGTGTTGGCCTACACAGTGGCCGAAGTGCTTGGCGTCTCCCTCGACGCCATCCAACTCACCGTCTCCGACACCGACCTCACGCCAATCGATCTCGGCAGCTATTCGAGCCGGGTGACGTTCATGATGGGCAACGCGGCGATTGAGGCGGCGTCGAAACTGAAGAAGTTGATTATGGAAGCCGCCGCCGAAAAACTACAACTGCCCGTCGAAGCGTTGGCGGCGAAGAACAACTCGATCTATTGCATTGACGACGAGCGGCGCTCGCTGACCTTCGCGCAAGCCGCGCAGTTGGCCGAGGCCAAACATGGCGGGCTGGGCGCGATGGGCAGTTACACGCCGCCCAAACTCGCCGGGCCGTTCAGAGGCTCGGGCGTGGGGCCGAGTCCCGCGTACAGTTATTCGGCCTGCGTGGCGCAAGTGGACGTGGATCCGGAGACGGGCGAAATCAAAGTGGAGAAGATTTGGATCGCGCACGATTGCGGCCGGGCGATCAATCCCCTGCTTGTGATCGGTCAGACCGAAGGCAGTGTGTACATGGGGCTGGGCGAAGCGCTGATGGAAGAGCAAGACTTCCGCCGCAACCAGCATAAGATTCCTTCACTGCTCGATTACAAGAGTCTCACGATGATGGATATGCCCGAAGTGGAAACGATTCTCGTCGAGCCGATTGACCCCGAAGGGCCGTTCGGCGCGAAAGAGGCCGGGCAGGGGCCTCTGCTCCCCGTGCCGCCCGCCGTGGCCAACGCCGTGTACGATGCGGTGGGCGTGCGCATCGACGAACTGCCGATCACTGCCGACAAAGTGTTGAAGGCATTAGCCCTCAAAGCCGAAGGCAAAGAACCGCGCGTGGGACCGAAGGGCGTGCCCTCGTTTGTCTTCCCCGAGCCAGTGCGGGTGGAGCCGCACCCGCAAGCGCCGAAATTGCGTGGAGCGTGACGCGTGGGGCGTGTGGCGACTCGCTTCACCCTCTACCCTCCACTCTCCACGAACAACCATGCTTCGACTTCCTCCCTTCGAGTATCTCTCTCCCCATACTGTTGTTGAAGCCGTGGCCATGCTCTCCGAGCGCGGCGCGGAGGCGATGATTGTGGCTGGCGGCACCGATCTGTTTCCCAACATGAAGCGCCGCCAGTTCGAGCCGAAGTCGCTCGTGAGTCTGCGCGCCATCGCCGAACTCCAACGAGTGACGGGCGACGCCGACTCTGGTTTGACGATCGGAGCCGGAGTCACGCTGGCGCAAGTGAGTCGGCCTCCCGTCATCGCGCAATCGTATCCGGCATTGGCTCGCGCGGCCGGCGATGTGTCCACGTCGCAACTGCGCAACACGGGCACCATCGGCGGCAACCTGTGCCTCGACACGCGATGCAACTATTACAATCAAACCTATCACTGGCGCAAGTCCATCGGCTTTTGCATGAAGAAGGACGGCGACATTTGCCTCGTTGCGCCGGGCGGCTCGCGCTGTTGGGCGGCTTCGTCGTCGGACACGGCGCCGGTGATGATTGCGCTCGGGGCGAGCGTGAGGCTGATCGGGCCGCGCGGCGAGCGCGTGATTCCGGTGGATGAACTGTATCGCGATGACGGCAAAGATCATTTGACCAAAGCCGCCGACGAAATCCTCACCGAGATTCTGATCCCGCCCGCCAACGGACTGCGAAGTGTGTATCTGAAATTGCGGCGGCGCGGGTCGTTCGACTTCCCGATTCTGGGCGTGGCCGTTGCGCTGAGGCTGGCCGGCGACGGCGCGTGCGCTTATGCCAAAGTGGTGTTGGGCGCGGTGGGGTCGCGCCCGGTGGTTGTGCCGCAAGCCGAGTCGATTCTGATCGGGAATCGGATCACGCCCGAGTCGGTCGAGTCGGTGGCGCAGGCGGCGGCGCGTTTGGCGAAGCCGATGGACAACACGGATTCGGTGCTGTCGTATCGCAAGAAGATGGCGCACGTGTTCACGGCGCGGGCGCTGAAAGAAGCGGCGGGGCTGCCGTGATCATCGAGCATCACGGCAAACTTCCAACGATCGGGGCCAATGTTTTTATCGCGCCGACGGCAGTGCTGATCGGCGATGTGGAAATTGCCGAGAACAGCAGTGTGTGGTTCGGCGCGGTGCTGCGCGGCGATCACGGGCGCATCGTGATCGGGCGGGGGAGCAATGTGCAGGATAATGTCACCGTTCACGTGCCGGAAGGCGGCGAGACTCTCGTCGGCGAGAACGTGACGATTGGGCACGGCGCGGTGTTGGAAGGCTGTGTGATCGAGCGCGGGGCGCTGATCGGAATCAACGCGGCGGTGTTGAACGGCGCGCGAGTGGGCGAGCACAGCATGATCGCCGCGGGTTGTGTGGTGGCGGAAAGGATGAGCGTGCCGCCGCGAATGTTAGCCGCCGGAGTCCCGGCCAAGATCAAAAAAGAGTTGGATGGCAGTTCGTCGCAGTGGGTAGAGATCGGCGCAGCGAAGTATCATGCGTTGGCGCGCACTTATCTCGATCCAGAGTCTTGATCCGCCCTCTCTCAATTCATCCAGGCTTCGCTTACTGCAAAATCTTTTCAATCAATTTCAAAGTTGATCGAGCGACGTCGGGAATATATTCGGCGCTCGGGCCGACTTCGGCAAACTGCGCGCCGGTGACGCGGCCGGCGAATTGTTCGCCGAGTTTGTCGTTCGTCTGCGCCCATAGTCGAGCAACGGTTTCATCCGCAGAGCCGACGGGGACGAGGGGGACGTTGCCCCGTTTGGCGGCGAGGCGGATGTTGTCGAGCGAGAAAATGGTTTCGGCAGAGGCGTCGCCGCCGACGACGATCAGCGCGTCGCTGTCGTCGAGCAATTCTTCTAATTGGCCTGCGGCGCTCGCGGCGCGGGTGACGGCGATATACAGCGACTCGGCGGGGCGAGCCGACACGGCCACGATGGTGACGGGCTCAAAGCCCGGCATGATGGTATCGGCGCGGGCGTGCCAATACCGCCACAACTTGCGATGCAGTCGAAGATCAGCGCCGGCGCGGTCGGTGGTGATCAAGCGGTGACCGCTTTCCATGATCTCGAAGGCTAATTGAGCGGCGATGGCGTTGGCGCGCGAAGGCGTATCGCTTTGCCCGCCGATGAGTCCGATTCGCAGTGGGCCTTTGTGCGGCGGGGGCGGCGCAGGGGCGGGGGGCGCGGCGACGATGGTGGAAGGCGCGGCCATCGCCGCGGCGACGGGAGCGGGAAAAGGCGCTGGAGGTTTGGATGCGGGCGGCGGGGGCGGCGCGACTTGAACGGGTTGCCGCCAACTCACGCGGAATTCTTCCTCCCCTCCGGCCAAGTATCCTTCGGCGCGCAAAAGTTGGAGGAGGTTATCGGTGACGGCGCGCACGAGGGGCTCTTGATCGGAGACGATGATCGGCTGTGTTTTTGCCGCGTCGTTGAGCTGGGCGCGAGTGAAGATCGGGTGTTTGCGAATCCAATCCATGAGGTGGTGCACGCCCACCAGCGCGCGGTCGGCGCCCGGCGCGTCGTTGAAAAGACTCTGAAGGATGCTATCGTAGTTGCGCTTCAGCAATCGATGCGCGTGCGCGTTGTGTTCGATCTCTTCGCGGTTGCTCATGAACTTGCCGGAGACATCGAGCATTTGCCCGGCGTTGTCTTGCAGCCAGCCGCGCTCGTCTTTCAGTTCGCGCAGGGCGCTGCCCAACGATCCGCGCGCTTTGAAGGCGAGATGATCGAATAACAGATCGAGCATCTTCTGCTGGGTATCGTCGTCTCCGGCGGGGAGGCTGCGGACAAGAAGTTGACTGAGTTCGCGGGTGAGATCGATATCGCGATCCCACAACCGGCGCACATACCATTCGTCGAATCCCGCGTCGTCCAACACCAATTGAATATCGGCCGGCCACTCGTCGTATTTCTCGCGGCGGGCGATGACGACAGCGGACACCTGCGGATGATCGACGATACACGACTCGAGCAGGGCGGCCATGAGGTCGTGCCGGTCGATGCGGTCGAAAAAGATGATGAGGCGTTGGGGGTGCTGCTTGCAGGCGCGTTTGAGGGCGGCGTCGAGCGCAGTGTTGCTGATTTGTCCGTCGAGGGTGTCGAGAAGTTCGATCAACAGCGCGGCGAGGGCGTCGGCTTTGTGCGAGACGATGTGAGGGGAGTCGGAGTCTTCATCACTTTGCAAAGCGGCTTCCACTTTGGCGGCCAGCGCCCGCCGCTCCGGCGGGTCGGCCACGGTGGCGGCGCCCACTTTTCTTTCGTTCACGTACAGCGAGATGCGGCTATGCCGCCCTAATTCGAGTCGCAGGGCGAGGAGGCCGTCGCCTGCGCCCGACTCGGCGGCGATGCGTTTGGTGAGGCCTTTGACGAGCGAGGTGCTGCCGAAACTGCCGTAGCCGGTGAGCAGAAGATGAGGGCGCTCGCCGCTTCGCAAAAGTTTTTGTCCCAGCTGTTTTGCCGAGTAGAGGTCGAGCCAGTCTTCGATGATGGCATCGTTGCTGGGGCTAATGACGGCTTCGAGGCCGCGCCGCAAAAACATGGTGCCCGATGGCAGCGCGGCGGAGACAACAGTGGGCCCTGGCCGAGGGAGACGGACGAGGGTGACATCAGGGGGCGGGGGGCGCACCGGCGGCGGCGTGGGAGTCGATGAAGGGGCGAAGATGTTTTTCAGCCGTTCGGCGATTCGCTCGATGGCAGAGGGTTGCTTCTCTCTTGAGACTGGAGTCGGGAGAGTCGCTGACTTGATGGGGGGCAGTGCAGGGCCGACCATTGTTGAAGTGGGGGCGATGGGCGGCGGGGGCAGCGACACATGGCCAGTGGGCGCGGGAGCGGAGCCGCCAGCGAATAGCCGGGCAACGTCCGCCGCGAACGCGGTGGGTGTCGAATATCGGCTGTCGGGGTTTTTGGCGAGGGCTTGGGTGAAGATGAGGTTGATGGTGGGAGGAAGTCTGAGTTGCGCCAGTTCGGTGGAGTCTAATTGCGGAACGGGATCGGTGAAGTGCTTCATCATCACGCTCAGCGGCGTGTCGGCAGTGTAGGGGGCGCGGCCGGTGAGCATCTCATACAGCAATATGCCAAGCGCGTAAATGTCGCTTCGGCTGTCAATGGCCTTGCCCATCCCCTGTTCCGGGCTCATGTAAGTGGGTGTGCCAATGATTCCTTCGCCGGTAAGCGTGGTGCTTGCCTGAAGAAGTTTGGCGATGCCGAAATCCACCAAATAGGCGTTGCCTCTTTGGTCAAAAAGAATGTTGGCGGGTTTGATGTCCCGATGGATGATGCCGCGTGAATGGGCATAGTCGAGGGCCGAGGCCATGCTGGAAATGATGCGGACAATTTCGTCGCGGGCCAGGGCGCCTCTCTGCAAACGCTCCTGCAGTGAGCCGCCCTCCATGTAGCGCATCACGATATATGGCTGGCCTTCGTGTTCGCCGTAATCGTAGATGGGCACGATGGAGGGATGCTCTAACGTGGCGAGGGTGCGGGCCTCGCGTTGGAAACGCGCGAGGAAATCGGGGCCGTAGGCAAACTCGCGCGGCAATAGTTTGATCGCCACGCTTCTACCGAGACTCGGATCGAAGCCGCGGAAGACGGCGGCCATGCCGCCCCTGCCGATCTCTTCGGTGATTGTGTATCTGCCGATACTCCCGCCAATGTTCATGGTTTACTCGAAGACAGCGCGTTCATATTCTTTGGCTAACGATTCTCCGGCGGCGCGGGCGCGGCGCTGCAACAGCGGTTCTTGCAGTAACTCTTGAAACAGGGCGAAGGCTTCGGGCCAACCCCGAAAATGGGACAGCGCGGCGCGAAGGGTGGCGATGCTCTCGGCGTTGAGTATCAACACGCTGTCGAGCGCGCGCTTGAGCCACAGAATCGATTCGGCTTGTTGAGGAATGGGAATAGCGGCAACAATGGCCGGTTGCGACTCGCTGAAACACTCGCGGAGGGCGGCGACCATCGCGTTGGAAATATCCAGCGGCGCGGGCAGGGAGGCCGCCTCCACGTCGAACAGTTGGCCGTCGTCCGTTCGCATGAAAAGAACCGGCGTGCCCCATTCCATTTGATTCCGAAACTTGCCGCGCACGGCCAATCGCCCTTCGGTGGTGGCCTGATCCACCGGCATCCCCCGGCGAGGTTGGTGTAAAACGCGGAGGCGAAGGTGATGGCGGCGCGATCGGAGATGGGATACTGCATGGCGATGACGGCGGGGATGCCGCTCATGACCAGCGCGGCGGCGGTTCCGGCGAAGGGGTCGTGGCCGGGCGCGTCGCTCATGCGGGCGCTTTCGCAGGCGTTGAGGAAAACGAGCCGCAGTGATTGTTTGCCGATCAGTTGATCGGCGAGATCACGCCCGTTGATGGGGTGGGCGTCGCCGGAATCGTCCTCGAACAACAGCACGCCCTTTCCCTCGTTGAGATCAAAATCGCCGTGCCCCATGAAATGCAGAACGTGGTAATCGCGCTGGAGAAGTTTGGGGCGGAGGGCCGTGAGAGTGGCGCGCGGCAAAAAATCCACTTCCACGTTGGGGACGTTGGTCCATGCCTCTTCGATGCGTTTGCGTTCGGTGGCCAGATCGAGCGGGGCGTATTTGTTGGCGTCGGAAGTGGCGCGGGAGATCACCATCAGAATCCGCAGCGGAGGCGCGAACTTATATGGCGCGATGGGTTGAGGAACGTTGAGGTAGCGGACGAGCGGGGTGGATGGATCGAGGCAGAGGAAGCGGCGCTCATCGGCGCGATAGAGGAACTCCCACGGCAGGCTCATCAATTGAGCCATTTCGGGCACGTCGGGATCCATCTCGAGTTTGACGCGCAGGCCGGTCATTTCGGTCAGCGTCTTTTCGTATTGCTGGCCGAGACTGTAGGCCCACAGTTCTTTGACTTTGCCGGTGAAGAGGGATTCGAACAGGGTTTCGCCGGCGCGCTCGACGGGCGTGAGCGGCGCCTCGGTGGCCGGCCCGCTTGTCCGTCCGCGCCGAACCGATTCCCCCAATTCCACCCACGCGCCCAGCATCTCGTCGAGATCGAGCTTCATCTCGCTGCGGCCCTTGCCCCCGGCGCTTCGACAGTGAGGATGTAGGCTTTGCCGCGTTTCGATAGAAACGCGATCTTGAAATCGCGATAGTGGATGCGCTTCATGGATCGGAGTGAACCGCCTCGTCGGCGGCCACAGGGCAGGCTGTCTCCCCTCAATTGTATGCGACTCCGCTGAGATTCCAAACGGGCGAATCGGCGACGATTTAAACGACAACCTCACAGATAGTACAATTCACCATCTGTGAGGCCGGGTGTCGGGGAGAGAGGATTTGAACCTCCGACCTCACGGACCCGAACCGTGCGCTCTAGCCGAGCTGAGCCACTCCCCGAATCTGAAGCGCATTATAAACGATAGAAAATGAAACGACAAGGCAATGACGCTCACCAACTTATCGCTCATACTTTTTTCTGCATGTATTCACGTGGTCTCTCATGTTGCTCTGCGAAAGGCGGCCAACCGCAACGCGCTGGTGTGGTGGGTGCTGTTGTGGGGCTGTGTGCTTTTTTCCCCGGCGCTCATCTTCGACTGGCGCCCGGTGTCACTGCAAGTGCTGGGTATCATGATCCTCAGCGCGGTGTTCGAAGCGCTGTACTATTATTCCATCGCCAAAGCCTATTCCAAAGGCGACGGAATCTCTATCATCTATCCACTGGCGCGCGGCACCGCGCCGGTTCTGCTGATGATTTGGGCGAGCGTGTGGCTCAATGAGCGGCCTCGCCTTGGCGGCGCGTTGGGGGTGATGGCCATTGCGGCGGGACTTTACCTCATCAACCTTCCCCGCCTCGGCGCGTGGCGCGAGCCGCTGCGCGCGCTCAATCACTCCGGCCCGCGTTGGGCGTTGCTCGCCGGGCTGTGCATTTCACTCTACAGCGTGATTGACCGGGTGGGCATTTCTCACCTCGACCCACTGCTCTATACTTACATTGCGCTGTGCATCACTTGGGTTTTCATCACGCCCATCACACTGCGCGAAGTGGGATGGAGCAACCTCAAAAACGAACTGCGGCTCAATTGGCTGGGTAGTGTCATTGCCGGGATCACCAATATGGCCGCCTACATCATTGTGCTCTACACCATTCGCAATGGCACCCCGGCCAGTTACGCCGGAGCGACTCGCGAAGTGAGTGTGGTGTTCGGTGTGCTGGTGGGTGTCTGGTTTCTGAATGAAAAGGGAACGGCGATGAAAGTTGCCGGCGCGGCGTGCGTGGCAATGGGTATTGTTCTGATCAAGTTGCTCGGCTAAAAAACACCCTCCCCCGCGAAGCGGGGGAGGGATGGGGTGGGGGCGAGTCGCTATTCGCTAAACCGCTTAATCACCAGCACCGCATTGTGCCCGCCGAAGCCAAACGAGTTGCTCATCGCCACGTTCACTCTCTTCTCCCGCGCCGTGTTGGGGATGCAATCGAGATCGCAATCGGGATCGGGAGTCTGGTAGTGAATGGTCGGCGGCATCACCCCGTCGCGGATGGCGAGCGCGCACCAGATCGCCTCCAGCGCGCCGGTCATGCCCATAATATGCCCGGTCATTGATTTGGTGGACGACACCGGAATCTTGTAGGCCGTTTCGCCGAAGGCGGATTTGATGGCCCGAGTCTCGGCGGCGTCGTTGAGCGGCGTGCCCGTGCCGTGCGCGTTGATGTAATCCACGCCTTCGACGTTTGCCTTCGCATCCTGCAAGGCCAACCGCATCGCCGAAGCGCTGCCCGCGCCGCTCTCTTCGGGCGCGGTGATGTGAAAGGCGTCGCCGGCGGCGGCATACCCGGCAATCTCGGCCACGATGTTCGCGCCGCGCGCGCGCGCATGATCCAGTTCTTCAATCACCAACGCCGCGCCGCCTTCGCCCATCACCAGCCCGTCGCGATTCTTGTCGAACGGCTGCGGCGTCATCGAATAGTCGTCGTTGCGGCGGCTCATTGCCCCCAGCCGATCAAACGCGCCGATGCCCACTTTGCTGATGCTGGCCTCGCTTGCTCCGGCAATCGCCGCGTCGATCTCGCCGCCGCGAACCAACTTGAAGGCCAGCCCGATGCTGTCCGCCCCCGACGCGCAGGCCGACCCCACCGCCATCGTCGGGCCTTTGGCCCCGGTGTCGATGGCGATCAACCCGCTCGCGCCGTTCGTCATCAGTTTGGGAATGGTGAAGGGATCGACTCGGCGCGGGCCGCTGGCGACAATCGTCTCCACCGCCTCTTGCAATGAAATGAGTCCGCCGCCGCCCGATCCAAAAATCACGCCGACGCGCCCGGCGTTGTTCTCGTCAATCGTCAGCCCCGAATCGGCCAGCGCCTCTTTGGCCGCCGCCGTGCCGAGTTGCTGATAGCGGTCGCGCCGCCGCGCCTCTTTCGCATCCATATATTTTGCCGGGTCGAAGTTCTTCACTTCGCACCCGATCTTCACCAAATAATTCGTCGCATCGAACAGCGTGATCGGCCCCACACCGCTCTTGCCGTTCACGCACGACTCCCAACTTTCTTTCACGTTCAACCCCAGCGGGGTCAGCGCCCCCATTCCGGTGATGACGACTCGATGACTCATTGATTCATTCTCCTTTTTACACGCAAAGCGCGACGAGGATCAGCACGATGCCGATGATGATTAAGAGCCCCAACCCGGCGAGCATGGCCCACACGGGAATGGCGAATCGGGCGGGGGCGCCCGGCGCACCCCCATCCGTTTTCTCCGGCGACTCCGTCTCCGCGCCCTCGGGTGGGGCGCTCGGTTCCGGTGGGGGCGGAGTCGGCACCCCATTTGTGTCCGTTGATTTCGGCGGCGGCGTCACGGCGGGCGGTACAGGTCGAGTCTCTATCGCCAATGCCGGAAGACGGACTCGCGCGGTCAAAGTGATCATCCCCATCAGCAAAAGATGCGCGATGGCTGTGACGATGGCTGAGGCCGCGAGCACGGCGATGAATTGCACGATGCCCGGCAGTGGCCGCACCGCATCGGGTGGCGCGCCGGGCGGCACATCAATGGAACGATACCACCACGACCACACATCCATGATGGCGAAGGGCATCGGCGCGAAGAGCGCAGTGGCGGCAGTGCGCCGCAGTCCGAGCCGCATGGTCATGATGGTGATCGCCGGAAGGTAAACGAGGCCGCCGAGCAAAAGCCAATTGGCGTTGAGCAGGCCGCGCATTTCGATGGCGCCCGTCCAGTAGGGCACATACTCTTGCAGGCCGAACGAGTCGATGGCAACATAGAATGCGGTTTGCGTGAGCGGCAACCAGATCAGTTGACTCAGAATCCAGTATAGCAATGCGATGAGAATGGCGACGTTGAAGATCGAAAGGGATACGACGACGTTGAGCCGATTGGCGGGCAGTTGCGTTTGGCCGCAGTGTTTGCAGAGGATGGTATCGGCGGCGATTTCTTCGGCGCAATAGAGGCACTTTTTCATTGTGCTTTGTCTTTCTCGCCGGGCAGGTATTTTCCTTCCACCCATTCCTGCCCGTCCGGCCCCACTTCTTTCTTCCACACCGGCACGATCTCTTTCAGCCGGTCGATTCCGTATCGCGCGGCTTCGAACACGCCCGTGTCGCGGTGGGCGGCGGAGCAGGCGATGAGCACAGTGGGCGTGCCGGGGTCGAGCCGCCCGATGCGCTGAACGATGGCGATGCCCTCGACGGTGGGCCATCGCTCGCGGATTTCATCGGCCACTTGTTTCATTTTGGCTTCGGCCATTGGCGCGTAGGCTTCGTATTCGAGGTACGTTGTTTCGTGCGGATCGTCACGCGCGGTGAGGCCGCGCACCATTCCGGTGAAGATGCAGGCCGCGCCGGTGCTGGGCAGGGTGATGCTGGCGACGAGGGCGTCGAGGTCGAGGGACTCGTTAGTGATGCGGAAGAGGGTTGGGTGGTTGGGTGGTTCCCACTCTGCTGGCGCTACGGGGCGCTGGCGCGGGGTGGTTGGGTGGTTGGAGGCTGAATGCTGATCGCTTCCGCCGCTGACGGGCGGGAAGAGTCCGATCTCGTCGCCGTCGGCGAGGGGGTCGGTATCAACGGCGAATTCATGGTTGCGCGAGGCAATGCAGGTGGGCAGGGCCGGGGCTACGTCGGGGAAGCGAGCGACGATTTCCGTTTTGAGGTTGGCAAGAGTCGCCGACTCGGGCAAAGTGAGTTCCGCGCGATTCGTCTTGGCGCGATCTTTGAGGGTGGCGAAGAAGAGAATGGAGACTTTCACGTTTGTCGTTTATTCACCGCAGAGATGCCGAGAACGCGGAGATTCTTTTTTGAATCGCTCCGCGTTTTCTCTGCGCGCTCTGGGTCTCGGCGGTAAACAATTTTGCTTATGCCACGTAATCGCTTTTGCCGCCGCGCTTCTCCACCAGCCGCACATTGGTGATGCGCATCGTCTTCTCGGCGGCCTTGGCCATATCGTACACGGTGAGCGCGGCGACGGATACTGCCGCCAGCGCTTCCATTTCCACGCCGGTCTTTCCCGTTGTTCGCGCGGTGGCCGTGATTTCGACTCGCGGCGATTCGCCATCCTTCAATTCCAGTTCGACACCGATATGTGTGAGGGCCAGCGGGTGGCATAACGGGATCAGTTCGGATGTCTTTTTGGCGGCCATCACTCCGGCCAACTGCGCCACCGTGAGCACGTCACCCTTTTTCAACGCGCCGTCGCGGATAAGCGCCAGCGTCTCGGCTTTCATCTGCACTTCGCCTTTGGCCACGGCCACGCGCTCCGTGTCGGGCTTGTGGCCCACATCCACCATTCGCGCGCGGCCCTCCGAGTCAATATGAGAGAGTTGAGGCATGGGGAAATTATAAATGAACAATGAGACAATGAACAATGAAACAATGGCGAATGGTCAATGGGGTCTGTTGGCCGAGTGGTCAACTGTCTGGGCCAAGCGGCCATTTGACCACTCGACTACTCGACCAACTGGTATAATCCCGCGCGTGCTCGACTCATTGAAGAATTTTACGGCAGGACTCACCCGCACGCGGCAAGCGGTGTTTGGCCGCATCGCCTCCATCGTCGGCGCGTCGGAGATCACCGACGACACGTGGGACGAATTGGAAGCCACGCTCATTCAGGCCGACATGGGCGTGGCAGTGGCGGGCGAACTCATCGCCCGACTGAAGAAACACGTTCGAGACGAAGGCGTTACGCAAGAACACGATCTGCGCGCGTTCTTGCGGCAGGAATTGATCGCGCAATTGAAGGCCGCCCCCCTGCCGCGCTTGCTCGGCGACCCGGCAGTATTGCTGATGGTGGGCGTCAACGGATCGGGCAAAACGACGACGACGGCCAAACTGGCGAAACTGCTCCACGACCGTGACGGCGTCACCCCGATCCTCGCCGCCACCGACACCTTCCGCGCCGCCGCCATCGATCAACTCAAAGAGTGGGGCCATCGACTCAACGTGGAAGTGATCGCCGGTCAGCCCAACGGCGACCCCGGCGCGGTGGTGTATGATGCGATTGCCGCCGCGCGCGCCCGCCGCGCCGATCTCGTCATTGTGGACACGGCGGGGCGACTGCACACCAAATTCAATTTGATGGAAGAATTGAAGAAGGTGCGCGGTGTGGCGGCCAAAGCCAGCGCCGGCGCGCCGCACGCCGTGTTGCTCGTGCTCGATTCCACCACCGGGCAGAACGGACTCGCGCAGGCCAAAGCCTTCACCGAAGCGGTGGGCGTGACCGGGCTGGTGCTCACCAAACTCGATGGCTCGGCCAAAGGCGGCGTGGCCTTCGCTATTCATCGCGATCTGGGCCTGCCCATTGTGTATGCCGGGCTGGGCGAAAAACTGGATGACCTTGTGCCGTTCGACCCGGAAGCCTTTGTGGATGGATTGTTGGAGTAAATCGTAATGCAAGACCTTGTCGAAAAATTTTCCGAAAGCCAGAGGAAAGCCCAGCGTTTGCTGGAGCGTCTTTGACATCCCCAATCAAGAGAAGCGCCTCGCCGAACTCGAAGCCGCCGCTTCATCCCCCGATTTTTGGAACAACCCCCAGAACGCCCGCGCCGCCATGCGTGAACTCTCCGAAGTGCGAGAGACCGTGACCACGTGGCAATCGTTGATGCGGCGCATCGCCGACTCGCTCGAACTCTCGTCGCTCGACGATGAGAGTCTGCGCCCCGATCTCGACTCCGAATGGGACTCCGTCGAGGCCGAGATCGCCCGCCTCGACTTTGAATCCATCTTCACCGACAAGCACGATCACGGCGACGCCATTCTTTCCATTCACTCCGGAGCGGGCGGGGTGGACGCGCAGGATTGGGCGCAGATGCTTCTGCGGATGTATATGCGTTGGGCGGAGAGTCGCGGCTACAAAGTTGAAGAGATCGATCACACCGACGGCGAAGAGGCCGGAATCAAAAGCGTGACTCTCACCGTAGCCGGGCGGCAGGCCTTCGGCTATCTCAAAGCCGAGAAGGGCGTACACCGACTAGTGCGTCTCTCGCCGTTCGATTCGGCCCATCGCCGCCACACTTCGTTCGCGCAAGTCGAAGTTCTGCCGCAGCTCGAAGACGACGACGAAGTGGTGATCAACCCGACGGAGATCGAAATCGAAACGTACAAATCGTCGGGAGCGGGCGGGCAGAACGTGCAGAAGAACGAAACGGCCATCCGCATCCGGCACATTCCCACCGGCATCATCGTCACTTGCCAAAACGAACGCTCGCAGACTCAGAACCGCGAGAACGCGATGAAGGTGTTGCGGGCCAAATTGTACGAACTTAGGGTGGAAGAGCGAGCGAAAGAGATCGCCGCACTGCGAGGCGACTATGTGAAGGCCGAGTTCGGGAATCAGATTCGCTCCTACGTCCTTCACCCTTATCAAATGGTGAAGGATCATCGCACCGATCACGAAACGGGCAACACGAACGCGGTGCTCGATGGCAGCCTCGACGATTTCATGGAAGCCTACCTTCGCGCCAACGCTGGAGCGATCACATAAGCGAGTTTGCAACCGGGCTTTGACAGGAAGCCCGGTTTTGTTTCAGAAACGTTTCCGAGATCGCTATCGACTCCATGACCATTAGCCCGTTGGCTTGAGCGCAGAGCAATGCAACAATGTGCGCATCATTGGTTCACTCATCTACTCACACTGGAGGCACACATGACCAAAACAACACTGCTCTTCCGCCTGATGCTGTGCGCGCTGGCCGTGAGCATCGCGTTGGCCGCGTGCGGGAACGAAGTTCTGCCGCAAGGCGGCAACCCCATTCCCACGCCGCGCGCCGGTGAAGATGTGGGCAACGCGCCCGACAGCCAAGCCGCCGCCACTCCCGATGAAACATTCACCCGCTACGTCAACGACAGCATCGCCGCGCAAGTGATCCTGCAATCGCAGAAACTTGCCATGCGCCAGCGGTATCAAAATCCCGATCAGACTCTGCAAGACGTGGGCGGACTGCTCACCGAGATCACCGTCCTTGAAAACCGCACGAAGGTTAATCAATACAACGACACCAACGCCACCGCCAACGTGGACATCGACATCTGCATCAACTATGCTGATGGCGACAGCGAAACGCGCACCTGCAAATATCAGGTTGCACTGCAACAGGGCGAGAACAGCAAAGGCGAATCCGTGTGGTATGTGATCAACCCCGACGCCTTCCCCGTTTTCTCCAACTGCACCGTCTCCTGATTGCGCACCCCGCGCAAACTGAGATAGAATACCTCTGCGCGCGACGGACGCGCGCAGAGGTATTTTTTCTCAATGGAGCCCAATGAAAAATGAACAGCCATCGTAAGCGCCCCGACCTTCCGTTTGATCCTCCAACCGATAGTTCATTCAAGAAAGCCGGAGGCCCTCCCCCAAGAAAACCGACTCCGCCACCCGCTCGACCGAATCCTCCCAAACCTCCTGCGGCCAAGCCGCCGCCTCCACCCAAACCAACGCCCAAACCCGCCGCGCCTCCAG
>VGOW01000028.1 GCA_016875735.1 Chloroflexota bacterium | reverse complement strand
GCGGCTGATGTTCGCCGCAGGCTTGGCTTACCTGTGGGTCATTTACTTGGGCGCCATCGCGCACGCAGACGATTGGGTGCCGGTCATTCATCGGAGTCATCGCTGTGATCTGAGCCTGTTCCAATTAGGTCTGCGGCTGTTGGAGTATCTGCTCAACCATGATCAACCTATCCCAAGTTCATTCGCGCTTGAACCAGAAACTGTCCGGTAGTGAAATTTACTCCAAACCCATGCACTCGACAAAGCGCATGTTGAATTCCGGCTCGAGGTCGAGCTCGACGTGCGCCGTGCGTTCGGCCAACGCCTCGCCGATTTTGAATCCGTCGTCGCGCAAAAACATGGCCGCGCCGAGCCCCGCGCCGTTGGCGATCAATTCGACGCGCGAGCGATCCACGGTGGGGATCAGCCCCACGCCGAGCACGGCCTCGATGTTCAATTGACTGCCAAACGATCCGGTGAGAACCACGCGGCGCAAGTCTTCGGGGCGCACGCCGAGTCGTTCGAGGGCGATGTCGGCGGCCACGCGAATGGCGGCTTTGGCTTTTTGCAGTTCGCGCACGTCCATTTGAGTCAGCGTCACCCGGTCGCCGAGTCTCACCCGCGCAATTTCATCTGCGCCCTCTTCGATGGGCAGTAGATCGTGGCGATCAACCAATCGCCCGCTGGCCTCCACCACTCTGGCGCATTTCAGCGCGTGAACGACGCTGAGCAATCCCGATCCGGTGAGGCCGATGGGATGCCGATTGCCAATGGTGGCGAGGTGAAGCCGCCCATCGTTGAGCGCGGCATCCACGATTGCGCCGTCCACTGCGCGGGTGCCGCAGGAGATGTTCACGCCCTCGAAGGCCGGGCCCGCGGCGGTGGAGGCCACGAGGATGTCGCGCCCGTTGGTTGCCATCACTTCGCCGTTCGTGCCGAGATCGATAGCCAGCATCGGCTCGCTGGCGCGATCAAAACCGAAGTAAGCGAGGCAGGCAGTGGTGTCGGAGCCGACGAAACCGCCGATGAGCGGCGCGAGCGACACGCGCGCTTGCGCGGGAAAGAGAGTGCTGAAGAAATCGCCCGCGTCCGGAATCGCAGTGCGGTCGTAAGGTTGGAACGGCACGACGGCCAACGTGTGCACCGGGTAACGCATGAGCAAATGGTGCATGGCCGCGTTGCCTACGATTTCGGCTCGCTGAATGCGAGCCAGCACGCGCTTGGAAAGTTTGAGCGCGGCAACGGCTTGATAAATGGAGGCCTGCGCCAGCGCGGAGAGTTTGAGCGAATCGGTTTCTGCCGCCGCGAGCCGGGCGATGACATCGGCGCCGAAGATGGTTTGTTGATTGAGCGCGGCGGCTCCGGCATACACCATGCCGGTTTTCAGCGAAACGAGGAAAGCCGCCACCGTGGTCGAGCCGAGATCGACGGCGAGGCCAAGAGGGTGATCGTTGGTTTTGTATTCGTTGGAACGGGTGAAGGCTTTGTTGGAATAAACGACGACGGGGGTCAGCGTCACTTGCGCGTTCCCGGCGATGCGCGCGCGGCAGGCCAAACGCACTTTGGCCTCGCGTTCGGCGGCAAGCAAAAATTTCTTTTCGATCTCGTCCAGATCGGCCAACTCGCCTTCGGCCAGCACTTTGCATTTGCCGCACGTGCCGCGCCCGGCGCAGGGCTGTTCCAATGGGAAGCCGCTGGCGGGAATGGCTTCGCCAATGACTTGCCCAACGGCGCACTCGACCGCGCGCGTTTCATCGGAATAAATTACGGAGAGAGAGGGCATGGGGTTGATTGCAGATTGGCTAATGGCTGATGGCTAATCGCTAATGGCTACCTTGCGGAAAGGAGAGCGACGGCGGCGATGACGAGCAGGCCGCCGAGAATTTGGAGGAGGCCGATGACTTCGCCGAGAAGGAAAAAGGCAAAGCCGGTGGCCATCACCGGCTCGATGGTGGCGGTGATGCTGGCCGAGCCCACCGAGAGGTGTTTCAATCCGCTGGTGTAAAAGCTGAAGCCGGTGACGGTGGAGATGAGCACAAGAGTGATCACCCACAGCCACGCGCCCAATGGGCTGGCGAACAGTTGCAGTGGGGCGCTGGGTTGCAGGATGAACACGGTGAGCGCGGCAAAGCCGAAAGCATAAGTGAGCACCGTCCACGAGTCGTATCGCTTGAGGGCCGCCTTCCCGAAGATGGAAAATGTGCCATAGGTGATTCCGGTGGAAAGGCCAATGAGGAGTCCCAGCCAGTCTTGAGTCTTGTCGGCCACATTGTACGCGCCGGTCACCAGCACGCATCCCGCAAACGCCAGAGTGAGAGCAATCGCTTGAGTCCGATTGGGCTTCTCGCGCCACAGCATCCACGCGAACAAAACGACAAACACGGGCGCGGTGTAGTTCAACACGGTGGCGACCGCCACCGGGATCATCGCCACGGCGGTATTCCACAGCACGTGAAAGATGCCGATGCTGATCGCGCCCATCGCCGCCAGCGAAGGCAGATCGCCCCACGCCACGCGCAGCTTCTCCCGCCCCAGCGAAGCGGTGATAGCGAAGAAAATGAGGAAGGTGAGCAGATCGCGCCAAAAGGCCAGCGTCCACGCCGAGAGGTCGTAATTCTGCCGGATGATTTTGATGAACGTGCCGGAGGTCGCCCAACAAATAGTCGCGGCGAGGACAAGCAAATATCCGCGCCGCGCGAGAGCAACCGCCAGAACAGGAATCACTTTCAATCTGCTCATGAGACACGAAGTGTCTTCGAGACACTTCGTGTCGTGAAATGGATCCGTTCTATACCAACGCGATCTGCTCCTCGCCTTCGTGCAACTCGTCGGCGCGAGCGATGATCAGTTTCAATCGCGAGTCGATTTCGGCAGGGATCGGCTCGGGCTGGTAATTCTCGATGAGATCGAGCACCCGCTCGTGCACGCGCTCCCGCAGAGTCTTCGAGCCGTTGGCCTCCCACACATCCCAGTTCGAACGATCCAGCAATTCGGGCATCCAAAATTCGGAGCGGAAGTGCTGGAGCGTATGATCGTCGGTGAGGAAGTGGCCGCCCGGCCCCACGCGCTCGATGGCTTCCACCGCGAGGTGGTCGGCGTCCACCGTCACCCCGCGCAGAATCCGTTTTACCATGCCGATGATCTCGTTGGACATCACCAGCATGTCGTACGAGCCGTGCAAGCCCGACTCGAGGTAGCCCACATCGTGAATCAGATTCGCGCCCGACAGCCCGGCTATCGCAATCGAAATAGCGGCTTCGATGGCGGCTTGTTGATCGAGCATCTTCGCGTCGGAGCAACCGGCAGTGGAAAACATAGGCAGTTTGAGATACTGCGCCACGTTGGTCATCGCCGCGCTGATCAGCGAAAGTTCGGGCGCACCGTATGACAGGACGGTGGTCGCCATATCCAATAAGGAAGTGACGCCGCCCATGATCACCGCCGCGCCTTTCTTCTTCAGCTGCGAGATGACGAGGCCGGTGAAGAATTCGGCCAAGCACTGCACCATCACTCCAGCCATGGTTGCGGGCGCGGTTGCGCCGCTGATGGGGCACGGGGTGTAAATGGCCGGGATGTCGCGCTCGGCGGAGAACAGCAATTTCTCGACGGCTTCCACCGAGTTGCTCAGCGGCGAGCTCGGCTCGATGTACACCACGAACATCGGCAATCGCTTCCATTCATCCACGCCGCCGATGGCCGTGCAGGCCATTTCATATTGATCAGAAAGACCTTCGCGATCGTTGGCCGTGATCACAAACGGCTTCGACGTTCCGCGCATCATCGCATAGAGTTGGTGGCGGTCATAGGTGCCGATGGGCACGTCCGAGGTGAGGCCGAGCGACATGTGGAAATCAATGTTCGGCAGAGCGTCGGCAATCTTCGCCGCGCGATACACATCTTCGAAGGTATAGCGCCGCCGCTGGCCGGTGTGCGGGTCGATGATGAAGGGGCAGTCGGAGCCGGTGCCGTAGAAGATGCGGTTCTTCTCCAACGCCACTCGCTTCTCGCGATTGCGTCCAGCAATCACAATCCGCGACGGCGCAGACCGCAGGCTGTTCTCCACCAACGCCGCCGGGATGAAGACGAGATTCTCATCTTTGATCACGCATCCGGCATCCCGCAGAAGTTCGAGCGCTTCCTGCTGATACACGAGCGTGCCCGTGTTTTGCAGAACATCCATCGCCGCATAAACGATTTGCTCAATTTGATCCGTTGACACCACTTGCATTCGTGGTGTGACGTTGGTTTGATAGTTGACTCTCATGGGCGTCTCCTGCTATCTCCAGTACATTTCCTGTTTGATCTCGCCGCCGGGCGGAATCACGAGGAAGTCGTCGTTCGATTCGGTGAACTCGCGGGCCACCGTCATCAGTTTGTCCACGAACTCGTTGGTGCCCACCCGCTCCTCATACCGGAAACCCCACCGCTCCACGCAAAAGTCGGCCGCCTCTTTGGCCTTGTGCCGATACGACTCCCGCTCCTCTTCGCTGGAAGCGACAAATACGATGCGCTTGTAGTTGCGGTACTGCTCGTCGAGAATCCAGTCGGCGGTTTCTTGGTCGTACTTCTCCAGCAGTTCGCGGTATTCCTTCAGCGGGTGACTGCCGCTCTCCAGCCAGCCTTTGGTGAGGTAGTATGTTCCCGGCTCTTCGCTGAACTCTTGGATATAGCGTTCATAAGAGCCGAGCAGGAGAGAAATGCAATCATCGGCGCGAGGCACGATGAGCGTGTGCTGGCGCGCCTTCAACCCGGCGAGGCCGTTGCCGCACAACCCGTAGCCGATAATGAACACCGATGGCTCCGCCACCTTGTCCAATTCTTCCTGCAAGGCAGGGGTCATCAACTGAGGTGTGCGATGGAAGCCGTATTCCATGAACGTCGCCAGGGTGTCGGCGGCGCGCAGATACGGCTCCATGATGGTTTGGAGCACGCGGCAAGCGAGAATGTACAGCGGCATGATTAAGCGCTGACGAACTTCTTGGCGAGTTCGGCCGCCGCAGGCGCGTTGGGCGCGTAAGCATCCGCGCCGATCTGGGCGGCGAAATCAGCCGTCACCGGAGCGCCGCCGATCATGATCTTTACCGCGTCGCGCAGCCCGGCTTCCTTCAACGCCGTCACCGTGTGGCCCATCGAACGCATGGTGGTGGTGAGCAGGGCCGACATGGCGACGATGTTCGGCTTTTCTTTCTTCACCGCATCCACGAACTTTTCGGGCGCCACGTCTTTGCCCAAATCAACCACCTCGAAGCCGGAGCCTTCGAGCATCATGCCCACCAGGTTTTTACCGATGTCGTGCAGGTCGCCCTTCACGGTGCCGACGACAACTTTGCCGGTCATCTTCGCTCCGGCTTCCGCCAGCAGCGGCTTGAGAATGTCGAGCGAGGCCTGCATGGTGCGCGCCGAGAGGAGAACTTCGGGTACAAACTTTTTGCCTTTCTTGAACTCCGCGCCCACAACATCCATGCCCGGCATCAAGCCTTTGTCGAGAATGTCTTTAGCCGTCAGTCCCGCCTGCAAAGCGTTATGGGTGAGGCCGGGCGCATCCTTCACACGGCCTTCAATCACTGCATTAGAAATCTGTACGAGTGTGTCGCTCATGGTTGGCTCCTTTGGGAATGAGTATGTTAGTCGCGATACCGTGCTTCGGCCTTCGCCAGAATGTCTTCGATCTGCTTCTTCACTTCCGGCGCAAGCAGCGCTGGCTCGTGTGTGTCCAGAATATCGTTGACCCGCATTTGCACGCGATCGCCCATCGAGGGATGCCCCATCGCTTCCCACTCTTCCCAGCGCGAGCGATCCATGAGCTGCGGGAAATAGAATTGAGTCTTGAAATGTCCGAGCGTGTGATCGGTTCCCAAGTAGTGTCCGCCCGGGCCCACTTCTTGGATGACTTGCGTGGCTAACGTCTCCGGCGTCACCTCGATCCCGCGCAGAATCCGTTTCACGTAACCGATGATCTCATCGCTCATCGTTGCCATTTGCAGTGAGCCAGTCAACGCCGATTCGATGAAGCCGACATCATGCGCCAGATTCGCGCCGGAGAGTCCGGCCAGCAGGATCGACAACGCGCTTTCGATTCCGGCCTGCTCATCCACCAGTTTCGAGTCGGTGCAGCCAGCGGTTGACCACACGGGCAGGCCGACGTATCGCGCCATTTCGGTGATCGCCGCCGACTGCAATGCCAACTCGGGCGCGCCGTAGGCCAGCACCGAGCTGAGCATATCCATGATGGACACGACGCCGCCCATCACGAACGGCGTGCCGGGCGAGATGGCTTGCGAGATCACCAACCCATGCAGTGACTCGCACATGGCCGTCACCAATATGCCCGCCGACGTGGTGGGCGCGGTGCCGCCGCACATGGGGCACGGCGTGTAAATGATGGGGATGCGATGCTTCGAGCAATAGAGAAGTTTGTCGGCGGCCTCACGGCTCGACACCAACGGCGAAAGCGGCTCGGCGTAGAAAATGTAGTTGGGCTTTTGGCGGAGTTTGTCTTCGCCGCCGGCCACCGCCGCCGCGATTTGGTGAATGTCGCGGCACGTTTCGAGCGTGTACGACCAAGCCACAATGGGCTTGCCGGTGTTGGCAATCATATCGGCAAACTCGTACACGTCGGCCAGATCGATATTCACATCGTTGATCGTGCCGAGCGACTCGACGAAGTCGATGTTCGGCAGTGCGTCGCACACGCGAGCCACGTCGGTCGCGTCCCGGCGCAGATATTTGCGCCGTTCATTGGTGCGCGCGTCGCGGAAGTTGGGGCACGTGGGGCCGGGGCCGTAGTTGATGTGGTTCGGCCCGATGGTGATATTTTTGGCGGTGTTGCCCTCGCGGCTGTACACCGTGAACATCGACGGCGCAGTGGACAACGCGCGCTGAACGAGATAACCCGGAATGCGCGCGCGCGTGCCCTCCACTGCCGCGCCCTGCGCCTTCAACACCGACAGCGCCTCCTCGTTGTGCACCTCGATGCCCGTATGTTCCATCACCTGCAACGCCGAGCGAAAAATTTCCTGGCGTTGATCGTCGGTGAGGATCTGAAATTGAACCGCTGAATTTGTTTGGTAATTTACGCGCATAAACAGCACCTCCTTTTGAGTGTCGGCTCATAGAAAGCCGACGGCCGGTTGCCTTAGCGCGTATCGCAGGCAAACCGGGATACTACGACTCGGGATGGGCGGCCCGATAATGCGCCAAATAGTTTTGCGACCATTCGTCGCGCCCCGTGAGCAGATCGGCCACAACGACCGACTCTCGCGCTTTGCCGGGATCGACGATGGGGCAGTTCACTCCAGCGGCAATCGCCATAGCAATGAAATAGCCGTTGACTGTCTCGCGGTCCGGCAAACCGTGCGACACATTGGATGCGCCGAGAGCAAGATTCACTCCGAGTTTTTCGCGCACAAGGCGAATGGCCGTCAGCGTGGTCAGCGCGGCGCGATGATCAGCGCCGACCGTGAGGGCGAGGCAATCCACCAAAATGCGCTCCGGGCCGATGCCCAATTTGGCCGCGCGCTCCACAATCTTTTCGGCGACGCGCAGGCGGCCTTCGGCGGTATCGGGGATGCCGTCGTCGTCCATCGTCAATCCGATCACGCTGGCATCGAATTCTTTGACGAGGGGAAGCACCCGCGCCAGCGAGGCCTCTTCCCCGTTCACCGAATTGATGAGCGGCTTGCCGCCGCAAATTTTCAACGCCGCGGGCAAAGCCTTTTCATCCGGCGAATCGATGCAGACCGGCAGGCCGGTGGCGTCGGCCACCATTTCTACAGCGCGAGGCAATACAACTTCTTCTACCACCCCTGTGGTGCCCACATTGACGTCGATCACTTGTGCGCCCTGCTCCACTTGAGTCAGCGCAAGTTGGCGCACATAATCCATATCCCCGGCGCGCAACGCCTCGGCCAATTTTTTCTTGCCGGTTGGGTTGATGCGTTCGCCGATGATCACCGTCGGCAGATCGGGGCCGATCAACACTTCAGTTTTTCGACCAATAAGTTTGGACTCCATGCCATCGAACCTTTCACGATTGGAGAGATGCCGCCACTGACAAAAAGAAAAGTTCAGGCAACAATAACCCCACGATCCATTGGCCTGAACTTCGGAACTGAATCAGCCGTGCCGCGTTGTCTCTCCGGCCAATTCTGATATATCAAACGCATATCACTGTAGCAGTAGTCAATTTCGTCAGTAAAGTGGCATTTGCCATGATCTGTCACTTCCAGTGCCGCGCCATCTTTTCCAACTCAGCCAGAGTCGCATCTGGCAAAGGGGCCGGTCGGTGCTGCATCAGTTCGGCGGTGTGATCGCGAAGCCGCTGCTCGAAGCGTCGGCCATCTTCTGCCAGCCAAGCGGTGTAGATCGTGCGGTCGAAAACATTGGAATACCACACGTCGCGGAAATGGCGGAGGGTGTGATCCTCATTCAGAAAATGGCCGCCCGGCCCGACACGATCAATCATCTCCAATGCCAGAGTTTCACCGTTCACTGGCACTCCGCCCATGAACTGATTGACCATCGAAATGATCTCGTTGACCAGCACCATGAACGCAGGCGAGGCGAGGGATCCGTGATCGAGCCAACTGCCGGCGTCGTGAACCAAGTTCGCGCCGACGAGAGCCGAAGCGAGGCAGGAGAAGGCTACTTCGGCGCCCGCCTGCGCGTCGGGGAATTTTGCATCGGTGGCCCCCGCAGTGCCGAAGAACGGCAGTTGATAGTGTTGAGCCATTTGGGACATGGCGGCAACCATCAAACTCATTTCCGCCGCGCCATAGGAAAACACAGTGGTGCGCATGTCCATCACAGTAGCGAATGCGCCGTAGATGAAAGGAGCGCCCGGCCGCGCCAATTGAGCCAGCACGAGTCCGCTGAGGGATTCGGCGCTGGCCTGCACGATTTCACCAGCGAAGGTGGCCGGGGCGGTGCTGCCGCCCTGCGGCGCGGGGAAGTTGATCAACGGGATGCCGTATTCGGCGCAGAACAAAATCTTTTCAACCGCCGGATCATAATAGAGCAACGGCGAGATTGGCTCCGAATAATGCACGATAGTCGGCGCACCCCGGAATCTCGATTCACTTCCAGCGATGAGGAGCGCCATCTCGTAAATATCGCGCACGCTGTTGGCGTCTTTGCAGCAAAACACCAGTGGCTTCACCGTGGTCTGAAACACTTGCCGGGCAATGACTCGGTCAGCGATGTCGGCGGGCACGTCGTCGGCCATACCAATGGTCATCACCCAACTGAAGTTGGGCAGAGCATCGGCGACAGTCGCCGTGATCCGGCAATCGTCGCTGACGAATCGCCGCCGCTCGTCCGTCAGCGGATCCAAATAGTCGATGCAATCGAGGCTCGGCCCGAACCATGACTTATCGCCCTCCAAAAATACTTTGCGCTCGCCGGAGCGATCTCCGAGAACGACTCGGTGAGGCGCTTGGCGGATCGCCCGCTCAACCATCCACGATGGAAGCCGCACTCGTTTGCCATCGACGCGAGCGCCTCCGCCATGCAACAACTCGAGGGCGCGCGCGTGCGCCACCTCCACGCCGGTTCGCTCCAACACTTCCAGTGTGGCCTGATGAATCTGCTCGATCTGCGCCGGGTTGAGCACGGTCAACTTCGGTTTGAATCTCAAATCAGGGCCGAACATCGTGACTCCTCCTATAGCGGCAAATGCCGACCGATATTTTGGGCAATGGCTCGCCGGTAAATTGCGGGGGCCACTGCCATATCATCCAACGCCACACCGAGATTGCAGGCAATCGTCCGTTCGGTTGGGTTCTCGCGGCCCGGTTTGATTCCGGCCACCAGTTCGCCCAAGTCGGCATAGATCGGCGGGACATCTTGAAAGTAGCCAATCTCTCGATAATGATTGAACTGGGGCACATCATCGGTGCAAAACTTTGCCGCCTCTTTCAGCGCCGCGGGATGCCAATACGAGTCAAAGTCAACCAGCGAGGCGAAAGCGCCTTCCTCGAGCCAACCGGCGGCGATGGTGGCGTGCGGCTTTTTGACGATCGGCCCGGCGGTGACCACCAGATCGCAACCGGCCACCGCCTCGCGCGGGGTTTGCACCGGAATGGCTTCCAGCCCGAAGCGAGACGAAATGTCGGCGGCGAATGATTCCGCTGCTTCTGGCCGCGTATCGTAAGCAAAGACTTGTTTGAGGGGGAAGAGAACGTTGAGGGCTTCGGTGTTAGTTTGGCCTTGAACGCCACAGCCCAGCACGCCGAGTCGAGACGACTCGGTCCGGGCCAGTCGGCGGGCGGCCACGGCGGTGGCGGCCGCCGTTCGCATGGCCGTGATCCAAACGCAATCCATGATCGCGAGGGGGAGGCCGGTGTCCGGATCGTTGAGGATCAGCAAACCGGTGATGTACGGCAAGCCGCGCCGAGAATTGCCGGGATAGCCGCTCACCCATTTGAGGCCAGCCGATTGCATGGCCGGGATGTACGCGGGCATAGCGTGGATGAAGTTGTCGCCGCCGCCCGGGTGAATGCCGGGCTTGGGCGGCATTTCGTATCGGCCAGCCCCTTTTTCGCGGAACGCTGTTTCGACCAACTCGATGACTTCGGCCATCGTCAGGCCCACTTGAATCACATCGGCCTGCGATAAATACAACAACTGTCGATCACGGGAAATCAAAGGCTTGGCCGCCTCCGTCTGAGTCTCATTGATCATTCGGGTGTTTGACCTCCCATGGGGGGATCCAGTCGCCAGCGACTCTCAATTCGACTCCGGCATCTTCTTCGATCAGCTTGCAAACGGTCATTTCTCCGGCATCTTCGCCGTATCGCGCCGCCGCTTCGCGGAAGCGCGCATACGTTGCCTGCGTCAACTCCGAGCGCGTTCCCATCTTTTGCACCAATTCGTCAATGAGGCTCAAATCCTTCAGGCAGAGCGCCAATCGAAATGAGGGATCATAATGGCCGGCGAAAATAGAGGGGACATCGTGCTGCATCACAAAACTATCGGCGGCGCCGCCCTTCATTGCCGCCCACCACACGCCCGGCTCAAGCCCCGCCTTTTTGGCGGCGACCATTGCTTCGCCGATGGCCGCGGCGTGTATTTTCCAAAGTTGATTGTTTACCAGCTTGGCGACGTAGCCATTGCCATATTGGCCCACGAGTCGGATTTCGCCCATAGCCTTCAGCACAGGGCGCGCGAGCGCAATGGCCGCCTCGGTCCCGCCGACGAACATGATCATATCCCCGCGAATGGCGGCGTCAACGGAGCCGGTGACCGGCGCATCGACCGGCAGCCCTCCGGCACGCCCGAACTCCGCCGCCAGTTCGCGCATCAGCATCGGGCTGCTCGTCGTCGAATCGATCCATCCTTTGCCGTGGCAATCGCCCGCGAGGAGTCCGCGTTCGCCGCGCACCACTTGCTCAACCTGCTTCGGGCCGAAAACCATCGTGACGACGATGTCCGCTTGATTGATGGTGTCCGCAGGTGTGTCGGCCCAAGTTGCCCCGTGCGCGATCAGATTGTTGGCCGCCTCCCTTCGGAGATCATGGACGATCAAATCAAAGCCGGCGCGTTGGATATTCCGCGCCGCCGCTCCGCCCATGTTGCCGAGTCCGATAAAACCGACTTTCATAAGATAACCTCCGAACAACAACGATTCCGGAATCTATACTTCCCAATGTTTTGTCCAATTGCCTTCGACTCGCAAATCGGCTTCGCTGGCGTCTTCAATAAGCTTGCACACCAGCAACTCGGGCGAACCGCCTCCAAAGGCCGCCCTCGCCTCTTCGAACTTCGCTCGCGCCAGAAGAGTCATATCCATTTGCGTTCTTGTCTGCTCGCCCAATTCTTTGATCAAACGCAAATCCTTACAGCATAGGTCAAGAGTGAAAGACGGATCGTAGTGCCCGTCAAAGATCGACGGCACGTCGTGGCGGACAACGAACGTGTCGCCCACGCTGTTCTTGAGCGCGTCCCACAGAACCAGCAAATCAACCCCAGCCTTTTTGCCAAGAACCAATCCTTCGCCGATGGCGGCGGCGTTGATGAACCAAATCTGATTGGTGATGAGTTTGACGACATTGCCCGCGCCCAACGGGCCGCACTCCACCACCTTGCCCATGATCTCAAAATACGGGCGCACGCGATCGATGATTCCTTTCTCGCCGCCAACGAAGAATGTGAGTTTCCCAAGTCGGGCGCCGTCAACCGCGCCGGTCACTGGAGCCTCGACAACAGAAACGTCTCTTGCGCTCGCCCGTTTCGATAATTGCAATAACAAGTCTCGATCGTTGGTTGTCAAATCGACCCAAACGGAGCTGGCTTGCATAACGTCAATCAGTGCGGGAACAGCCGCGGCCACGTGGCGAGGTTCCGGGAAAGACGTAAACAGAATATCTGCTTGGGCCGCAACATCCTTTCCGCTGGCCGCCGCCGTCGCCCCATACGCAACGACCTGAGCGATTTTCCCCTGCTCCAGATCATAGACCGCAATGTCGCACCCGGACTTGGCCAAATTGATAGCCATCGGGCCTCCCATGTTCCCGAGGCCGATGTATCCTATCTTCATGTTCGCTCCTTGAAATTGACAAGTGCGATAACTTACTGAATTATCGTATATTTACGCGCCGATGATTATATGATTCTGCTGGAAAAAAGTCAATGCTCTGTAGAATTCGAACGGAGGTGCGAGGCAAGATGCAGCACTGATTGTCCTGTGCGGAAGCCTCGTCGGCGGCGCGTGTTACGAGTCCGATGTGGGAAAGATTTTCTGCTTCAGATATAGCATGTGTTCGCGGGCGGCGGTGCAAGCCGCCTCGACATCGTGCCGGGCAATGGCCTCGGCCTCCACTCTATGAATCTTAGAGGCTTCCTCTTTCACCTGCGGCAGGCGAATGACATCCCGAATGAATTCGAGCAGCAGTTCGCGCGACAAATGGTAAAACGCTTGCAGCAAAACATTGTGCGTGGCTTTGGCAACCGCCATGTGAAATTCCCAATCACTGCGAACGAACTCGGCGTCATCGTCAATCACTTTCTGAGCGGCATCCAGCGCATCGAACATGCGCTGGATCTCTTCGGGCGTTGCCTTCTGGGCGGCCAGCTCGGCCAACGACACTTCGAGCGCCAAGCGAGCCTCATAAATCGTTTGGGCATCAATTGCTCCGAAGCGATTCAGAATCATCGACGGGTGGATTACGCTTTGGAGCGCATTGTGACTGACCCACGTGCCTTTGCCCGGCCGGGATTCCAGCAACCCCACAGCCGCCAGAGATTTGACCGCCTCATGAACCGTAGCAATGCCCACGCCAAACTGCGCCGCCAATTCTTTGCGCGGAGGCAACAACTGCCCCGGCTTGATCTGTTCCGAGAAAATCATAGTGCGGAGGCGGTCAGCGGTGTCGTCCACCAATGTGCTTCTGTCGGCAATGCTCTTCATAGTTTCGAATCCTTGATCGCGCCAATTATATTGATCTGCACCTAGCGCACAAGCTTACTGCCCTTCGACCATCCGTCTAAAGTGGCGGCAGTTCTCTACAACGTCCGGGCCGTGCGTGTGGAGTCCGCCCCCAATGAGGAAAACGACATCGCTCCCGTAAAAGCGGATCATCTCCGGAACACGGTCGAGACTCATGCCGCCGCCCGGCGTGGGAAAGATCGGCTTGATGCGCCCCATCGGAGTCGACGCTCCTTCGGCAATGCTGTGGCACTCCTCGCGGCTGAAAGAGAATCGTCCGCCGAAGTTCGGAAAGATGGTCGCGTCGGCTCCGGCCAAGCGGGCGAGTTGGCCGAAGAGCGCAAAGTGCGAAATGCCGCTGTCGGGGCTGGCGACGAAACTCCCCTGCAGTGCCGGGTGAGTCATGATCGGGAGTCCGATACCGTCGTCATCGGCCAGTTGCCGCATGGCATCGAGTCCAGTAAGTCCGGGCGAGATCAGCAGTCCCCCTGCCCCCGCTTCTTTTGCGAACATCGCATTCGCGGCGAGTCGATCTGCCGGAGCAGTGACGTTGGGCATGTAAATGCAATTGAGTCCGGTTTCGCGGTTGGCGCGCGCCACCGCATCGGCGCATTGCCGCACGCGTTCTCGATAGGGCGCGAACGGCTGATCGGCGAGGCCGTGATCATCTTTGATAATGTTGATGCCGCCGAGCGCGAATTGATAGGCGAGGCTCGCCAGCTCATTTGGCGGAAGGCCCATGGGTTTGAGCGCGGTGCAGAGCAACGGGCGTTGGGGCACGCCAAGCCGCGCGCGCAATCCCTCTCGCCCGAAGCGCGGGCCGCTGAAGGCGCGCAACAGCGACTCCGGCAAATCAAGCCGCTCGACGCGCGCGTCGGGTTTGATGCTGGTGTTGCCAAAGACGACGTTGAGGAATTGAGTCAGTTCCGGGCCGGATGTCTCGACGGCGAAGCTGACGATGGCGGCGAAACGATTCTCGCCGACTCTGTCGAGCGACTCGATTCGCCCGACGACCGAATTGCGGATGTCGCCATCCGGCACGAGTTCGGCGGGGAACTCAACGGTCTGCTCGAGGCAAATATCCTGCGCCTTCTCCCGGCATTCCGACTCGCTGCCGCTGAGGCGATATACCACACGGAAACGTTCGCCGGAGAGAGGAACAGGGACGGAGGGAATCATGTGTGAAGACCGTAGGGCAAAGCGGTAATTTGCTTTACAACGCCTCGGCTTTCGCTTCGCTGTGCGCGGCGTCGAGGCGCACGGCGGCCAGATCGTCTTCGGTGATGTTGAGCGATGCGCCCGTCAGTTTTTCGATCTGCCGCACCAGCGCCAGCGCGTCGAGATCGTATTCGCGCATGAGGTACGGGCGGCTCGCGCCGTGAATGAACGTGTCGTTAAGCCCCATGCGAACCAGCCGTTTGCCCACGCCCGCTTCGGCCATCCGCTCGGCCACTGCCGTGCCCAACCCGCCGACGATGGTGTGATTCTCCATTGTGATCACGCCGTATCGAGCGCGAGAGGCGGCATCCATCACGGCAGGATCGTTGAAGGGCTTGAGCGTGGAAATGTGCATGTGCTGAATCGAAAGGCCGCGCGCGCGGAGGATCGAAGTGGCGCGCATCGCTTCTTCAGTGCAGATGCCGGCCGAAAACAAAGCGAGGTCGGAGCCGGTGGAAAGAACGCGGGCCCGCCCCAACCGCAACGGCTCGTCGGCGGGGAAGAGGCGCGGGATTTCGCCGCGCAGCATTCGCACATACACCGGGCCGTCCGCCGCGTGAATGGCGTCGAGCGCCGTTTCGACATCGGTGGCGTCGCCCACTTCTACAATGGTCATGTTCGGCAGGGCGCGCAGAACGGCGATGTCTTCGATGGCTTGATGAGTGGCGCCGCCGGGAGTGGTGACGCCGGGCAAGAAGCCGAACAGCCGCACGCGCAGATTCGGATAGGCAATCGAATCGCAGATCTGATCGTAGGCGCGGCGATAGATGAACACGGCGAAGGTGTGCACGCACGGCACAAAGCCCTCGCGGGCGAGGCCGCCCGCAAAACTCATCATGTTTTGCTCGGCCATGCCCATCGAAAAGAAACGATCGGGATATGTGTCTCGAAACAGATCGGCTTCAGTGGAGCTGGTGAGATCTGCCGAGAGCACGATGACTTCGGGCTTGTCTTTTGCCCATTGCACGAGGTTGCGGGCGTGAACGCGGGAGAGGAGAGGCATGGCAAATGACGAATGGGGATGAGCGCGTCCGTCCTTCGTCAACCGTCCATCGTCTTGAGATAATCCGCAAACTGATCCCGCTCACCCGCATCCTTGAATCGCAGGTAATGGAGTTTGGGACGGCGGGGGTCGAGAATCGGCATCCCGGCGCACGGATCGGTATAGGCGAGGATAAAAAGTGGGCGGCCATCGGGGGCGAGTTCGGCAGGGGCGGCCAGCGCGTCGAGATCGTGCCCGTTCACCGAGCACACTCGCGCGCTGAATGATTCGAGTCGACTCTGCAGTGGCTCGATCTTCATCACCTCTTCCATCGCGCCATCACACTGCTGGCCGTTCACGTCCACATAAACGCACACGTTGTCCAATCGATAGAAGCACAACGCCTGAACGGCCTCCCAAGTTTGCCCCGATTGAAATTCTCCGTCGGACATGAACACCCAATTGCGCCCCGACTCTCGGCGCAACCGGCGCGCGAGCGCGACACCGCCGGCTTGGCTGATCGTTTGCGCCAACGATCCGCCGGTCACTTCCAATCCCGGTGAATGTTCCGCGCCGATCATCTCCACCGTGCTGCCATCTTTGTTGAACTGCGCCAAACCGTCGGGCGACATGCGCCCCGTTTCGATGAGCGCAGCATACAAGGCCAGCGCATAATGCACCGCCGAAAGAAAGAAGCGATCCAGTTCGGGCGCGCGCGCGCCGTTGTATCCGGCGCCCGTGTATCGCGGATTCGTTTTGCTCGGCGCGCCGGGGAACGGCGGCGGCACGGGCGGCGCAATGCTAGGGCCGAGCCGCATCACTTTCGTGTACAGCACAGCCAGCGTCTCCGCCGAAGAGCAGGCCTGACTCAAATAGCCGCCGTTGCTATTGATGGTGTGTTCCAGAACGCGGCGGCGAATACCCTGCGCGACCCGCCGCGCATCATCGCGCCAATCGATCATCGCGCCGACTCCGCCCGTCGGCTTTGGTGCAGGGCGCGCGCCCTCTCCACCATCGCGCGCAAGCTTGATTCATACGGCGGATACGCCACTCCGGCCTCGGTGACGATGGCGGTGATGTATTGCGCCGGAGTCACGTCGAAGGCCGGGTTGCCCACCGCAACATCATCGGGCGTGATCTGTTCATTGCCGACGTGAGTCACTTCGCGCGCCGCGCGTTCTTCAATTTTGATCGCATCACCGTTGGGGATATTCAGATCGATGGTGCTGGTGGGCGCCGCCACGTAAAACGGCACGCCGTGCGCGCGGGCGACGAGGGCGAGATTGTACGTGCCGATCTTGTTGGCAGTGTCGCCGTTGGCCGCCACCCGATCACAGCCCACCGTGCAGAGATCGATCCCGATTGTTCGCATGAAATGCCCCGACGCGCCGTCCACGATCACCGTGTGTGGGATGCCGAGCTGTTTGAGTTCCCATGCAGTGAGCCGCGCGCCCTGCAAGCGGGGGCGGGTTTCATCCACGAAGGCGTGAACCTTTTTGCCGTGCTCGTGCGCGGCGCGAATGATGCCGAGCGCCGTCCCGTAATCCACCGTTGCCAACGCGCCAGTGTTGCAGTGATGAATGATGTTGGCTTTGTCGGGGACGAGCGGCAGAGCGTTGAGGCCGAGTTGTTTGTTCGTCCACACATCTTCCTCGGCGATAGCGTGCGCTTCGTCGAGAATGGCGGCGCGCACCGCTTCGATGCTGACGAGAGCGGAGTCGGCGGCGCGCGATTTGATTCGATCCAGCGCCCAAAAAAGATTCACTGCTGTGGGGCGCGAGGCGCGAAGGACAGTATCGGCTTCGGCGAGTTCGGCGCGGAGTGAGTGGAGGTCGGCGGCGCGGGAGCGAAAGGCGGCCAACGCCATGCCGTATCCCGCCGCCGCGCCGATGGCTGGCGCCCCGCGAATGACCATGTCTTTGATCGCGGCGGCCACCTCGCGGTAGTCGGCGCAGTCCACATAAACCGTCTTCTGCGGGATCAATCGCTGATCCAACATGCGGACGACGGCATCTCTCCATTCAATCGTGCGGTAGTCGGTCATCATGTCTCCTTTGGCGAGGGGGAGATGATAACCACAGCGGGCGATTCGATCAACTACGTCACGTCCATCCACGATTTTATGAATCGCTCCGTGCCAATGCCGAATAGTCGGCGCGCATCGTCAACGTTGGCTCCGGTCGTCAATGGTTTGATCATGAACGTTCCCCAATCGGGGTGCGGCGGCGGAAAGCCCGCGCGCTGAAGGCTGGCGGCGGTGAAAGAGTCTTCGACTCGCGCCATCGCGTAAACGGAATCGGTTTCACGAATCATGGCCGCCCCTGCATTGGCGGCGTCGGCCTCATCGATCAAAACCAGATCGCTGATCGTCAGTATTCCGTCGGAGACTCTGGCGATGGCGTAGCCGATCCAATCTTTGCCATCGCCCAACAGCCAAACGTCGTCGGGATTCACATCGCCAATGGCCGCCACCAGCGCGATGAACGACTCGGAGCGGCGGGCGAAGCCGAGCCGGCCCGCGGCGGCGCGGCGAAAGATGTTGTCGGTGAGGGCGAGCCGTTCCGCGCCAGCGCGTTCGGCGCGCAAGGGTGTGTCGCGGCGAAGGGACTCACATCGAGCAAAGGTTGAGGCTGAGGCGGCCACCTCTTCGTAGCCTTCGCGCCGATAGAGCGAATGCGCCGCGCGATGGCGCGCGGTGCCGAGCGTCGAGAAGCGCAGTCCGGCGGCGCGCATCCGGTGGTGGGCTTCGCCCAACAGCATAGTGGCAATACCGCGTCCACTGAAGGCCGGATGCGTACACACGGCGCACACGCCGCCGACAACTTCCGGCCCTTCGGTCGAGACCATTGGCAAACGATACGCCCCAACTTGCCCGGCCACAACGCCGCCTTCGACAGCATACACGGCGAAGAAGGGAAAGGGGCGCGGATCGATGCGGCGAATGAGCGCGACTCGTTCGGGCGTGAGCGCCCAACCCAGACTGAGAAGATTGAGGCGCAAGACTTGATGAGGATCAACGTCGTCGTATTCGGCGATGCGCATGGTTGCCGCCTCTCTGTTGCAGGTCATTGCAGTTCACGCAGTATAACTGGAAACAAGCAACGCGGCATCTGGCAGAGATCGCATAGGCGCAAATTTGGAGGGCGAGGGCGCATGGGCTACAATAGCCATTGGATCAAACAATGGCGCCGCCACTCCTCGCCACCAAACTCTACGCTCCGCAGACGCGCCCCGGCCTCGTGCCGCGCCCGCGCCTCATCGCCCGCCTCGCCGAGTGCCTCACCAAACCGCTCACCCTCCTCTCCGCCCCGCCCGGTTTCGGCAAGACCACGCTGATCGCAGACTTCAGAACACAGTTAGCCGATCGCCCACCGGCGCCCATTCTGCCATCCAAGATCGACAACGCGCAATTCTGCTGGCTGACGCTTGACGACGGCGACAACGACTCGACTCGCTTCCTCGCCTACCTCATCGCCGCACTGCAAACTGTTCACCCTCGTTTCGGCGAATCTAGCCAAAGCCTTCTGCGCTCACCGCAACCGCTCTCCGGCGATGTCGTGCTTCCGAGTCTGCTCAACGAGCTCGCCGACGCGCCAGGCCAAACCGTTCTTGTTCTCGACGACTACCACCTCATCCATTCGCAAGACGTTCACCAATCGCTCTCATTCTTGATCGATCATCTGCCGCCGCGGCTGCACCTCATCATCGCCACGCGCGGCGACCTGCCCCTGCCCCTGCCCCGCCTCCGCGCGCGCGGCCAACTCCTCGAACTGCGCCAAGCCGATCTGCGCTTCACCGCCCTGGATCGCCTCACTGCCTCCGTGTGTGACGCCGTCACCGGCCAGAACGACGGGCAATCGACTCTGGAATGGCTGGAGCGGGCCAACTTGTTCATCATCCCCCTCGACGACGAACGGAAGTGGTATCGCTATCACCGCCTCTTCGCCGACTTGCTTCAGAAACAGCTCGGCGAGGCGCACCCGGAACTGGCGCCGACTCTGCATCGCCGCGCCAGCCAATGGCACGAGCAGAATGGCTTGATGGCCGAGGCCATTGATCACGCGTTGGCGGCGCAGGATTTCGAGCGGGCGGCGCAACTGATCGAGCAGATCGCCGAAGCGATGTTGGCGCGCAGTGAGTCCACGACGCTCCTCAAATGGATCACGGCCCTGCCCGCCGAGCGCGCGCGCGCCCGACGGCTGCTCTGCGTTTATTATGCTTGGGTGCTGTTATTGAACGGTTCGCCATTGGAGGCGGTCGAGGCGCGGCTGAGTCCCATCGAAGAAAGCGGCCCGGCGTCGAGCGAGTCTCTGACAGTGCTCGCTTTCGTTGCTCACTATCGCGGCGACCCCGTTGGCGCCATTGCCCTCTCTCGGCGCGCATTGGAGCAACTACCGGAGAGCGAGTCTTTCTTCAGCGGGCTCGCCCGAATGACTCTGGCGGTTGCCTATCACACCATCGGCGACACCGAGTCCAGCCAGCGTTTCATGCGCGAAGCCGGGCGGGCCGGCGCGTCGCAGGGCAACATCATGATCACGGTCAATGCGCTGTGCTATCGCGCCGACCTCCTTCGGCGGGAGGGGAAACTTCGTCAGGCGCAATCCCTCTTTCAACAGGCGCTCGATCTGGCCAGCGGGCCGGGCGGCGCGCGCCTGCCCATCGCCAGCCGAGCGTTGATCGGGCTGGGCGAGATCGCGCGCGAGTGGAATGATTTGGAAGAGGCCGTTCGATGCGTGCTCGAAGGACGCGAACTCTCGCGGCACTGGGCGGCGGCAGGTGGGCTGGGCGCGTATTACATGCTGACGCGGATCCGCCAAGCGCAGAAGGATTGGAACGGCGTCCGCGAGTCGCTCCAGGCGATGCGGCGATTGGCGGTGGAGTTCAAAGCGAGTGATCTCGACGATCGCATGGTGGATATGGTCGAGGCGTGGATGCAAATTGAGCAGGGCGATCTCGGCGGCGCACGCGATTGGGCGGAGCGCTACGGATTGAGCCGAGACGTTGACCCGGCCCAATTCGAACTGGGCGGCGACGCCAACACCCGCCGCATGCACAAGTATGAATACCCGGTGGCGGCGCGGTTGTGGCTGGCCGAGGGCCGCCCGGCCGAGGCGCTGGCCCTGCTCGAATCGGCCCTGCCCATCGCGGAAAAGATGAATCGCGCCGCATTGGTGATCGAATACGAAATCCTCGCCGCGCTGGCGGCGCGCGCGCTCGATCAGAATGATCGCGCCATACAGTCTCTCGCGCGGGCGCTCACCCTCGCCCAACCCGAAGGGTACGTGCGCCTCTTCGCCGATGAGGGCGAAGGCCTGCAATTGCTGTTGGAAAGGATGATGAGCGAAGGCCGCTTCGCGAGTCTGAAAGGCTACATTCACAAACTGCTCGCCGCCTTTGGCTCTCCTTCGTTCACACCCCAACCTCTGCTCGAACCCCTCAGCGAGCGCGAGCTGGAAGTGCTTCGATTGATCGCCGAAGGACTCTCGAATGAGGACATTGCTCATCGGCTCGTGCTCTCGCTCCCCACCATCAAGTGGCACACCAGCAACATCTACGGCAAGTTAGGTGTAAAGAACCGCACTGAGGCGGTCGCCAAAGCCCGCGCTCTGGGCATTCTCTCCACCGCCTGAGCTTCCCCCCGCACTGCACCCAATTCAAGCTCCATACTTTCGTCGGGTCACAACCATACTCTGCTTGCAGTAAAGTGTCATTGCCTCGGAGATCGATTCTGGGCAAGGCCGCGATGGACCGCAAATCGGATCGAGAACGGGTATATCGAATCGCCGTGCAGGGCCAACCGTCACTACCCTCACCGGGCCCGGTCGTTGACCAATCCGCCCTGCGCGGCATCCTGAACAAATTGTGGGATTTGAATCTGATCCTGATCTCTGTAACCCGCCTCGAAAAAGAAATTCCGCCCCCATAGGAAGCAAACCATGTCACTCCAATACGTTCTCCCCCTCGCCGATCCCCGCGCCGATCTCGAAACCGTCGGCGGCAAGGGCGCATCGTTGGCCCGGCTCGCCAACGCCGGTCTGCCCGTTCCGGGCGGCTTCCACGTGACGACGGCCGCTTACAAACAGTTCGTGATTGCCAACGATCTGCAACCGCGCATCATGGCCGCGCAGGCCTCGGCGGAGGCCTCCCGCCCCGATACACTGGAGACCGCCTCCCGCGCGATCCACGATCTCTTCGCCCGCGCGCCCATGCCCCCTGAAATCGCCGACGCAATCCGCGCGGCCTACGCTCACCTCCAATCTCCAATCTCTAATCTCCAGCCTCCAGTTGCCGTTCGCTCCTCCGCCACCGCCGAAGACCTGCCCGAAGCCTCCTTTGCGGGACAGCAGGAAACCTTCCTCAACATTCGCGGCGCAGACGATTTGCTCGACGCGGTGAAAAAATGTTGGGCATCGTTGTGGACAGCGCGCGCCATCGCGTATCGCATAAAAAACAACATTGACCAAAATACGGTCGCGCTGGCGGTCGTTGCGCAAGAGTTGGTGGACGCCGAAGCCGCGGGGATTCTGTTCACCGCCAATCCCATCAACGGGCGCCGCGGCGAGATGGTCATCAACGCCGCCTGGGGACTCGGCGAAGCCATCGTCGGTGGACTCGTTTCGCCTGACACCATCGTTGCAGAGAAAGCAACGGGCCAAGTCAAAAGTTATGAGGTCGCGGAGAAGACCGTCATCACGGTTCGGACAGAAAAAGGCACGCGCGAGGAAACGCTTGCGGACGGGCGGCGCCGCTCGAAGGTCATGCATGAAGCGGAGGTCGTCGAGTTGGTGAAGATCGCGCGTAGAATCGAATCCTTGTATTCAAGTCCACAAGACATCGAATGGTGTCGCGCCGCGTCCCCCTCTCCCCGCGGGAGAGCGGCTAAGGGTGAGGGCAAGTTCTTCATCGTGCAATCGCGTCCCATCACTGCATTGCCGCCCGAACCCGCGCAATGGATTCCGCCGAACCCCAAAGGCATGTACGCGCGCGGAAGCCTGTGCGAGCATTTGCCGAATCCCGTTTCGCCGTTGTTTGGCACGCTGGGCATCCGCATGGTCAACATCCCCACCAAAGAGATCGGCGAGATGGCGCTCGGCGTGGGCGGCGGCGGGTACCAGTATCATGCCATCAATGGCTATGTTTTTCTCGGCATGGTGTTGACGTGGCGCGAGTGGCTCGCGATGGCGAAGGCAACCTCGCAATTGACGCGCTCGATGTTCAAAGTCAGTCACGAGCACTGGCAGGAAGGGCGCAAGAAACTCATCGCCGCAATCGCCGCACAAGATGAAAAAGAGGTGAAGTCGCTTTCGCCCACCGCCCTGCTCGACAGCGCGCGCGAACTGATGGCGGCAATCGGCAGGTTTTACACCGTCATTCAAGCAAGCACGTTACCCTCAGCGTCGAGTAGTGAGATTGTGTTCACACGCGCGTACAAAATGGTCAGCCGCAAGGGCGAGCCCAAAGCCGAGACGATTTTGTTCGGGTTGGAGACGACACCCCTGCGCGCCGAAAAAACTTTGTTCGATTTTGGGGCGTGGACGCGCGAACGACCCGCCCTGCGCGACTTCACGCATCACACTCCGACCGATGAATTGGCCGCGGCGCTTCAAGTCGACTCCACACCCGAGCCGATTCCCGCCGAAGACTGGCGCGAGTTCAAGAGCCGCTTCCAAAACTATCTTGATGAGTTCGGTCACACCACCTACGAATTCGACTTCATGAATCCCACTCCCGCCGAAACGCCCGAAGTGATCCTCGACGCGCTCAAACTCTACGTGGATGGCAAAGGCAGTGACCCGCACGCGCGCCAGCGCGAATCAACGCGCCAGCGCGAAGAGACATTGCAGAAAATCCGAAGCCGCTTCAAGCTGATTCCGAACCGCTGGTTCGACAAATCCGTCAACTGGGCGTTGCGCGTCGGCCCGGACCGCGAAGACAGCATCGCCGATTTGGGAATGGGTCACACCACCCTGCGTCGCTTCCTGGGCGAGTTGGGCAAACGCTTTGCCGAATATGGCGCGATCCAAAAGGCGGAGGAAATTTACTGGCTGGTCGAAGACGAAGTGGACGAACTCGCCTCCCTGCTCGAACGCGGCGAGAGCCTGCCCGATTACTCCGCGCGCATCCCCGAACGCAAAGCCGTGTGGCGCGAACAGATGAAACTCATCCCGCCTGCCATGCTCCCGGAAAATTCCATCTGGGCAAAGATGTTGTCGTGGAATCGCAACAGCGCTGGCAACGTGTTGACAGGCGTCGCTTCCAGCGCGGGCAAAGTCACTGGCACGGCGCGCGTCCTGTTCAGCCCCGAAGACTTCGGCAAGATGAAACATGGCGACGTACTGGTGGCCGGCACGACCACGCCCGCCTGGACTCCGCTCTTCGCGATGGCCTCCGCCGTCGTCACCGACGTCGGCGGGCCGCTCAGCCACGGCAGTATCGTGGCGCGCGAATACGGCATCCCGGCCGTGGTGTCCACAGGCATGGCAACGCGCCGCATCGCGGATGGTCAGACCATCACGGTGGATGGCAACGCGGGAATCGTGTCGTTGAACTGAGATAAAAGGCGACTGTCAGTTTGGAACTGACAGTCGCCTGAATGAGTTCGATATATCCAGGAACGAAAGCAAACCTCTCAAAGGCTACTGGATGGGCGCCGCTTTGATCGCCCTCCTCCTCTTCGCCTACTACGCCTTCACCTGGCGCAACGTTTACAACTTCAGAGCCGCCATGGATGTGTGCGCGCAACCGTTCTGCGACTTCGCAGCCTTTTACTACCCCATGGGCGAGGCGATCTTCCAAACCAAACTGCCCATCGAAGGTTTTGTCTATTCCCCGTTCATCGCCATCCTGCTCGCCGCGTTCCCACCGTTTGGACTCGACGCTTCGCTCCTCCTTTGGGGCATTCTGCAAGCCGTCTTCTTCATTTTCTGCCTGTTCGCCTTCCGCCAACTCGTTCCAGCCAAACTCCCAATCCAACTTCTATTCGTTGCCCTCGCACTATCTTCGTTTCCCCTCCTGCATAATTTCAAATGGGGCCAGGTGGGCGTCTTTACAACCGTGCCCATTTTGGGAGTGCTCCTCTTTCTCGAACGCGGCCACCGCGCATTCGCCGCCGCGCTTCTCGTTTTCGCGGCAAGTTTCAAATTTGGCATTCAACGCGCCCGCCTGCCCCACGCCGACCTGTGGAGCTTCCACATTCTCTTCCTCACGATCCCTTTCGTTCTGACAACCTCCTGGCCTGTTGATCTCGTCTACATTCCCTTCGCTCAAGGGCTTTTAGTTTGGATGATTCTGGAGGGAGATAAAACCCTATCGTGGAAGCATCCGCTCCCAGCACGGAAAGTTGCGTCGCTTCTTCTCCTGGCATCCATTGTTATCTCCAACATCGTCTTCTTCAATCTCATCGGTGACAGGATCGCTTATGGCTCTGTCGGCTTTATCTTCTGGGCTGACCTGCTCCTCCTCGTCGTCTCCTATATGGAACTCCTGCCATCCACATTGCGACAGATTCGCAGAACATACAGCAGTATTAGGCTGATGGATCAGAAGGGACGAATGCAGAAATCGCTCGGAACATTCATAGCGGCTGTCATCTTTGAGACGACAGTCGCCTCCAAACGAGGTCAATATGGCACGAAAATTCTTTGGCTACACGCCCGCGTGGATCATCGGCGGCATCTTCCTTTGGAAACGAAAAGAGTTGGGGTACGTCACAGGCTTGGGATTGCTCTTTCAAGGCAGTATGTTGTTCATCGCCTTGATCATCTATTTGCTGTTGCAGCCAGCGCTGGCTTCCACGCCATTTGCAGTGGCTGATGTCGTAGTGATATTTGTGATGGGGCTGGTTTGCTTCATTCCGCTTGCGCTCTTTGCTCGCGGAGTAACTTTGGTCACGTTACGAGACAGCGACGGCCACCCATGATCCCAATCATCGAAACTTCCCGCCTCACCCTGCGCGAATTCCGCGAGACGGATGCCGACTCCCTTCACCGACTGTTGAGCGAGGACGGCGTCCTCCGCTACTTCCCGAATCCCAACCCGCCCTCCCTCGAACGCGTGCAAAGATTCATCGCCCTGCAATTGGCGCATTGGGGTGAACACAGCTTCGGTTGGTGGGCGGTCACGCCGCGCGGCGAGCAAGAGTTGATCGGCTGGAACGGTTTGCAGTTCTTGCCGGAGACGCATGAAATCGAAGTGGGGTATTTGCTCGCCAAACCGTATTGGGGGCGCGGCTTCGCCATCGAAGGGGCGCGGGCCGGAATGAAATTTGGGTTCGAGACTCTCAGCCTTCGGCAGATCATCGCCGTCGTTCACCCCCACAACTTCGCCTCACAACATGTCCTCGAAAAACTGGGAATGGCCTGGACGGGTTGGAAAAAGTATTTTGGAATGGATGTGTTTCGCTATGTTCAAGATCGTCCGACGCGCGCCGAGTGACGGCGGCGCTCAGCCAAAAACGCAAACTGGCAATCGCCGCAGTTTGTATCTGTTAGCCTTCAGCCTCATCGTCGTCATGCTCGGATTCGGGATGGTCGTTCCGATCTTCCCGTTCTACATCGATCGATTGGGGGCGAGCGGGAGCGCGTTGGGTTTGCTCGTGGCCACCGCCTCGCTCACCGAATTGCTCTTCGGCCCGATCTGGGGCAGCGTCTCCGATCGCGCGGGGCGCAAACCGATTCTGATGATCGGCATGTTGGGTTATGGCCTCTCTCTGCTGTTGTTTGGCCTCTCCACCAAATTATGGATGTTGATCGCGTCGCGCGCGCTGTCGGGGGTTCTTTCATCGGCCACGCTCTCCACAGCGATGGCTTACATCGGCGACAGCACGACGGAAGAGGAGCGCGGCGGCAGAATGGGATTGTTGAGCGCGGCGGCTGGCGTGGGCATGATCATCGGGCCGGGCATCGGCGGGTTGCTGGCGACCGGCTCGCTCTCGACTCCGTTCTTCATCGCCGCCGGAATGTCGCTCGTCTCGCTGGCGCTCATCGCCCTGCTCCTCCCCGAATCTCTGCCCCGCGAATCTCGCGTCTCGGCCAAAGGGCCAATTGCGCTCGTCAACTTCCGCGAGCTGTGGCGGGCGCTGTTCAGCCCCATTGGCTTTTTGCTGCTCCTCGCATTTCTGGCAACCTTCGGCACGAGCAACTTCGAATCAGTGTTCGGCCTGTATGTGTTGAAGAAACTCGGCTACGGCCCCGAACAAGTTGGCGGCATTCTCACGGTAGTCGGCGTCATCGCCCTCATCGGTCGCGGGCTGTTGACGGGCGCCGTCACCAAATGGGTGGGCGAAGGAACGGCGATCAGAGCCTCATTGATCGCCGGGGCGTTCGGCTTCGTATTGTTGCTTCTCGCCAATTCATATCCCGCCGTTCTTCTCACCACCGGGTTCTTCGTTTTCACCACCACATTCCTTCGCCCATCGATTCACTCGCTCACTTCTCGGCGAGCCTCGGTGGGGCAAGGCGCGGCGATGGGATTGAGCAATTCGTTCGTGAGTCTCGGGCGCGTGGCCGGCCCGATCTACGCGGGAGCGATCTTCGACCTCCATCCCAACCTGCCCTACATCAGCGGGGCGATCATTCTGCTTTTCGTTTTTCTGATCAGTCTGTGGGGGCGCCGCCACTTGGAATAGAGCCCGGGCTGATTCAACCCGATCTCTCTTTCAATGTTTGCTTTAATTGATTCGCATCCGTCGTCGGGGCGAGGCAGACAAAATGCTCGCACACGTATGCGGTCGCTTTGCCGTCCAATTGTTTGCGGTCGCGCAAAAGCGGCACGGGAGAGTCGGCGCCCCCCACTGCTGTGACTTGAAACGGGCGGAACGCGCTCCACACTTCATCGAGCATTGCCTGCGTGTCATCCGAATCGACCGCGCCCGCAATGGCGATCTCTTTCGCGCCGCCGAGCGCGAACGACAGCGCGCACAGCCATTGGCCGAAGCCGGTGGGATAGCGGGAGAGAATCGGTTGAATTTGGCGCAGAATTTTTTCGGCGGCGTCGGCGTATCGGCCATCGCCGGTGAGGGCGGCGAGTTTGAGCAGCACAGTGGCCGCCAGCGAGTTGCCCGACGGCGCGGCGTTATCCTGCATTGACTTGGGGCGGAAGACGAGCGACTCGTGATCGTCGCTGGTGTCGAAGAAGCCGCCGCGCGGATCAGCAAAGTGGGCGAGCAGTGCGTCGGCCAATGCGCGCGCCGCGCTGAACCACCGCGCATCGAACGTCGTTTCGTACAGCGCCAGCATCCCCTCGGCGACAGCGGCGTAATCTTCGAGATAACCATTGAGTTTGGCTTCGCCCTTTCGCCACGAGCGAAAGAGCCGCCCCTCGGATGTGCGCATCTCGCGCCAAAGGAACTCGGCGCTGGCGACGGCGGCAGAGCGATAGTCATCCCGATTCAGAAACCGGGCCGCCTCGGCGAAGGCGGCCAACATCAGCCCGTTCCAGCCGCTCAACACTTTGTCGTCGAGTCCGGGATGGATTCGTTTCTCCCGCGCCTCGAACAGTTTTGTGCGTGAGGCCGCCAACTTGCTCTCGACCTCGGCCGCCGAGAGAGTGTGCTTGCGGGCCAACGACTCCACATCACCCACGACCGAGAGGATGTTTTTGCCCTCGAAGTTTCCGTCTCGACTCACGCCGCACATTGCTTTGAACAGCGCCGCATCATCACCCAACAGCGAATCGATCTCCGCCTCGCCCCAAACGAAGAACTTGCCTTCTTCGCCTTCGGAGTCGGCGTCCTGTGTGCTGTGGAAGCCGCCGCTGACGTCGGTCATCTCGCGCAAAATGTAATCGAGAATCTCTTCTACGCATCGGCGGTAATCGGGCGTGCGGGTGGCTTGCCACGCGTGAAGATAGAGGCGAGCCAGTTGGCTGTTGTCGTACAGCATCTTCTCGAAGTGCGGCACGAGCCAAAAGGCGTCGGTGGAATAGCGATGGAAGCCGCCGCCGAGTTGATCGTAAATGCCGCCGCGCATCATCGCGTCGAGCGTTTTCGCCACCATCTCCAGCGCCAGCGGATCGCCTGCGCGATGATGATGGCGGAGCAAAAACTCCATCACCATCGGTTGAGGAAATTTGGGCGCGTTCCCCCAGCCCGCGTCGCGCCAATCGAACTGCGACCACAACGCCTCGACCGCTTTGGTCAGCGTGTCGGGAGTCAACACGTCACTGCCCACCGAAGCAATGGCGTCGCTTTGGCGAATGTGATCGAGGATGTCCGCCCCGCCTTTGAGCACGGCCTCGCGCCGATTGATCCATGCATCGTGTACGCCGTTGAGTATTTCGGTGAAAGCAGGCATACCGCCCCGGCGGCGCGGCGGAAAGTAGGTGCCGCCATAAAACGGTTGCCCGTCGGGAGTGAGGAAGACGCTCATCGGCCAGCCGCCGTGCCCGGTCATCGAAACGACGGCGTCCATGTAAATCGAATCAAGATCGGGCCGCTCCTCGCGATCCACTTTCACGTTCACGAAGTGTTCGTTCATCAGTGCGGCGGTGGTCGGATCCTCAAAGGACTCGCGCTCCATTACCGAGCACCAGTGACATGAGGCATACCCTATGGAAAGAAAGATTGGCTTGTCTTCGGCTCTAGCCTTTGTCAATGCTTCCGGCCCCCATGGAAACCAGTCTACAGGGTTATGAGCGTGTTTGAGCAGATAGGGGCTGGATTCGGAGGCAAGTTTGTTCATTGCGCTCGCGGATGCAACAACCGATACGCTTTGATTGCCAACTGCACGGCCAGCCGCGTTTCGGGGTTGTCGAGATCGAAGCCCGAAATTTCGGCGATGCGATCCATTCGATATTGCAGTGTGTTGCGGTGGATGAACAATGCTTCGGCGGTTTGCGAGAGGTTGCCATGGTGGGCAAAGTAGGCGGCCAGCGTTTGGATGAGACTGCTGTTGTGTGCGCTGTCGTACTCGATGAGCGCACCGAGCGTTTCGTGAACGAAGCCAGTAAGTTCGGGGTGGCCTTCGAGTTGAAAGAGAAGACGATGCACTGACAGATCGCCGAAGAACAACGGACCGCCTTCGCCGGTGCGCCGGGCGGCCGCCACCGCCTGCCCGGCCTCTTTGTGCGACACGCGCCACTCGGCCACCGCCGCCGCTTGCCGCCCCAACCCGCACAGCAGTTTGATCTTCGGATACTCTTTGCTCGCCTGATCGCACACGGCCTGCGCCAGCGCGCGCGCCGCCTTCAACGTTCCGTCATTCCCTAACGCAACGAACGCCGCGATCTCGCTGTCGGTGACGCGGGTGAGCGCCGAGGCGCGGCCCATGCCGATCTCGCCGTTGACGATCGTCTCCAAGCGGCGGAGCGTGGGCGGGCTGCTGATCTCCGGCCACGCAAAAATGATCGCCGCGTGGGGCGCGGTGATGTCGTGCCCGATGCGCTCGGCCCATCGTTTGATCTCTTGCTGGGGCACGGCTCCGGCCAGCACTGCGTCGAGGAAATCACCGCGCGAGCGTTTGGTCGCCTCGCTCACTGCTTTGGCTTTGGACATTTCCAGCCCGCACGCGCCCGCGCCCTGCTCGATCACCAGCGCATCGAGCGCATCCAACTCCTCCTCGCCCGAAGCGATCACCGACACGTAACCCCGCGCGCGACTGCCCACCACAATGGGCATCACCAGCCGCGAGTAGCCGCTTTTCAACCGCTGGCACTCCACCGAAATACTGCGCGCCGCCACTTGCTTGCGGTCGGCCCAGCCCGAAGGCAATGTTTCCACGTCGGCGATCTCGGCCAACATCTTCTGCCACTTCTCTCGCCCGTTGTCCGGCTCATTCACCGCAATCGGAGCGAGGCGTTTATCTTGCACCACCACGCTGTGCCCGGTCATGTCGGCCATCGCATCCACAATCGCCGTCAGCCCTTTGCTTTCGGCCGAGAGCTGCGCAAAGGAGTGATAGGCCTCCGCCGCAAGTTGAGCGATGTGCGCGTCGCGATTCGAAATGAAAGTGATGGTCGCCCGATGGGCTTGGCGCATGTTCGCGCCTTCGGGCAAAACGATGAGGGGCACTCCGGCGGCGTCAGCCTTTTTGAGCATGGCCGGAGTCGGCGGCACGTTCATGGCAACGGCCACCGCGCCCGCGGCGATCAACTGATCCACCGCGTCGAGCCACTGCGGGTCGTCGGAGCGCACCGCGCAAAAAACCACATCGCCCTGCTCCACCATTGCATCGCGGCGCACCGGCACACCCACCACCACCGCCCACTGCGCTTGTTTGTTGCGCGACTCGGCATTGGCCGGTCGCAGTTTCGTCCCGGAGGGCAAAGCAAGGCGGATAATTTGCGCGAGCGAGATGGGGGCGGGCATCGATTCCGATTTCATACCGCCGATTGTATTCAGTTTTCGGTTTCGCGTCTATACGCGCGCAGGGGTGCGTTTCGCGTTGGAGGCCAGTTCGCCGCAGAGGCGCCGAGCGCGCAGAGTCTTCTCGATAGGCTCTCTGCGCTCTCGGCGACTCTGAGATGAAGATCTCTCAGCGTGGGCGGAGTTGATCATCGCAGCGCGTTCAGCGCCAGCGCCGCCAGCGCAATCAGAATCAGCGGCACGCTCAGCCCCACAACCATATTCAGCCCGCGATGATCGCGCCGGGTGAGCGCTTGGCCCGCGCGTTCGAACTGCGCCAGCGAGCCGAGCGCCGCGCCAATGGCCGCGCCCCACAGAATCACGCCGCCCCAGCCGATGGCCGCCGGGATCGAAGGCCAAAAGTTGCCCGTCATCAGCCCGCCGATCAACCCGACGGCGATCCCGATCACTTGATTGCGCCGCAGTTCTTTCTTGTCCATTGTTCAGCCCAGATCGACGCGGTCTCTACAGATTGAACATCGCCATCATCTTCATCGCCAGCGACATATCGCCGCCCACTTTCACCTTGCCCTGCATAAACATTTGCATGGGGTCGGCCTCACGGTTAACCATCGAGAGGTAATCGGCGGCGGACATTTTCAGAGTCATGTTCGGATTGGCGGCCGCTCCCGGAGTCACGGTTAATTTTTTATCGGCGATAGCCAAATGCCACTGGCCGCCGCCATCGCCGGAAATATCCAACTGCAAAATGGCGTTCAGCCCCGCCGCCTGCTCGGGCAAAAAACGCGCCGACATCACATCAATGACATCGGCGACCGAAGAAAACTTTGACATCACAAACTCCTGTAAATGAGAAGATGCCGAGAGTATATCACAGCGAATTTCGCCGCCGCGCTGTGTGCTATACTTTTTCTGCAACCGGAGTCATCACCCATGAAACGCCGAAGCAACACCGCCGCCCTCGAATGGGTCGCCATCATCGGCGCCGTCGCCTCCATCGGCCTGCTCGTCTTCAACATCGTTTCGTACAGCAGTGTGCGCGAGCGAATGCCCGCCGGAATGATCATCGCCGGAGTGCCGGTGGGCGGCCTCACCCCCGCCGATGCGCAGGCCGAACTGGCCCGCGTCTATTCCACGCCCATCGAGCTCCACTACCGCGAAGCCGTCTTCACCCTCGACCCGGCGCAGATCAGTTTTCGCCTCGACACCGAGGTGATGCTCGCCCGCGCCGACACCTACCGCACCGAGTCAAGTTTCTGGGGCGGCTTCTGGGATTACCTGTGGCAGCAGCCGGGCAAAGTTGTCGAAGTGAATCTCACCGCCGAGTATTCACAAGAACAGCTGCGCGACTATTTGAAAGACATCGCCGCGCGATACGACTCGCCGCCCGCGCCCGGCCAAGGCGATTCCGTCGCCCTCACCTTCGGCGCCGGCCAGCCCGGATACTCGTTGGACATCGACTCCTCCGCCGCCGTCATCGACCTCGCCCTGCGGCAACCCACCAACCGCCGCGCCGCGCTCACCCTCATCGAAGACACTGCCGCCCGCCCCACCCTCACCCAACTCGAGCAAGTCATCGGCGACTACTTGAAATTCAGAGAGTTCAACGGCGTCGCCAGCATCGTCGTCATCGACATGAACAGCGGGCAAGAACTGCGCATCAACTCCGACATTGCCTTCACTGGCATGAGCGTTATGAAAATCCCCATCGTCATCCAAACTTATTGGCTGTGGGACACCGAACCGCCGCAAGAAACCCTGGGCGAGATCGCCGAAGCCGTGCTCGAATCCAGCAACTTCAACGCCAATCTCCTGCTCACCGATCTCGGCGAGGGCAGCGCCCTGCGCGGCGCGCAACTGCTCACCGAACACATGAAGCAGCTCGGCCTGCAAAACACCTTCATGGCCAAAGCCTTCGATCAGGATACGCCCGTTCAGCCCATTCTCACCCCCGCCAATCAACGCGCCGACTTCAACACTCAACCCGATCCCTACATCCAAACCACCGTCAGCGACATCGCCTCACTGCTCGTCATGCTGCACGAGTGCGCCAGCACCGGCGGCGGCCCGTTGGCCGTCGTCTTCCCCGGCAAGATCACGCAGAGCGAGTGCCAAATCATCCTCAGCTTCCTCGCCCAGAATCAAACTGGCGTGCAGATCGATGGCGGAGTCCCCGAAGGAATCAAGGTCGCCCACAAAGAAGGGTTGAGCGACAACGCCTACGGCGACGCGGCCATCATCTTTTCTCCGGCCGGCGATTACGTTATCGTCGAATACATTTGGACGCCGGAGTATCTCAACTGGGAATACGGCGCGCCGCTCATGGCCGATATTTCGCGCGCGGTGTACAACTATTTCAATCAATTGCCCTCCAGCGGGCAATGACGCCGCCGATAAATGAGTCGAGCCGCTCGCGCCGGGCCTGTGAGGTACGCAGATGAACGCAGATTCAAACCGATACATGCCGATTCTTATGATCAAAATGATCAGCGTTCATCCGATCCTTCAGCGTTCATCAGCGTTCTATCTCGATCCGTGAACAGTCACGTGTTCGGCGTGGCTATGGCGCTCGCCGCCGTTGTCGTCGGCGCACTGCTGGGATACGGCGGCGTGCTCATCACCCTCATCGCCATCGTCGGCGTGATCGGCGTGTTGTGGGCTCTCACCGATCTCGAAATCGGCATGTGGGGAATCGTCGGCGTGATCTCGCTTCTGCCCTTCGCCACCCTGCCGATCAAAATCGTTTTCACTCCCACCTTCCTCGATCTGGCGATGGGCGGCGTTTTGATCGTGTACCTTTTGCAGTGGATGTCGGGCCGCCGCCGCCGACTCACCGTCACCCCGGCGCACGCGCCCATCGTCGCCTTCATCGTAATGGCTATGTTTGCTTTCGCCGCCGGGCTGAACAACGGGCCGCTCACTTCCAACCTTGCCCGCCACTTCGCCGAATTCATCCTCAGCATCGCCTTCGCTTTCGTCGTCGTCGATTGGATCGACAGCCGCGAAAAACTGGGCCGCATCGTCGGCGTCATTTTGCTGTGCGGGGCGGCGGCGGCGCTCATCGGCATCGCGCTGTGGATCATTCCCGAAACATTGGCCGAGCGTTTGCTCTCTGCGTTGCGAGTCGTCGGCTACCCGTCGGGCGGCGTGTTGCAATACATCGAAAGCAATCCCGAACTCGGCCAGCGAGCTATTGGCACATCGGTGGACCCCAACGCCTTCGGCGGGCTGTTGGCGATTGTGGGAGCGATGGCCGCCCCGCAAATCATCGCCGCCCAACCGGCCTTTGGCGCGCGCTGGCGATGGCTGTGGGTCGGAGTCTTTCTCATCATCACGGTGTGCCTCATCCTCACCTTTTCGCGGATGGCGATGGCCGGGTTAGTGCTCGGCGTTCTTTTCGTCGCGCTGGCCAATCGAAAGTATCGCTGGCTGGTGTGGGCGCTACTCGCCGGAGCGATCGTCGTCATCCTTTTGCCCGTCACGCAAAGTTACGTCGAACGATTCGTGCAGGGCGCGCAGGGCGCAGACCTGGCCACCCAGATGCGTTTCGGCGAATACAAAGATGCGTTCATCCTTCTCTCGCGCTATCCGATCATCGGCGTGGGCTTTGCCGGCGCGCCCGACATCGACATTTATCTCGGCGTGTCGAATGCGTATCTCTCGATTGCTCAACAAATGGGATTCGCGGGGCTGGCGGTCCTGATTCTGGTTCTGCTGGTCGTCTTCGGTTGGGCCTACGATCATCGCCGCGTGGCCAGCGCCGACTCGCAACTCGAGCCGTTGTTTTGGGGGCTTCATGCCGCGCTCATCGCCGCCCTCACGGTGGGCATGGGCGATCACTATTTTGTGAATCTCGATTTCCAGCCCGCGCAAACATTGTTTTGGATGGTGATCGGGTTGGGATTGTCGGCCACACGGCTCGGCAGGGGCGATTCGCGTAGGGGCGATTCGCGAATCGCCCCTACTGAGGCCGACCCAAACGAATGTGCGCGCAGTGCGACGGTGGTATAATCCCCGCGCAATCACGCCATTGAGGAGGATCGCCACATGGAATGTCCAGTGCATGAAGTCAAACGTGTTTCGGTGATGACGGTGAAAGGCCGCGTGGACAGCGACACCGCGCCCAAACTTGAAGACAAGTTGAAGAAATTGGTGGATAACGAAAAGACTCAGATCGTTCTCGATCTCAAAGATGTCGAGTACATGTCCAGCGCCGGTTTGCGGGCCATGGTGTCCACCCTCAAAGCCGTCAAGCGCATCAATGGCGATCTGCGTTTGTGCACGCCCTCGCCGCGCGTGGCCGAAGTTCTGCGCCTTGCCGGTCTCACCTCTATCTTCAACATCTACCCCAGCCAGAACGATGCCGTTGGCAGTTTCTGATCGGGCATATGAGCGAGAGTCGGATGTCGGTTCCGGCCCGCTATGACCGCGTCAAGCAAGTGTGCGCGTTTGTGGTTGACGCGGCGGAGAGCGCCGGGCTTGACGAGACGGCTGTGTTCCACTGCCAGATCGCGGTGGACGAAGCCTGCACCAATATCATCGAACACGGCTATCGGGGCGAAGACAAAGGCCAGATCGAAGCAGAGTGCCGCACCGAGCCCGGCATGGCGACGATCACCATCATCGATTGGGCGCCGCCGTTCGACGTGACCCAAGTGCCCGATCCGAGTTTGGATCGCCCCATCGAAGACGCGGCCATCGGCGGGCTGGGTGTGTTCTTCATGCGGAAGATGATGAACGAGGTGACCTACCATCACAAAGATGGCGCAAACCGTTTGGTGATGGTGAAGCGGAAGACGGGATGAGGCAACACAAAACAAAACCTCCCGAAGAATTCTTCGAGAGGTTTTTTGTTGAGTAGTTTCCGATCAGATTTTACTGCCCGCTGAGTCAGGCCTGCAAGTACTCCCCTGCCTCTTCATCCGACAAGCGCGCAAGGTGCTGTTCATCTTCCGTGCCGTTGACAAGATACTCATAGTCGGTTTTGTGCTCGTAGTATGTGCCGCATTCCGGGCATTGTTGGAGTTGCAGTTTACGGTCGGAATTGGGCTTGAGGTCCTTCACGATGACAAGCCGATATGCGGCCCCGGGCAGATGGGTGTCACCCTCCGCCCAACCATACTTTTGGTACGCCGACTCTTGGGCGGCCAGTTGGGAACAAATGCTACAGCGAGCGGCGCGGCCGGTCCCGTTCATCAGAGCCTATGCCCTCACTCCACCGTCACACTCTTCGCCAAGTTGCGCGGCTGATCGACATCGCACCCTCTCAGCACGGCAATGTGATAAGCCAGCAGCTGCAAAGGTAGCACGGTGAGCACCGGGCTGAGCAACCACGGACATTCGGGAACATAGAGAACGTGATCGGCCTTCGAGTCAATGAGGTCATCGCCGTCGGTGGCGACCGCCACCACCATGCCGCCGCGCGCCTTCGCTTGCTCGATCTGACTCAGCATCTTCTCATACCAGCGATCCTTCGTGGCGATCACCAGCACCGGCATATCTTTATCCACCAGCGCGATGGGGCCGTGCTTCATCTCGCCCGCCGGGTAGCCCTCGGCGTGGATGTACGAAATCTCTTTTAGTTTCAGCGCGCCCTCGTAGGCAATGGGCATGTTGATGCCGCGCCCAAGATAGAGGCAGTGGCCGGTGTGCCGCAGAGCGCGCGCCACCCTCTCCACCTCCGGCTCGCGGTCGAGCGTGCGGCCAACCAGATCGGGCAGGCGGGCCAAATCTTGAGCCAGCGCTTTGAGTCGAGTCGGGTTCAACGCGCCGCGCAGTTCACCCAACTTCATCGCCAACAAATACAAATCCACCAACGGCGCAGTGAAGGCTTTGGTCGAGGCCACGCCGATCTCCGGGCCGGATTGCATGGTGATGTATCCGTGCGCTGCGCGCATCGCCTGCGATCCGATCACGTTGACGATGCTCCACAGAGTCGCGCCCTTCGCCCGCCCCTCTTCCATCGCCGCTAGCGTATCCGCCGTCTCGCCGCTCTGGCTGATCGACAGCACGACGGTTCGGTCGTTCACCAGCGGGTCGCGGTAACGGAACTCGGAGGCAATATCCACCTCCACCGGAATCCGCGCCAGCGATTCGACCACCACCTTCCCAATCATCCCCGCGTGCGCCGCCGTGCCGCAAGCCACGATCACGATCCGCTCGATCTTCTTCGCCAATTCCGGCGTGAGATTCAAATCGCCTAGCGTCACCACGCCAGTTCCAAAATCAATCCGCCCGCCGATGGTGTCAGTGATCGAGCGCACTTGCTCGTGAATCTCTTTTTGCATGAAGTGGCGATACTCGCCCTTCTCCGCCGTCACCATATCCCAGGCGATGCTGTGCACTTCGGGTGTGATCGTTTCCCCGTCGAACGATTGCACCTCGTAGCGGTCGCGCGTGGCGATCACCATCCAGCCCGATTCGAGAAAGGCCATGCGCCGCGTGTGTTCGAGGATGGCCGGCATATCGGAGGCGATGAACATCTCGCCGTCGCCGAGCCCCACTGTGACGCCGCCCGCGTTACCCATCCGCGCCGCCACAATTTTGCCCGGCTCGCGCGGGGACATCGCCACCACCACATTCGCGCCCTTCAATCGTTTGAGCGTTTGGCGCACTGCCTCTTCCAGCGGAACGTCGCTGGCTAAAAAGCGTTCGATGAGGTTGGCGATCACCTCCGTGTCGGTCTCCGAGCGGAAGGTTGCGCCCTCGGCCAGCAGTTCCTCTTTCAGCGCCACAAAGTTTTCGACAATGCCGTTCTGCACCACGACGACGTTGCCGCCGTCGCTGAGGTGCGGGTGCGCGTTGCGCTCCGAAGGAGCGCCGTGCGTGGCCCAGCGCGTGTGCCCAATGCCGATACTGCCCGACACCGGATCGCTGTAATAGCGAGCCATGAGGTTATTGAGTTTGCCAACGTCGCGGCGGATATTGATCTGCCCGTCCGACATCACGGCCAACCCGGCCGAGTCGTAACCGCGATACTCCAGCCGCTTCAAGCCGTCCAGAATGATCGGCGCCGCTTCGCGCGGGCCCACATAGCCAACGATGCCACACATGGGAATCCTCCAGTAGTTGTTAGCGATCAGCGTTTAGCGATTGGCTGATCGCTGATGGCTGATTGCTAAAGGCCATTATTGCCGCGCCCTCTCGCTTTGACCGGGCAGTTGCCTGCGGGTATTACGAAAGGTTTTTCTTTTGGAGGGGAAAGAGTGTCGGGTCCGGCTGACCCGGAGGGCTTCCGCTGAACTTTCGATTTTCCGGTGACGGGCGCCGCCGCCGTTAGCCCCATCTCGCGATGGGGAACCCTCGTCCTCGTCACCCCGCCGCTTGCGCGCGGGGTCATGCGCTATCCTTCCCGTTGAAGTTATCTGCTCTCACCTCCTTTCCTTTGCTTTTCATTTTACCGCATAGCCGACGGCAATGCCGTCGGCGGCGCCCCAACCGAGGCATAGAGATAGGCTCCAAAACCGCGTCGGTCTCGGTTGTAGATTCAAGCCATCACTTCCCGAAACACTTCCACCGCCCTCTCCACATCCGTCGGCGAAATCCAATAATGCAAAACCATCCGCATCCGGCGCGGCCCGGCAGTCAGCATCAACACGCCGCGCTCCTTCATTTTCTTCTCCAGCGCCGCCGCATCGAACGGAACTTCGGGCGCGAGATCGAAATACACCATATTCGTTTTCACCGTCGCCGGATCGAACACGATCCCCGGAATCTTCGCCAACCCCTGCGCGAGCAACTGCGCGTCGTCGTGATCGTTCGACAACCGCTCCACCATCGACGTGAGGGCGACGATTCCGGCGGCGGCGATCACCCCCGCCTGCCGCATTCCGCCGCCGAGCAGTTTGCGCGCGCGCCGCGCCTGCCGCACGAACTCGCGGCTGCCGCACACCAGCGAGCCCACCGGCGCGCACAGGCCTTTCGAAAGACAAAATGAAACAGAGTCCGCTGGCCGCGCCAGCGCCTCCGCCGACACGTTGAGCGCCACCGCCGCATTGAACAGCCGCGCTCCGTCGATATGAAACTTCAGCCCATACTTCCTCGCCAACGCGCCCACCGCCTCCGTGTGCTCCACCGAAACCGGCTGGCCGCCGCAAAGGTTGTGCGTGTTCTCGATGCACACCAATCGAGTGATCGGGCAGTGCTCGTCGTCTTCGCGCACGGCGGCTTCAATCGCATCGAGCGGCAGAGCGCCGTCGGCGTTCTCCAGTATCGGCGCGGCCTGCGCGCCGGCCAGCGCGGCCAGCCCGCCCTGCTCGTTGAGATAGATATGCGAGCGCGCGCCGAGAATCACTTCATCGCCGCGCCGCAAATGCGTCAGCATCGCCGTCGCATTCGCCATCGTCCCGCTCGACACATACAACGCCGCCTCTTTGCCCACCATCTCGGCGGCCAGCGCCTCCAGCTTCTTCACCGTCGGGTCGTCGCCAAACACATCGTCGCCCACTTCGGCATCGACCATCGCCCGGCGCATCGCCGGTGTGGGATGAGTGACGGTGTCGGAACGGAAATCAATCGCGGGGTCAGCAGAGCGTTTCATGGAGTCGGTGTCCCATTGAAAAATCTGGAGGCGGCATAAGTGATCATCCCGGCGAGAATCATCATTTTGACAATGCTCGTGATCACTTGCACGGCCCAGCCCAAACAACCGAGCCGGATTCCCCATCGCGACTGTTGCCCCGCAGTGGCGTCGCCGTTCGACCGCGCGGCCCGCCGCCCGGCCCAACCGGTCATCATCGCCCCGAACCCCAGCGGCCACGTGAACGCGGAAATGAGCGGCACGAACGGAATGGGCGCGGTGAGCGCGAGGGCTAAGCCGAACACGCCGAGCCACAAACTGGCGAGCGCCCAAACGTTGCGGCGCGGACGCGGAATCGATCTAGTGTCGGCCATTCTTTACCGCCGAGAGCAAAGGAACAGCATAGTCCAGTAGATTGTGAAAGCGCCCTGAGCGGAGGCGGCGCTATTCCCGCCGTAGTCGAAGGGCGCGGTTTCGGAGTACAAATCGCACTCTTCGACTACGGCCTGCTCCGCAGGCCTTCGCTCAGAGTGCTCTGATGAAAGCAATCAATACTTCCGCACAATGGCCTTGTACGAATCCGGCTCGCGGTTCTGCAAAGTTTGGAACTCTTCGCGGTTGCGGCGCACATCGGAGAGATCGACGCGAGCGAGCGCATAGCCTTCGGCGGGTTCGCCCGTTTTCGGATCGACCTCCCCGGCCAGCGAGGCAAACACTTGCCCGCGGGGTCCCACGATCATGCTGTCGCCAAAGAACGACATTGTGGCATCGAGGCCCACGCGGTTGGCGGCGGCGATGAAGCACGAATTTTCATAGGCCCGAGCCTGCACGTACGTCCGCCATTCGTCGTTGCGCGGCTTCTCCCAGTTGGCGCAGAGGACGACGAGATCAGCGCCGTCGAGGGCGAGGCAGCGCGCGGCTTCGGGGAAGGCAATGTCGTAGCCGATGAGCAAACCCACGTTGCCGAAGGCCGTTTCGAAGATTGGATATTTGTATCCGGCGCGGAAGGTCATGCGCTCTTCGCCCTTGAGATGCACTTTGCGGTATTCGCCGATCAATTCGCCGTCGGGGCCAATGAGCACAGCGCTGTTGAACAGAATCGATTCCACTTTTTCTTTCGACGGCATCCCGAAAGCGATGTGCACCTGAAACTCGGAGGCGCGTTGGGCCAGCACATTCACCGACGCGCCGGGCACGCGCTGGGCCAGATCGACGAAGCGCACGCCGCACTCGTAGCCGGTGGTGATCAGTTCGGGAAAGACGATGAGATCGATTTTTTGGCTCGAGCAGATTTTGGTAATGTAATCCGCCATCTTCACCAAGTTGTCCTCCATCTCGTTGAGAACGGGGCGCATCTGAACGGTGGCAATCGTCACTTCACGCATGTAAGGTTGGCTCCTTGATTCGCAAGGGGCGCATCGCGATGCGCCCCTGCGGGATGATTGCAATTATAGCCGAGAGAAAAGTTAAATCGAGCGGAGATGCGTCAGCGCGTTCGACAAGTCTTCGGGCAGAGGCGAGTCGAAGGTGCGAACCGCGCCGGAGGGGAGGGCGATGGTGAGCCGCGCGGCGTGAAGGAATTGGCGATGGAGTCCGGGAAGTGTGGTGTTCACCGATCGCGGCGTGGAATACAGCGAGTCTCCGGCGATGGGACAGCCGATGAAGGTGAGGTGGACTCGGATTTGGTGTGTGCGCCCGGTTTTGGGTTCGGCTTCCACGAGGGTGAATTGTTTGAAGGCCTCGACCGTTCGATAAACGGTGACGGCCTCCCGCCCGGACTCGCCGGTCGTCACAGCCATTCGCTGTCGATTTTTGGGGTCGCGATCAATTGCCGCTTCGATTCGCCCGGTCGGTGTGGGCGGCTTGCCCACGACGAGGGCGAGGTAAAGTTTTTGCGCGGCGCGATCCTTGAACTGCTTTTGCAGATGGCGATGCGCGCGATTGTTTTTGGCGACGACGATGAGGCCGGAGGTGTCGCGGTCGAGGCGGTGCACGATGCCGGGCCGCTGTTCATCGCCCACGCCTTCGAGGTCGGGCGCGTGCGCCAGCACGGCGTTGACCAGCGTGCCGCCGGGGTGCCCGGCCGCCGGATGCGCCACCATGCCCGCCGGTTTGTCGATGACAATCAGATCGCCGTCTTCGTAAACAATGGCGAGCGGAATCGATTCGGGGGCGAGGGTTGCGGGCGCGGGCGGAGGAACGGTGACGGCGATCTCGTCGCCGTCGTTGAGTCGCTGGCTGGCTTTGGCAACGGGGATGTTGTTGACGGTGATGAAGCCGTCGTCAATGAGACGCTGGATTTGGGCGCGCGAGAGTTCGGGGAGGGCGAGGGCGAGGTAGCGGTCGATGCGTTCGCCGGTCGAGGAGGCAATGAGGCGAATGAGGCGATCTGTCATCGGCGCTTTGGGGCGGAGTTTTTTTCACCGCAGAGACACAGAGAACACGGAGACAATGCGGAGACTCTTTTATCTCTCAGCGTTGTCTCTGCGCGCTCCGCGACTCTGCGGTGAAATGTGCGCTGAGGGAATCATTCATGCTGTGGCGCAACGGGATCGGCGGAGGGGGTTTGGGTTTTGTGTTCCTCGATGCTCTCGCGCCACATGAGCAGAGCCAGCACGATCACGCCGCTGGTGATGGACAGATCGGCGAGGTTGAAGATGGGAGCGTTGAGGGCGTCCCGCCAGTGGAAAAAGATAAAGTCGGTGACGGTGCCGAAGAGGAGGCGGTCGATGAGGTTGCCCACCGCGCCGCCGAGCTGCAAGCCGAGCGCGGCGCGAATGCCGATCTGCCCCTCGGGGATGCGCGGATAGTAGTACACGATGGCGGCGGTGACGATGATGGCGATGAGGGTGAAGATGCCGCCCGCTTGCTTGAACATGCCGAAGGCCGCGCCCGTGTTTTGGGTGTGGATGAGGGTGAAGAAGTCGGCCAGCGCCGGGAGGGGGGCGACGGACTCCTGCGGGGCGAGCGCGGCGCGGATGGCCTCTTTGGTGATCTGATCGGCGATGATGACGAGGGCGGCGATCAGAAACAGAAGGATGCGCTGAAAAGTTTTTTGCATGGCGAAGATTGTACCGCAGGAGAAGCGATTGTATTTGCTTCATTGGCAAAATCTGTGCTATGCTCCCGGCAACTTTTTCCCGGAGCGTGCTCATGACTTCCCTCGCCGCACAACGAGTCTACGACAGCATCCTCGACACCATCGGCAATACGCCGCTCGTGCGCCTCAACAGAGTGACGCAGGGACTCAAATGCCGGATGTGCGCAAAGGTGGAGTTCTTCAATCCTGGCGGCTCGGTGAAAGATCGAATCGGGCTGGCGATGATTGAAGAGGCGGAGGAATCGGGGCGGCTCAAACCGGGGGGCACGGTCGTCGAATCCACATCGGGCAACACCGGAGTCGGGCTGGCTATCGCCTGCGCCCTCAAAGGCTACAAAGCCGTGTTCGTCATGCCCGACAAGATGAGCATGGACAAAGTGCGGCTCTTGCGTTCGTTCGGGGCGAAGGTGGTCATCACACCCACCGCCGTCCCGCCCGAAGACCCGCGTTCGTATTACAGCGTCGCCAACCGCATCGTGGCCGAAACGCCCAACGCCATTCTCGCCAACCAATATCACAACCCGGTCAATCCCGAGTCGCACGTGCGCACCACCGGCCCGGAAATTTGGGAACAGACTCAGGGGCAAGTGACTGACGTGATCATCGGCATGGGCACGGGGGGAACCGTCACCGGAGTCGGGCGCTATCTCAAATCGAAGAACCCGGCGATCAAAATCGTCGGCGTCGATCCCATCGGCTCACTACTGTACGACACGTGGCGGCTCGGCCACATCCCCGCCGAGCCGGTGATCAAAACCTACAAAGTCGAAGGCATCGGCGAAGACTTCGTGCCCACCTCGCTCGATCTCTCGGTGGTGGATGAAGTGATTCAGGTGGGAGACAAAGAATCGTTTCTCACCACGCGCCGGTTGGTGCGGGAAGAAGGAATCTTTTGCGGCGGATCGAGCGGCACGGCAGTGGCGGCGGCCCTGCGCTACGCCCGCAATTTCGGTCCCGAGCGATTCGTCGTCGTCATCCTGCCCGATTCGGGATCGCGCTATCTCACCAAATTGTTCGACGACGAATGGATGCGCGAGATGGGCTTTCTCGAATCGGCGTGGGCCGAGCGCCGCGCCAGCGACGTGCTGGCGGCCAAAGCCTCGAGCGCCCTGCACATTGCCCGCCCCACCGATCGCATGAGCGACGTTGTGGCGCTGATGAAAAAGTTCGATGTCTCGCAGCTGCCGGTGGCAGCGAATGATGGTTCGCTGACCGGCATCGTGAGCGAGATTGATTTGCTCAACCATTTGCTCACCGCCGATCACAAACATGATCCGGATGAGACGATTGGGACGATCCTCCGCGAGGAAGTGGCCACCGTGTCGCCCGACACCGCCCTCGAAGTGCTCATGTCGGTGTTCGTCACCGGGCAAGTGGCTATCGTCGTCGAAAACAAAAAGCCGGTGGGCATCCTCACCAAAATCGATCTGCTCGACTACCTTTCCACTCAGAATCGGTGACCGCCATGACTCAAACACCCTCTCATCAACTCCACCCGCTCCTCGATCCCGAAACGCCCGATCTGCGAATCATCCCCACCGGCCTGCTCGTCGAGCACGAGTTCAACGACGTTCAGCGCACCGAGCCGTTAGCGCGTCGTTTGCAGGCCGAAGGCATTCTCAAGAACCCGCCCATTGTGACGCCGGTGGATGAGGGCGACCCTCCGGCGGCGGGGCGAGACCCACGCTATGTGGTGCTCGACGGCGCGAACCGAGTCACCTCACTGCATTTGCTCAAATATCCGCACTGCCTCGCTCAAGTGGTGCGCTACGAGCCGCCGCAAGTGACCCTGTCCACGTGGCATCATTTGGTCACCAACATCGAGCCGGACACCTTCAGCCGCGAACTCGACGCGATTGACGGGCTGGACTTCAAAGAGATCGATCTTCTGCATGCGCGCGCCGGGCTGGCCCGCCGCGATTTCATCGCCTACGTGGTTCGCACCGACGGCAAAGTGTTCGCCGCCGCCGTGTCGAAAGGGCAGGCGACGATCCGCGGAAAGAACGCGCTGTTGAATGCGATGGTGAACACGTACAAAGAACGGGGCGGCCTCTTCCGCGCCACCACCGACAACGTGGAAGACGCCCGTCGTCTCTACCCGTCTCTCACCGGGCTGGTCATCTTCCCCAACTACGAGCCGTCGGAAGTGATGGCGCTGGCCCGCGACGGCGAACTGCTTCCGGCGGGCCTCACCCGGCATCTCATTCAGGGCCGCGCCCTGCGCATCAACTTCCCGCTGAGTGAATTGAAATCGGGCGCGCCGCTCGAAGAGAAGAACGCCAAACTGGCCGAGTGGATGCGAAACAAGATGGCGAAGAAAGAGGTGCGTTATTACGCGGAGGCGACGTATCTTTTTGACGAGTGAAACTGCGATAGCGCATGAATGCGCCTGCCCGATTTCCTTTCGGTCCGCCGCATCAATCCTTGATTCGTTGGGCGCAATGCCGTAAATCAAGGAGGCTTCCAATGAGACTGAATCCCATATGGTCAGTGCTCGAAGAGAGTTTGGACATCCTGGGCGATTACGGCTACCCCGCATGGGACAAAGCCGCCGCCGAACTTGGTCTCCCGCCCGGCTGGTTCACTTGGGGCGATAGAAGTTTCGCTTTTCGCCTCTGAGCCGTTCACTATGTCGCAATTCATGCGCGTCTCCCCCTACAGACTGCCGCGCGTGAACGAAGAACGCTTTGCTCCCGCTATTCAGCAAGGCTACTTGATCGCCGATGGTCATGGCGGATTTCGACAGACGGAAGCGGGAGAAAGTGGGGCGCGGAAACTCTGGCAGGCCATGAGCCAATCCGCCACCCATCTGCAACCAATTCCGACTGAGTCAGCGCGAAAGTTGGTCTTTTATCTCACCTGCATTGCGGACACATCGCTTGCAACGCCAGAGCCGCCCTCTCCTGTGATAGCCAGCTGTAAACGGCGCACCTACCAGCGATTTGGAGTGAACGATTCTCTGGCAGGTTTGCCCGCTCGCGTTGGAGAACTGCAAGGATACCGCGACGATGCATATACTTCACGCGGGCACAAACTGCGCTTTTGAAAACAGTTGAAAACGCAAGGTCAGCAATGAATGTAAAGCGGCGCGATGAGTGGTGGGCATCTCT
>VGOW01000027.1 GCA_016875735.1 Chloroflexota bacterium | reverse complement strand
GCGCTTTGGCGTCGGTGTTCACGGCAATGATGGTCTCTGCGCCGCGCATTCCTTCCAAGTGTTCCGGCGCGCCGGAGATGCCGAAGGCCAGATACACTTTGGGCTTCACCGTGAGGCCGCTCTTGCCCACCTGCCGCGTCTTGGGCAACCAGCCCGCATCCGTCACCGGGCGCGAGGCCGACACCGCGCACCCCAGCACGTCTGCCAACTCTTGCGCCAACTCAATGTTCTCTTGCCCGCCGATGCCGCGCCCAATCGAAACCAGCACAGACTGTTGCGTGATGTCCACATCGCCGCCTTCCGGCTGAATCAATTTGATGAACTTCACGCGCAAGTCAGCGAGCGAGGCGGGCGGGGCGATGGATTCAACCGGCGCGGAGCCGCGTCCCACGTCCGTCGGAAACGCGCCCGCGAGGCAGGCGATAATGCACGCTTCGCCATCGGGCACGGCCTCGGCTTGAATCTTGCCGCCGTAAATTTGCGAGGTCGCCACCAGCGTCCCGCCCTCAGCGGCGAGGCCGTTGACGTAGGCGATGAGCGGGCGGCCCGTGGTGACCGAGAGGCCCGCGCCCAAATCCATGCCTACCGAGGTGTTGCCCATCAGCACCGCTTTGGGATTGCGCTCGGCGATGAGCGCGGCCAGCACGCGGCTGTAGGCTTCGGGATTGAACTCGGCCAGCGCGGGGTCATCCACATACAGCACTGCATCCGCGCCAATGTTGGCGGCCAGCGCGCCTGCGCCACTGCCCAACATCACCGCTACCGCTTTGCCGCCCAACTCTGCGGCCAGTTGCTTGGCCTTGCCCGCCATCTCAAAAGTGATGTCGGCCACTTTGCCGGATTGATGCTCTGCCAAAACAAAAATGTCGTTGCCCATAGAGGAAACTCCCAACTTCAAACTCCCAACTTCAAACTCCAAAATTGGGAGTTTGAGATTTGAAGTTTGAAGTTGTTACTTCAGTAGTCCTTTGTCGCGTAGTAGCCCGGCAATTTTTTCCGCCACTTCGTCCGCATTGTCGCCCCACATCTCGGCGTGGCCGGCCGCCTCCGGCTTAAACATCCGCCGCACGGTGGAGCCAGCGCCCGCCGCCTCGCCGCCGGAGAGTTCATCCGCTTTGGCGGTCTTGGCGATTTGGCGAATCTTGCTCACGGGCGCGTAACGGGGCGGTTGGTGCGCGGCCTGCACGCCGATGACGGCGGGAAGCGTCACTTCAAATTCGGCCATCACGCCGCCCGCATATTCTTTGTGCACGATGATTTTGCCGCCGCTCGCCGTCACGCCGGTGACCACGCCCACGTAGGGCATTCCCAAGTGCGCGGCCAGCATCGGCCCCATTTGTCCATCGCGGTCATCGGCGGCTTGCACGCCCGCGAACACCACCTCCGGCGCGAGGCCTTTGATGGCGTCGGCCAGCAACTTGGCTTGCGTGTGCGAGTCGGTGCCGCGCGGATAATCGCCGGTCACTTTGGCGGCTTTGTCCGCGCCTTTGGCGAGCGCGGTGTGCAGGGCTTCGTTCAACTCACCCGTCGTATCCACGCCGATAACGGTGACCGAGCCGCCCGCGCTCTCTTTGGTCAACACGGCTTCTTCAATTGCGTGCTCGTCAAACTCGTTCAGCACGTATTGCACGGCGTCGTGGTCAAGGCCGGTGCCCTCGCTGTTGATTTCCAGTTCGTCGGTGAGATTGGGGATTTGTTTGATGGCAACAACGATATTCATCGTAACTCCAAAAAATCAAACTTCAAACTCCCAACTTCAATTTCTCGCTTTGAGATTTGAAGTTTGAAATTTGAAGTTTGAAGTTCTATCCCTTCATGGATTCGTCTAGCAATTCCAAAATGTCCCGCACCAGCAACTTGTCATTGCCGGTGGATTTAGCCGCGTCTTCAAAGCGCGAGACCTCGAATGGACAGCACACGGCCAACACCTCCGCGCCGTACTCGGCGGCCTCCCGCACGCGCCGCTCGGAGAGGCGCATCTGGGTGTGGTCTTTAGTGTGCGAGTCCAGCCACATCCCGCCGCCGCCGCCGCCGCAACAATAGCCGTTCTCGCGGCACCGCCCCATCTCAACCAACTCCACGCCGGGGATGGTACGCAGAAGTTCGCGCGGCGCATCGTACTCGCCGTTGTGCCGCCCGAGGTAACACGGGTCGTGGAAAGTCACTTTGAGACTGCGCCCTGAGCTTGTCGAAGGGTTCAGTGGCTTCTTCAGCATCGGCTTCAACGTATCCAAATGCTCAACGAGAAAGCGCGTGTAATGCAGAACCGTGAAATCGCCGCCGTATTTGGGATACTCGTGCTTGAAGGCGTTGAACTCGTGCGGGCCGGTCACCACCATCCGGTTGAATTCGTATTTGCTGAACGCGGCGATGTTCTGCTCGGCCAGCATTTCAAACAGGCCCTTCTCGCCTGCGAGGCGTTGCGAGTCGCCGTCGTCTTTTTCCTCCGCGCCGAGGATGCCGAAGTCAATGCCCAGCGCGTTGAAAATGCGCGCGGCGGCGCGGGCGGCGTCCATCCCGCGCGGGTGATACGAGGGATACGAGCCGACATACCACAGAACATCCACCGGGCGCTTGAGGTCTTTCAGAATCGGAACGGGCACGCCCGCGCTCTTCGCCCAATCCGCGCGTTTGCGTTGTGGCTGGCCCAGCGGATTGCCGTGCTTGGCCGTGTCTTCAAACGCCTTCTGCAATTCGGGCGGCACTTCGCCGTTGAGCACCGCTTGTTCGCGCACCGCCGGCATGATGTGAATCATATTCACTTCTTTGGGGCAGACGCGCAGGCAGTTCATGCAGGTGGTGCACAGCCACAGGTCGGGCGAGGTGAACAAATCCATGCCCGCCTGAGTCTTGCGGTGAATCTTGCGCGGCGAGTAATCACCCACGATATCCACCGGGCACACGCCGGTGCATTTGGCGCAGCCGTAGCACCACATCAAACTTTCGCCGCCGGGGAGCGCCGCCACCTTTTCGAGATTCTCCACGCTGTAGTCGGTCAGCACGCGCGGGTCGAACATCCGGTTCCAGTGGCCGGAAATGTCCATGCCTTCCAGGATGAGCGACTTCTCTTCGTGAATGTTTTCGGGGCGAACCTTATCGAGACCGACAGCCATAATCCCTCCGAGGGAAACTTCAAACTTCAAATTGGGAGTTTGAAGTTTGAGTTTTGAAGTTGCTCTTCCAGACTCCCAGTAATCGTCTTGACAGTTCCGGCAACTGCGGCACAACTTTGTTGAATTCTTGCGTCATGCGGATGCGCAGGGTGGTGTACATATACACGGCGTACACGCACGATAAAAACACGTCAATGCCAAATGGGCTGTTGTTGGCGCCGAATTTGGCGAACCCGGCGGCTTCGCCGGTGGCCCGCACAAACGCGGTCGCCATGCCCACTTTCATGTACGTCTCGCCCGCCGTTGCGCCGTGCAGGTCGTGGCCGTCCATCGTCACCAGCGGGAGAGCGCCCGTGCCCGTGCGCGGGTCCCACATCCAGCGCGTCCACAGCCAGTAATCCTCCGGCGCGGTGAAGTGCAACAACTCCGACGCCAAATCGCACAGGGTGTTTTCCGGCAGGTCGGCGTTTTCTTGGCCGGGCAGAACTTTGGGCGAGAGCCGCACATCGCCCATGAAGCCGGAGAGCGCGTCTACAAATTCCTGAAAGCGTTGCGGCGTCGCGCCCGCGCCGTACAGCAATTCACCCGACGCCGCGCGGAGTTGCCCTGCGCCCATCACTTCGATAATCGCCTCGGCCTTGCGGCGCGTGGCGAACACGGAGCGCAGAACGAAACGCAATTGCTCGCGGCTGAGGTCCGCCACCGCCTCGCGCGCCAAGAGTTGTTGAAAGTGCGCGCTCTTCGCTTCAAGCTCGGCCACGATGTCGCCCAACTGCGCGTGTTCGGCGTTTTCCAACGCCTGCGCCATGAACTCGCGGGCGGTCTCGGTGTCAACAACTTGACCAGCTGTCAAACTTCAAACTCCAAATTTCAAACTTCAAAAGTCAATCGGAGGCGTTGAGGTTCTGAATTATTTTGCTGAGAATTCTGACGAGCTCAAGGCTTTCGGCGAGCAGTTCGTCAATCTCTGGCGAAACCGCAATCTCGGCCTCTTTGAGTGTGCGCAACCAGTGACGGGTCTCTTTGGCTTCCTTGCGCGCAACGCTCAACTTGTGAACCTTGTCCTTCTTCGATTCGGCTCCATCCGATTCTTCAACATTCGCGCCCACCGATGTGCCTGACCGCATCACCTGCCGCGCCAATTCAATGCTGGCGACATCCTTTGGTAACTTGCGAACAAATTTGACGACGCGAACCCCAAAGAGAAACGTGCGCTCACGAATGTCGAAAGGCGGCTTGGGCAAAAGACAAACTCCCAACTTCAAACTTCAAAACTTAAACTTCAAAAACCAGTCTCCCAAATTCACGCCGAAGCGCTTTGAAGTTTGGAGTTTGAATTTTGAAGTTTACGAATTGTTGATGCTGCTTTCATCGCCGCCGCGCCGGCCATGCTCATCGTATCGTCGAGGTCTTTCGGCCCGGCCGCCGCGCCCGCCACAAAAATGCCCGGCACCGATGTGGCCGTGGGGTCGAGCGCATCGTGCGGCACTTCGATGAAGTTGTACTTGTTTTGCTTGAGGCCGAGTATCTTCGCCACGTCCTTCGTGCCTTTGCTCGGCTCCATGCCCACCGCCAGCACCACCACATCCATCGGCACTTCCATCGGGCGGCCCATCGTCGTGTCTTCGCCGCGCACCAACAGCCGGTCACCCTTGCGGATGATTTCGGTGATGATGCCCTTCACGTATTGCACGTGATGCTTCTCTTGCGCGGGCCAGTAAATCTCGTTTTCCCAGTAGCCGTACATCCGCATATCAATGTAGAAGATGAAGACTTTGGTGCTGGGCGATTGCTGGCGAATCTCAATGGCGAGTTTGGACGAGATGCCGCAACACACCTTCGAGCAATACTCGTTGCCAATCTGCCGGTCGCGCGAGCCGACGCATTGAATGAAGCACACGCGCTCCGGCGCGGAGCCTTTGGACGGAATCACAAATTTGTGTTCCTTCAGCATCTTCTCCGCATCGCCGAGCGTGATGACATCGTCGTATTCGTAGTAGCCGTACATCTGCGTCTCGCGGCCCGGGTCAAAATGCTGAAAGCCGGTGGCGACGATGATGGAGCCGGCGTTCACGGTTTCGCTTGTGCCATTTCCAGACTTCACGAGCCGCACATTGAAATCGCCCGCCGCGCCGGAACACTCGGCCACTTCCCAGCCGGTGCGGATGCTGACCGATGGATTGGCCTGCGCGGCAGTGATGAGTTCGTTCATCGCCTCTTCGGCGGAACGAAAGCCATGCGTGAGCGCGGCGTAACTCTCGTCAATGGGACGCCCGCCCAGCACGCTCTTCTGCTCCACCAGCACGGCCTTCTGCCCGAGGTCGCCGAGCAACCGCGCCGCTTCCAGCCCCGCCGGGCCGCCGCCAATAATGAGTACGGTATCCGATGCCATGTTCCCTCCGAAGGAAACTTCAAACTCCAAACTTCAAACTCCCAATTTGAAATTTGAAGTTGGGAGTTTGAAGTTTGAGATTTACCCAACGTCTTCCCAAGACAGATACTGCTTCTCGCCGCTCTTCAGTTTCTGCAAATCTTCTTGAAATTCCGCCCACGCGGCCTCGTGGTCAATGCCCATCTTTTCGAGCAGAGGCTTGTAATCGGTGGAGTGCCAGTGCAGTTGGCAGACCCGGTACGGATGCGCGCCCATCGCCAGCGCGGCAAACTGCGCGTCCGACATCACCGGCACGCCCACGTTGAGGCCGTGCGCCTTGCCCACAAACTGACTCTTATCGAGCGTGGTCACGCAACCCGTGTCATGCGAAATCACCACGTCCGGGTTGGCCTCATCCATCATCACTTGAATCTTGCGGCGCGTGGCAAAGGAGCGCGTGAAATCGCGTTGGACGAGGATGTGCCGGAAGCCGAAGCCGCAACAATCAAACCACGTCGAGTAATCGCGCACCTCCGCGCCCAGCGCCATCACCGTGCCGGAGACGGTGGCCGTGCGCTGGCCGCCGTAAATGTCCGGGTCGTAAATCGCGTCTTCCTGCACCAGCTTGTAATAGTGACAAGCCGGGTGAATGGCGACGGCGATTTTGGAAAAGTCGCGCGTTTGCTGGGCGGCGATGCGGTCGCGCACCGCGTGAATCCATTCCGAGTAATGCACGATTTCTTCCGGCATCACCATGGGCTTGCCGAGCTTCTTCATCACATCGCGCACTTGGTGGCGGATGTCTTCATGGTGCAGAAGTTGCTCGCGCATTTCTTTGTAGTGGCCGTAAGACGTGCCGCAGTGGATGAGCGGGAAGTAGCCGGTCTCGTAAGCGGCGGCAAAATTCCGCATCCCCACGCCCGCCTGTGCCGCCGCATTGGAGGTGGCCGAGGCGTAATAATTCCACGCGGTGCAGGAGGTCTGGTCAGTGGGGTCAATGTATTTGAAGCCGAGTTTGCGGTTAATCCAAAAGATGGCGGTGGAGTAGCCGGGGATGTGGCCGCACTGCCCACACGACTTGTGATGCCACGTGAGTTCCATCGGAATCTTTTTCGTGCGCCCGTACTTCGTCATCACTTCCACGTACGGCTCCGGCACGCGCTGGACAATCCACTCGCCCTCATGCTCCAACTCAAACAGATGCGCGTGGAAATCGTCGGGCGCGTACTCGGCCTGCCGCTCAAACTTGCGGGAGGATTTGGTGTTGACGGCGACGTAAGGAATAGTCATGTTCGCCTCTGGCGAAACTACAAACTCCAAATCTCAAACTTCAAAATTGGGAGTTTGAAATTTGAAGTTTGTAGTTTGAAGTTTTATATCTCGTATCCTGCTTCTTCGAGTTTCTCTTCCATCACATCGTTCAAAATCATGAACAGACCTTCATCCACTTCGGCAATCATGTCCATCACGTTGGTGTGATGCCAGATGAGGTACAACTCGATGATGGTCTTCTCATCCACTTGCCAGCCGGTGGAGGTGGTGTGCAGAGTCTCCGGCGGCAGCGCGCGCCGCCACAAGTCCAGTTCGGCGGACACATCGCGCACCTGCGGCCCCCAATCGGGGAAGGCGTCCGGTTGCAACATATCGGGCGAGACCTGCGTGCCCGTGCCCATGATTTTGTAGATGACGCGCCCGTAGCCCTCCAGCGCGTGCTTGGCGCTCTTGAGGCCGTTTTTCACCGCCACCTCGCGGATGATGGTGATGAGGCCGCCGGGCGAGTTCTGGCGCGGGCACCGGTTGCAGGAGAAGCACTGCGAGCAGTTCCACACGTCGTCGTTCATCTGCTCGTAGATGAGTTCGAGGTCTTCGCGGGCGGCGGCCTGCGCAATTTTGCGCGGCGAGAAATCGTAGAAGCGCGCGGAGGGGCAGGAGGCCACGCAGATGCCGCACTCGTAACAGCCGTAGAGATAGGCCGGGAAGCGCGAGTCGGCTTTGACCTCAGCCCACAAACGCTCTTTCTCGGCCAAAGGCACTTCGGGGTATTTGTCGGCAAACAAGCCCATAAGGAAAACTCCAAACTTCAAATCTCAAACTTCAAACTTCAAACTTGGGAGTTTGGAGTTTGAAGTTTGAAGTTTCAAAATGCTATGACCGCATCCGCTTCCAGCGCCATGTCATTGAACGCCGCGCCGCCAATCATCTGCACGCCGTCAATCAAGTCTTCGAATTTCAGCGCGTGCAAATCAAGCGAGGGTTGGCAGACGTACAGCGTCACGCCGCAATCCAACGCTTGTTTGATGAAGAAGGCCAATTCTTTGCCGCCGCCGCCTTTCTTGGGCACGATGAGTTTTTCCGGCACGCCTTTTTGCAGCAGGGTGGGGCCGTTCATGGTGAAGTAGATGCCCACCTCGGCGTCCATGGCCGCGCCCGCCGCCGCGAGGTAGAACGGCGTGGCGGAGCGTTCCGGCATATCCACGCCGTGCGTCTGAACGTAGAGAATCTTTTTGGTTTCGTCATCCATGGATGGAAACTCCAAACTTCAAACCTCAAACTTCAAAATTTGGAGTTTGAAGTTTGAAGTTGGGAGTTTGAAGTTGGACGTTACACAAACAGTTGCACATCCGCGTCGGCGGCATAGGACAGGAATGTAGCCGCGCCGCCCACCTCACATTCGGAGATGAAGTCTTCCTTCTTGAAACCGAAGACATCCATCGTCATCTGGCAGGCGATCATTTTCACGTCGGCTTCGATGCACATAGCGCGCAGTTCGGGAACGGAGGCAACGCCCTTATTCTTGAAGGTTTGCTTCATCAAACTGGTGGCCAGGGCATTGAATCCGGGCACGGTCATCATCGCCGTGGGGATCGGCCAGTTGATGTTCTGAAAGCCTTCCGGGCCGAAGGGCATTTTCATGGGCATGGCCGGGTTGCCCAACGGCGACACCGCCGCGCCAATGTCTTTTAATAGCAACGGCAGGCCGTAGAAGGTGAAGAAGATTCCCGCTTCCCATCCCATCGCCCCGGCGGTGCTGGCGAGGATGAGAGGCGGATAGGCCCAGTCGAGCGTGCCTTTGCTGGCGATGAGCGCGAGACGTTTCGGAGCATTGGGATCAGACTTGGACATGGCATGTTGGAGATCGGAGATTGGAGATTAGAGATTGGGCGGCCAATCTCCAATTCTCTAATTCTCTAATCCCTCCTACTTGATACGTTTGAGATAGAAGATGAATTTCTCTCCCTCTTTGTGCGAGTCCAGCAAGTCGTTGCCGGTTTGGCGGGCCCACGCTTCCATATCGGCCGGCGCGCCGGGATCGGTGGCGACCATCTTCAACACCTGCCCCACCTGAAGTTCTTTGATCGCCTTCGAGGTCTTGATCACCGGAACGGGGCACAACATTCCTGAGCAGTCGAGCAGTTTATCTTCCTGCAATGCAGTCATAGTCTTCCTCCAAAAACAAAAACGCGTCTCAGGGCACGCACGCCCAAAGACACGCTACGTCAATTCCTCAACCAGCGCGGTGCGCTGTTCCAGAATCCCGGCCAGCACTTCGCGCAGTAGGTTGAGCGACTCGATCACGCGGCCATCGGCCAACGTGTAATACACACTCGTCCCCTCACGCTCGGCCACCACCATCCCCCGATCGCGCAGCACTTTGAGATGCCGCGACACGGTGGGCTGAGTGAGGCTCAAAGCCTCCGCCAGCTCACCCACATTGCGCGCGCCTTCGCGCAGCCCGTACAGAATCAGAATCCGATTCGGATCCGAGAGCGCATGGCAAATTTCAGCATGGAGTTGGTGAACTTCGCGCCGCAGGGTGGTTTGCACGTGAGTCGGCCTCTGTCTGAATATACGATTTGACGAATAAGCGAATAGACAGGTGCATTTTAGCCGTATCACCTCCTTGCATCATCCCCCGAAAGGGTGAAAAACTCTGTTTAGTCTTGATTCAGTCGAGTGTGATGAGCCCCAATTTTACTGCAACGACTACGGCCCGTGTGCGATTGGGCTGATTGAGTTTGGCGAGGATGTTTTTGGCGTGGGAGCGGACGGTCTCTTCGGAAATGAACAACTTCTGCCCGATCTCGCGGTACGTCGCCGCCGTGGCCATTTGCCTCAACACCTCCATCTCTCGCGGGGACAGCGACACTCGAATATCCGGCGCGGAGCCCATCTCTGCTTTCATGCGTTCGACCACAACCGAGTGCACGTACCGCTCCCCCGCCGCTACCGAGCGAATGGCGCGCGACAGTTCATCGGGGCTGATGTCTTTCAGCACGAAGCCGTCCACCATTTCGATCACGTCGAACACGGCATCATCCACTTCCGCGCCGGTGAGGATGATGATTCGGGTCTGGGGACAGCGAAGACGAATTTGTCGAGCGGCGGCGTCCCCCGCCAGAATCGGCATCTTGAGATCGAGCAGAGCCACATCGGGGCACAACGCCTCCGCTCGACTCACCGCCTCTGCGCCGTCGCGCGCCTCGCCCACGATCTCGAAGGCCGGATCGAGGCGCAAAACCATTGCCAGCCCTTTGCGGACTACTTCGTGATCGTCGGCGATGAGAATCCGTACAGTCATCTGCTATCCAGCGTTGATAACTGGAAGGCGAACCAGCAACGTTGTCCCTAACCCTGGCCGCGACATCACTTCTGCGCTCCCGCCGAGTGAGGCGACTCGCTCGTGAATCCCTCGCAAGCCGAAACGTTCGCGGTTGAATTCGCGCGCCATCGCGGTGGCCGGATCGAACCCGCGCCCATCGTCGCGCACGGCAAGCATGGCCTCACCGTCGGCCACGTCAACGCACACGGCGCAGTGGGGGGCCGCCGCGTGCCGCGCCACGTTCGAGAGCGCCTCCTGCGCGATGCGATACAAACTGCGCCGAGCGCGCGGCGGCACAATGGCGAAGTCGCCGCGAATGTCGATGGTCAGTTCCGTCGCCCCCGTTCGGCAGCCCTCGGCGGCGTACCGTCGAAGATCGTCGGCGAACCGTTGGGCGGTGAGTTCCGAAGGCCACATATCCAAAATGGATTGGCGCACTTCATCGCGCGTGGCCTGCGCCAAATCGATGAGGCTCGTCAGTTCCGATTTCACCGTCTCCGGTTGTTGCGGCAGAAGCTTCACACAAGCATCGAGCGAAAAGGTGAGGCCGAAAAGCGATTGCGATACCGTGTCGTGAATCTCACGGGCGATCCGAATCCGTTCATCCTGCACGGCCAGCCTTTGCGCGCGGTCGATGCACAGCAGAGTGGTGCCCAGCGCCACCGCCGACTGCCCGGCAATGGCTTGCAGGGAGCGCAGGCGCGCCGGGTCGCCCGGCTCCGACGCATCCACCAACAGCACGCCCACCGGGTGCTCGCGCAACAGCATGGGGAAGATGTGATACGCGCCCGGCCCCAAATTCGCATCCACTCGCTCGTTGGAGGTGCGCGTGTCATCCGCCGAAAGCCGCGCCCGGCCATCGAGCAAACAGTCGGCGATGGCGCCGCCTTCGGGCGCCAATGGCACGCGCGCCGGATGCGGCAAGCCACCCGCGAATAACGCTTGCCCGTCGCGAGCCTTGCCCAGCCATGCGGTGATCACGCGCTCGTTTTGATCGACCAGCGCAATCACGGCGCGGCGGAAACCGAGATCGCCGGTGACGACTTCCAGCACGCGCTCTTCCACTTCGTTCACATCGGCGGCGCTTTGCAGGGAGAGGGTGAGTTGGTGAATGATTTCGAGATCGCGGTGGGCGCGTTCGAGTTCGTCACGCGCGCCGCTCAACCGGCTGAGCAGTGTGGGCTGATAGCCGAAGACGCCGCCGATGAGGTAGAAGCCGACGATCTGCGCGACGACCGTGACCCAATCGGGGGCGGCGTGGGTGAGGGCCAATGCGGCGGCGAACAGCGCGACGAAGCCGGTGGCGGCGATGAGCGCGCCGCGCACGTGAAAGAATAGCGCGGCGGCGAGGAGCGGGCTGAGGCTAAAAAGATAATATGGGCTGCGCGAGCCGCCAGACAGAGCGATGAGCGCGGCGCAGAAGACGAGATCGGTGGCGAGGAGGAACGGCCAGCGCCGGAGAAGCCGGTTGAGGTGGGCCGGGATGAGGGTGATGAGCAGGTTGCTGGCCCCCGCCGCGAGGAAGAGTCCGGCGGCGGGCGGCGAGGCGACTTCCAGCAAAAGAAAGATGAGGGGCGGGATGAGGCTGAGCCAACGGTAGATCACCAGCAGGTTGAAGATGCGCCGCAGGTGCGCCGATTGATCCCACGTGGGCATGTGTCGAATCGTCATCGCTCTCGCTCGCCGGGTGTCACTGCATTCTACCCACACGAGTCAAATAGATCAACTTGTCACTACTTCTCAGTGTCACCACCCATGCAATTGCTTGACTCGCATAAACGGATTTGCTACACTAATCAGCGTTTCCCCAAAGGAGCATCTGAGGACAATGCCAACAGCCCATCGCACCCTCGACTGCCGCAACCAGATGTATCCCGTTCCGATCCTTAAAGCCGAACAGGCCCTGGCCGAGATGAGCGCCGGGCAAACGCTCGAAGTGTTGGCCACCGACGCCAACACCAAGCCCGATCTGGCGAAGTGGGCCGAGCGCGCCAACGACGAACTGCTCGAAGTCGTCGATGACGCCGATGGCCAGTTCCGATTCTTCGTGCGCAAAGGCGAGGCCGCGCCGCGCCGGGAGGCCGAGAAGAAAGACGAGAATCTTTTTCTCGTTGTTCTGCGCACCGGGCTGAACCAGCCGGGGCAAGTGCGCGCGGCGTTCATGTATGCCTCGTTGGCCGCCGCCATGGGGCAAGATACGGTGGTATATTGCGTGCAAGACGGCGCGGACGCGGCGAAGAAAGATGTGGCGCAAAAAGATTCGTCGCCGGGCGGCGGCCCCACCATCCCGCAACGGATCGCCGAAGCCGTGGATATGGGCGTGCGCATCGAAGTGTGCGAGCAAACGGCCAGCGTCCGCAACATTCACGCCGACGATCTCATTCCCGAAGCCATGCTCATCGGCGGCGCGGCGCTCATCGACTACGCCATTCGCGCGCGCGGCACTCTGACGTTCTAACGTCCTTCACCCATTCTTCCTGCGCTCAAGCAGGATTCCATTTTCATATGGGGGCACATACGGAGAGGAGAGAAGAATTTCATGTTGCCGGACACACCGGACAGCGCGAGCCGTCGCTTCCTTTATTCAGCCATCTTCTGGCTTCTAGTGCCGGGGCTCTTCGGATTGACTCTGGCCACGTTCCTCTACCTCCCCGCCACTCAAGACCTCATCCCGTTAGCCATCAAACCCTTACTCAGTTTTGGCCGCCTCCGTCCGGCGCATGTCAACATAGCCATCTTCGGCTGGCTTTCTCAGGCCTACGCCGGAGCCATCCTCTTCGTCATGCCCCGCCTCACCCGCGCGCGGCTCTATAGCGAACGCCTCGCCCACGTCAACCTGTGGCTGTGGAACTTGATGATCGCCGCGGCCATGATCACCCTGCCGATGGGCATGACTCAGGGGCGCGAATACGCCGAGATGATCTGGCCGCTCGACCTTCTGCTAGTCGCCAACTTCGTTCTGCTGGGAATCAACATCTGGGGCGCCGTGCTCCGCCGCGCCGAGCAAAAGATTTACGTCAGCGTGTGGAACTTCATGGCCTCGATCATCATCTTCGTCCCTGTGTACGCGGTCGGCAACAAAATTTGGGATCCGAGCGGCGCGTTCACCGGCATGACCGACAACATCGTGAACTACTTTTACGTTCACAACCTCTTCAACTCGTGGTTCACCACCGCCGGAGTCGGCCTGGCCCTCTACCTCTTGCCCAAAGCCACCGACAAACCCCTCTACAGCCACCGCCTCGCGCTGTGGGGCCTGTGGAGCGTGTGGACGGGCCAACACCACCAATTGAACAGCCCCGCTCCCGATTGGCTCGAATACCTCACCGTCGTCTTCAGCATCCTCGCCGCCGTGCCCACCATCGCCTTCATGGTCAACTTCTTCGCCACCCTTCGCGGCAGTTGGCACAAGGCCGCCGACGATGTGGGCCTGCGCTTCCTCGCCACTGGCGCCATCTTTTGGGCGCTCACCTGCGTGCAAGGCGTGGCGCAGTCGTTCCGCACATTCTCCATGTACGTCCACTTCACCAACTGGGTTGTCGGCCACAGCCATCTGGCTTTCGTCGCCGACTATTCCTTTTGGGCCTTCGGGCTGATCTATTTCATCGTCCCCAAAGTAGTGGGCCGCCCGATCTACAGCAAGAAACTGATGGAGTGGCACTACTGGCTCACCACCGGCGGCATGACCGTGTTCATGATCACCCTATGGATCGCCGGGTTGATCCAAGCGCAAAATTGGCTGTCGAACAGCATACCGTTCATCGCCACCGTGCGTTCGCTTCAACCCTATTTCATGATTCGATTCTTCGGCGGACTCACGGCGGGCATCGGCATCCTGTGCTTTGCGTATAACATTTGGCAAACGGCGCGGCAACCGTCACCGGAATCGGCGGCTTCCCCCGTGTTGGCCGCCAGCGGAGACTGAGCATGAAGCCGTCTCTGATTTATCTCACCTTCGGCTCGCTCATCAGCCTTTTGCTCGGCATCATCGTCACCATCATCATTCCCGCCGCCGAGCCCATCGGCCCCTCGGAGTTGGCCCGCCCCTACACCGAGCAAGAATTGTGGGGGCGCGAAATTTACAAACGCGAGGGGTGCCACTACTGCCACACCCAGCAAGTGCGCGCGCCCGAAGCCAACGCGGTGATGATCCACAAGCGCGGCGACATCGGGCCGGAGTCGGCGCCCGGCGATTATTATTATCAAAGCCCGGTGTTCTGGGGCACCGAGCGGCAGGGGCCCGATCTCACTCACCTTGCCAGCCGCGAGGGCATCGGCAACAATGTGGCGTGGCATATCCAGCACTTCAAGACTCCGCGCGGCATATCGCCCGGCTCGCTCATGCCCTCGTTCGACTATTTGAGCGAAGCCGAACTGCAAGCGCTCACGGCGTACATGTTGACTCTGAAGTAACCGATGGTTTATTCTGGCACTTGGCTTATTCTGGCGACGACTGGCATCATTCTGCTGTTATTCGCGCTTGGCCTGTATTGGGCGTGGAAGCACGGCCAGTTCGACGATGCCGAAGCCGCGAAGTATGCAATGTTGAAAGACGATCAACCGCCTCGAGGCAATAACTTGAATACTTGAGATTCCCAGCCGTCGGCCCGGGGGCATCGCCCCAATGCCCCTTCAATCGTTAGCCACAAAGGAGAATGCGCCCCGGCCCGTGAATGTCTCCGCCGAACTTCAATTGTAGCGTCAGGCGATGACCCCGGGCCGACGCCATCCCTGACCCGACACACTTTTGCGTGCAATGACTTTCGAACCGGACGAACGCCAACGATTGAAAGATGCCTTGCAGGCTCGCATCAACACCCTTGCCGCAGGATCGGCCCCGCACAAGGCCGTCATGCGCGCCAACACTCGCTGGCTGAGCAACCTCTTGTGCGAGGCCGTCGTCCGCGACTTCCCGCCCTTTCGAATCGACGAGCCCCCTTCGATGGGAGGAAGCAACACTGCCGCCAACCCGATGGAACTGGTGTTGGCCGCATTGGGCACATGCCAAGAGATTCTCTATTCGGCCTACGCTTCGCTCATGGGCATTCCGCTGGAAACTGTGGAAGTTACACTTTCAGGGCAGATGGACTTGCGCGAGATGTTCGACCTCCAGCACAAGTCCGGCGCAGGCTTCTCCAAGATACGCTGCGAAACACGCATCCGCAGTTCGGCCAGCGAGGCCGAGATCCGAAAATCAGTGGAAACTGTCGAGCGCTGCTGCCCGGTACTCGACACATTGACTCGCCCGGTGCCCGTGACCGGCCAAGTTCACTTCAACAACAAGCCATTGGCCTGACATGAACACAGAGACTCCGACACCCACAGAGAACGCCGCCCCTCTCCCACCGGGATACGAAGATTACGCCGGAGAGATTCTGGTGGCCAACGGCAAACCGCCGCGCTGGGCAACGCGGGTTCCCCATGTGGGGGCGGCGTTGGGGCTGGCCTATTACGTGTGGGTTCGCGCGCTCGATCCGGTCAACCTTGTGTTCGCGGCGCTGATTATCATCTGGATGATCTACACGCCCATTGCTCAAAAGCGGGGCTGGTTCTTCATCCCGATGTAAACAGATTTCGGACAACAATCGGGGAAAGGAGAATGCTTCAAAACACGCCCATACTCTACCCATCGACACTCGCTCTCGGTTTGCGGTCAACACTTCTCACACATTCCTAAAAGGAGATATCCATGGCAACCACCGAAGAAGTCAATAAATTCATGAAAGACAACATGAAGTTCGTCCCGCGCATGTACCAGATTCTCAACACGGTCGTGCCGGATCACGGGATGGCCTTCGCCAACTTCTACCAGACCATCTTTGCCGATGGCGCCATTCCGAAGCGACTCAAGGAATTGATGTTCACCGCTATCGGCGTCTCGTGGTGTTCACCGCGCTGTATCATCCACGTGGTTCCGGCGATTGAGGCCGGGGCCAGCGATGGCGAAGTGTTCGAGGCCTGCGTCGTCGGCGTCATCGCCGCCGGCTTCGTTCCCGGCGGGCCGGGCATCCCCTATGCGTTCGAATACGCCGCCAAAGTGCTCGATATTGCGGCCAAGCATCGCAAAGGCGAGAAGTGGGAATATCTGCCCGCGCCCAAGTTCGATCGCGGCGTCTACTAATCCTCTCCCTGTGACTCGGACGGGAGTCGCGCGGCGCAACACGACTCCCGTCTGCCTCTCCCATTCGAGACAACGTGGATAGCCAACAACTTCTGGCGGAGTTGTTCTCCCTCGTCAACGATGATGAAAAGGCGGTGGAGGCAATTCTGCAATACCTTCGTCAGCGGCACGGCGGCGTGGGTTTTATGCTCGGCGTGCTCAGCCGCCGCCCCGAAATGTTCGTGCCGCACGTCGTGCAGGGCGCGCACATTTACGAAACCCCGCGCGCCATCGATCCCAAGACCGCAGAGCTGGCGGCCGTGGCCGCCTCGGCGGCGCTGATGTGCGAGCACTGCCTCGAGGCGCACATGCGCGCCGCGCAGCGCAAAGGCGCGTCGCTCGATGAAATTTTCGACGTGCTGTTGGTGGCCGGAGCCATCGCCGAATCGTCCACCCTCTCGGTGGCGTTTCGCAAGTTTCGCCAGTTAGAGGGAAAGCGTGACGACTCGGCGGCCTAATGCGGGCGACTGCAAGAGCCGCCCCTACACTCACTCGCTATGTCTCACAAGATTATTGACGGCCAAGCGCAAGCCAAGGCGATCACTGTCGAAGTGCAATCGCGGGTGAAAGCCCTCAATGAATTGGGCTGGTTGCCGCACCTCGTGTCCATCGACGTGGGCGACAACCCGGCGTCGGCGGTGTATATCCGCAACCAACAGCGCGCGTGCGAACGCGTCGGCATCGCTTTCGAGAACCGGCATTACCCGGGCGACATCTCGCAGTTGGAAATGATGGCCGTCATTCAAGCCCTCAACGTCGATCCGCGAGTGACGGGCATCGTGCTTCAGCGTCCCGTGCCCCCTCACTTGAATCTGGATGCATTGCAGAACGCCATTCACCCCACCAAAGATGTGGAGGGCATGAACCCGACGAACATCGGCAACATCGTGTACGGCCAACCCAAACTCGGCCCGTGCACCTCGCTGGCTTCGGTGGCTCTGCTCAAATCCACCGGCCTCACCTTGCAAGGGCTGGAGGTGATCGTCGTTGGTCATTCCGAGATTGTGGGCAAGCCCATCGCGCTATTGCTCATGGAAGACCTCGCCACCGTGACCATTTGCCATCACGGCACGCGCAACCTTTCCGCGCACACGCGGCGGGCCGACGCGCTGTTTGTGGCGGTGGGCAAGCCCGGCCTCATCACCGGCGAGATGGTGAAGCCCGGCGCGGCGGTCATTGACATCGGCATTAATCAAATCACGGTTGATGGGTCAAACGGCGAGAAGAAAAGTAAAATTGTGGGAGACGTTGATTTCGACAGCGTCCACGAAATTGCCGGGTGGATCACCCCGGTGCCGGGCGGCGTGGGGCCGATGACGGTGGCCATGCTTCTGCGCAATACCGTGCTGGCGGTGGATTATCAAAAACAGCAATACGAAAAGAACATGCAGCATTGAGACCGAATGAAAAACCTTGTCCCCCTACCCTATCGGCGGGTCAGCGTGCAGAACTACGGCGGTGCGATGACCGAAGCCGCCATTCGCGATCATTTGCTGGGGCGCGAAACGTATCGGCGCACCGACTTCATCGTTCTGCGAAAGGGCGAGGCTACGGCCGTGGCCGCCGTCACCGCGCCTGACCGCGAGCCGCTATTCAGCCGCATCGACTCGGTGGATGTGCTGGCCCTGCCCGACACTTGCCTTTACGCCCTCGCGCCCGACACCGACCCCGGCAACCCCTCGGCGTTGGCGGCCAAAGCGCGCAAACTTGGCATCGGGCCCGACGGCACGCTCGTCGTGCTCGGCAAATACGAACATGTCAATTTCATCCATCATCCCGACCCGCTCATCATTCGCGTGGTAGAAGTTGCGCCGCCGGAGCCGCCCAAACTTTACGGGCTGGCCCAACACGTTTTGAGTTACGCCGAACTTCCGCCCATCCGTCTCGAACTCGAACGCATTGACCTCAACGACTTGGCCGCCGGGCGCACCCCGCCCGCGTTTCTCGTCCCCTGCCGTTCCGGCGGGCTGGATAAATTTTGTGCGCCGGTCTATTTTTTGGATGAGCGCCCGGAGCAACGGCAGGATTGGACATTGATTGGCTGTGAACGCAGTTTGCAATTCCATCGCCACTATTACGGCGACGAGCCGCCGCGAATCGAAATGTGCCCGCGCGTGCTGGCTGGCAAGCGCAGTGAGCCGACCTTGCTCAAATGCTGTCTGCTCGAATATCACATCGAAGTGGAAAACAATATTGCCGCCGTCCCTTGGGGCGCAGATTTGAAGATGGTGGAAGAAGCGTTGCGACAGGTAACTTCACAAACTTCAAACTCCCAACTTCAAACTTCAAAGGGGCAGTTTTGAAGTTGGGAGTTTGAGGTTTGAGATTTGCAATTTGGAGTTCTCCATGAAGGCATGGGCCGAGGTGTTCCCTCACGTCAACGGGCGCTCGCGCAAGCCGCGCGCGCAGGCCACCATGATCATCGATCGGTGCATGGGCCTCACCAACATGGCCGATCTGCTCGAACTGACCGGCGACTTCGCCGACCATTGGAAACTGTCGTTCGGCACCTCGGCCTTGCTTGGCGAAGACATCCTGCGCCGCAAAATCAAACTGGCCCGCGACAACGATCTGCTTGTGTACCCCGGCGGCACTCTCGCCGAATACGCCATCCTCAAGGGCGTCTATCCCGAGTACATCGCCCGTGCTTGCCAACTCGGCTTCAACGGCGTAGAGATTTCCGACGGCACGATTCATCTCCCGGCTGAGAATCGCCGCGACGCCATCCGCTTCGCGCTCGATGCTGGGCTAACGGTCGTTTCTGAAGTGGGCAAAAAGGATCCGCGCGAACAGCCCTCGGCGGCCAAACTGGCGCAGTTGGCGCTGGCCGATTTCGAAGTCGGCTCTTCGTGGGTCATCATCGAGGCTCGCGAATCGGGCAAGGGAGTCGGCATCTACAGCAAAGAAGGCGACGTTCACGAAGACGACGTCAACACCATTGTCGCCGCGCTCAATGGGCATCTCGAGCGATTGATCTGGGAAGCGCCGCTCAAGAATCAGCAAGAGTATTTCATTTTGCGCTTCGGCCCCGATGTGGGCTTGGGCAATATCCAGCCCAACGATCTGCTGGCCACCGAAGCCCTGCGCGCCGGTTTGCGATTCGAGACTCTGCGCCCCGTCGTCGAAAGGATGGAGCAGGAAGAGCCGCGCACGCTGGCCGAGCGCATCTCACACATGCTGCACCACAAAGTGCCGGAGGCGTAAGCCATGCGACTCAAAGAGCCGCCCGCCGAGTCGCTCGTCCGCTCCGCCTACGCGCGCGAGACGGGCGACATGACTCTGCTCTATTCGGGCATGAGCCTCGCCGACATCGCTCACGTCGTCGGCCTCATCGAAGCGAACATCGTTCCCGCTGACGCGGGCGGCGCGCTCCTCTACGCGCTCCTCACCATTCATCCGCGCCCGCCGCTCGACTTCGCCCTCGACCCGGCCACAGGCGATGTGTATTCCAATCGCGAAGCGTATCTCAAAATGCTCGCCGCACCGGTTGGCTGGTTGTCGGCTGGCCGCGCCCGCCGAGAAGCGACGACGATTGGTTATCGACTCGCCGCGCGCGCGCGATTGTTGACTCTCAGTGCCGCGCTCGCCGACTGCGCCGCCGCCGCGCTCGACCTCGCCGACGCGCACCGTGCCACCCTCTTTCCCGATTACACCTATCTTCAACCCGCACAGCCCACCACCTTCGGCCATTACCTCCTCACCTTTGTCTATCCGATTCTGCGCGACCTCGACCGCGCGCGCGACGCTTTTGCCCGAACCAACCTCAGCCCCGCCGGAAGCGGAAGCGTGAACGGGAGCCGCCTCCCTCTCGACCGGGAACGGCTCGCCAACCTTCTTGGCTTCGACGGAGTCATCACTCACACCCGCGATGCGATGTGGCAAGCCGACGGCCCCATCGAGATCGCCGCGCTCATCACTGCCGCGCTCGTCAACCTCGACCGCCTCGCTGAAGACCTGCAAATCTTTTCCACCTCCGAGTTCGGCCTCCTCGACTTGGCCGACCGCCACACGCGCACCAGCGTCATCATGCCGCAGAAGAAGAACCCGTACTCGCTGGCTTACATTCGCGGCGCGTGCGGCGAGGCCATTGGCACATTGGCGGCGATGGCGGCGGTGGGCAAAACGCCCTCCGGCCAAATCGACAACCGCCTCTTCGCCTACGGCGACATCCCCCGCGCGCTCGATCAAACCACCGGCGCGATTCGATTGATGGCCGACGTTCTGCGCGGCCTCACCGTCAACGCCGCGCGCGCCGCCGGACGCGCCGCGCAAAATTTCATCGGCGCAACTGATCTCGCCGAAGTGATGATGCTCAAGTGTGGCATGGATTACAAGACCGCGCACGATCTCGTGGGACACGCCGTGCGCGCCGCCATCGAGACCGGCTCGCCAACCCTCACCGCCGATTTGCTGGAGGCCGCCTCTCAATCGCATCTCCAACGATCTCTCGATCTCGACCCGGCTCTGGTTGCCGAGGCGCTCGACCCGGCGCGCATCGTCGCCGTTCGAAGCGGAGTCGGCGGCGCGGCAGAGTCATCGGCGGCGCAGATGATCGCCGATTGCCGCGAATCGCTGACCCATCACGATCAATGGCGCGCCGCCGCGCAGCTGCGGATCGAATCCGCCGAGGCCATGTTATTGATGACCGCCTCGGCCCTCAAAATTGCGCCGCCCCAACCCGCCGAAAGCGCGCCGGAATTCTTTGGCGACGAATGGGACGAATCGTACGGCGATTTGCCGGTGCCGCCGAACCGCCGCCGCCGCTTTGGCGTTTGAAGTTTGATCTTTGGAGTTTGCTCCATGCCCGCCCACATTTCCGATTCGCTCATTTATCGCGGCTCGTGGGGCACCGACGAGACGCGCGCCCTGTTCGACGACGAGCCGCGCACCCGCGCCTGGCTGGAGATTTTGGCCGCGCTGGCCGAGGCCCAAGCCGAAGTGGGTCTCATCCCCGCCGAGGCGGCGCGGCAAGTGGCGCACGCCTGCCGCACTCTGCCCCTCGATGCCGAGTTCTTCGACGAAGTTCGCAAAGGACTCGAAGCGACGAATCATTCCACGCTCGGCCTCATCCAAGCCGTGCAACGCCGCTGTCCCAGCGAGTCGGGTGAGTGGGTGTATTACGGCGCGACGGTGCAAGACCTCACCGACACGTGGATGATGATGGCGCTCAATCGCGTTTGGCAGATGGCCTACGGCGAACTGCGGGCGATTGAGGAGAACTTGCTGAGGCTTGCGGAGGCGCACCGCGACACGGTGATGGCCGGACGCACGCACGGCCAGCCCGGCCTGCCCATCACGTTCGGGTTTAAAGCGGCGGTGTGGGCGAGTGAGACTCGGCGTCACCTCCAACGGCTGAAAGAACTCAAATCGAGATTGGGCATTGGACAGCTCGCCGGCGGAGTCGGGAGCCTGTCGTCGCTCGGCCCGCGCGGGCTGGAATTGCAGGAAAAATTTTTTGCGCGGCTCGGCTTGCGCTCGCCCGACGTGACGTGGACAACGGCGCGGGATGTCATCGTCGAGTGGTTTCATCTGCTCACTCTCTTCTCCGGCACGGCGGATAAAATCGGTCACGAAGTTTACAACTTGCAGAGGCCGGAGATCGGCGAGGTGACCGAGGGCTTCGTGCCCGGCACGGTGGGCAGCATCACCATGCCGCACAAGCGCAACCCGGAGATTGCCGAGCATCTCGGCACGCTGGCGCGAGTCATCCGACACAACGGCGCGCTCATCGCCGAAAGCCAGGTGCACGACCACGAGCGCGACGGGCGCGCGTGGAAAGCGGAGTGGGCGGTGCTGGCCGAGACGTGCATGGCCGCCGCCAAACTCCTCGCGCTGACGAAGGTGATGACGGCCAACCTGCAAATTCACGCCGGGCGGATGATGGCCAATCTCGAAGCGACGAAAGGCTACGTGCTTTCGGAGCGCGTGATGCTGAGGCTGGCCGAAAAGGTGGGCAAGCAAAGCGCGCACACGATGGTGTATGACACGGCGATGAAAGCCGCCGAAGCGGGCCGCCCGTTGAAGGAAGCCCTGCTCGAAAATGCGGCCATCACCGCGCGACTCTCGCCCGAAGAAATCGAATCGCTGTTCGACTACCGCCAGCACACCGGCTTGTGCCGAGAGATGGTGGAGCGGGTGATTGCCACCGCGCAGAGAGAGCGGGCGAACGAATGATGCCTCCCCGCTTCCCGCTCGGCATTTTCCCCACGCCTCTGCTCGAAGCGCCGCGTCTTGCGAAAGCGCTCGGCGGGCCGCGCATCTTCATCAAGCGTGACGACATGACCGGCTTCGGATTCGGCGGCAACAAAGTGCGCGGGCTGGAGTTTTACCTCGCCGATGCGCTGGCGAAGGACGCCGATGTGATTGTGACCGGCGCCGGGCCGCAATCGAATCACGTGCGGGCCACCGCGGCGGCGGCGCGCGTGGCTGGGCTGGAGGTCGTCGCCGTAATTCACGACTCGCGCCCCGCCGACACGCAGGGCAACCTTTTGCTCGATGAATTGCTCGGCGCGCAAATACGATTTACCAACAACCCTGATCGGGCGCTGGTTGATTCGAGAATTGGAGAAGTTGCCGACGAGTTGCGCCGCGCCGGGCGGCGGCCGTACGTGATTCCGCGCGGGGGCGCGTCGGCGTTGGGCGCGTTGGGATATATCGAATTCGTGCGCGAGTTGGGTTTGCAATTGCAGGCGCTGGGTGTGGCGCCGACTCGACTCGTGTTGGCAACCGGCTCGTGCGGCACGCAGGCCGGGATTCTGGCCGGAGCGAAAATCTATGGCGCGCCGTATCGCGTGTTCGGAGTGACGGTGAGCCGCCCGGTAGAGGAGTGTGTGGGGCGCATCGCGCGCATCGCGGGCGAGGCGGCGCGGCTGGCGGGAAGCGACATCGAAATAGCGGCGAATGATGTCGTCGTGCGTGATGGATTCATCGGGCCGGGCTACGGCATCCCCACGCCCGAATGCGCCGAGACCATCCGGCTCGTCGCCCGAACCGAGGGCCTCTTCCTCGACCCAACATACACCGGCAAAGGCATGGCCGGACTGCTGGCCGAGATTCGCGCGGGCGGCATCGCGCCGAACGAGACCATTGTTTTTCTGCACACCGGCGGCGAGCCGGGACTCTTTGCGCATTCGGAAATCAAAGACTTGACTTCGTAATCCATCTCAGTCAAAATGGAACGTATCGACTCGCCGGAGGATAAAGGAACATGACACCCAAAGAAGCCATCTTCGCAGCATTCGATCTCAAACCCACACAGGCCGTTCCGGCAACGGTGTTCGGCGGGGGCGTGTGGACGATCCGCCGCTGGCAAAAGCAGTTCGGCGAAATGATCGCCGACCCCAAAGCATACGCGGAGTTGATCATCAAAACGAATGAACTTGTCAAAAGCCCCATCGTGTACGTCGGATCGGGTTACAACAACTATTTGGCGGCGGCCATCGGCGGCAAGATCAAAGAGCGCCCGCTGGGCACGCCCGATCTCGAATCGCATTTGGTGAAAGAGACGGCGGATGAGATCGTGAACACGGATGTAACGATCATCGAAAACGATCCGGTGATTCAAAACATCCGCGAGGCGGCGCGGCTGGTGGCGAAAGCGATTGGCGACGAATATGTGGTGACGGTGACGGCGTGGGGGCCGTTCACGCTGGCCGGGCAGATGTATGGCGTGGAGCCGATGATGAAGGCCGCGCTGAAAAAGAAAGACGAAGTCCACAAAATGATGGAGTTCGCCACCAAACTGGTCAAGCAGTTCTACAAACCGCTGGTCGAAGAAAAAGTCATTCCCTTGCTTGCCATCTCCGACCCCACCGGCTCCGGCGATCTGATCTCCGAGCGGATGTTTCGCGCGTTCTCACTGCCGCGCCTTCAGCCCCTGCTGGTATGGGCCAAAGAGCACGGCGTGTACACCTGGCTGCACATTTGCGGCAACACCACCGACAAGTTGGAAGCCATCGCCGAGACGGGCGCAAGTTGCTTCAGCCTCGACTACAAAGTGAATATGGCCACGGCCAAAGAGCGTGTGGGAAAGATGATTGCCCTCGCCGGAAACGTCGATCCGGTGTCGGTGCTGAATCAGAAAGGCCCCGACGACGTGCGGGCGGCCTCTCAAGCCTGCATCGACGCCGCCTCGGCTGGCGGCGGCTTCATTCTCACCAGCGGCTGTGACCTGCCCCCCACCATTTCGCTCGAAAACTTGCAGGCCATGCTGGGAATGGCGAGAAACTGACAAATTATGTCAGATTTAGCCCGGGTGATTGACTCCGGGCTTTCTTATGTGCTACTATACACCACAATTCAGTGGTGATAATCCGTAGTCTCAGTGACAATTCACTCAATGGCTGCAAGAATAAGCCCTGACCGCCTCATTATCTTAGGCCTGAGCAAATACGAAGCCTGCGCCTACCTCGCCCTGCTCGGCCACGACGATTCCACCGCCGTCGAGGTTGCCGACCGCGCTGGCGTTCCCCGTCAACGTATTTACGATGTGCTCACCTCTCTCCGCGACAAAGGCCTGATCGACATTCGCGACGGACGGCCGGCCCGCCACTCGGCGCGCCCGCCGTCTGTTGCTTTGCCTCTGATGTACGAAGCGCGGCTTCGCGCCCAAGCCCTCGACAACGAACGCATCGCCGGAATCATCCGGCAACTCGTCCCCGACCTCGAGCTGTCGGGGAACGGAAACAGCGCAACCGATTCTTTGATTCGCGCCTCGCGTTCCGGCGAGGATCGTATCGGCGGGTTGTAGCCCGGCCCGCCGCCGGAGTGGCCGATGGTTTTCATCGTGGTCGGCGACGCCAAACCCGGCGTCACCCTCCAACAAATCGCGGACAACCGCCAAGCCTATCTCGAATGGGAGAGGCGGAGCCCCTTCGCGGGCAAATATCAAACCCTCGCCCGATACGAAGTTGTCGGCGCCTCTCCCAAGAAAACGTTTTGGCTCATGGAGGCCGACGACCCGGCGATCATTCACGGGCTGGTGGAATTTTTCGCCGACGTGTGGAACATCACCGCCTTTCCAGTTGTCCAGCGCGGCATCGTCGAGGCGGCGGAAGGAGCGAAGTGAATGGCTAAAGTTCAGATCATGTATTGGAAAGATATTCCGTACGCGGTGCGAGTGAGCGACGATCAGGGCCGCGTGTCGAAGCAGTTGCCCCGCGAGTTCGAGGCGGTGGTGGACGCGGCGGCGATGGTCGATGGCGCGACCGGCCAAAAAGCGTATCAAGCCGCCTTCCGTTGGGGCGAGGCCGAAGAGCGGCCGGGCGCGGCGGCGCAGGTGGCCGAAGCCGTCGTGGCCGAAATCATCGCCGCCTATCCGTCGCAACGATTGGCAAAATTGGCGAAACGCCAACCCGCATAAGAGGCTCCGATGCAAAAGAATTCACCGGACGCAATCCGAGAAGCCTTCCATCGCGGCGCGCCGCCCAAAGTTCCGGCGGTGCTTTTTGGCGGCGGGCAGTGGAGTGTGAACCAGATCGGGCGCACGATGCGCGAAGCGGCCACCGATCGCGACCTGATGACCGAAGCCGTGCTGGCAACGCAAAAGAAAGTGTCCAGCCCCATCGTGTTCGTCGGTTCCGGTTTCAACAATGTGCTCACCGGAGCGCTCGGCGGGCGCATCCGCTTCCCCCGCATGGGGTCGCCCGAAGTCGTCGTGCCGCTGGTGCTGGAAAGCGACGAGGAAGTCAACAACATCGATCTCACCGAACTCGACCGCGACCCCGCCGTGTACACCATCCGCGAAACGGCGCGGCGTGTCCACGAAACCTTGGGCGACTCGACCATCGTCGCCGTCACTCAGTGGGGGCCGTTCACCACCGCCGGGCAAATGTACGGGTTGGACGGATTCCTCCGCGCCACCATCACTCACCCCGAAACGATTCACCGGATGACCGATTTCGCGGTGAAAGCGCTCAAGCAATACTACAAGCCGCTCCTCGAACAGCGCACCATCGGCCTCATCAGCCTTGCCGATCACTCAGCCTCGTCGGACACGATCTCGCGCAAAGCCTTTGCCAAATTCTGCCTGCCCCCGCTGATGGAATTCATCGACTGGGCCAAGCGCTCGTATCACGTGGACACGTGGCTGCACATCTGCGGCAACACCGCCGACAAATGGGATTTGATGATCGACAGTGGCGCGGTATGCCTCAGCCTCGATCAAAAAGTGGATATGGGGATGGCGAAACAAGTGTGCAAAGGAAAGGTTGCCATCGCCGGAAACGTCGATCCCGTTCATATCATGGATCAAGGGGGCATCAACGACGTGATCGCCGCGACGAAGCGCTGCATAGAAGCCGCCGGGCCCGACGGCTTCATCGTCACCACCGGATGCGAAATGACGCCGACGACCCCCTTCGGCAACGTGCAGGCCATGATGGAGGCCGCCCTGTGACCCGTGTCGAAGTGTTCGCGGGCGTATGCGGCCACTCGGCGGTTATCGAAGTATCCAAAGTGGACGACACCCGCGTGCAAGTCGTCATCCGCAGTGAGTGCGATCAAATCACGGACATGAATCCTGATCTGCAAAACTTGCAGTGGAAAGGCAAAGGCCACGAAGTGTTCAAGCGCATGACCGAGAGCGCGGTGTACAAATCGGCGGCGACGCACATCCGGCACACGGCTTGCCCCGTGCCTTCAGCCATCATCAAAGCCATCGAAGTGGAAACGGGCGTGGCCGTGCCCAAAGACGTGACCATCACGTTCACCTCAACCCCCGCAGAGGACAACCCATGAGAGTCCCCGAACCCGGAAGCATGAAGGCGAAGTATTACGAGTGGGCGAACGAAGTGTTTTCGAAATCGCCGGTCGATCCCAAAACGGGCAACCTGCTTTGTTTCGTCGCCGCGCTGGCCACCGGCAACGACGGCGCGGTGAGTTACTTCTACTTCTCGGCTAAGAAGGCCGGCTGCACCGACGCCGAACTGGCCGCCGCCACCGACATCGCCATTGCCACCGCTGGCTTGAATGCCTACACCCTCATCCCCGAAGAGTGATTGCAGATTGTAGATTGTTGATCGCATCTCGCCAATTGCCAATTACTGATTACCGATTACTGATCACTGCTCCCTGCCCACCCTGTCTCTGGTAACCACCCGATGCCCGACGAATCAAAACCCAAACACCTCGTTGTCTTCCAACCCTCCGGCAGTCGCGGCTATGTCGAGGACGGCGCGAATTTGCTGGAAGTGGCTCGCTCGCTCGGCGTCGAGATCGAAACTCCCTGCGGTGGCCTGCTTATGTGCTCGAAGTGCCGCGTGCGCATCGAAGAAGGATCGTTCGAGCGCTTCGGAATCGAATCGAGCCTGAGCCACTGCAACCCGGTGCTGGAAAAGGAGCGCGATTTCTTCCGTTCCAAAGGCCTCAACGAGCCCAACCTGCGCCAAAGCTGCGTGGTCAAAGTGCACGGCCCGCTCGTCGTCTTCGTGCCCGAAGAGAGCCGCGCCGTCAAACAACTCGTCCGCAAATCGGCGCGCGAACTCAACATTCCCATCAAGTCTGCCATGCGCCGCTACTTTGTGGAGATGAAGCCGGCCACCCTGCGCGACCCGCTCGGCGATTGGGAGCGATTGCAGAACGCGCTCAAAGAGCATCACGGGCTCGAAGGCCTGCATATCGATTACCCCGTGCTCACTCAGCTGCAAAAGATCGTGCGTGCGGGTGAATGGAAAGTGACCGCGTTCGTGTGGCAAGGGCGCGAAGTGATCCGCGTGGCGGCCGGGTTCGCCGAATATAGTCTCGGGTTGGCGGTGGATGTCGGCACTACCACGGTTGCTGGGTTCCTCTGCGATCTCGATTCCGGGCAGGTGCTCGCCTCCGAGTCGATGATGAATCCGCAAACGCCCTATGGCGACGACGTGATGGCGCGCATCACCTACGCCATGACCCACACGGACGGGCTGGAGAAGATGCACCGCGCCATCATCGAGGGGTTGAACACCATTGTCGAGCGCGTGTGCGAAAAAGCGGGCTACCAACCCGAAGAAATATGCGAAACCGTGCTGGTGGGCAACACCTGCATGGATCACATCTTCCTCAACATCTTCCCCAAATATGTCGGCGTGTCGCCGTTTGCTCCGGCTATTCACCATTCGGTGGATGTGAAGGCGCGCGACTTCGGCCTGAAGATTTTGCCCAGCGGCAACGTGCACGTTCTGCCCAACGAGGCCGGGTTCGTGGGCGCCGACAACGTGGCCTGTGTGATCGCCGAAGAGCCGTATAAGCAGGATGACATTATGCTGGTCATCGACATTGGCACCAACGGCGAAATGGTGCTGGGCAACCGCCACAAACTGATCTCGGCCTCGGTGCCCACCGGCCCGGCGTTCGAGGGCGCGCAGATTCAATTCGGCATGCGCGCCGCGGCGGGGGCCATCGAAAAGGTGGACATCGATCCGGTAACGTGGGATGTGCGCTTCAAAACGATCGGCGAAGAAAAATGGTCGGACGAGTTGCCGCCGGAAGAGATCAAAGCGCGCGGGTTGTGCGGCTCGGCTATGATCGATCTCGGTTGGGAAATGTATCGGGCCGGAGTGGTGGACGCCACCGGCCGCTTCTCGAAAGAGACGCACTCGCCGCGACTGCGCGAAGGGCCGGGCGGAATCGAATTCGTGATCGCCTGGGCCAATCAAACATCCATTGGCCGCGACATCACCTTCAACAATGCCGATATGCGCGCCTTGCAGTTGGCGAAGTCGGCCATGTATTCGGCGGCCAAAATTATGATGCGGCGGCTGGGCGTGCCGAAGGTGGATAAAGTGGTGCTGGCCGGAGCCTTCGGCAGTTTCATCGACAAAGTGAAAGCGATGGCCATGGGGCTGTACCCCGATTGCGAACTGAAGAACGTGTTCGCGGTGGGCAACGCGGCGGGCGACGGCGCGCGCATGGCTCTGCTCAACACCGACAAACGCGCCGAAGCCGACGAAGTGGCGCGGCACATCGAATATGTGGAACTCACGGTGGAGCCCGATTTCGAGAAGCAGTTCGCCGCCGCCATGCACTTCCCGCACATGAGCGACTCGTTCCCCCATTTGCAGAAGATGCTCGACAAAGCCATGCGTGAGCGCGCGCAACGGCTTCTGCGAGTCAACCCGCTCTTCGCCGACTTGCCCAGCGATGTGGTGCGGCGGCTGGCCGCCGTAACGGAGGAGATGCGTTTCAAGAAGAATCAAGCCATCTTCGCCGCAGGCAGTGAACCGACCGCGCTGTACATCGTCAAAGAAGGATCGGTGGCCGTCGCTTCGGACACGGACGGCGCAACGGAATTGAAAGACGGCGCGGTACTCAACGGCGCGGTCATCGCGGGAAACCAACCCAACAGCGCGTCGGCCAAAGCCACCGCGCTCAACACCAAAGTGCTGGCCATTCCCCGCGCCGAGGTGGCGAAAGAAATGGAAACCGAGCCAACGCTGAAAGAGCGTTTGGCCAGAGCGAAATAATCACTGGCGACAGGAGATCATCATCATGCCCGACACCCAAAAAGAAACCGTACTCAAAGTTTTGCGCGGCGAAAAAGCCGATCGCGTCCCCAACTTTTCGGGGATGGGCAGCATCACTTTGCAGGGAATTCAATCGCTCGGCTACCGCTTCAACGAGATTCACGTGGATGGGGCGAAGATGGCCGCCGCCGCCGCGACGACGTATCGCCTCTACGGGGTAGAGAGCGCGGTCGTGCCGTTCGATATGGGCGTGGTGGCCGAGTCACTCGGCGCAACGGTGAAGTATTACGACAAGGCCGATCAGAGTCAGATCATCTACCCGACGATGATCCGCAAGATCGTGGATCGCGCCGCCATCGCCGCGCCCGAAGGCATGAGTGACGCCGACGCCAAAACGCACATCATGAAGGAAACCGAGCGGCAGATCACCGAATACCAATTTCAAAAACCGGCGGACCTCGCCAAGATGGGCCGCATCCCGGTGGTGCTCGATGCCCTGCGCCGACTCAAAAGCGAAGTGGGGAATGAGGTTGCCATTGGGTCGTGGACTCTCGGCCCGTTCACCGAGCTCGGTCAGGTGATGGACTTGGAAATCCTGTTGAAGATGGCGGCCAAGAAACCGGATGTGGTGAACCGCCACCTGCAATTCATGGTGGACTACCTCACCGACGTGATCAATTTGTATGTTGAGGCCGGCGCCGATTTCATCACCGTGCGCGAGATGGGGGCGACGTCGAGCATCCTCAGCCCGCGCATGTTCAAGAATTTGGTGCTGCCGAATCTGCAAGCGCTGTTCGGGCGGATCAAGTCGGCGCCCACTGTGCTGCACATTTGCGGCGACACGAATCCCATCGTCGAGCTGATGGCGCAGTCGGGCGCGAACGCGCTGAGTGTGGATCAAACCAACCGCCTGCCCGAGTCGCGAACGAAAGTGCCCAATGTGGTTCTGTTGGGCAACTACAAACCGTTCGGCGAGTTTTGCGAAGGCACGCCCGAGCAAGTGGAGGCGATGATCAAACAGTCTATCGAAGAGGGCGCAGATGGCGTGTGGCCCGGCTGTGACATTTGGCCGGTGGTGCCCGAAGACAACATGAAGGCCATGATGGCCGCGATGAAGAAATATGGAGTGAAAGTGTAGGGGCGACCTTCACGGTCGCCCACACCATGGAGGACAACATGACCGCAACCGCAGAACAGCAAGCCGATATTCTCGAACGATTGAAGAACGGCGTCGTCGAGTACGACGAAGAAACCGTCATTGCCGCCGCCAATGAGGCGCTGGAAGAAAGCATGGACGCTTACAAAGCGGTGATGGACGGATTGGCCGCTGGAATGGATGTGGTCGGCAAATACTTCGCCAGCGGGGAATACTTTGTGCCCGAAGTGCTGATGTGCGCCGACGCGCTCTATGCCGGGCTGAACATCCTCAAACCGCACATCAAAATGGATCCGGCCAAGATGGTCAAAGGCAGTGTGGTCATCGGCACGGTGGAGGGCGACATCCACGACATCGGCAAGAATCTGGTGAAGATGATGTTCGAAGTGGCCGGGTTCATCGTGCATGATTTGGGCCGCGATGTGCCGCTGGATAGTTTCGTGGACAAATATCTGGAAACGGACTCGGACATTGTGTGCATGAGCGCGATGATGACCACGACGATGATCGGTATGCCGGTGGTGATTCAGAAAGTGCGCGAGAAGAATCCGAGAGCGAAGATTCTGATCGGCGGCGCGCCGATTAACGAGGACATTGCCGACAAGTGGGGCGCCGACGGCACGGGCAAGGATGCGCCCAACGCTCTGCAAGAGGCGCTCAACATGATCGGCGTTCTGCGCGAACTCGGCGACGACTTCAAGGCCGACCGCAAAGCGAAGGAATGGGGCGAAGACGGCGTGATGCAAACATCATAGCGATTAGCAATTAGCGAATAGCATTTAGCGTGTTGAGGTTGGCTACGATCTACTTGCCACCTGCCATTTGCCATTTGCCATTTGCTATCCGCTCAAACCATGTGGCGCGGCGACGAAGGCCTCACCGATCTGATTGATCGGAAAGACGTATCCAAATCGGATCTGCGATTCGAGGTGCTGGGCACGCTCGACGAAGCCTCGTCGGCGCTGGGCATCGTGCGCGCCGGCCCGGCCAGCGCCGAAACCAAAGCCTTCATTCTCGCCATTCAACACGATCTGTGCTGGATGATGTCGGAGTTTGCCGCCGAAACCCCCGACGCCCGCCTCGCCGGACACGTGACTGCCGAGCGCGTGCAATGGCTGGAGAGCGAATTCTACGCGCTCACCGAGCGGCACCCGCTGGGCGAATCGTTCGTGGCTCCCGGCGACACCGTGGTGAGCGCGGCCCTGCAACTCGCCCGCGCCATCGTGCGCCGCGCCGAGCGCCACGCCATCCGATTTCACGCCGAGACGCCGTTGAGCAACCCGAACATCATTCCGTATCTCAATCATCTCTCGGCCACGTTGTATGCCATGGCGCGCGCCGAAGATGTAGCCGCAGGCGTAACGACTCCCACACCGGCCAAACCTTCACCGAATGGAAGCGGGCGGCAAGTGGCAGGTGGCGAGTAGCAAATAACCGCAGATCGTATATCGCAAAGGAAATTTTTCATGGGACTCTTCCGCTTCGACACACCGCAAAAAGTTTTCGACATCTGGGGCGCAAAGGTGGGCGGCCAACCCGGCGAACATCCGCCGCTGTTGATGTTCAATATGTTCCAGACCAAAGATAAACTGGTCAAATCGCGCAAGCCGCCGGAGTTCGATAAGGAAAGCTACGCCGCGCGCGTGCGCGAACTGGAGCAGCTCTCCGAAGAGTTCGGCATCCCGGCGTTGGTGGGCATCGTCGCCCCCACCGAAGAGGAAGCGCAGGCCTATACCGAATTCTTCCTCAGCGTCTGCAACAAACTGCCCTTCGGCATCGACACGTGGACTCTGGAAGCCCGACTCACCGCCGCCCGGTACGTTTCCAAACTCGGCTTGCAGGATCGCTTCAACTACAACAGCATCACCGCCTGGGACCCCGACATCCCCGCGCAAGTGGCCGAACTCAAATCGCTCGGCATCCGCAGTGTCATCCTTCAGCCCTTCGATATGGAAGACAAGCGACCTTCGGGCCGCATGAAAAGTTTGGAGCAGATCATGGAAGTCGTCGAACCGGCCGGGTTCGAATCCATTTTGGTGGACACGACGGTGATGAACCTGCCCACGCACGGATTCTGCCTGCTCGCCAATCGAATGGTGAAAGAAGAATACGGCATCCCGGCCGGGAACGCGCCCGCCAACGCTTCGTACATGTGGACGAACTGCCTCAAACAATGGGGGTCGGAAGCGTTCAAAGGAATGGACGCTGGCATGAGTTCGCTCTCCACTGTGTTGTGGAGCGACTGGATGCAATGCGGCCCGATGACCGGCATGAGGCGTATTTTCGCCGCGGTGGCCGCCGCCACCGCTATTCTCGCCGTGATGGCCTGGGAGGAGGGCGGCGACCTGCCTACGGATCCCAATCATCCGCTCAACAAACACTGGCCCGAAGAAGTCGCTATCATCAAAGGCATGAAGGAAAGCAAGGGCGACCGCGTGTACCGGATGAAGAAAGAACGCGCGAAGGCGGCGCAGGCCGGTTAGAATTGCACAACCAGCTTTAGAAAAAAGAGCGGCTATTTTCTCAGCGCGCTCTTTTTGTTTTATGGCAGTGGGGGGAACGCGATGTGCGGCAAAGGCGCGCGACGCGGCGGGCAATCGGAGTGCGCGGTGGGCGCGGCCAAAAGCCACAACGCGATGAGGTTGAGAAAGACCTGTGTGCTGAGTTGCGGGGCGTAACCGCCCGCCGCCAACAAAACAATGGGCAGGGCTGAAGCAAATTCTCTGCGTTGCCAGCAAGCAACGACGATCACGCACGCCAGCCACAAACTCATCGCATACACCCACCACGGAAGATAGAGTGTCAGCCCGATTGACCAAATAGCGATGATGCCCGTCATGGCCGGATTGGCAAAATAGACTCCCACAAACGTGAGGGCAGGGATGGCGGCCAAGAGATAGGCCGTCGGAGTCCCGCCCCGGGCGCGGCGGCGCCCCCACCAGATCGCCAACGGCGCGAGAGTTGCGCACAATTCGCCAGCATTGAACAATCCAATGGACGGAAATGCTTGATGTATTGCGCCTAGCGAGACAGCCGACGCCGCCACAACCCACGCCACCCGCAGTTCTCCTTGCCTTGCGGCCTCGCGCCCCATCGCCACCACGCTCGCCCACAGCAACGCGCGATATACAAAAGCCTGCCAGCCAGCAAGAGGCACAAAAATAAATACGACGCTGAACACAACCAGCGCCAACAACGCGCTTGCCAACAACAGGGCGCGGCCCCCACGCCATGCTCGCCACGCCAGCCACAGCATGGCTACTATGGTCAGCAGGCTCGCCAACGTGGCGGCGAATTGCCCAATCACACTGAGCGCTTCATACACCGCGATCATCATCGGCGACTTGGGCATGAAGATAGCCGTGCGCGTGACGGTGCGCGTGATCAGCCAATCGGCCAATGCGGCGATTGCCAACCACGATAACAATGGGGAAACGGGTTCTCCCGAAGGCGGCCGGCCTTCGGGAGAAAAGTCAGTCGCGCTCACTATTTGTTCGGCAGTTTCGAGAAAAGGAAGGCCAGGCCCGCGAGTCCGAGTATTGCCAGCAACATGGCCGCCATTGGCACAACGGCCCACAGCACGCCTTCATAACTCACAGACTCGGTTTTCGTCTCGGCGGCGGCTGGCGCGGGGGAAGCCGCCACCCCTTCGATTTGCAGCGACACCCACTGCGACACCGACTTTTGCCCGTTGCGCTCGCCATTCGCGCCATCCCACACCGCGAAGGCTACCGAATACACTTTGCCCGCGCCGAACGAAGCATCTTCGGTTTCCGTCGATTCTAGATCGCGGCTGAAGATCACCCGCCACTTGCCCTCGGCCCAAACGCCGTAGCCCTGCACGTTTTGCCCCTCGACGGGTTGAGCAGTGAGCGAGCCGAAGCCGCCGGCGATCACATCTTCCACCGACGAGAGGCGGCTGGCGCTGGCGAACAAGTTGCCCGAAGCCAGGGCCGGCAGATAGTTGGAGTCGGCGTAATCAGCGGGCGCAGCCACAATCGGATCGGCGGCGGCGCTGAACGGATACTGATCGACATACATGTTGGGGTAGAGCGTGTGCATGTCGTTACGCGCAGTGATATCGGCTTGCCAATCGGCTTTCCAATGCCAGATGTTGACGTTGCCGCCCTGTTGCCCCATGCAAAAAAATGGCTGGCCCTCGGCTAACGGAAACTGCACCGCCGCCGCGTCGCGGAAATCTTGCACGCGAACCATCGAGTCGTTTTGCGTGTCGTCGGCCCACTCGACCAGAACCGCCAACTGCGTTCCGTTGTGCAAAGCGCGGGCGGTGATGGACTTGACGTTGGTGTTCAACATCATGGGCCGGACGACGTTCTGGGCGCTCAACGGCACGTCAATCGCCGTCGCCTGCTGCCACACAGCAGAATCGAGATCGGCCAGCGGCAGATCGCCCGACACTTGCGCGGCGACGAGGGTGAGGCCCTGCGACCCGGCGAGAGGAACCTTGAAGAAGGTAAGCGCGGCGGCGGCGGCCAAGATCAAACTGAGTGAAAGGAGAGAGCGTTTATTCATAGGGTTGCTCCAAAGACAGTGAACTCAGTGATCAGTGATCAGTAATCACTGATCACTGAGTTCACTGTTTACTGCTCACTGTCCACTACTCCGTAACCGGGCAGGCTTCGCACGACATCTCTGGCGCGAGCGGCGTGGGCTTGACTCCGGCCAGCGACCGCCGTTCGACGGTCACGCCAAATCGTTTAGCATCGGCTTCCACAAAATCGGCGGCGAAACGGGCAAGTGTCACATAAGGTCCCTCTTCTGCCGAGCGGGCCAGCGATTCGGCAAACAGGCCCACCCACTTTCCAAGATGCTCCTGCAGGAATTTGCGTTGAGCGTCAATGCAGATTTCGACATGCTCCAGCACATCCCGCTCGGCGGCGTAGGCCTCTTTGAGCGCCAGCACGTGCATGAACTCTAGTTCGGCAGAGATGTGATCGGGCCGCTCGCGCACCTGGCCGCCGATGTTGAAACCGAAGGCGCGATAGAACCCGGCAATGTCGGCCATCTCCTGGCTCTGGCGATACTCGTGCGGCAGGCCCAGCTCGGTTTCGTAGCACAGCGAGCCGACCAGGCCGAAGGCGTGGCGGTGCTCGGCTTGCAAAGCAAGCAAATCCAAAACTCCAAACCCCAAATTCCAAACTCCAAAATTCAAATCGCGCAAGATGTCTGCGAGTAGGGGCAGGTCTTCCAACCAGTTCTCGCTCGGATAAAGAAAAGCATCGGCCAGAAAACGATAAACCTGCGCGCGTCGGACAGCAGTCTCAGTGTTCATATCCAACCTCCAATAACCAATTACCAATAACTAATTACCAATTCTAGATCGAATTCAACCTCTCCACCGGCCTCTCATGAATCGGCTCCACCACGCTCAACCGCGCCACTTCGCGGTCCTGGGCGTCGAAGCCGATCACGGTGTCGTCGTACATCTGCCACGGCTGGCCGTTGACTTCAGTTTCCAGCACCAGCGGGCCTTCTTCGATTTCGTAGCGGAAGATCATCTTCTGGGTGGTGCGGAAGAGTTGCAGGACGGCGAGCAATTCGCGCGAGGGAGCCACGTAGCGGGCGATGGCTTCGTCCACGCCGGGGCCGAACATCTGGCGTAAATAAGCTCTTGGGGCCCAGCGCGGCGGGATGTAGTAGATGTTCGGCTCGGTGCCAAACTGCGGGTAGAGCGGCAGGGCCACCTTCTCCACTTTGATCATGTGATAGAGCGGGTGGTTTGGCGCTTCGGCCCACGAGCCATCCTCGGCGATGTCCACCAGGCCGTTCATCCGAATCTTGCCGGGGCAAACCGCCATGCACCGCGTCTCCATCGGCACGCCGTCGCTCAGCGGGTCATTGCCCTCCACGCGCGGGTAGCAGGCCACGCACTTCTCGCTGGTGCGCGTCGTGCCGCGATACATCGTCTTCTTGTACGGGCACTGCTCAACGCACTTGCGGTAGCCGCGACAACGCGCCTGATCGATCAGCACGATGCCGTCTTCCGGGCGCTTGTAGATGGCTTTGCGCGGGCAGGCGGCGGCGCAGGCCGGGTAAGTGCAGTGGTTGCACAGCCGCTGCAGGTAGAAAAACCACGTCTGGTGTTCGGGCAGAGAGGCGCCTTCGGTGCTGATGCCGAGATTGTCGCCTTTGTAGCCGGTGGACGTGTCTTCGTAGAAATTGGGAGCGCGCCACTCGGAGTCGGGCGGGAGGTAGCCGAGCGCCTGTTGCTCAGGGGTAGCCGCCTCGGTGATGGTCATCCCGTTGTACACGCCATAAGGCTCGGCCTCGCCCGTCTGCGCCGTGTCCCACTCCGCCTTCTTGCCGGCGGCCTGATGCGCCTCGTCCAGCTTTTGCAGAATCTTCACGTCCCAGTGCTGGGGGAAGCCGCCGTAAGGTTTGGACTCGACGTTGTTCCACCACATGGCCTCCTGTCCTTTGGAGAACGTCCAGGTGGCCTTGCAGGTGCCGGTGCAGGTTTGGCAGCCGATGCAACGGTTGATGTTGAACACGGCGGCGAACTGCTTTTGCGGGTGCGCTTCTTCGTACACGTAGGCCATCTTGCGGCCCAGTTGCCAGTTATAAACTTCGGGCATAGAGAACTCCTTGAGTGCTAGTGATTTTCACTGCTGAATTATTGGTTGACAGCCCTCCCCTCGCTCGTTATACTCCGGCTGGCTGGTGTATAACAGCAAAGGAGTTTTGTATGACTATTGCCACCGTCTCGCCAAAAGGCTGGGTCGTGATCCCAGCCGATCTGCGAAAGAAATATGATCTGCGCCCCGGCACTCGGGTTGTGCTGGTGGATTATGGCGGCGTGATCGCCATTGTTCCAGCCCGCGACAACCCGGTGAAGGAGGGGTTGGGCCTACTGAAAGGCGGCCCCTCTCTGACAAAAGCCTTATTGAAAGAGCGAGCGCAGGAACGCAGGCGTGAAAGATAAGGCCGACTAGCCCAACAGAAACAAGCGGTGTTGCTCACAGGCGATCCGGAATTTCGCAAAGTGGAATCACTGATAACGATTGAGTGGCTTCCACAGGATTGACCGCGGCGCCCCATTTGGCGCGAGTCCGCCGAATCAGATCGCGCACGTAAGCCTCGCCCTTCGTCCGGTAAATCCGGTGGGTGGCGAGAAACATCGGGTTGACGAACAGCGTCATCAGCCTTCCCTCGCTCCAGCCCAGCCGGACGTATTCTTCGATAAAGCACTCGGCCATCGCTTCGAGTTGGCCCGGCTCGCCGGGCAGAACCATTCCGATCAGACCCATCGGGTCTTCAGGCACAAATTCTTCTTGAGGCATAGCTCGCTCCGTTCGTAACTCCCAACTCCAAAAACCCAATCTCATGCCCCCAACTTTGAACTTTGAAATTTGGATTTTGGGGTTTTGGGATTTATCCTTTGACTTCCACCGTTCCGCCGCCAAGATACTTGTTCATGAAATCGCCTTCATGTCCCGGCGTGAAGCCCGTCGCCACCGGTTCCCACTTGCCCACGCCGTTCAAGCCGCCGTCTTCCGCTTTCGTCACCTTCACCAGCGTCTCTTTCGGCACGGTGTTCAGCGCGTGGTTGTCGGCCTCGCCGCCGAAGATGAATTGCATGCCGGTCTTCTGCTTGTGGAAGAGGGTGTCGGTCTGGTGCATGGGCATTGACCAGTCGCGGGTCACCGACTGCTGTGAGCCGTAGCGCAGGTTCGCCATGTAGCCCGTGCCTTCACTCTTCGCCAAACCGTCGGGCCGCGTCTCGTGGGCCTTCACTGATTTTTCGGTGGCCATGAACGGCGCGTGCTTGAGCATGACGATGTTGTAGGGGTAGGCCGGGTTGTACTTGGCCCGCAGCATCAGCCGCGCCACTTTGTAGAACGGGTCATCCGGCTTCCAGCCGACGTAAGGCCGGTCGGCAGGGTTGGCGTCCACGTAAACGTAGTCGCCGTCCTCAATGCCCAAATCTTTTGCCGTCTGCGGGTTGATGTGCAGTTGGTGGTCGCCCGGCCCCGGCAGGCGCTTGTCGGCGCGATACGGGTCGCCGAAGTTGGAGTCGAGGATGATCGTCCAGTCCACCGTGCTCCACGAGGAGTGGACGCGATGGCGGGTCTTGGGGGTGAGGCAGTAAAACTGGAAGCCGGATTCCCACAAGGGGTTCTTCGTGTTCTTCACCTCGGCCCAGCTCTTCTTGATGTTGCGCACCGTGCGCTTGTCCCAGTGCATCTCGTCTTCGGGGATGCCGTAGTCGTCGGGGTTGACGAAGCGGCTGGAAGCGACGATGACGTTGGGCAGGTAGGGCGTGGCCTCCGGGCTTTCGCGGTGCGAGATGATGTTCTCGCCGTACTCAATCGCTTCAGGGATGTCGCAGTACGAATCGAGGCGGCCATCGGCGGTGTAGAACGGCGTCGAGTCGTGGGTCTGCTCCCAGAACGGGATGCGCGGGTAAGTGCGGAAGAGCATGAGGGCCGCGCCCGGCTCGCCGTACTTGCCGGCCATGATGTCGGTGAACTTGTAGCCGCTGGTGGTGAGCGACGAGTCGAGCAAACGCTGAATATAAACTTCGGGCCGCCCCTCCAGCGCGAACTTCCAGTAATCCCTGAATCTCGAATCGCCAATCTCGTCGCCAATCGCCGCCGCCACCTCGGCCAGAATTTGCACGTCGTCTTTCGTGTCGTACAGCGGCGGGATGCCGCCCTTCCAGATTTGCAGGAAGGGATTGGAACAGGAGGCGGTGATTTCGTGGGTTTGGAACTCGGCCCACGAGTTGGCCGCCAGCGCGAAGTCGGCGTACTCCACCGTCGCGTTCATCTCGATGTCCTGGGCGATGATCAACTCGATGAGCGGGTTGACGTTCTTGATCATCTCGTAGTGATGCTTGGCGTTGTTCAATAGATTCACGTTGGTGAAGTACTGGACTTTGGTCGGCGTGGGCATGTGGGTATTGCCGGTGAACACCTTGCGCCCGTACTTGGGCGTGTCCACGATGAGCGGGCGCTCGGAGTGATTCCAGTAGGCCGGCTCTTCGTCTTTGCTGTACGAGTGGGCCACGATGTCTTTGCCGGGCGTGTTCTCGTCCAGGTTCGGCGCGAAGGGGTCTTCGCCCACCCAGCCTTTGAAGCCGGGGCCGACCGAGGGCGCGCCCTGAAAGAGCGCCGCCTTGTAATTGCCGGCCCAGGTGTAGCAGCCTGCGCCCGGCTTGCCGATGTTGCCGGTGAGCATGAGCGGCAGGAACTGCGCCCGGTTGGCGAGCGTGGCGTGGAACCAGTGGTTGATGCCCTCGCCGATGTGAATGGCGACCGGACTCATCGTGGCAATGTCGTTCGCCAACTGCTCAATCATCGCCTTCGGCGCGTGGGTGATGTCGGCCACCGTGTCGAGGTCGTAGTCCTTCAGATGCTCTTTGTACATCGCCCACAGAGTGAGCACTTCCACTTTCGTCCCGTCCACCAGCGTCACTTCGCCCGACCAGTCGAGCGTTGGGTCAACGCCCTTCGCGTCCATTGTTGCCCCCACGTCGTCGCGGGTGACGGCGGCGGGCGCGCTCGTCTTCGCATCGTACACAATGTAGTCGCCCAACTTCTCGTACTGCGCCTGGGTGAGGCCTTGCAGTTTGAACGAGGGGCTGTCGGCGGAAAGTTGCAATTGGTAATTGGGGAATACGTCGGCGGCGCTGAGTTTTTTGAGCGTGTCGGCGCGGACGAGGATCGGGAAGTCGGTGAAGCGCTTGACGAAGGCCGCGTCGTACTTCTCGTTGTCCATCAGCCAGCGGGTGATGCCCAGGAACAGGGCGGTGTCGGTGGCCGGGCGGATGGGGATCCAGTAATCGGACTTGGTGGCGGGCGGCGAGTATTCGGGAGTGATGGTGACAATCTTTGCCCCGCGCTCCATCGCTTCGATGAAGAAGTGCGACTCCGGCATCTTGTTCTCGACCAGGTTCTTGCCGCACTGAATGTGCAGGCGCGAGTTGCGCAAGTCGTTGAAATCTTCGTCGGAGGTTTGCAGGCCGGTGGTGAAGGGGTGGCCGGGGGCCTGGTCGCCGTGCCAGGTGTAATTCGACCAGAGGCGGCCGCCCTTCGCGTCGTCGTGATTTTCCAACTCGCGCACATGCTCGTCGAGCAATGCCAGCGTGTTCGAGAAGCGATACATTCCGTACTTGCCAATCACGCCCAGCAGGCCCATGCCGCCCCGGCACTTGAACGTGCGCGTGCCGGCCCCGCCCATCGCGGCAATCATCTCTTCGGGATAGCCTTGCGCGCGAAGGATGGCCGCGCCCTCCTCGCCGGAGTAGCGTGCCGCAATGGCAACCATGCCGCGGGCGATGTAGTCGTAGGCCTCTTCCCACGAGGCAGGCAGAAGTTCGTCCGTGCCGCGCGAGTCGAACTTGAACTTGGAGCGGTTGCCGTTCTCGTCGAGGGCGGGGAAGCCGGCGTCGGCCCACTCCTTCCAGCCTTTGCGCATGAGCGGCCCCTTGAGGCGGTGCGGCCCGTACATCCGGCGGTGGAACGTCTGCCCCTTCTTGCACCCGCGCGGATGCCAGTGCGCGGTGGCTTTGTTGCCGTATAGGTCGCCGTAGTTCGCCACGTCGTAATTCGTTTCAGAGCGCAAGATGACGCCGTTGCGCACGAAGGCGCGCAGGCGGCAAGCGTGGGTGTCGTTCGGCGAGCAGACGTAGGTGAAGGTCGAGTCGTAGGCGTATTGATCGCGGTAGACCTTTTCCCAGTCGCGGTCAGGGTAACCAGCCAGCGGGTTGTCCACATTGATGGGGTCGAGCAACTGCAGGCCCAGGCGAGTGGCGGCCACCCCGAGGGCGGCGGCTCCAGAAAGTTTGAGAAAATCACGGCGGGTAAGTTTGGTCATTGGCTAACTCCGTTTGGGTAAGGCCGCAATCGCGGCCAGCAGATCAGAACTGCGAGTGCCGACGCGCTGGCTGGTGATCACCTGCACGTCGTCGGCGCTGAGGTCGGCGTAGATGATGGGGAGATCGGGATAGGCGGCGAGGAATTGGCCGAAGGTGGCCGGGGGCAGGGCCTTGGCGCTGGCCACAATGAGCGCATCGGGCTGGTCGGCGGCGATGAGCGGGAAGGCCGCCTGGGCGGTGAGGGGCGCGCCCACAATCTCCACCGTGCCGGCGCTGGTCAACAATTGTGTCAGCGAGTCGGCAAACATCGAATCGCCAACGATGATGACTTTTCGCTTTTCCACGCTCTCAGCATACGGCGAGGCGGGGCGCGCGTCTATCCGTCGCGATTGGCGCAAAGAATGAGTTTTGTTGTCACAAAGAACGAGAAACGAGTGAGGCGCTAACGCACGTGGGCGGCCAACCGCGCCGCGTGCCGCCGATTGACGGCGTGCAGTTTGCCGAGGATGTTGCGGACGTGGGTCTTGACGGTGTGCAGGCTGAGCGAAAGTTGCGCGGCGATTTCTTTGTCGGTCGCGCCGGCGGAGATGAGGCGGAGCACGTCGCGTTCGCGCGGGGTGAGGTCGGGGGAATCGTGGGGCGGCGGGGCGGGGCGCGCGGCGAGGCGGGCAAATTCATCGAGCACGCGCGCGGCCAAACGGGGCGGTAACACTGCTTCGCCCGCAAGCGCGTGGCGGAGGCCGGCCAGAAAATCGGCCGAGCCGAGGCTCTTGAGCATATAGCCATGCGCGCCGGCCTTGATGGCTTCAAACAGGTTTTCGTCTTCGTCGTGAACGGTGAGGATCACGATGCGCGCTTCCGGGAGTTCGGCGCGAACGAGGCGCGTGGCCTCCAACCCGTTCGACACGGGCATATTGATATCCATCACAATCAAATCGGGGCGCAGAGTGCGCGCCAGCGCCAGCGCCTCAAAACCGTCTCCCGCTTGCCCAGCCACTTGCATATCGGGCTGGGCATTGATCAGCCCGGCCAGCCCTTCGCGAAAGAGTTCGTGATCATCGGCGAGGAGAAGTCGGGCGCGAGTCATGTTGATTCTTCGACGAGTGGCAGGGCCGCCGCTACGTTGGTGCCCCCTCCCGGAGTGGAGTCGACTCGCAAGTGGCCGCCGATGCGTTCGGCCCGCGCGCGCATGATGGTCAAGCCGAGGTGGTCGCTACCGTCAATGGAATGGGGGTCAAAGCCGCGCCCGTTGTCCTCGACAGAAAAGCGAGCGTGGCCGTTCACTCGGTCAATGGTGAGCATGGCGCGCGTGGCGCGGGCGTGCCGCTGAACATTGGCCAACGCTTCGCGGACGATGTGCAACACCTGAGTCTGCGCCAGCTGCGGCAAGGCCAGCGCAGAGGGATCGGCAATAGCCAACTCGGCCGGGATGCCGGAGGCCTCGCGGAAATGAGTCAGCGCGGCCTCGAGCCGCTCGGCGAAGTTATCGGCTTTGGGTTGCGGCTCGCGCAGACCCACCAGCGCGGCGCGCACTTGTTGATATGCATCGGACACAGCCACTCGCACACGGCTCAATTCCGGCGCGGCGTTGGCCGCGTCGCCGTCGGCCAACATCTCGCCGATGCGATCCGCTTTGAGGGCGAGGTAACTGAGAGTTTGAGCGAGATGATCATGCAGCTCGGCGGCAAGGCGCTCGCGCTCGGCGAGGGCGGCCGATCGCTCAGCCTGACGCCGCCCCGCTTCGGCCAGCTGCACGTTGGCAATAGCGATAGCCGCCGAGTTCGCCAACAGAGTCAACGCCCGTGTCTCGTTCACATCAAACGGCGAAGCGTTGCCCCGCACCACGCACAGTGCGCCGAGCGTGCGCTCGCCCACCCGGAGCGGCGCGGCCGCGCATTGGCCGGGCTCCTGCGCGCGCAAAAACCCACAGCCCGAACACGCCCGCTCGACCACCACCGTGTCCCCCGCGCCGATGACTTGCGCCGCCATACCCATGCGAACAGGCTGGCGATGCCCCGGCGGGTTGATTGCCTCGCCGCTGCTGGCCGCCAACTCTAAGGAGTCGCCATCCGAAGCCAGCAAACACAGCGAGGCCGACTGCGCCGCCATCAACTCCCGCGCCCGTTCGGCCACCGAACGCAAGAGGTGATCGATGTCAATCTGCGCCACAATTTCTTGGCTGAACTCGAACGCCGACACGATCTCGCGCGTGCGCTGCGCCACTTGCGATTCGAGTTGGCCGCGCGCAACGGCCACTTCGGCGCGCATGGCGTCGAACGCTCGACCCACCTCGCCGAGCTCATCATCACTCATTGGCGGCAGACTCTCAGAAAACTGGCCGACCGCCACATGCCGCGCCGCGCCGCCCAGCGTCGCCAGCGGCTCAACAATTCGCCGCCGCGTAACGCCGTGCCCCCACGCCACCAGCCCCAACGCGCTGGCGAAAAACACAAGTTGGATGATTTGCAGAATCAGCAGTTTGGCTTGCGCGCGAGACTCGAACGCGCTCACAATCGAATCGAGCCGGGCGAGAATGGACACCGACTCCGCTTGCAAAGCCGGCGCGTCACCCGAGCGCAGTCGCGCGCGAAACGACTTCCACGCGGCGGCGGACTCATCGAGTTGAGCGCGAAGCGCCGCGTCGGGCGCGGGCGGCAGAGTCACCATGCGCCCGGCCGCGTCGAGCGTCGCGCCGCCGTCGCGCAGCGCGAACAACGTCTGCTCAAAAAGAGCCATAGCCGACTCGAGGCCAGGATCGTTCGGGCGCGACAAAGCCAGCCACGTCATCTGCTGAGTCAACATGCGTTGGCGGCCGGCAAGATTGATCACCATCGCGTCGCTCGACTGCGCGCGGGCGGCCAAGAATGTGGCCGCCACCGAGCTGGCCACCAAGAGCAAAAAGCCCAAAAGGATCGCGCCGAGTTGAGCGCGCAATGAGCGCGCGAAGATCATTCGCATGGCGTCACGGGCAATCTTACAACCGCCCGCCCCTCATTTCAACTCCACCCGCGTCTGCTCCACAAACTGATCGAAAGTCGTCGGCGGGCGGGCCAACAGCCAGCGCAGTGTGTTCGGGTTTCCATGCAGGCCGTGCCGCTCGTAATAGCGAAACATTTTGATCAGCGTATCGATCTGATATTCCCCCAGCCCCGCCGCTCTCGACCGTTGCTCCCACGATTGGATCGATTCCGACTCGGCCCGCACCGCGCGGCCCAACCCCCGGCTCAATGACGCCGCCACTTCCGTTTGCGACATCGGCGGCGTCCCCACCAGTTCATACGTCGCCCCAGCGTGAGTCGGATCGGTCAGCACAATGGCGGCGGCTTCGGCCACATCGTGGAGATCGACGAGACTCAAGCGAGTCTCGGCCGGATACGGCGCGGTGAAGACTCCGCGCTGAGTGATCGACTCCCATCCGGCCAATATGTTTTGCATGTACGCCGTCGGCTGAAGAATGGCGCACGGCAATCCCGACTCGAACAGCAACTCTTCGACTCGCAGTTTGCTCCAGTGGTGAGGCATGGCTTCGGCCTGCGGGTGCAGAACCGAATGAAAGACAAAATGTTGAACGCCCGCCGCGCGCGCCGCCCCAATCACTAATTCTCCAATCCTCTCTTCCTCCGGATCCACATTCGGGCAGATGTGATAGGCCGCCCGCGCGCCGTCCATCGCGCGACTCAACGCCTCGCCGTCGCGTACATCGCCGACCACAGCCTCCCGCGCGCCGCTGGCTTTCACAACCGAAACGTGTTCCTCGCGGCGAACAAAAGCGCGAACGGCTTCACCTTTGGCCGCCAGCGCCCGGATGATCGCCCTGCCCGTTTTGCCGCCCGCGCCGGAAACCAAGATCATAGGGGATCGGAGAATTCTCTAATTCTCCCCTCCTCTATTTTGCATTTCCCACAACTTCGCCGGACTCACCGGGCACTCCAAAATCTCGATTTGGTTTTCGAGCGCGTCTTCGACGGCTTGCACAAACAACGGCCCCACCGGAATCGCTCCGGCCTCGCCCGCGCCTTTGATGCCCAACGGGTTGAGCGGCGAGGGCGTTTCGGTGTGGCCGGCGTCGATGCGCGGCACTTCCATCGCCGTCGGCAA
>VGOW01000026.1 GCA_016875735.1 Chloroflexota bacterium | reverse complement strand
AAGCGTTGCTGACCGACCAGTTGGTAATGAGTAACGCGGACGTTCGGTAAGTCGAGCAATTGGGTGAGCAGGTCATAGTTAGCCATGGGCTTCCCTCGCACGGAAAAGATAGCCGAATGGTATCAGATATTGTGATTACATAACTGACGCCTTTTCACATCCAATCTGGTAGAGCCAGTTTTGCGTAAGTCCTATAAGAAATAGGCTCTAAATCATTTCCGCTTGCAATTCCGGGCTATCGAATTCCCCATCGCCCAGAAAGATCACCGTTGCCGTCGGCGGCACCAGCCCTTTCACTTCGCGCAGCAAGGTCAGGTGGGTCTCCGTCGCAAAATGTCCCTTCTCCCCGGCTACCACCAGCCAGCCAATCGGGATGGCCCGATGGGCATACAGGACGCTGACCATCAAGGTGACGCAGTCACGGGCGACGGCGCTCCCATCCATGACCAACACCAGCGGCCGCACCACGGCCAGCCGCTCCAGCAAGGGTTGCACAAAAGGCAAGAAATACAGGCCAAAAGTGATTCGTTCTGAACCCAGCGGCTCAGTTGTTTGACCCGGCTCTCGGGGTGCACGTCGCCTGGCACTTTGCTGGCAATTTTCGGCAACTGGCAACTCTGGCTCAAGATGATGCCGCTCACCATAAAGGCCAGGGTTTCCAAGTGGCGGGCCAGGTTGACCTGGGGGGTTTGCGGATACAGTTGCTTCAATTTCGTTTTTATGGCACGATGGGCGCGGCGGCTGTCACTCATGGCGATGCTCCTCTCCTGTGGTAGGAAGGTAAGCATAACATGGGTGTCAGCCGTCATTCAAAAACTGTCCGGTAGTGAATCACGCTATAATCCGCACTGCGTTTCTTGCGCAGAATTCTAAATCACGAAAGGCCAGCACCCTTCACATGACTCAACCCCACCCGCTCCGAGTTACCATCATCGGCTCCGGCCCGGCCGCCTTTTACGCCGCCGAACATTTCCTCAAACAACCCAACCTCGCCGTCGAGGTTGATATGTTCGACCGCTTGCCCACGCCGTTCGGCCTCGTGCGCGGCGGCGTCGCCCCCGATCATCCCAAAATCAAATCGGTCACCAAAGTTTACGACAAGATGGCCGCCAACCCTCGCTTCCGTTTCTTCGGCAACGTGGAATTTGGCAAGCACGTCACATTGGCCGATCTCAAACAGCACTATCATCAAATTCTTTACGCCACCGGCGCGCAAACCGATCGGCGTATGGGCATCCCCGGCGAAGACCTCAAAGGCAGTCACCCGGCCACCGAGTTCGTGGCCTGGTACAACGGCCACCCCGATTACCGTGATCTGCAATTCGATCTTTCGCAGGAACGAGTCGCCGTTGTGGGCGTGGGCAACGTCGCCATCGACGTGGCCCGCATCCTCTGCCGCACTCCCGAAGAACTAGCCGCCACCGACATCGCCGATCATGCGCTCGAAGCCCTGCGGCATAGCAAAGTGAAAGAGGTGTATTTGCTGGGGCGGCGCGGGCCGGTGCAGGCCGCCTTCACCACGCCCGAAGTGAAAGAGGTGGGCGAAATGGCCGACGCCGACACCGTGACTCAGCCCGATGAAATGGCGCTCGATGATTTAAGCAAAGCCGAACTCGAACGAGCCAACGACCGCGAATTGAACAAAAAGGTGGATTACCTGCGCGAGTACGCCGCGCGCCAGCCCAAAGGCAAATCGCGCAAACTCACCATCCGCTTCCTCGTCTCGCCTGTGGAACTCTGCGGCGACGAAAACGGAAAAGTAGTTGGCATGCAATTGGTTCGCAACCGGCTCGTAGCCGACGACAAAGGCTCGCTGAGCGCCAAAGCCGCCGATCAGTTCGAGGAACTGTCGGTCGGCCTCGTCTTCCGGTCGGTGGGCTATCGCGGCGTCGCCCTCCCCGATGTTCCCTTCCACGACAAGTGGGGCGTCATCCTCAACGAGAAAGGCCGCGTCGTCGATCCCGAAACGAAACAATCGCGCGTGGGCCAATACACCTCCGGGTGGATCAAGCGCGGCCCCAGCGGCATCATCGGCACCAACAAACCGGACTCGGTGGAAACCGTGAACTGCATGTTGGAAGATTTGGGCAGCGGCGCGATTCTGCAACCGGCCCACCCCGAAGCGGCCGCCGCCGAAGCACTGGTGCGCGAACGCCAGCCCCAATACATCACTTACGCCGACTGGCTGAAACTCGACGAACTGGAATTGGCGAACGGCAAAGCGCAGGGCAGGCCGCGACTCAAATTCACTCGCATGGAAGATATGTTGAAGGCATTGGGGAAATAGCCAACCATCTCCGCGGACAAAAAACGCCGAGAGCCTCTTCAGCCCTCGGCGTTTTTCATTCCTCAACCCCAACTCAAACTCAAACCCCCACCCTCCCTAGGGCAATCGCATCAAAAGTGGGGTAAAACAAGGCTATCTCCTCTTTTCCTAGATAGCCTTGTTTTACCCCACTTTTGATGCGATTGCCCTAACTTGAGTCGATACACGCTCCAATTCCCAACCCCGACTATAATATCCCCATGCAGATCCTCGCGGTGGACATTGGCACCGGCACGCAGGATGTTTTTCTTTTCGATCCCGCGCTCGACATTGAGAACGGCTATAAGCTGGTGATGCCCTCGCCCACGATGATCGTCCACCGCCGAATCAAAGAGGCCACCCGGCGCGGCGACGATGTTTTGCTCACCGGTTTCATGATGGGCGGCGGCCCCAGCCAGTGGGCGGCGCGCGATCACGTTCGCGCCGGACACAACCTCTACGCCACCATCAGCGCCGCGCGCACCTTCAACGACGATCTGGAATACGTTCGGCGCGAGATGGGCATTGAGATTGTGAGCGAAGATGAAGCCAGCACCCAGCCGGTGGCCGTGCACATTGAGCTCAAAGATTTCGACCTCGCCTCGCTGGTTGCCGCCTTTGCTCCCTTCGGCGTTAGACTTAACCCCGACGCCATCGGGGTGGCCGTCTTCGATCACGGCGACGCGCCGCCCGGCTATTCGGATCGTCAGTTCCGCTTCGATTACCTCGACCGCCGCATCCGCGAACTCAACCGCCTCTCCGCCTTCGCCTATCCGGCGCAGCACATCCCGCCGATCATGACTCGCCTGCAATCGGTGGCCTCATCGTACGGCGGCCCGGCCCCGTTGGTGGTGATGGACACCGCGCCCGCCGCCGTGCTCGGCGCAATGTTCGATCCGGCGGCGGCTTCCCGCCCGCGCGCCATCTTTTGCAACGTGGGCAACTTTCACGTCCTCGCCTTCCGAATGGGGCCGCGCGGCGTCGAGGGAGTCTTCGAGCATCACACCGGCGAAGTCGATCTGCCCAAACTCGATTCATTGATCAGCCGCCTCGCCGATGGCGCCCTGCGTCACGCCGATGTGTTCGACGACATGGGGCACGGTGCGCTGATGTATTCCGCCGACCCCCTGCCCGCGCCGCCGCTCATCGTCACCGGCCCGCGCCGCAGTCTCATGCGCAGCTCGATCCACAAACCCTACTTCGCCGTTCCCTTCGGCGACATGATGATCGCCGGGTGTTTCGGCGTCCTTTCGGCAATGGCCGATGTTCTGCCCAGCGCCGAAATCGGCCTTGCCATTCGCCAATCGCTGAACGGCAAAGCGGGCAAACCGCCGTGGGAAAACGATGAAGGATGAATGCGGAATGCCGGTTCATCCTTCGCGGACAACCCCAGCCGAGACTCAACATGATATGAGGGTTGATTACATCATCCGACTCTGGTAGAATCTCGCCCACACAATCAGGGCGTTGTACCCTTCGCCCGAAATTCCTCACAAGCAAGAAAGGGCTTGACTCCATGAAGGTGCTTCTACTTAAAGACGTATATAAACTGGGCCACGCCGGCGACGTGAAAAAGGTCGCCGACGGATACGCGCGCAATTATCTTCTGCCGCGCGGCATGGCGGCGCTGGCCACGCCCGGCGCGGTGAAACAGGCCGAGACTCTGCGCGCCGCCGCCTCCAAACTGCGAGCGAAGATGAACGCCGAACTCGGCGGGCTGGCCGAAAAGATCAACGCCGCCAAGTTGTACTTCGGGGCCAAGGCCGGTGAGACGGGTAAACTCTACGGCTCGATCACCACTCAGCACGTGGCCGAAGCGCTGAGCAGAGAGCTCGGCGAAACCATCGATCGCCGCATCGTCGTGCATCAGCCCATCCGCGAGTTAGGCAGCTACAAAGTGCCGGTGCGTCTCACCGCCGATCTCATCGCGCACGTCGCCGTCACCGTGCATCGCGAAGGCCAAGCGCCCGAAGCGCCCCCGGCGCCCGCGCCCACCGAACCGCAAACAGAGGCAGTGACAACCGAGTCGCTCGTATCCGAATAGAGAAACAAATCCTTACACCGCAGAGAGCGCGGAGTCCGCAGAGATGATTTTGATCTCCGCGCTCTCTGCGCTCTCGGCGGTTAATTTTCCATTTGCCTTTCGGGCAAAACTCGTTTAACCTCGCATCATGCTTGAGGCCATTGGCGCAACCCTGCGCGCGGCGCGTGAAGCGCGCGGCTGGACAATCGAAGAAGTGGAAAAGGCCACGCGCATTCGCGCCCGGTATCTGGCCGCGCTCGAAGCGGGCGAGGTCGATTCGCTCCCCTCGCCTCTGCAAATGCGCGGCTTCCTCCGCAACTATGCCCAGCACCTCAACCTTAACCCCGATCAAGTGCTGGCCCAACTCGACGAGGCGCTCAAACCCGCTCGTCGCGGACTCTTGCCTTCGCTTCAACCGCGCGGCAAAAGCCAAACGCGCGCGTCGGCCAAAACAACGGAGTCGGCTTCCCCCACATCGCCAGTCGCCTCCGTGCGCCGCCTCCGCCGCCTCTTCACTCCCGATATTTTGATCGCCGCCATTGCCATCGCCGTCGTCATCGGATTCTTCGTGTGGGGCGGACTGCGTATCGCTAACACCGTGCTCAACCCGCCAGCCGTCACCCCCACACCCGAAGTGCTCGGCCCCACCAACACGCCCACGCCCACCATCATCTCCGGCGTCACCCCCAGCGCCACGCCACTGCCGCCCGTCGTCAGTTTCTCCAACGTTCAACTCGCGCTCGTCGTCGAGCGGCGCACATTCGTGCGCGTGCTCACCGATGGCGCAGTGGCCTTCGAGGGCATTCTGCTCCCCGACGAGCGCCGAGAGTTCGTCGCGCAATCGGTGGTCGAAGTGACCACTGGCGACGGATCATCGGTGCGCGTGATTCTGAATCAGCGCGACCTCGGGCTGATGGGCAATCGCGGCGAAGTGATCACCCGTCAATATCTCCCCACCGGAATAATCACGGTGACGCCGACGATCACCCTCACCCCCACCCTCACCCTCACCCCCTCCGAGACTCCCACACCCACGCCGTCACTCACCGCCACACGCGCGCCAACTGCCACGCGCAGGCCGTAAACAAGCAACTTCAAAAGATCAAACCCCAAATCTCAAAATTTGGAGTTTGAAATTTGGAATTGGAAGTTGTGCTCTATTGAGTTGGCAGGACAAAATCTGCGCCGATGATGACGCGCACATCCACGGCGCTGTTGGGGTCGTTCCCGGCGATGATGTTGGCCGAGGAAACGTGGAAGGTGTCGGCCAGCCATTTGGCCGTGTAGGGCTTGCCGGTGTAATCGTAGATCACCGTCGATCCAAAATCTGAGCGTTCGGCGTTGCCCACGCTGATGACGTTGAGGCCTTTGCCGCGCAAATAGTCGGCGGCGGAGGCGGCCAAGCCCGGAGTGGCGGTGCCGTTCAGCACTTCCACCCGCGCCGATTCGCTCGCCAGCAATTCTTCGGCGTTGGGCACGCTCAACTGCGGCGGCTCCGGCGTGTAAAACATCGTGTCGCGCAGTTCGCGGAACTTCTCGATGTTGAGCACCAACACTTGTTGAACGCCGTCGGGGCTGTAAATTTCGGCGATGTAATCCTGATCGATGACCGCCGTTTGAATCTGGTCGCGCGGAATTTCGCTGGCGAGCATGGACAGGCTCACCATTTGATCGAGCGACAGATTGGTGGTGTAACTGCCGCTGAGGGTGCTCACCAATTGCGGCGCTTTGCCGATGAGCACCGGCATCATGTTCGCGCTCAATACTTTATCGCGCACGGCCATGACTACCATTTGCTGGCGCTCGGCGCGGCCAAAGTCGTCGCCCAGCGTGTGGCGCGTGCGGGCAAACTTGAGCGCGGTGCGGCCATCGAGGTGCTGCGGCCCGGCGGCGAGATAAAACGGATCGTATCCGTAACAGCAATCGGGATATTCGGGATCGCTGATGTCGTAAGGGTTATCGACGTCGATGCCGCCGATGAGATCGATGAGCGACTCGAAGGCGGTGAAGTTGATGCGCACGAAATAGTTGACGCGGATGCCGAGATTCATCTCGACGGTGTCCATCGCCAATTGGGGGCCGCCTCCGGGCAAATGGTAGGCATCCCCTTTGAAGTTGGCGGTGGTGATCTTGTCTTTGTCGGGGAAGCCGGGTATCTCGACATACAGATCGCGCGGGATAGAGAGGATGCCCGCCGTGCGCCCCACCGGATCGACGGTGACGAGCATCATCGAGTCGGTGCGATAGGCGGTGTCGGTTTCCACCTCGCGCTGATCGATTCCCATCACCAGAACGGTGACGCGATCGGTGCCATTCCACGGCTGGGCGTCGATGCTCGGCGCGACCCCGTTTCCGTTTTCGCCGGGGGCGAGCGTGCCTCCAATGATTTCGCCGTTGCCGGAGACGAGCGGGCCATCCACACCGCCGCCGCCGAATGAGGCCACGAAGTCGCGCACGGTGATGTAAACGAGGTAGGCCGAGAAGAGGGTAGCGAGCAAAAAGAATGCGCCCAACGCGCCGACGGCCCAGTTGGGCAGGTGCGATTGTTTGCGGCGGCGCGAGGCGGCGCGTGGAATGTTGGAAGCGCGGCGATTGTCCATCGGCGAAAAATTATAGCAGAGGGGAAGCCTGCAAGAATTGTTCCCACTCGGAGAGGCGGGAGTTGAGGTCGCTTTCGACCTGCGCGTATTCTTCGCCGAGCGCGCGAACCCGCGCCACATCCGCCCCGGCGGCTTCGAGGTCGGCGGCGATCTCGGCCAGCCGTTTTTCGAGCGAGTCGATCTGCGCTTCGAGTTCCTGTATACGCTGTGCCCGCTTGCGCTCGTCGGGTGATGGCCGGTTGCTTGCCGGTGGCCGTTTCCCCTCATCTCCCTTTCGGTCTCTACCTTCCGCCTTCTGATTTCTGACTTCTAACTTCTGACTACTATCTACTGGCTTCTGACTCCTGTGCTCCACAAACTCCCGATAACTTCCTCGAAACACTTCGAGCCGCCCCTCTTCGAGCGACCAGATTTGTGTGGCGAGCGCGTCGATGAGATAGCGGTCGTGCGAGACGAGCAGAATCGTGCCATCGAAATCGGAAAGCACGGCTTCGAGAATCTCTTGCGATGGGATGTCGAGATGATTCGTCGGCTCGTCGAGGAGGAGGAAGTTTGCGCCTTCGAGCGCGAGTTTTGCCAGCGCCACTCGCCCGCGCTCGCCGCCCGACAGCACCTCCACTTTCTTGAACACGTCGTCGCCGGTGAAAAGAAACTTGGCCGCGTAATCGCGCGCCGCGCCCAACGGCATCTCCCGCGCCGATTGAATCTCTTCGATCACCGTGCGCTCCGGGTTTAGTCCTTCGTGCGCCTGCGCGAAGTAGCCGATCTTCAGACTCGCGCCGAGCCGCACCCGGCCTTTGAGCGGCGGGAGTTGGCCGAGCAGAGTCTTGAGAAACGTCGTCTTGCCCGCCCCGTTGGGGCCGATGAGCGCGGCCACTTCGCCGCGCCACAGCAAAAGATCGGGCGCGGCAAAGAGCGGCTTGCCGTCGTCGTGATAGCCGATGACAGCGCCGTGAGTTTCCAGCACGCGGTCGCCGGAGCGGAGATCGGTTTGGAGTCGAAGTTTGAGTGTGTCGAGTTCGCGCGGGCGCTCGACGAGTGCGCCATCGGCGGCCTTCAGCCGTTCGAGCCGCCGACGCCGCCCTTTGGCTTGCGCTGTGTTCTGTCCGGCAATGTTGCGGCGGATGTAATCCTCCTCTTTCGCCATCGACTCTTGCTGGGCCTCGTATTCGCGCACTTGCCGCTCGCGCCGCTCGGCGCGTTGGACGACGAACGCGCTGTAGTTGCCGCTGTATTCGTCGAGGCGCGCCGGAGTCATGTCCCAAATTTTGTTCACCGCTTCGTCGAGAAAGTAGCGGTCGTGCGAAACGATGAGCGCCGCTCCGCTCCACCCGCTCAGAAATTCCTCCAGCCATTCCACCGCGCGAATGTCGAGATGATTCGTCGGCTCGTCGAGGATGAGCAGATCGGGGCTTTCGAGCAGAAGCCGCGCGAGCAATGCCCGCGTTTTTTGCCCGCCCGAAAGTTGAGCGACGGGGCGCTGATAATCGTCGGCGTCGAAGCCGAGACCGGCGAGGGTTTGTTTGATTCGCGTTTCGTAGGTGTAGCCGCCGTCGCGTTCGAACTGCTCTTGCAGATGGCCGTATCTTTCCGTCGCCGATTCAAACTTCGCCGCGTCGGCCATCTCGTGTTCGAGTCGGCGCAATTCAGATTCGGTTGCCAGCAGATCAGAGAATGCGGTGAGCATCTCGGCCCAAAGAGTGACCCCCACCCCTGCCCCTCCCCCGTCGGAGATTTCACCGACAGGGGAGGGGATAGCCTCTTGCGGAAGGAAACCGACTCTCAACCCGCGCGCGCGAACGATCATGCCGCCCGATGGATCTTCGAGTCCGGCGAACATGCGGAGCAGAGTCGTTTTGCCGATCCCATTTGGCCCGACGATTCCGATGCGCGCGCTGTGCGGCACGGCCCCGCTGAGATCGCGGAACACATCACGGGGGCCGAATGATTTGGAGAGAGAAGAAAAGTTGAGGAGAGGCATCGGCGCGCGCGAACACAAAAACCTCCCGACTGCCGGGAGGTCATTTGCCGCTGAATCAAGACTGCAATTCCAGTTTCAACCTTTCGAGCAGATTCGCCAGCGCCGTATGATAGCCGGGCAAGTGCGCGTATATCTCATCCGCCATTTCTTCATCATAAATATGCGTGGTGCGGTTCCGATCTTCCAGCATATCCAGCCACAATCGATCGTCGCCAATCCAGCCTAACTTGAAAGCCGCCCTCACAACCTGCTTGGGCGAAGCGCCGCTGTCGACCCCTGCGTTGCGCATCACACGCGCCGCCGTCTTCCATGCCAACTCGAAAGAGAACTCAAATCGCTGAATAGCCGCGTCTCGAACCAGATCTGATTTTGGTTCGGCCAATGCGCCCTTGAGCCGCAACAGTGCAGACGCAAAGGCGGTCAAATCCACTTCGTCGCTGGCAGTCATCGTCATCTCCTCAGCATACTCTTCCAGCGCCGCCGCCGGAACAATCGGCCGCGCGCCTCTGAGCGCCGATTTGCGAAAAGCCTCCGGCGTTGCCGCGAAATCGACAATGTCAAAAGTGTGGAGTGTGGGCAGATCGTCCAATTCCTCGCGGATTGCCGCGATCACTTCGCTCTTCAACGGCTCCGGCCCCACGACTCCCACATCCCAATCGGAGCCGGGTTGCATGTGGCCGGCCACGCGTGAGCCAAACAACACTGCGCCATAATGCGCGGGCAGAAGTTTCCTCAATATCCGCGCCACCTCGGCAAAATTCGGAGCGGTTGCCATACTGCAAGTATAATACCACCGATGACTCCGCCCCCTCCCGAACGCCGCCCTGCGCTCATTGTCGCTTCCATTGCGCTCGCCCTCGTCGGATGGGCAGGCCTCATCGCCCTCGCCAACCTTACTCTGCCCACCGTTGGCCCGCGCTGGCTCTTCTTCGCCGCGTGGCTCACCGCCCTCACCGGCACGGCCATTCCCTTCGCCCGCTACCTCAACCAGCGCTTCGCCAAAACCGTGCCGCCCGACTCCGTGCTCCTCCGCCAATCCATTTGGGTCGGCCTCTTCGGCGCAACGTGCGCCTGGCTGCAGTTGGGCCGCGCCCTCAACTGGGCCGCCGCCCTCCTCCTCGCCGCCGCCTTTGCCGCCATCGAAGCCTTCCTCATCCTCCGCGACCGATCCAAACGCCCCTTCGATGACTCTGCGACACCTCCCAAGCGTTGAGACTCTTCTCGGCTCGGCCACCGATCTGATCGACGCCTACGGGCGACCGCTCACTCTCGACGCCCTCCGCGCCGCGCTCGACTCGGCCCGTGTTGCGATTCGCGAGGGGAAGCCGACCCCCGACTCATCCCAACTCCTCTCCGCCGCCCGCGCCGATCTCGAACACCGAACGGCCCCCACCCTGCGGCCTGTCATTAACGCCACCGGCGTGATTCTGCACACCAACCTCGGGCGCTCGCTCCTCTCCGATGAAGCCGCCGCCGCGCTTGTCTCCGTCTCTCAACATTATTCGACTCTCGAATACGATCTGGCCAAAGGCGAGCGCGGCAGTCGGAGCGCCCACGCCGAACGACTGCTCGCGCAAGCCACCGGCGCAGAGGCGGCATTGGTGGTGAACAACGCCGCCAGCGCGTTATTGCTGGCCCTCAGCGCACTCGCGAAGGGCAAAGAGGTGATCGTTTCCCGCGGACAGTTGGTCGAAATCGGAGGCGGCTTTCGCGTGCCCGATGTGATGAAACAATCGGGCGCGAAACTGGTCGAAGTTGGAACAACGAATCGGACTCACCCCCGCGATCTCGCCGACGCCATTACCCCAAAGACGGCGGCTCTGCTCCGCGCCCATCACTCCAATTTCAAAATCGTCGGCTTCACCACCGAACCGACTCTCGACGAGATGGCCGCCATTGCCCGCGAGCACAATCTGCCGGTGATCGACGATCTCGGCTCCGGCGCGTTGCTCGACACGGCGGCGTTCGGCCTCGCGCACGAACCGATGGCGCAAGAGAGCGTGAAGGCCGGAGCGGCGCTGGTCATCTTCAGCGGCGACAAATTGCTCGGCGGCCCGCAGGCCGGAATCATCGTCGGGCAGAAGGCGCTCGTCGAAAAACTCAAAAAGCATCCGCTGGCTCGCGCCCTCCGCGCCGACAAACTCACGCTCGCCCCGCTCGCCGCGACTCTTCTGCATTACTTGAAAGACGAAGCGACTCGCAAAGTTCCGGTGTGGCGAATGATCGCCGTGCCGTTGAACGAAATCGAAACGCGCGCGCGCCGCTGGGCCGAGTCGTGGGGCGGCTCGGTGATCGACGGGCAATCCACGGTGGGCGGCGGAAGCCTGCCCGGCGAAACCCTGCCCACCAAACTGGCCGCGCTCGCCGTGCCCTCGCCCAATAGATTCCTCGCCCGACTCCGCTCGGCCTCGACGCCGATCATTGCCCGCGTCGAGGGCGATCTCGTCGTGTTCGATCCGCGCACGGTGAGCGAGAAGGAAGAAGAAGAAATGGTGAAGAGCGTTGGCTTGGCTTTGTTTCACCCCCTCATCCCCAACCCTTCCCCGTAGGAGGAAGCGAGTCCCCTCTCCCGCAGGGAGAGGGCTAGGGTGAGGGTGAGGGAATAATCTCTGCGCTCTCCGCGTGCTCCGCGACTCGGCGGTGAAATCAAACTCAAACAAGGATCAACTATGAAGTCAGATTTAGATCGTCTTATGTCCGAACGCAACTTCGATGCGCTCATCGTCACCGGCCCCTCGCACGCCAACCCGACGATGTATTACCTGATCAACGGCGCGCACGTGGGCGAAGTGACCACGGTGATCAAAAAGCGCGGCGAGGCGCCGATCATCTTTGCCAATTCGATGGAACGCGACGAGGCGGCCAAATCCGGGCTACAGGTTGTGGATCGCAGCCAGTTCGATCCGCTGAAGATGCTCAACGAGGAGAAGGGCAACGTTTTGCGGGCGCGGGCGCGGCTGATGGGCCAGATGCTCGACTCGCTCGGCATGGCCAAGGGCCGCGTGGCCGTGTACGGCAAAGAGGAGCAGGGCGCGGCGTTTGCATTGTGGAATATGCTGATGTCGATTCACCCGAACATACAGATCGTCGGCGAGTACAACAACACGATCTTTGATCGCGCGTGGTACACCAAAGACGCCGACGAGGTGGCCCGCATCCGCGCGGTGGGGGAGAAGACGATGACCATCGTGGGCAAGGCTTGGGATTATCTCGCCAGCCGCCGCGCGAAAGACGGCGTGCTTCTGAAAGACGACGGCTCCCCGCTCACGGTGGGCGATATGAAGAATCAAATCCGCCAGTGGAGCGTCGAGCAAAACATCGAGCATCCCGAAGATTTTATTTTTGCCGTTGGGCGCGACGCAGGTGTGCCGCATTCGCGCGGCACGGAAACCGATGTGATCGAACTGGGCAAGACCATTGTGTTCGACATCTTTCCCTGCGAGGCGGGCGGCGGCTACTTTTTTGACTTCACGCGCACGTGGTGCGTGGGCTTTGCCCCGCCCGAAGTGGAAAAGGTTTACAACGAGGTGCTGGAAATTTTCAATATCTCCACTGACTCGATGCAAGCCGGAGCGCCGTGCGGGCAATACCAACGCCTGACCAATGATTATTTCGAGAAGCGCAGTCACCCCACTACGCGCAGTCATCCCAAGACAACCGAGGGTTACGTGCACAGTTTGGGGCACGGCGTGGGTTTGCAGGTGCACGAACGGCCCTCGCTCGCCGATTACGAAGGCAACACCGACGCGCTCGAGCCGGGAGTCGCCATCACGGTGGAGCCGGGCCTGTATTATCCCGACAAAGGCTTCGGCGTGCGTATCGAAGATTTTGTGTGGCTCAACCCGCAGACGAAAACACTGGAGACGATTGGGGAGTTTAGGAAAGATTTGGTGATTCCGTTGAGGGGATAGCGGTTAATTGCGCTAGAGTTCACTCATGGGTTACTGCCTGAAAATGCTTCGGCAGTTATAATTCGTTGCGCAGCAATACAGCTATGCCCATCTCCCTCCGCCCCGCCACCCCTCACGACTCGCCCGCCGTCTTCGATGTCTTTCTCCAATCCATCAACGATCTCAGCCAGCGGCTCGGCGTGCAAGCCATCACCGACGGCAACGACCCGGCAGTGATCGCCTCGCTGTGGGAAACCCGTAAGCCCATGTGGGAACACCTCGCCCGCACTGCCGAACAGTTTTGGCTTGCCGAGGAAGACGGCCACACCATCGGCTACGCGCGCAGTATTTTGCGCGACGGTTGCCGCGAGCTCACCGAATTCTTTGTGCTGCCCGGCAAGCAATCGGCGGGCGTGGGCCGCGAACTCCTCTCGCGCGCCTTCCCGCGCGATGGCGCAACCCACCGAGTCATCATCGCCACCACCGATCCTCGCGCGCAGGCTCTCTACCTCAAAACCGGCGTGTACGCCCGCTTTCCCATTTACTATTTCTCGCGCTCCCCCGAGCCCGTCTCCGTTTGCACCGATCTCGCCATCGAGCCGCTCGCCGAATCACCCGAAACCTTCACCGCGCTCACCGAGATCGATCTGGCCATTCTCGGCCACCGGCGCGACATTGATCACGCCTGGCTAATGGCGGATCGAAACGGCTTCCTCTATCGCCGCAACGGCAAAGCAGTCGGATACGGGTACACCGGCCACCGGCGCGGCCCGTTTGCCGTGTTGGACGCCGACGACTTCCCTGCCGTTCTCGCTCACGCCGAAACCTTCACCCACTCGCTCGGCCTCAGCGACTTCGGCATGGAAACGCCGCTCATCAACAAAGCCGCCGTCGATTACCTGCTGGCTCGCGGCTGCAAAATGGATGCCTTCTTCGCTTTCTTCATGAGCGATCATCCCTTCGGCAAATTCGAGAACTACATTCTCGCCAGCCCACCCTTCTTCTTCTAACAAAGGATGAATCTTGAAGGATGAAGACCGCTTCACTCTTCATCCTTCGCCCTTCATCCTTCATCCTGTGGCCTCTCTCCTCTCCGTCAACTCCGTCACCAAAACATTCGACAAGCGGGTCGTCGTGCGCGATCTGTCGTTCACCGTCGAGCCGGGCGAAATCTTCGGTTTGCTCGGCCCCAACGGCGCAGGCAAGACGACCACGATTCGCATGGCGCTCGACCTGTTCAAGCCCGACAGCGGCGCTATCGAAGTGTTCGGCGGCCCGATGGACGAGCGCAAAAAAGATCGCATCGGCTACATGCCCGAAGAGCGCGGGTTGTATGGGCACATGAAGTTGGCCGAGTGTTTGGAATACATGGGCGCGCTCAAAGGCCTGCCGGCCAAAGAGGCTCGCCTGCGGGTCGAGGCCGCTCTCAAACGGTTGAATCTGTGGGAGCATCGCAAGAAGAAGATCGAAAAACTCAGTCGGGGCATGGCGCAAAAAGCGCAGATCATCGCCGCCACCCTGCACGACCCCGATCTGCTCATCGTCGATGGGCCGTTCGCCAACCTCGACCCGATGAACATTGGCCTCATCAAGCATATTCTGCTTGAGATGCGCGCGCGCGGCAAAGCCATCATCATGTCCAGCCACCAACTGCACATCGTCGAATCGCTGTGCGACCGGATACTGTTGATCCACGGCGGTGGGCGTGTGGTGTACGGCGCACTGCGCGACGTGAAGCGGCAGTTCGCCGGGCGGGATGTGCTGATCGAGGGCGAGGGCGATTTTAGGGGCCTGCCCGGCGCGGCGGCTTGCGCACAGATCGCCGAGGGCGAGTGGCGGCTCACCCTGTCCGAGTCGGCCACCCCCCCGCCAGTTGTTCCGCGCTATTGCCGCGCGATCCGATCAGCCAGCAATTCCTCTCTTTCCGACATGAGGCGCGCATTGGCCGAAGAATATGCCTATGACACCCTCGATCTGACGCTCACCTCAATCAGTGTCGAAGCCATGCTGACCGGCAAAGCCCTTGGGGTGATGGCCGCCGCATTCACCCCTTTCCTTCCCGGCGCAATTCTGATCGCATTCGGCCTTCCGTTCTTGGCGTTGAGCCCCGCCGTGTCGGACATCGGCCTGTCGCTTTGGCCCGTGATTCGCATCGTTGCCCTGAGCGCCGCCCTCCTCCCTCCGGCCTTCGTCGCCAGCGCCGCGCTGGCCATGACTCTCGACTCCCTCAGCGATCTTTCGGATCGGGGCGAGCAGATACTCAGCGTCGTCGCCAGCGTCTTTGGCATCGTCGGAGTTCCCGTGCTGGCCATTGCCTTTTCCGCGCCCGACAGCCTGCTGGCCGTATTCTTCAGCCTCTTCCCGCTCATTGGCTGGGTGAGCAGCCTCGAATTGAAGCCCAGCAAACTGCCCGCGCCGGGCGTCGTGATCTCCAGCAATGCGGCCCCGACAAGCCGGTGGCGTATGTGGATCAGGCATCGCTGTTGACTGACTTTCCTGAAGGCCTCATGCCCGATCAACTGCTGGCTTACCCCGACGAAGCCGCCGCGCGCGCCGCCACGGCCTCCGGCGAGATCGCCGGTTACTACCTCATCCCGCGCAACTTCATCGCCGCCGGCGTGATCACTTTCTACTCGCCGGAGAATGTGCAATATGTGGAAACCGACGCGCAGATCGAGCGGCTGATCATTTTCAACTTGGCATTGGCCGATGGGGAGGCCGTCGCCCGCCGGGCCGCCGACGGCCCCACGTTTACCTCCCGCATCATCGAACTGCCCCCAAGGCCGGGCGGCATCGGCAGTTTCTCTTTCAGCCATCTCATGTTGGCGATATACATTTTCATGGCCGCCACAACCATTACCTCGACCGCCGGAACATTGCTTGCCGCCAACATCGCCCGTGACCGTTACGGGCGCGTGCTGGAAACGGTGTTCGGCGCGATCTCGCCCATGCAGTTGCTGGCCGGAAAATTCACCGGCCTCGTGACGGTGAGCCTCATTGAAATGCTGGCGTGGGCGGGCTGGGTGGGGGGCCTCAGCGGCAGAGCCATCCCCGATGCCGACCCGGCGGCCTTCACAACCTCGCTCGCGGGAACGCGCACGCCGGGGCCGGGGTTCGATCTTTTTGCTGATATGTTCACGGCGATGGGCCAGCCACTGCGACAGGCTACCTTCACGGATTATGCGGCGGCGGTCCTCTCGTTGTTCGGATCGTATCTCGCCTATGCCGCCACCTCGGCCATCTTCGCCGCGTACGCGCGCGACGGCGAGCAGGCCTCTCGCATCCGAGGCGCCATGGCATTGGTGGGTTACATTCCGTTGGTGTTCGCGGGCGAATTGCTCCGCGGCGCGCACGGGCGCAGTGGCGGTGGCCCTCAGCATCTTCCCGCTGTTCGCGCCCACGACGATGATCGCGCGCATCTTCATCGCCGGAGGGGCGCCGTCGTGGCAAATAGCCGCCGGGCTGGCGGCCTCGCTGGCGTGGGCGTGGCTGATGCTGAAATGGGCAACACGAGTCTTCAACGCTCACTCACTGCTCGACCCGCGCCCGCTGCATTCGATAGTTTGGCAGTGGTTGAAACGCGCGGCGCCCGGAAGGCTGGATCAAAAAAGCCGGGCCAATCGCTGAGGCCCGGCTTTTGCTCAGAGAGAAGCGTTCAACTCTTCCCTCACCGTGCGGTAAAGAGTCTCCGCTTTCAATTCTTGCAGAGTCAAACAATCACAGCCGAGATGCTCGGCCAGTTTGCGCGCCAGGCCCTGATCGAACGCGGCATGTTCCATGTTGATCACCACACTGCGGATCGTCTCGTCGTGAATCTTTTCGGCGATGCGGTAGGCTTCCTCTTGCGGCGGCAGATCGGTCATGCTCACGTTGCCCGCGCCGTCGGTGAGCACAATCATCAATGGCATCACGTCGGGGTGCAGTCGCTTTTCCTGCGACAGAATTTTGTGAGCCATGGCCAGCCCGGCCGAGAGCGGGGTTTTGCCGCCCACGGGAATATCGGCCATAGCCTTCTGAGCCAGCAGCACCGAACTGGTGGGCGGCAGGATGAGCCGCGACTGATTCTTTTGGAAGACGATCAGCCCCACGCGGTCGCGCCGTTGATAGGCGTCGGTGAGCAGAGACATGATCGCGCCTTTGGTGGCGCTCATGCGCTCGGCCACGGCCATGCTCCACGAGGCGTCCACCACAAACAGAATCAGATTGGCGGCTTTGCGCACGCGGACTTTTTGCTGAAGGTCTTCGCGGCGAATGGCGAAGGCCACACGGGCTGCGCGGCGCTGAGGCTCGCGGCGCACTTGCATGGGCGCGGCGGCGCGCAGGGTGGCATCGAAAGCCACGTCGGAGGTTTTGCCGTGAGCCGGGCGGGCTTGAATGTATCGCCCGCGTTTGCGATCGGTTTTGGTGCGGCTGCGTTTGCCGCCGAGGTGGCGGGTGAGTTTGTCGAGCGGAGTGTTGAGGCGGCGCGGCATGAATTCTTCGCCGGCCTTCATCTTTTTGCCGCCTTCCCACCAATACGAATCGCGCGCGGAGTCCGATGCCTGCTGAGGCATGGGCTCGGCTTGCCCCATGTCGGGTGTTTCTTCGCGGGTCTCGCTAGCTACGCCCTGTTTTTTTTTACCGCCGACTTGTCCTCGCTGGGGGTGGGCTTGCCTTCGGTCGCGCCCGTGTCGTCGCGGATTTGTTCCATCCGCTCCTGCAAGTCGTACACGCTCACTTCAGTTTTTTGGAAGGGGCCGTGTTTGATGCGGTGCGGCAGGGCCAGCTCGGCGGCCAGCACGATGTCTTCGTCGGTGATGGCGATGCGCCCCATGAAGGCGGCCTGCGCGCGCGCGGCGCGAAGGATGACGAGGTCGGCGCGGTGGCCGTCCACCCCCATCGAGGTGGTGAGGGCGGCGATGGATTGCAGATCGCGTTGTGAGTAGGTCACCTTTTCGACGATCTTGCGCGCGGCTTCGATCTCTTCGGTGAGCTCTTTCTCTTTCGATTGCCATTCGGCAGAGAACGAATCAGGGTCGGCCTCGAAGCGGAGATTGCGCTCCATGATAGCGACGCGGTCAACGGGGTTGGTGAGGCCGTGTATCTCCACCGCAAAGGCAAAGCGGTCGAGCAGTTGAGGCCGCAGATCGCCTTCTTCGGGATTCATGGTGCCGACAAGGATGAAGCGCGCCGGATGCGAGAAGGAGATGCCTTCGCGCTCGACGACGTTGATGCCCATGGCCGCCGAATCGAGAAGAACATCGACGACGTGATCGTCGAGCAGGTTCACTTCATCGACGTAGAGCAGGCCGCGATTGGCGGCGGCGAGAACGCCCGGCTCGAAGTGGCGCTCGCCTTTTTGAATCGCGCGCTCGATGTCGAGCGTGCCGACGACACGATCTTCGGTGGCGGAGACCGGGAGGTTGATGAACGAGGTGCGTTTGGCGGCGGCGGGCAAGGAGCCGTTGGTGGCCCGCTCGTGGCATTCGGTGCACCACTGAGTTGGCTGGTCGGGATCACAACCGAAGCGGCAGTCTTTCACCACACGCACTTCGGGGAGGAGGGCGGCGAGGGCGCGGGCGGCGGTGGATTTGGCGGTGCCGCGCTCGCCACGAATGAGCACGCCACCGATGCGCGGATTGACAGCGTTGAGAATGAGAGCGCGTTTCATGCGCTCCTGCCCAACGATGGCAGTAAATGGGAAGATGGGGGGCATGTCAGTAGTCAGTGATCGGTGATCGGTAATTAGTGATCGGTGATCAGTGGTTACCGATCACTAACCACTGGTCACTACAGAGTGCGGTGAGATTATACCGCAATGGGTGAGGGGCGGTTGCGAGGCGCGAGTGATCGGCGTAAGATACAAGCACTACTCACAGAAAGGACTCATCCCATGCCTTTCGTTTTGCAAGTCGGCATCAGCGCATCGCAAGACCGGCTGGAGAATCTCATCGCCGAGCGATTGCAGCCCGGCGCGAACAAAGAAGAGATCGACAGCCGCATCTGGGATTTGTTCGGCGAGACGTGGGCGATCATGTTCACCGACCTGGCCGGGTTCTCGCGCCGCGCCGCCGAATACGGCATCATTCACTTTCTGCAAACCATTTACGAGTCGCAACGGCTGCTCGTGCCGTGCATTGACGATCACGACGGCATTTTGCTGAAGATGGACGGCGACAGCATGCTGGTCATCTTCCGCCGCGCCAGCAAAGCCATCGAGTGCGCCGTTCAAATGATGGGCGTGCTCAAAGGCTACAACGCGAGCAAACCCGAAACCGAACAGATTCTCCTCGGCGTGGGCATCGGCTACGGCTTGATGTTGCGCATCGGCGACACCGACGTGTTCGGCCCGCAAGTGAACGCGGCCAGCAAACTCGGCGAAGACACAGCCAAAGCCGGAGATATTCTCGTCACCGACGCAGTGGCCGAAGAAGCGAAAAGCATCGAAGGCTTGCGATTCGAGCCCATCGCCGCTATTCCGCCCGGCGCAAAATCTGCGTTCCGCCTCCTCTACGAAAACTGAATGCGACCGGCGCAACTTTGGCGCGCGATGGAACGCGCCGCGCAAACTATTGGCCGCTGGCCCGAATGGCGGCAATCGGCGCTCGGCCTCCTGCTCCTCATCCTGCCCGTTTTCCTCCACGCCCTTCTGCGCCCCAGCCTCATCGTCAACGGCAACGATCTGCTGATCTATTATTACTGGGAACACTTCACCCGTGAGCAGTTTGCCTCCGGCCACTTGCCGTTGTGGAGTCCGTACATCCTCGCCGGGTATCCGGCAGTGGGCAACCCGCAAGTGATGATCTTTTACCCTCCGGCGCTCGCCCTCCGGTTGTTGCCCCTGCACTATTCGTTCGGCGTCGGATACATGCTACACATGTGGTGGGCGGGACTCGGCATGTATTGGCTCGTCCGCTACAACGGCATCGGCGTGGGCGGGGCGTATGTGGGCGCGGTCGCTTTCATGCTCGGCGGCTTCATTGCCCCCCGCCCCGGGGCCGGGCACGTGGATTTGCTATACACGGCGTCATGGTTTCCGTGGGCGCTGGCGATTTGGCAACGGACTCTGCAAACCGGATCGCGGCGGACGATGACCCTCAGCGCCGCCGTCATCGGTCTGCAATTCCTCGCCGGGCACCCGGCCACCCTCGCCCTCACCCTCATCGCGCTGGTTGTCGCCACCGTTCACTGGGCCATCCCGCACATCCGAACCCGCGACTTGGTTCGACTCCTCAGCCGCGCCGGGCTGGCCGCGCTTGCCGCCGCCATCGTGTTCGGCGGATTCGCTTTTCAACTTCTGCCCACCATTCAACTTATCCGGCTGTCCACTCACGCCGCCGGACTCTTGCGTGATTGCGGCCTCCCCACCGCGCTCCAATTGCGCGACCTCGCCTCTCTCGCCCTCGCCAGAATTCCCTTCGATGTCTTCCTCCCATGGGAGCGCAACGGTTATTTCGGCGCGGCGGGCTTGGTGTTGGCTCTCGCCGGACTCGCCGCCAAAGAGTCGCCCGGCGCGCGATTCAAAACACTGCTCATCGCCTTCGCCTTCTGCGGATTGCTGTTCGGGTTCAATCCGCCGATCCCTTTCACCGATCAACGGCTGTTGCCGGGCGTGTCGTCGTTTCGCGTCCCGGCTCGTTTCATGCTCTTTCTCAGTTTCGCGGGCGCGGGCCTCGCCGCTCTCGGATTCGACTCGCTCATCGCGCGGATCACGGGAATGAACAATGGGCATCGAAGGGACAATGGGCTTAAGCCCATTGTTCGATCCATTACTGATCGCTGGCTATGGCTGTTTGCGTTGCTGTTGGCCGCACTTGCGATCTTTGCCGATCTCGTGCCGCGCAACGACTCGCGCTCACTGCTCTCGATCCTTGCCGGACTCTCCGCGCCACGATACGCAATGGCCGCTCTCGCGCTGTGGCATCTCAACCGGGCGCGCAACACACTTGCCATCGGCACGCTATTGCTCGTCTTCTACAGCGACCTGTGGTTGTTCAGCCGCGCCTTCGTTCAGCCCGTTCCGCTCGCCGCGCTGTCCAATCCCTCCGGTTGGATCGAGCCGGTGAACCCTGCCGAGTCGCGCGTCGTCGTCCTCCCCTACATGTTTGCCAACGGCTCGATGCAAACGCACACCGCCAACGCGCAAGGGTACGCATCGATCATTCCCTCAACGTATGCCGAGTTCAACAACCAAACGCCGCCCGAAGATCGTTGCGGCGCGGTGGAGCACGCCGACATTGCCCCCACCGATTCGCACCGCCTCAAACTATTGAGCGTGCAATACATCATGAACGCTCACGGCCCGCTCGACATCGGAGTGCCGCAAATGGTGAGCGGGCTGAATGCGTATGAACTTCCCGACTATTGGCCGCGCGCCGTTGTCGTGGGCCGCGTCATCATCGCGCCCACCGCGCGCGAGGCGTCGATCCTCGTGAACGATCCATCATTCGATCCGACGATAGCGGTGGTGATCGACACGGAGGCGGCCTCCCCGCCCGACTCGATGGGCGGCGACACCGACGGCGCGACGGCGCGCATCGTCGAATACACGCCGTTGCGAGTCGTCGCCGAAACCGAGTCGCCTGCGGCGGGGATGTTGGTGCTCAACGATGTGATGTATCCGGGATGGGAGGCCGACGTGAACGGGGAGCGCGCGGCGATCTATCGCGCCAACGGCGCGTTCCGCGCCGTGCCCGTTACGGCAGGGCGCAGCGTGGTCATCTTCACTTTTCACAGCGAGGCGCTGGCGATTGGGTGGACGATCAGCGGGGCGACGTGGACGATTGTGTTGGCGGCTGTGCTTGGGCGCGCAGTTGCGCGCGCACGGCGATGACGGTGTTGCCGATGAAGGCCAGCACTGCGATCACGTTGAGCATCCCGCCCCATATGCGCAGAGAGGGTTGAGCGGCAAGGTCGCCGACAAGGCGCAAGATGAGCGAGGCATGGAGCAGAACGAGGTGGCCGTAAAACGCCGGGCGATATACGATGGGGACGCCGACGATGGCGGGCATGATGATCGGCTCGTGGCCGAAGATCATCGAGAACACGAAGCCGAGCAGAATGGTGTGCAGCATCGCGTCGTAAAACGGCCCGCCGGAAAAATAGGGCGCCCACATCAGCCACAACGCTCCGGCGAATATGAGCCAGGCGTATCCGGGCAGAAGGCAGGCGGCGATGAATCGCGTCAGCCCTTTTTGCCGAATGGTGCGGTGGGCGATGTCGAAATAGAGCAGCCACGCGCCGAGGGCGATCAATCCTGCGCCGCTCAATTGCAGTCCGGCGCTGAAGGCGAACAGCGATAGTTTCAACCCGCCGACAAACAGCGCGACACACAGCAGAAATGTGATGCGCGAGACTCTGCCCAGCAAGAGAACGCGCCCAAGTTCCAATCGTTCGGCGGCGATGGTGACGACGAGGAATCCGATCCACCACGGAGTGGCTTGCGCGAGGGGGCGGCCTGCCCACCAGAGTCCGTTGCCCACCAGCCACAACACGGCCCCGCCGATCATTGTGAGTCCCGACCATTCGATCTTCGATCCATAGTGTTGATAGTATGTTGTGGCAAAGGCGATGATCAGCACAGCGCTGGCGAGGACAAACAACCCGCAATAGATTTCGGCGGGGAGGCCGAGCAGGAGAGCCACTGCCCCGAGCCCGCTGAGCAGGGGCGCGGCGAACGTCCAGCGTTTGCCGAAGGCGACAGCGCGTTCGAGGCTGATGACCACGCCGAGAAAGCCGGAGATCATCAGCGGGCCGTGCGCGGCGGGTTGCAGTGGCGGGATGGCCCAGCCAATGCGCACTAGCCCGGCCCACATCCCGGCGAGGAGGGCCAGCCCGCCGAGGGCGATGAACGGCATGTGTCGGGAGAAGTGGGTTGGTTTCATGGCGCGCGGTTGCGGCGGGCGATGAGACTCCAGATCACGACGAATGCGATCCGCCAGCCCAGCACGAACAACCCGCCGAAGGCGAGGGCGGCGGTGATGAAAGCGGTGGGCACGACGGCGCGGCCCAGCGCGTAAGATCGGAGGAGGAGGCCGAGCGGCGCGGCCACGAGCCATGTGTTGAGCGAGCGGGTGAGCAATGAACGGGCGGTGAGCGAATCGGCGCGGGGGAACGCGCCCAACAGCCACCCGGCGATGGCCCACGGCAGGGCGAAGATGGCGGAGGAATACAGCACTCCCCAGATCGGGTTGGCGGCGTTGATCAGTTCATGCTCGCGCTGGCCGAAGAAGATGAAGAGGATCATGGCCAGCAGATCGCCGGCCAGCAAAATGAGGGGCGCGGAGTATTTTTGGTGGAAAGGTTGTTTCATTGTTTCAGCATCAACAACAACATGATCACCGGCGTTTTGGCCCGCACGCTGTGCGGCAGGTTGGCCGTCATGCGCACCCATGTGCCGGGGTGAGCGTCCATCGCGTCACTGCCGAGCGTGAGGCGGGCCTCGCCGCTGAGGATGTGAATCACGGCGGGCACGGAGGCGGTGTGTTCCGAGAGTTCCTGCCCGGCGGCGAAGCCGAACAGCACCGCTTTCATTTTGTCGTCGTTGTGAATGGTGCGGCTGATGATCGAGTCCGGCGCAATTTCTTGCATCTGTGCCGAGAGGTCAATATGAAAGTAAGGGGCGCTCATACAATCTCCGTGTGTGTCGGCTGAGGCCGAAGTATAATCTGTTCCGCCCTATGTCCGCCATTCTCGCGCCCACGCTCGAACTGCTCCAGCGGCTCCCCTTGTTTGCCAGCCTGCCCGAAGTGGATCTCGTCGCTCTCTCGGAGCAGACGCGGGTGGATCGTTTCGAGCGCGAGGCGTTCATTTTCTATCAGGGCGATGTGTGCGACCGCGTGTGGCTGTTGCGGCAGGGGCAGGTGAAAATCGTGTATCACGAAGTTGACGGGCGAGAGGTGATTTTGGAGATGATCTCGCCGGGCGAGGTGTTCGGCGGCGCGGTGCTGTTCATGCCTCACCATCCGGCGACGGCGAAGGCGATGGAAGACTCCGAAACGATCAGTCTGTCGAGCGAGGCCTATCAGCAGTTTCTGTCCGGCCACCCGGCGGTGACGCTCCGGCTGATCCGCATGTTGGGCAATCGCCTGCATTCGATGATGGGGCTGCAAGTTTTGGCCGGCGAGCGGGTGGAGCGCCGCATGGCGCACATTCTGCTCAAGCTGGCGGATCGGCTGGGGCGCTCCGAGCCGGAGGGGATATTGATCACGATCCCGCTCTCGCGGCAGGATTTGGCCGATATGGCCGGCACCACGCTCGAAACCGCTATTCGCGCCATGTCCCGGTTCCGCGCGCAGGGCATCATCGAGACTCGGCGCGGCGGCTATCTCTTGATCACCAACATGGATAAATTGCGGCGGCAGGCTCAGCCCTCGTGATCGTCTGACTCCGGCTCCACGGCGCGTTTGCAAAACGGATAAAGGCCGCAATCGGGCGGCGATGTGTGCGGGAACTGTTTGCCGCAGTTGCGGCACCGCGCGATCTTCTCGTAGCAATACACTTCAACTTCGGGCTCTCCGCAGTGCGGACAGGGAACGTATTCGGGAAACGGGTCGGGAAGCGATAAGCCGGTAACCGGATCAACCCGCTCTTGCGGAACTGGTTGTGTGTCGGCCATGGATAGTCTCTCATTTCATGCTCTCTGCCCTGCTTGCGGCTTGCGTCATTGGCCGTGGATGACGACATGAACCTCGACGCGCATTTCGTCGAAGTTCATCACTTTGCCATTGACTTCGGCGGCGACTGATTCGGCCTCGGCTTTGTTCTCGAAGGCAACGATGCCCCCACCCATCGGTGTGTTGATGTCGCCTCTCACGTAAGTGGCGGTCTCCCCCCGGATCCATGCTTCGCTGTTGTAGTCGTGCACGAACCACGCCTTCACCACTTCGTTGGGGTGATCGAGGTGATAGATCACCATGTCAGAGATGTCGTCGAATTTGTGCGATCCGCCTTCGACGAGCAGGGTGGCGGCGGCGTATTTGGCTTCGCTGATGATCATGCCGCAGTTGTCGCACAAGTCTTGCCCATAGATGATCTCCGGCGGTTGAGGCTCGGCGGGCTGTTGGGCGCAGGCGGCCAGCGTGAGGCAAAAGGCAAGCAGGCAGAAGAATAGATTGGGTTTCATAGATCGCCGCGGCGGCTGAAGAGGGCAAAGGCCGCGCCGAACGACAGCGCGATCCATCCGGCGAGCAGGCCCAGCAACAGCGCGGGCAGGGCGTCTCCGAATTTGTAGAGGGCGAATTGCCCCGCTGCGCCGAGCGTGTCGAGTGTGGCGCGCAGGCTGTAGATCGCGCCCAGTTTGAATACTTGTAGTGGGTTGATGAGCAACATCCCCAGCAGAACGGTTGGGGTGGGGCGCAGGGTGAGGGTGGCGCCCACGAGGCCGATGTCGCCGAAGAAGACGAGGCCGAGCCACAGCAGCAGCGATGCGCCCATGGCGGTGGCGCCTTTGCGGGTGAGGGCGCTGATGATGAAGCCCAGCCCCATCGAGGCGAGGGCCAGCAGAACGGTGTATCCGGCGAGGGCGAGGTAGGTGAAGGCGTCGCCTTCGCTGGCCGAGGCGAGGGTGAGGGCGGCCAACCCGAAGCCGACGGCCAATGCGGCGGTGACGGCCATTCCGGAGCCGATCGCTTTTCCGAAAAAGACTTCGGCGCGATTCACCGGCTGGGCGAGGAGATACAGCAGAGTCCCGCGCTCACGATCTCCGGCGAGCGCCCCCGCGCCCACACTGAGTCCGAGCAGCGGCACAAACAACAGCAGGGCGTTGATGAGGCTGGCGGCGGTGCGCCCAAAGCCTCCCAACCCGCTGTAGCCGGAGGATGCGACGCTGGCTTGCGAAAGGGCATAGGCCAGCGCGGCAAACCCCACCGCGTAAAAGGCAAGCCATTTGTTGCGCAGGGCTTCGCGCAGTTCGCGCAGGGCAATCGTCCATAACAGTGTCAGTTCCATAATCGGCCTCGTTCCATCTCGAAGTCTTTCACAACGATGCCCTCTTCGGCGAGGCGGGTGAGGGGCTGAAGTTTTTGCTCGGCTTCGACGTAAACGACCACCGTGCCGCGCCCGTTGAGATGCGCGCACCAGCCTTGCCGCTCGAACACGGCGACGGCTCGCTGACGATCGCTTTCGGGCACCCAGAGCGTGAGTGTGGCGTGGGGGGCGAGTCGCAAACGGACTTCGCCGGGGGTGAGCGTCTCGATTACCCGACCGGATTCCATCACCAACACCCGGTCGGCGAGGGTTTCCACTTCTTCGATGCGGTGCGAGGCGAAAAGGATGGTTCTCTTTTCTTTGCGGAGCGCGGCGAGGAGGGCGAGATAATCGCTTCGCGCTTTGGCGTCGAGGTTGGCGGTGGGTTCGTCGAGCAGAAGCACGGGCGGGTCGGCGAGGAGGGCCACGGCGAGCGCGAGCCGCTGTTTGAGTCCGCCAGAGAGGGCCGGCACGGGTTTGCGGGCGTGCTCGGCCAGCCCCAGTTTTTCGAGCAGGGCGGAGATTCGGCCAACATCCACTTTTTTGAGCCGCGCATAAAATTCCATTGTGGCTTGCGCGGTCATATCGTAAAAGATCGCTTCTTGTGGAACGTAGCCGATGCACCGGCGGGCGGCTTTGCCGTTTCTGCGCGTGTCGTTGCCTTCGATCTCTGCGCGGCCCTCATAGTCGATGAGGCCGAGCAGGGCTTTGATGAGCGTGGTTTTGCCCGCGCCGTTTTCGCCCCACAAGGCCAGCGACTCTCCAGCGCGCGCCTCGAACGAGACGCCGTTGAGGGCGGCCGCTTTGCCGTAGCGTTTGACTAAATTTTCGACGCGCACCGCCGTTTCCAGTGGAGTGTTGACTGCCATTGACTCATTCAACCGCAGAGAGCGTGGAGAGGGCAAAGAGTCTTTGCGGCTCTCGCGCGCTTTGCGGTTCATAAAGGCCAGCCCGCCGCAGGCCACGCCCGCCGCCAGCAGTCCGAGTCCCAGCAGGGCCATGGGCGCGGGCGATTCTTGGGGGGCGAGGGCCGAGGGCGGAATGGCGCGGGGCGACATCATCGGAGTCTCGTCCACGAATTTGGGTTGAGGCTTGACGATGGGAAACGATGAGGCGGCGAACTCGATGGTTTGCGCGGCGGGGCTGTAGAGGATGGCGCGAAGCATCGGCTCGCGGTCGGTGAGGTTTTCGAAGAATCGCTCGGAGCGATAGGGCGTGTCGCCGTAGCCATCGGAGTCGGCGTCGAAGCCGGTGTAGTCGCTCCAGTAATTTCCGCGCCACACGTTCTCTCCGGTTTGGCCGCCGCCCTGTATCGCCATTTGTTCGACGTTCTCCCAAAAGGTGTTGCCCTCGAAGGTGTTGCCGCGAACGGCGGTGAGGAGAATCGCGCCCACGTCGTTGAAGGCGAAGATGTTGTCTCTGAAGAGGCCGTACCCCTGCGGGCTGAACGGCGTGCCATCCATGAACACTCCGGCGCGATTGTCCACGATCACGTTGCCGGTGACTTCGACGAAGTCGGCGTCTTTGAAGCCGAGCGCGTAGCCGCTGGGGCCGCGCTGTCCGCGAATGTCGTTATCGCGCAGGGCGACGTTTTTGGAATACATGACGAACAGCCCAACCGAGTTGTTGAGCACGCGGTTGCGTTCGATCTGCGCGCCGTCGCAATACATGAGGTGGATGCCGTAGCGCCCGTTCTCGAAAACATTGTCGCGCACGATCACTTCTTCGGAATACCACATCACCAGATCGCGGGCGTCGTGAACGTGATTGTTTTCGACGGTGACGCCTTTGCTGAACCACAGCCGAATGGCGTCGCCTTTGCGCCCGATGTTGAATTGCGATTTGCTGGAGATGTCGTTGCCGCGCACGACGGCGTTGTGGGCTTTGGCGACGAAGATGCCGAACAGCACTTCGCGCAGGCGGTTGTTTTCGGCAGTGATGCCCGGCGCGGTGAGGGTGATGCCGGAGTGATCGCGATCCGGCTCGATGCCGCTGTTGCGGACTTCGAAGCCGCGAAAGACGATGTTCGGGGCGTTGAGGGTGACAACCGTGCCCTCGCCGCCTCCGTTAATCACCGGCCAATCCACGCCTTCGAGCGTCACCGATTTTTCGACGACGAGGGTCGGATAGATTCCGCCGCGCACTTCGATGGCGTCGCCGTCGGCGGCGTCGGCCAGCGCGGCTTCGATGGTCGTGTAGGGGCCGGTGGGGGAGACGGTGAGGCGGTTGGGCGAGAGCGGTTGGGCGAGGGTGGGTTGAGCCGCCGCCAGCGCAATCAACATCCCCGCGGCGAGCAGTCGAAGGTTCATGCGCGAGGGGGCTGCGCGGCGGAGGCGGCCAACTTTTTGCGCGCGTCCACGATGGGTTTGTAGGCGGCGCGATGGAACCACAGGGCGATCAGCATCACCAATACGGCGAGGAGGGAGAGGTAGAAGCCGGGCTCAAAACTGGCCACGGTGCCGAACTGGCCGACGACTCCGGGCCCGAGGACGGGCGGGGTGAATGGCTCAATGGCGCCGCCGAGCGCCGACTTGGGATCGATGCTGTGGCCGTACTGATAGAGTATCCACCACAGGTCGGCGATGAAGACGACGGGGAAGCCCAAGGCTGGAAGGGCGAGCAGACCCGCCAGTTGGTTGTGGACGAACACACCGGCCATCAATAGGAAGCCAAAAGCGATGATGGAGATGAAAGAGATGGAGCGCTCGAAGCGCCCGCCCTCGTCGAGTTTGGGCATGCCGAGATAGTGATTGAGCGCGTCGATCTCGTCCACATCGCCGTCGAGCCGGTTGATGTACACATCCACTTTCAAACCTTTGGGGTATTGAGGCGCGTCCATGCGCATACTCCAATAGGGCAGGAACATGGAGATCATCAGCAGCAGCGCGGAGAGCATGAGCAGGGCGCTGGGCAGGAGGTAGTCGGTGAGGCGGCGGGTGCTGCCATCGGGGAGAAGGACTTTCACATCCGGATCGAGAAAGGATTGCATGACGGGGTGGCACGCTGACACGATGACAGGGTGACACGGCGGCGGACTGCTTTCACCGTGTCACCCCTTCATCTTGTCATTGTGCCATTACTTCGGCTCTACGAGGAAGTAGCCAAGCATCTCAAGGTGCAGGGCCGAGCAGAACTCGGTGCAGTAGAACACAAAGGTGCCGGACTTGTTGGCGTCGAACTCGATGGTCTGAGTCTCGCCGGGCTCAAGGCTCAGGTTGATATTATAGCCGCCCAGGGCGAAACCGTGTGTGGCGTCGCGGGTGCGCTCGAGGCTGGTGAAGTGCCAAACGACGCGATCGCCTTCTTCAATCTCCACGTGTTCCGGCGTGAAGTGTGAGCGGACGACGGTGGACCAGATTTCGACATTGCTGCCGTTGCGCTCGACGCGGGCGTTGGCCGGGTCGGTGACGGCATTGGGATCGACGCTCATCGTCTCAGGGTTCCAGCCGATCTCAGGATAGATCTCGAACGGCTTGAGTTTGTCGGCCTTGATGATCTGAGCGTAATGCGGCTCGGCCATGCCAATGGGCATGTCGTAGATCACTTTCATCTGGTCGCCGGTCTTGGTGATGTCCACCAGTTGGAAGTTTTGCGGGAGGAGCGGACCGACATTGGCAAAGCGATCGATGCTCCACTTGTTGAGGGCCACGACGTAGTTGCCGTCGGGGGAGGCGGTGTCGCCTTCGGCGGCGGCGATGTGGCCGATGTTGTACTGCACGGGCAGTTTCTGAACGAGCGTCCAGCCCTCTTCGGGGTTCTTGTCGTCGTACGGGCCGCCGAGCGTCCAGCGGGCCACCACCGAGTCGAGGAAGACGGAGGTGTAGGCGTAGCCCTTATCGTCGAAGACGGTGTGGAGCGGGCCGAGGCCGATTTCAACTTGCGCTTCCATCGCTTTGTCCAGCGGGATCACCGGCACGCCGTAGGTGTCGGTGTCGAGGCCGCCGGCCGCAATGGCGTCTTGAATCTTCTGGAAGGAGTAAACGGTGACGTGCGGGTCGAGCTTGCCGCCGACGACGATGAACTCGCCGCCCGGGGTCACATCCGAGCCGTGCGGGCTCTTGGGTTCGGGGGAGAAGTAGAGGATGCCCTCGGCGATGGCGGTTTCGAGGCGGATGACTTTGATGCCGTTGATCTCTTCGGCGCCGCCGGAGTTGGCCACTTCTTCAGCCTTCTTCCAATTGAAGATGTGCAGGTAGTCGGTGTCGTTCTTGGTGGTGCCAGCCTCGAACGGTTCGCCGCCGGACTCGATGCCGCCAGTCGCCATTTCACTGTTGATCGAGTTGCAGAAGAACCAGCCTTCGCTGGGGCCTTTGCCCGCGTCGCACAGGTCTTGCCAGTAGGGCGGCAGTTCGATCTGGAAGGACTTCGATTCATCCACGCGGCCCTTGGCGCGGTCGAACTTCCAGAAGGTGATCAGGCCGCGATACTTGGCTTGGTATTCATCGAGCGTCGCATATTCCCAGCCGATGGGGGTGGCGTACTGCGGGCCTTCGATGACGTATTCGGTGTTGGGGGTGACAAACGCGCCGCCGTGATCGCTGATGGCGTTGGGGTTCTTGATCAACTGCTTCGTCTCGAAGTCGCGCAAGTCAATCACTGCCAACCGGGCATTGGCTTTGTCATTGATGAAAAGGAACTCGCCATCGTACTCGCCGCCCGTTTCGGAGAGGTTGGGGTGATGGGTGTCGCCCCATTTGATCTCGTCGCCGTTGGGCATGAAGCCGCCGGCCAGCGTTTCATCGCCCGAGCCGCCGTAGCCGTAGCCCTGCCACGACTCGGGGGTGAACACGGCGATGAGTTTGAGGATGCGCATGGAGGGCACGCCGATGACCAGCACCTGCCCGCCCTGCCCGCCCGATGAGAACATGATGTAGGGATCGAGTTGGCCGGAGGGGGTGTAGGTTTTGAGGGCGGCATAGATGTCGTCCTGCGTGAGGCCGCGTTCAGCGGCGACAGCGGCGGCCTCGGCGGGCAGGCCGCCGCCGCCGGTGGCGGCAGGGGTGGGGGTGGAGCCGCCGCAGGCAGCTAACACGACGGTTAGCACAACCAGTAAGGGAATCAGTTTTTTCATTGGAAGCCTCCTTAGAATTGGGTTTTCGGGAAATGGATAACGGTGTCTGATTTGGCGCCCAGACTTGTCCGGATTGTTACACAAAGCACAAATAGGAAATATGACATTGATCATATTTGTGCTAGCGCAACAGGGTGATCGGAAAGGATGTGACTTTTGTGAGGTGAATGGGGTGACGAATTACCGAGCCGATTGAGGCGGGGCAGTCTGCGCGCCTTCCCACAGCCGCATATATTCAGCGCGCACGCTGGGGTCGAGCTTGTCGGCGAATTCTGGGGGGAGGTGATGGATGACGATGAGGTCTTGAGCGTCGGCCAAGTCGCGTAGCCGATGAGAGGCGGAAAGGCCGGAAGCCAATTTCAGCTCGATCAACTTTTCGAGGGTGATGACCCGAATGCCATCGATTTCGATGGAGGACGCTTCCGGGTCGGGGAACGAGACGGGCTTGGGTTTGCCGTCACCAGGGTATTCGCCAGTGACCAAAATCTCAATGAGGGTCTGCGTGGCCGTATCGTGAAAAGACTTGCGAGCGCCGTGAAATGCTTGGACATAGCCTAAGCCAACACAGCGCTCAATGAATTTCTCAAGGGCTTGAGGTGTCATCAATATGTCAATGTCGCGAGTCATACGCTCGTAGTCGTGCAGGTTGAGGGCCAAGCCGCCTACGAGAGCATAAGGAATACTCTCCTCTTTCAGGCGGAGGGCGAGTCGTTCCAATGTGCTGAAAACCTGCCCTTGTTTCATGAAAAACTCCTCGGAGTCTCGCAATCTTTGCAAGACTGAACGAGCACGGATTTCGCCCAATGGTGTGCCTGCCATATGCGCGATTATAATCCCTTCGGGTGAGTAGCATGGGCGTATGGTACAATACCGTTGCAAAAGTCGTCTATCAAAGAAGACCGCATCTATCGCCTCCGCAGCAACCCATTCCTTCCGGCAGTTGCCTCATCCGTGTTTGTGCCAACTGAAAGCAGCTTTGACGATGAACCTGCGCGGAGCGGGGTATACGTTGCACGGCTGGCAACAATTTAGGACAGTGTGAATGACCATTCAACAACATGCGGGAGAATTACCAACGTTAGTTATCGAGCCATCCAAAGGATGGGTTCCGATTCGGCTGCGCGAGATATGGGAATACCGTGAATTGCTGTACTTCCTTGTGTGGCGCGACGTGAAGGTGCGTTACAAGCAAACCGTGTTGGGGGCGGCGTGGGCGATTATTCAGCCGTTTTTCACGATGGTGGTGTTTAGTATCTTCTTTGGCCGCCTCGCCAAGATGCCGTCGGATGGTATTCCATACCCTATCTTCACCTATTGCGCTTTATTGCCGTGGCAACTTTTCGCCTATTCACTAAACCAATCCAGCAACAGTTTGGTTGCGAATCAAGGATTGATCACGAAGGTATACTTCCCGCGCCTCATTGTTCCGGCCTCCAGCGTGCTGGCCGGGCTGGTGGATTTTGCCATTGCCTTCGTCATTCTGATTGGGATGATGCTGTTTTATGGCATCAGGCCGACTCTGGCGATTCTGGCTCTGCCCCTATTTGTTCTGGTGGCTATCGCCACTGCGTTGGGGGTAGGGCTTTGGCTCTCGGCGCTCAACGTGCAGTATCGCGACGTGGCCTATACGATTCCGTTTCTGACTCAGTTCTGGTTGTTCGCTACGCCCATTGCCTATCCCACCAGCATTGTGCCTGCCGCCCTGCGCCCGCTCTATGGGTTGAACCCGATGGCCGGGGTGGTGGAAGGATTTCGCTGGGCGTTGCTGGGAACGGCCAATCTCTCGTGGCCCTTGCTGGGAGTCTCGGTAAGTGTGGTGGCGCTCCTGTTGGTCGGCGGGTTGTTCTACTTCCGGCGAATGGAAAAGTCGTATGCGGATGTGGTGTAAGCGATGAGCGACGTTGCTATCCGGGTCGAAAATCTATCCAAGCAATATCGCATCGGACAGCGCGAGCCATATAAAACATTGCGCGACACGCTAGCAGAAGCGTTCATGGCCCCGCTGCATGCGTTCCGCTCGAATGGCCGGACAGCCAGCGAGATGATTTGGGCGTTGCGGGATGTCTCGTTTGAGGTGAAGCACGGCGAAGCGGTGGGCATCATTGGCCGTAATGGCGCGGGGAAAAGCACGCTGTTGAAAATCCTTTCGCGCATCACCGAACCCACAACCGGCCGCGCTGTGATACATGGCCGTGTGGGTTCATTGTTGGAAGTCGGCACCGGCTTCAACCCGGAACTCACCGGGCGCGAGAACATTTATCTCAACGGCGCTATTCTGGGCATGAAGCGGCGCGAGATTGAGCGCAAGTTCGACGAGATAGTGGCCTTTGCCGAACTGGAGAAGTTCATTGACACGCCGGTCAAACGATATTCCAGCGGGATGTATATGCGGCTGGCCTTCTCGGTGGCGGCGCATTTGGAGCCGGAGATACTGGTAGTAGATGAGGTGTTGGCTGTGGGGGATGTGGAATTTCAGAAGAAATGCTTGGGGAAGATGGGCAATGTAGCAGAGGAAGGGCGAACTGTTCTGTTCGTAAGCCACAATATGCCCGCCATCACTGCATTATGCTCCCGGGCCATCTTGCTGAAGCAAGGCGCGGTGGCAGCAGATGGTTATTCTCACGATGTCGTAGGCGAATATCTTGTGGGCGGCCGCGAAACCATGGCCGAAAAAGTGTGGCCCGCCACAGATATGCCCGGCAATGAGATTGTGCGGCTGCGAGCGGCGAGGGTGGTGACCGAGGAAGGAGAAGCGCGCGAGGCCTTCGATATCCGGCGGCCCATCGGCGTCGAAATCGAGTATGAAGTGTTGCAAGCGGGGCACGTGTTGGTACCCAATGTTCATTTTTATACAGAGGCGGGAGTGCTGGCATTCGTCGCAGGAGATCAAGACCCAGATTGGAAGAGACACCCTCGAGCTATAGGCTGTTTTGTGAGCACGGTTTGGGTGCCGGGCAATTTTCTGTCCGAAGGTCAAATGTTCGTGGATGTAGCTGTGACTACTGTCAAACCTAAGAGAGTGCATTTTCACGAACGAAGTGCCTTGGCTTTCCACGTGGTTGATTCACTGGCTGGCGACACAGCGCGGGGCGATTTTACTGGCCACTACCCTGGCGTGGTGAGACCTCTGCTGAAATGGACGACTCGTTGTTACCAGAATAACGACAAGGAAACCGCATGACAAATCCGCTAGTTGGTTGCCGCATTTGCGACAATAACAGTTTAGCTCCCGTTCTATCTCTTGGCAATTTGCCGTTGGCCAATGGCTTGCTTACTGCCGACCAGTTGGCCGCGCCCGAGCCCCGCTTCCCGCTGGACGTGGTTTTATGTCCGAATTGCTCATTGGTGCAAATTACCGAGACTGTCCCGCCGGAATTGCTCTTCAGCAATTATCCGTATTTCTCGTCATTCTCAGACACGATGCTGAGCCATTCCAGGTCGCTGGCTGAAGTTCTGATCCGCGAGCGGGAATTGGCGGGCAAGAGTTTGGTGGTTGAACTTGCCAGCAATGACGGCTACTTGCTCCAGTATTTCAAGCAGGCTGGTATTCCGGTGCTGGGAATTGAACCGGCGGCCAACATTGCCCGAGTGGCTGAAGCCAAAGGTATCCCTACGCTTAATGAGTTTTTTGACGATCGACTGGCAGAGCGATTATGCCAGCAGGGCAAACAAGCCGACGTGATTATTGCCAATAACGTGCTGGCCCACGTCGCCCGCCTGCATGAATTTGTCGAGGGCGTGCAATTACTGCTTAAATCGGACGGGCTGGCGGTGTTCGAGTCGGCCTATGTGCGGGAGACGGTCGATCGCGGCGAGTTCGACCAGATCTATCACGAGCATCTTTGCTATTACTCTCTGACGGCTCTGACCCATTTGTTTGCCCGGCACCGGTTGCAGGTGGTGGATGCCGAGGAGGTCACAATTCATGGCGGGTCAATCCGGGTTTTCGTTCAACATGCGGGACAGGGCCGGCCGCAGGCGCGACTGGCGAAAATTTTGGAACGGGAGCGCGAGTGGGGAGTAGATACCCTGGCCTCTTACGCGCAGTTTGCCAAAAATATGGCCGCTAAACGAGATGCCTTGCTGAAGCTTTTGCACGAGCTAAAAGCGGCGAACAAGCGCATCGCCGCCTATGGGGCCTCGGCCAAAGGGGCTATCATGCTCAATGCCTTTGGCATCGGCCCGGAACTGGTGGAATACGTCGTGGATCGCAGTCCGCACAAGCAGGGGCTTTATATGCCGGGTGTTCATTTGCCGATATATTCTCCAGAATACCTGCTGACCGACAAGCCGGATTACGCTTTGATGCTGGCCTGGAATTTCAAGAATGAAGTGATGGAGCAAATGAATGCCTATCGGCAAGTTGGCGGAAAATTCATCATCCCGATCCCGACTCTTGAAATTGTCTAGCGATGATCTTCCGCAAGACTAAGCTGTCTGGCGTGTTCATCGTCGAGCCGGAGCTGCTGACGGATGAGCGCGGCTTTTTTGCCCGGACGTGGTGCCGGGACGAATTTGCGGCCCACGGTTTGAACCCGCGCTTGGCGCAGTGTAACATCTCGTTCAATAAAAAAGCTGGAACGTTGCGCGGGATGCATTATCAAATTGCGCCATACGAAGAAGCCAAACTGGTGCGTTGCACGAGAGGCGCAATTTACGATGTCGTTATTGATCTGCGCCCCGATTCTGAAACATTCAAGCACTGGCTGGCCGTGGAGCTGACTGCCGAAAACCGCCGCGCTCTTTACATCCCTGAAAGTTTCGCGCATGGCTTTCAAACCCTGGTAGATAACACCGAAGTGTTTTACCAGATGAGCGAGTTTTATCACCCTGAAGCGGCGCGCGGTGTACGTTGGGACGATCCCGCTTTTGGGATTGTTTGGCCTGAGGCCGAGAGGGATATTTCTGATAAGGATCGGAGGTGGCCATTGTTTACTGAACCTGATCGATCGAGTCCGATAACTCAAGAGATGAAGACCCATTATTCACAGAAATTTGCTGAATTTGGCGCAACGTCCAAAGGGGTAGATTGGAGCAAAGACGAAGATGTGCGCTTGCGTTACGACAAAATGTTGGCGGTGCTGGCTCGGGACTTGCTTGATATTGGCAAACCAATAACATTGCTAGATGTCGGGTGCGGCTATGGAGGGTTGTTGGCCTATGCGCAGCAAAAAGGATTTAAATTACAGTATACAGGCATTGATGTGGCCTCTAACATGATTCATTGGGCGCGACAGCATTTGGAGAACGGCGAATTTATTGAGGGCGATTTTATGCAATACGGCTTTGACGAACGGAGATTTGAGTTTATCGTTTGTAATGGAATATTGACTCAGAAACTGGGCGCGAGCCTGTTGGATATGGATGGATTTGCAAAAAGGCTAATAAGGAGGATGTTTGACTTATGTAGTAAAGGCATTGCCTTCAATGTCATGTCAACCTATGTTAATTTCTTTGCTCCAAACCTTTACTATAAGCATCCGGCAGAGATGCTTGGTTACTGCCTGTCAGAAATAAGCCGAAACGTCAGGTTGGACCATTCCTATGGCCTTTATGAATACACATTGTATGTGTATAGATAGAAGGAGACATTCACATGAAACGGATAGTAATTTTTGGGACCGGTTTAATTGCGGAACTTGCTTACTTCTATTTTAAGAATGACACTGAGCGTCAAGTCGTATCCTTTACAAATGGGCAGGATTTTATTAAAGAGACTACATTTTCAGGCCTATCCGTGGTGCCTTTCGAAGATATAGAAAAACACTACCCCCCCAGTGATTATTCTCTATTCATTGCTATAGGGTATAAAGATCGCAACAAAATTCGGGAGCAAAGATTTTTGGAAGCAAAACGAAAGGGGTATCAATTAGAGACTTATATCAGCCCCAAGGCCACTTATTATGGCACGCCAGTCGGCGAGAATTGCTTTATTTTTGAAAATAACGTTATTCAACCATTCGTTTCGATTGGGAACAATGTAACGTTGTGGTCTGGTAATCACATCGGCCACCATTCGGTGATTATGGAGAATTGTTTTATTAGTTCCCACGTCGTTGTTTCTGGCGTTTGTACGGTTAAGAAAAATTGCTTTCTGGGAGTGAATTCAACTTTGAGAGATAATGTCACGATTGGAGCGCACACTATCGTAGGCGCCGGCGCACTGGTTATGGAGGATTGCCCCGATTACTCGTTGGTTTTACCGGATCTGTCAGGACAGAAAGTCATAGTGAAAGAGGCGGCTAAATGAAAGTCCATTGGGAGAAGAAAGGCCTTATTTACGTTCCAAGCGGAGATGGTTTTTTCAAAACCCATGCTACTCGGCCAATACCTTATCACATTGACGACAAGGTGTTGCGCATATATTTTTCGTCACGTGATAGCGATGACAGAATGCTTCCAACATATATTGACGTTGATATTGAAAACCCTGCCAGAATATTGTTTGTTAATAGAGAGCCACTTCTTGGTTTAGGAAAACCTGGCACTTTTGATGATTCGGGGATAAGTTTGGGTTGTATGGTTGATTACGAAGATGAGATTCTTGCATATTACAACGGTTGGAAAAGACGGCGAGTTAATGTGACATTTGAGTTATCTATCGGATTGTGTCGAGTTAAGCGCCCACATATGACTTTTGAGAGAGCGTTTGAAGGACCGATATTAGGTCAAGATAAGGACCACCCCTTTTTAACCGCGGGACCTTTTGTTCTTTATAGCGAGAAGAAATTTAGAATGTGGTATTGCTCAGGCACTGAATGGAGGGTCATTAATGGAAATCCAGAACCAGTTTATCGTGTGCACTATGCAGAATCAGATGACGGCATTAATTGGACTCCCTTTAAGGAACCTGCAATCGATTATAAGTTTGATGGAGAGGTTATATCTGCTCCCTGGGTTTTGAAGGCTGGCTCACGATATCATATGTGGTATTCGACTCGGGGGAGCGCCACAAAAGAAGCAAAAAATTATGTTATTGGCTATGCCGAGTCGGATGACGGAATTGTGTGGAAACGAATGGATGATGAAGTGGGTATTGAAAGGTCCGAGTCCGGTTGGGACTCGGAGATGATCTGCTATCCATCGTTTTTCCCGTATGGCGACCTGCTGTATATGTTTTACTCTGGCAACCAGGTCGGCAAAGGCGGCATTGGTTACGCCATAAGCGAGAATTTTTTGAGATGAGCGTACCCGGTGTAAAGGTTGTAATTCTGCAGCCCATGTACCTGCCCTGGGTAGGTTTTTTTGAACAGATCAAGTTATGTGATATTTTTGTTCATTTTGACGATGTTCAGCTGCCCCAGGGGCGTCATTTTACTAATCGCGTTCAAATAAAAACACCGCGAGGACAACAATGGATGACGGTTCCACTTGTTCGTTCATCTCGCGGTTTGATCAAAGACGTTCAAATGGATGAGTCTTCAGATTGGCGAAATCTTCATTTGAGGACCTTTTCTCAGTATCTTGCCAAAACTCCATTTTGGGCGGAGGCCATTGGGCTTCTGGAGCAGATTTACTCTTTTAAGAGCGATAAGTTATCCGACTTCAATATCAACGCTATTGAAACAATAGCCTCTTACTTGAGGTTGGAGCGAGTCTTTCTTAAATCATCTGATTTGAATGTTGGCGGAAGCTCTTCTTCCAAATTGTTGAACATTGTCAAGAGCGTCAAAGGGCAAACCTATATTACGGGGCACGGGGCTAAAAACTATTTGGATCATAGGTTGTTCGAGGAAGCAGGTGTTGAGGTTGAATATCTGGACTACAACATTTTGCCCTACCAACAGTTGTACGGAGAGTTTACACCTTATGTTAGCGTTATTGACTTAATTGCCAACAATGACGTAGATAGTATGAATTTTCTAAAATCACGGACCATACAATGGGAGGATTTTATTCGTGGATGATCGGGATCTGTTCTACAAAGCAAGAAAAGAAAACATCAAATTGCTAGGAAAATCAGAGGCGCTCAATAAATTGGCATCTGATTTTGTTGAACAATCTGCTTTTTTTCAGTACACGTATAACTTTGATTGGTTGGGGCTGCCAATAATTCAACTTCCACAAGATATTGTGGCTGTTCAGGAAATCATTTGGAAAGTAAAGCCCGATGTGATTGTTGAAACAGGTGTTGCCCGGGGCGGCTCCTTGATATTAAGTGCATCAATTCTCCATATTTTGAATGGAAATGGAAGGGTCGTTGGCATTGACATTGATATTCGAGAGCACAATTGGAAATCCATCATGGAGCACCCTTTGGCATTTCGAATTCATTTAATTCAAGGCTCGTCAACTGACGCGGAGACACTAGTTCAAGTAAGAAAACACATCACGCCAGGGGACAAAGTTTTGGTTATTCTTGATTCTGATCATACTCATGAGCATGTCTCAAAAGAACTTGATCTTTATAGCCCGCTTGTTAGGAAGGGCAGTTATATTATTGTGATGGATACAGCAATAGCGGATAGACCCGAAGGGTTTTTCCCAAATCGACCTTGGGGAAAGGAAAGTAATCCCAGAACTGCCGTCCGGGGATTTTTGAAAAACAACGATCGTTTTGAGATAGACGAAGAGATCGGCAGTAAACTGCTCATCACTGTGGTGCCTGATGGCTACGTGAAGTGTGTAAAGGATTGACTCCCTTGCAAAGAATTCCCGTCGCCGGACCCTGGATCACGGAAAAAGAGATCCAATACGTCACCGATGCCGTCACCAATGCCTGGTATGGCAATGCCAATATGTTCCACGAGCGTTTTGAAAAAGCTTTCGCCGCCTATGTTGGCCGTAAGTATGCGATTGCTTTACCCTCCTGCACTTCAGCCTTGCACTTAGCTTTGCTAGCTTCTGGTGCCGGGATAGACGATGAGGTAATCGTACCAGATGCCACATGGATTGCCACGTCGGCGCCTGTTTCATATGTTGGCGCAACGCCAGTTTTTGCCGACATCGATTCACATTCGTGGTGTCTGGATGCCGGATCGTTGGAGGCAAACATCACGCCCAAAACAAAAGCGGTGATTGTCGTGAATCTATACGGCAATATGCCGGACATGGACGCAATCTTGGAGATTGCCCGGCGGCATGGCATCGCCGTCATCGAGGACGCGGCTGAGTCCATTGGATCAGAATACAAAGGCCGTAAAGCAGGAAGTTTCGGGTTAGCCAGCGCCTTTAGCTTCCACGGTTCCAAAACGTTAACTACCGGGGAAGGTGGAATGCTGCTGGCTGATGATGAGGATGTGCACCAGCGATGTTTGTTCCTGCGGGATCATGGGCGCGCGCCAGGCGAAAAGCAGTTCTGGAACACGGCGGTGGCGCACAAATACAAAATGTCGAGTATGCAAGCCGCCCTGGGGCTGGCCCAGTTGGAGCGGATCGAAGAATTGGTTGAGCGTAAGCGGCAGATATTTAGCTGGTATCAGGAGGCGCTGGCCGATACCGAAGATATTGTTCTGAACAGTGAAGCGCCGGGGGTCAAGAATACGTACTGGATGGTGACGGCGGTATTGGATGCCAAAATGGGCTGGACCAAGGAGCGACTCATTGCGGCGATGGCCGAGCGCGCGATTGATTGCCGGCCATTTTTCTATCCGCTGAGTTCGCTTCCGGCCTATGAGCACCTTGAGCAGGCGGCTGTAGCGCACTCTCGCAATACAATCGCGTACGGCATTTCACCTTATGCGATCAACCTGCCGAGCGGCCTAAATTTGACTCAAGCGCACGTCGAACGCGTGGTTGACAGTCTAAAGGCGTTGTTACGGAACGGGCCCTATGATGCAAAATTATGATAAACCGCTGGTGAGTATTGGGCTGCCGGTTTACAACGGCGAGAGATTTATCCGGCAAGCGCTAGATTCATTGCTAGCCCAGGAGTACGGGAACTTTGAATTGATCGTTTCGGACAATGCGTCGGCTGATCGCACTGGCGAAATCTGCCAGCAATACATTCTGAATGATAAACGCATCCAATACTTGCGCAGTGAAACGAACAGAGGCGGGCTTTGGAATTTCAAGCGAACGCTGGAACTAGCCAGCGGCACATACTTCATGTGGGCCGCCCACGACGATATGTGGTTGCCCGACTTTGTGAGCTCTCTGGCTGCAGAATTGGAAGTTGATCCTGGAGCAGGGATAGCGATGTCAGCAACTCAAATAGTTGATCAAAGCGGCAAGTATCTTAGGACAGTACGCTTTGATGGTGATAACAATCCAAACCTTCTGAATCACTTCCAACTTTTGCTCCGACTGATAGGCTGGGGGCGAGCGAAGACGAAATATAACTTCTATATTTATGGCCTGTTCCGGCGCGAATTGTTGGCCCGGGCAATCGGCTTCCTCGAGGATACCTATGTTGGAGATCGATTGTTCATCTCTCACATGGCACTGGCTACTCGTTTCCGATACGTCGATCGCCTCTTGTATATCCGAACTGAACAGGCTCTATCACCTTACGAGCGATACCCTGATGAGAATTTTGCCCGTCTTGCTCACGAACCATTGTGGCGCTCTCTGAAACCCGCTCTTCAGTTAGGCCGGGCGATTGTGAATTCTAGATTGGTCCCCTTTCACCGCAAGCTATACGCGCCTATCGCAATGTGGGGAATGCTCCGGCTCTTGATGAGAGTAGGCAAGCCAGCCTGACCTTAGCCTCCCAGCAGTCATGAATCCTTTATCCAAATTGCGCGGTTTCCTGCGAAGCGATAACCCGTCTGATCTCTCGCATCTCTGGAAGTCTCTCTTGCGCTCTGGCAGCGCCATCTGGAGAATTGCCCAAGCATCAACTCAAGCCAGTCCCCGCATTCTCATTGCCACCAGCATGGGCGGTTACCCTCATGCGGCAGCGTTGGAGAGCGTGCTGGCAGTTGCTCTTACTCTGCGCGGAGCCGAAGTAGATATACTGCTCTGCGACAGTTTTTTACCTGCGTGTCAGCTTACCAAAATCGGCGCTTCGACGATGCCGGAACAACTCATAGCCGAGCGCATTCAACCGCGGTGTCGATCTTGTTTTCAATCAGGCAAAGAGACTTTTGAGCCGCTCGGCTTGCCCATCTATTGGTACAGCCAGTTGGTGACAGCAGAACAAGCGAAAGCGGCTGAACAGATCGCCGAGAGTGTTTCGTGGGAAGAAATAGGGAACTACGAGCTTGACGGCCTGGCTGTGGGCGAGCACGCATCGGCAGGCGCTTTGCGCTATTTTGCGCGCGGCGATCTCGAAAACGAACCTCAAGCCGAAGCCATTGCTCGGCGCTATTTGCGGGCGGCTTTGCTGACGGTCTATGCCGTTCGAGAGATTCTCAATCGCAATGCCTACGATGCGGCTTGCTTTCACCATGGCATCTATGTTCCGCAAGGGTTAATTGGCGAAGTGTGCCGCCAGCGAGGGGTGCGGGTAGTGAACTGGAATCCGGCCTACCGCAAGCACTGCTTCATTTTTAGCCACGGGGATTCTTATCATCACACGATGATTTCCGAGCCGACGAGCGTTTGGGATACTATGGGGTGGCGGCTGGATTTAGAGGCCATGACGCTGGAATATCTCAAAAGCCGTTGGCAGGGCACGCAGGATTGGATATGGTTTCACGAGAAGCCGCAAGAAGACGTGGATACGATCGCCAAGGAGACCGGCATTGATTTCTCACGCCCATGCATTGGGCTGCTAACGAACGTGATGTGGGATGCGCGACTGCATTACAAGTCGAACGCGTTCCCGGACATGCTGGCATGGGTACTGGAAACCATCTCATACTTCGCTAAGAGACCCGAATTGCAACTGGTGATTCGCGTGCATCCGGCTGAGGTCCGCGGCGCAACGCCATCGCGCCAGCCGCTCGCGCCTGAGATTCGCCGTGCATTTCCAGTGCTTCCGGGCAATGTGTTCGTCGTTCCGCCCGAAAGCCAGGTGAGCACTTATGCACTGATGGAGAAATGCAACGCGGTCATTATCTACAACACAAAAACGGGCATTGAAGTTTCGAGCATGGGCATCCCGGTGATTGTGGCGGGCGAGGCGTGGATCCGCGGCAAGGGATTCTCGCTGGACGCAAGCGACCCGACGGGCTATTTTCAACTCTTGGATCGACTGCCTTTGCCCGATGGCCTGACGCCGGAAGAGCTGGAGCGCGCGCGCAAGTATGCCTTTCACTTTTTTTTCCGCCGGATGATAGAACTGCCCTTCATTCGGGAAGACCTGACTCTGGATGTGGACAGCCTGGAGGCTTTGGGGCCGGGCAGATTTAGGGGCCTGGATGTGATCTGCGACGGCATTCTAACCGGGGCGCCTTTTGTGCTGAGAGCGGAAGGCGAATAGGAATTGCAGAGATGTTCTTAGTGCCACCGCCACTTCGGCATGGCCGGGGGCTTGTCTATATAACCAACCACGTGATTGCGCGCATCCTGTTCAGCCGCATCCGCCTCTGGTGGTATCGGCGCGTCATGCGGTTTGAAATCGGCCAGCACTCGTCGATCCTGACCGACTTCAAGGTGGCGCAAATGTCCAACCTCACCATTGGCGATCACACGGTCATCAATAACAGCTGCCGTTTCGATAATCGATTTCCGATCCGACTTGGAAACAACGTATCGATCACTTACGGCGCGATGATATTGACCAAAGGGCACGATATGGACTCACCCGACTTTCGGACACAAGGCGCGCCGGTGACGGTGGACGATTATGCCTGGATATGCGCGAATGCTATTATTCTGCCGGGGGTTAGTATTGGCAAAGGCACCGTTGTGTTAACGGGGAGTGTGGTCACAAGAGATGTGCCGCCATTCCATGTCGTCGGCGGGAACCCCGCCGTTTTCGTTCGCGAACGCTCCCGCGACCTGCAATACTCTCTCCATTTCGATCCGTGGGTTCCATTTTTTGGATGAACCCGGCCCACGCTAAACGCTAAATGCCTTCCATATTACATATCGTTCCGGACACAGTCACTACTCCTCGTGGATATTATCTTGGGAGCACAAAAGATATTCACGGTCGGACAGAGTATTTCGAGGCGCGCGCCCTTGGCTATACCACATTGGTTGCAGAATCGCGATCCGATGATTTCGTGCTGTCAGCTCTGAAAGAGCAGGATCTGCGCAGGCACGACGCGGCTCTATTCGAGTTGCCGACATATCCCAACTCACTTTCTTTCCTCCGTAAACATTTTCCTCATGTCAAACGTATCACACGCCCAATCAACGCCGATTTCTATCATCATCTACACGCATTACTGACCAACATTTGCCTGAACGGAATGCACAACCCGTTGCAAACTATGACGGCGCTCAGAACAGCCTTCTGGCGGCTGCGCCTGGACTTTACGTGTGCCCGCCGCTCCGATTATGTGCTCAGCATCACTGACTGGGAGCAGGCTCATTATTGGCGCTACATTGCCGGAGCAGGCACAGCGCGCTGTGTGCCATATTTCACGCCGGAGGCATATCAGCACGAGATACCGACAACCCATAAATCTTTACAATGTGTGTGTTTGCTGTCCTCGGGGGGGGTCAACCCCTTTCTGCTGGATGCGGCCCAAAATTTTGCGAAAGCCGTGGCGGGCTTGAGTCAAGGAGCGGCAGGGTGGAGCTTTATTATCACTGGCTCTTTGCCAACCGATCTTCTTGCTTTTCCTCAACGCATCAAATTGACCGGCTATCTGGAGAGTCCAGACGGACTATTGGCTCAGTCTCGCGCGGTAGCAATCCTATCGGACTACGGGTTCGGATTTAAGACGAAACTGCTGGATGCCATCTATAATAAGTGCTACGTGCTGGTGACCGAGAAACTGTGCCGACGCCTGCCGATGGAAGTCCTTCCGTTCTGCATTGTTGTGGATGTTAACTCAAGGGCATCGTTCAGCGAGGCTCTAGACAGGTGCATGCAACCGTACCCTGAAGGTGACCCCAATACCGCGTTGCGAGAACGGGCGTTTGCAACGTTGGACAGCATCTTGGGTATTGGCGCATAGATTTGCGCAATTGTGGAGAAGAGGTTATGCGAACTCTGAAAGTCAACCCGGTCGAGATCAACGACGACTCTGATTGCTTTGTCATCGCCGAGATCGGCCATAACCATCAGGGCAGTTTGGAGAAGGCCAAGCAGTTGTTCCACGCGGCCAAAGAGTGTGGCGTGGACGCGGTGAAACTGCAGAAACGCGACAACAAGACGTTGTTCACCCGCGCCGCCTATGATAGACCTTACGACAACGAGAACAGTTTTGGCGACACCTATGGCGCGCACCGCGAAGCGTTGGAGTTTGGCAAGGCCGAGTATGTTGAGCTGCAGCAATACGCAAAAGAACTAGGCCTGATCTTTTTCGCCACCGCTTTCGATGTCCCCAGCGCCGATTTTCTGGCCGAACTGGACATGCCAGCATACAAGATCGCTTCAGGCGATCTCAAGAGCACGCCACTGCTCAAACACGTTGCCCGACTCGGCAAACCGATGATCGTGAGCACCGGCGGAGCCACACTCGAAGATGCGCGCCGCGCCTATGACACGATCATGCCCATTAACTCGCAATTATCCCTGCTTCAATGCACGGCGGCTTACCCGGCAAACCCTGAAGAACTCAACTTGCGCGTCATCACGACTTATCGCGAAGCGTTTCCAGATATCGTCATTGGTCTCTCCGATCATGAGAATGGCATCGCTATGGCGGTAGCCGCCTATGTTCTGGGCGCGCGAATTGTCGAGCAACACTTCACCCTCAATCACACCTGGAAGGGCACTGACCACGCCTTTTCGCTAGAGCCGATTGGCATGAGGAAATTGGTGCGCGACTTGCGCCGGGTGCGCGCCGCGCTGGGCGACGGGGTGAAGCACGTCTATCCTACCGAGGTCAGCCCCATTGCCAAGATGGGCAAGAAGTTGGTTGCCGCCCGCAGCCTGCCCGCCGGCCACACGCTTGCGCCGAGCGATATTGCCATCAAGTCCCCCGCCGACGGTGGGTTGCCGCCTTACGAGTTCGACAACGTCGTTGGCAAAACGCTCCAACGCGCTTTGCAGGAAGACGAAAACATCGTCTTCGCCGATTTGAGCTGATCGGCGGGCATGATCGAGCCGGCGCTTTCGCAACTGATTCGCCGCATCCGCTTCGTTGCCTTCGATTTCGACGGCGTTTTCACCGATAATCTGGTGTACGTCTTCGAGGATGGGCGCGAGGCGGTGCGTTGCTCCCGCGCCGACGGGATCGGCTTGAGCAAGTTGCGGGAACTCGGCATTCACACTGTCATCATCTCTACCGAAACCAATCCGGTTGTTTCGGCCCGCGCCCGCA
>VGOW01000025.1 GCA_016875735.1 Chloroflexota bacterium | reverse complement strand
GCGGCTGATGTTCGCCGCAGGCTTGGCTTACCTGTGGGTCATTTACTTGGGCGCCATCGCGCACGCAGACGATTGGGTGCCGGTCATTCATCGGAGTCATCGCTGTGATCTGAGCCTGTTCCAATTAGGTCTGCGGCTGTTGGAGTATCTGCTCAACCATGATCAACCTATCCCAAGTTCATTCGCGCTTGAACCAGAAACTGTCCGGTAGTGAAATTGATGTTCGGATCGTTTTCGTAAGTGGCAACAGGGAGCTCGAAATAGCTTTCGCCGTTCACGTAACTTTCGTTGACCTTCATCACGGGCAGACCGAACCAGGCTAATTCAAAATAGTGGCGATAGTCCCTGCCTGTGTTGTGGGTAATGACAAAGCGCGCGGGCAATCCGCCCGGAAGGGGAACCGTTTTCGCGCCTGCGCTGAGCAGCGTCGAAGCATCCGATGGTGGAAGCGAAGGCATGGCAAAGGGCTTGGGCTTCACTTGCAGTCCGATCCAACCAAGCAGGAATAGAGCAGCGAGGATGGAAACAACAATGAGGGTGATCCTCATTCTTTCAACTTTCATGAGATCGGCAGCGGCTTCACATCCAAGCCGCTATAGTTTATTGGTCTTGCCGCCGAGCTGAAGTGAGCAAACGCATACCTGCCAGAGGATGAAAGTAACTCACCTACGCTTTCTTTGCCGCCGCAATCGCCGCGCGCAATTGCTCGCTGTGCTCTTCGCGATAATGGCCGGGCACGACCTCCAGCATCCACAGCGCCGCCCGGCGATAGAGATGCTTGCGCGCCACCAACGCAGGCGGCAGAGAGGCCAGCAGTGACACCGTCTCGGCCTGCGCCTGCTTCAGTTCGTTCAGCAGAGCCGCCAGCGTTCCGAATCGTTCCACCATCGCCCGCAGGCGCACATCCACATTGGGGCGCATCTCAATATCATCCTCGATGGGCGTATCGTTGAGCATATCGGCCACCCACGACTGGAAATCGCGTTCAGCGGCAGTGAGATGAGCGATCAATTCTTTCACGCTCCATTCATTGCCCGCTTTGTGATCGGCTTCGGACTCGGTCAACCCGGCCAGCGTATTTTCGAGTTCGGAGTCGAGCGCCTCATAATTTTTGCGCGCCGTCTCGGCTAACTCCGCGCCCGTCGCCGGAACTTCTGGGATCGGGAAGCTCGACAACTCCAACATTGCCGTTTTCTTTTCCGCTCCGCGATAAAACACCACCGGCACTGTGTCCCCTGCCTTGAAGTTTTGCGCCACACCGCCCAGTGTGACCGCGTTCACCTGCTTTCCGGCAAACCTCACAATCACGTCGTCCTTCTGCAAACCGGCGGCGCGCGCCCCGCTCCCCTCTGCCGTGCCTCCGAGTCGAATCCCATCCTTCACCGGCGCGCCGATCTCTTTCACAATCGCCGCATCGAACCGTTCAATGAAGATGCCGAGGCGGGGCCGCCGGGCGACGCGCAAATCGATGCCCGCCTCCAAAACCGATTTGAGATTCTCCAATAATGAAGGCCAATCCGATTCCACCGCGCGCCGTGTGTCGGCCCACATCTTGCCCGAACCGATTCCGTTATGGGCAAGCGTCACCACCGTCGCTCCATTCTTCTCTTTGAAAGTCACGCTCACACTCATCACACCCGGCTCGTTATAGCCATCCCAACCGAAAGCGATCTTTCTGCCGGGCTCGAATACCGTGTACGCGCCGCAAGCATAATAGCCATCGTTCCACCACAGATACACGCGCCCGCCTTTGCGCGGATCGGTTTGCGCGGCGTCGCACAGCCAATCGCGCAGCAGTGTGGCGTGAGTGAAGGCGCGGAACGCCTCGGCGGGCGGCGCGTTCACGGTTTGGCGAAAGGTGAGTTGAGATGAGTTTGAGTTTGAGTTGGGGGCTTTCGATTTTTTGGATGACGCTTTGGGCGTTGACATAGCAATCTCCTTTCACGCTTCCACATCGGCCATCGCCGGGATGTCGATCTCTTTCGGACATGTGGCTTTCGACAGATTGATCACGCAGTTCACAACGGCCACCAGATCGTGAACCGGAATCAACTTCCCTTTGGAAGCCGCCACTGATGCTTCCACTCCCGCCTCGAACGGCGTATCGGTGTCGATACTGCCGGGGTTGAGCACCGTCACCGCGATCCGATCCTTTCGCAGATACTCGCGGAGCGCATGAGCCGCCCCGCGCAAACCGAACTTCGAGGCGTCGTAGGCCACCTCGCGCCCGCCGTTGTTTTCTAAACCCGAAATGGAGCCGATCAGAATCACTTTGGCGTTGCTCGACTTCCGCAGATTCGGAATCAATTTTTGCAGACACAACACGGGCGAAAGAAGATTGACGGCCAAGACGTCCAAATTCTCTTCGGCGCTCACCCGCTCGAATTTGTATTCGGGGCCGAAGGCGCTTGCTTCCCAAATCCCGGCGTTGTAGATCAACACGTCGAGCGGTTGGCCGCCCACTGCCCCGGCAATGGAGTCGGCGGCGCCGGGCTTCCGCAGATCAGCGCGCACCCAAATGCGCTTCACGCCCTCGTCGCTTTGCAATCGCTCCGGCTGGCTGCGCGACACGAGCCACACCGTGTCGCCGCGCTCTGGCAAGCCGGAATTGAACGCCGCGCCCAGCCCGCGGCTCGCGCCAAAGATAATCATGTTGCGCATGACTCACCTCTTGTGCGCCGCGAGCAACAGCCCGGCCACCGATTTCGCGTCGCGGATGCTTCCGCTCAGGGCCAGCCGCACCGCGTCGGCGAACGGGACGCGCTCGACGGCAATCTCTTCATCTTCATCCTGCGGCAGTGAGGAGGGCGTAAGTCCCGAGGCCAAATACACGCGCATGAGTTCCGACGAATAACCCGGCGCGAGAAAAAACTCGCCGATGAGATCGAGGCGCGCGGCGGCCATGCCCACCTCCTCCTGCAATTCGCGCGCGGCGCACTCGGCATGGTCTTCGCCGCGCTTCACCGTTCCGGCTGGCAGCTCCAACAACGCTTCCCCCACCGAATGGCGATACTGCCGCACCATCAGCACCTCGCCGTTGTCATCTATCGGCACGACGGCCACGCCGCCGGTATGCTCCAGCACTTCCCACTGCATCGGCGGCCCCCCGTTCGCGCTCACTTGATCCACTCGAATGCTGAACGCCCGTCCCGAAAACACTCGTTGAGAAGAAAGGACTTTGATCACTGTTGCCTCCACACATAACCCCGTACGGGCCGGTCTGAGACCCGCCCTAACCTTGCCCTCTTACACGCAGAAACCCGGCCTTGCAATCAAGACCGGGTTTCAGAGCCCAATTGGCCGAAGATTACCGTTACGGCAGTTTGAGCACTTGGCCCGGGTACACCGTATAGGGCGCAGAGATGCCGTTGAGCTGCGCCAGCGTTTCGAGGGTCGTGTCGTTGTTCAACGCGATGCGGAATAAGTTGTCGCCCGACTTCACCACATACGTTTTTTCGCCAGTGGTTGCGCCGCCGGGCGCGGGCGAGCCAGCGGCGGGGATGTTGAGCACCGTGCCCGGCTTCAACACTGAGTCCGGATTGATGTTGGGGTTGGCGGCGATCAACGCTTCGGGGCTGACACCGTTCTCGCGCGCGATCTTGTACAACCAGTCGCCGGGCTTCACCGTGTATTGTTTGGGGCCGGCGGCGGTGGCGGTGGGAGGAGGCGGCGGAGTGGCAGTGGGAGCGACAACAGCGGGCGCGGTGGGAGTGGGAGTAGCCACATCGCCGCCGCCCGTTCCGCTCAACACGGCCTCGGCAGTTTGAGTTTGGCCGGCGAAGAGAATCGCCTGCATGTTAGCAATGGCGGTTTCGGTAGCGGCAACGTCGGCCTGCTCGCCCTCGCCCCCACCGCCGACGCCTTCGGGCGGGGCAGTGGGCAGGGTTTCGGTGATGGCTTGCCGGGTGCAGGCGGCCAAAAGCAGAACAGCACACAGCATCGTGAACACAACAAATAGGGTGCGGCGATCTTTGAGCATCGGAGTTCCTCCAAGTCTTGCGTTTCTACGGCAATCAACAGGGAAGTATATTCATCTGCCCAAAATGCACAAGTCAACCCGGCGCGTTCGATATTTCACTGGCGGCGGAGGATGTGGGTGATGATAGTCGCTCCCGATCCGCCGATGTTCTGCGCCATGCCGATGCGCCCCCCTTCCACTTGAGTGGAAGCCGCCTCTCCGCGCAGCTGCTGTGCCACCTCAACCAATTGATACACGCCGGTGGCCCCCACCGGATGCCCGCGCGCCTTCAGCCCGCCCATCGTGGCGATGGGCAGTTTGCCTTTCGGGCCGATCTCGCCCTCCAGTCCCAACCGCACGCCCTGCCCGCGTTCGGCAAAGCCGCACGCTTCGAGCGAGAGCGCGGCCATGATCGAGAAAGCGTCGTGAAGCTCGAACACGTCGATATCGTTCGGGCCCACGCCCGCCTGTGCATAACAGGCCTTCGCCGATTTGTGCGCCGCCGCCAGCCATAGCGGATCGTCGCGGTCGTGCACGGCAATCGAGTCGGTGGCCGAAGCGGAGGCCGCCACCGTGATGGCCGGGCGTCCGTTCCCCCGCGCGCGATCGGCCGGGCATAGAATCACTGCCGCCGCGCCGTCGCCGATGGGCGAGGCGTCGAGCAAATTGATCGGGTCGGCTACCATCCGCGCGCGAGTGTAATCTTTGGCAGTGATGGCTTCGCGCAGTCGCGCATTGGGGTTGTGCACGGCGTTGGCGTGAGCGTTGATCGAAAACGGGGCGAAGTCGTTGTGGCTCCAGCGATACTCGTGCAAGTAGCGCTGCATGACGAGGGCATTGATGGCGACGAACGAGAGACCCTGCGCGGCTTCCCAATCGGCGTCGGCGGCGGTGGCGAGGCTGGCGGTGGTGGAGGGGCCGCCGGTTTCGGTCATCTTTTCCACTCCCACAACGGCCACCGTCTCCATCGCGCCGGAGGCCACCGCCATCAATCCGGCGCGAAAAGCCGCCGCGCCCGATCCGCAGGCCGCTTCGATTTTGGCCGCCTCGGCTCCGCGCGCGCCCACCCAATCGGCGATGAGCGAGCCGAGGTTCTCTTGGCGGTTGAGCGGGCCGGAGAGCATGTTGCCGACGTACAGCGCGTCGAGGCGCTCCGCGCCCGTGTGCGCATCGGCCAGCGCGGCAATGACGGCCTCGCCGGCCAGGTGCCGCAGTGATTTCTCCCAGTGCTCGTCAACGGGGGTCTGTCCAATTCCGAGAATTGCAACTTCGCGCATTGAATCATCGACGAAGGACAGACGACGAACGGCGAATTTTTTCATTCGTCATTCATCTTTGATCCTTCGTCGCCCTTCGGCGCATTTCTATCGCCGCCGGGCTCTCAGAAACTATCGTGTTAGCCGGTGAGGATTCCGACGAGCAACAGCACAACTACGGCCATGACGAACTGCGCCCACGAGTGGCCGGCGAGCGAGCGTTGGAGTTTGAGGAATTGCGGCGAGGGAGGCGTGCCGGGCGCCGGCGCGGCGGCGGCAATTCGCCGGGGGAGGAAGATTCCCAAGTACGTTCCGTTGGCAAACATCAGCACAGCAATCCACACTTTGATAGTGAGTGGGTGGGGGGTCATGAAGATGCCGAAGCCGCCGTAACGAATGACGGTTTGCCAAATGCCGCTGGCAAAGACGAGAACGATGGACACGAAGACGATGGGCGTGAGCCGTTTGGAAATGGCGGCCATCGATTGCATGCGCGCCGGAGCTTCCACGCCTTGCAGGGCCGGGCCCACGACGAGGGGCATGAGCAACGACGCGCCGACCCAAACCGACATGCCGATCAGATGAATCCAAAACAATATCGCAAGAAGAGTCATTGGTCTGTTAGTCGAGTGGTCAAGTAGTCGAGTAGTCAACTATTCGACTACCTGACTATCCGACCAACCGACTACATGTGAATGTATCCGCCGGTCAAACCGTGCGCCGCTTCCATGATCACTTCGGACAGCGTGGGATGAGCGTGGACGTTGCGGGCGATCTCTTCGGCGGTGAGTTCGAGATTGTGCGCCAGCGTAAACTCGGGCAGCAGTTCGGTCACTTCGGGGCCGATCAGGTGCGCGCCGAGAATCTCACCGTACTTCGCGTCGGCCACTATTTTCACCCAGCCCGCGTAATCGCCGAGGCCGAGCGCCTTGCCGTTGGCCTGAAAATTAAACTTCGCCATCTTCACTTCGTAACCTTTTTCTTTGGCTTGCGCTTCGGTGTACCCGAACGAAGCCACCTGCGGCTGGCAATACGTCGCGCGCGGCATCATGTCGTAATCAAGTGTCACGGTGTCGTGCCCAGCAATGGTTTCGGCGCATACAATGGCCTGCGCCGATCCGACGTGCGCCAACAGCAGTTTACCGGTGACATCGCCGATGGCCCACACGCCGGGCACGTTTGTCCGCATCCCACCATCGATCTCGATGAAGCGTCGCCCAGTCGTGGCGACGCCGACGGCCTCCAACCCGATCCCTTTGCTGTTGGGCTTGAACCCCGTGGCCACCAAAACCTGATCGGCTTCGAGCGTCTCCGATCCGCCCGCCCCGCTCACCGTCACTTTCACTTTCTCGCCCGATGCATCGATGCTCTCGAACCTCGTCGCCGCCTTCACTTTGATTCCTCTTTTGCCGAACTGCGTCGTGAGTTCTTTGCTGACCTCTTCGTCTTCCAGCGGCGCAATGCGCGGCAACATTTCGACAATCGTCACCGCCGAGCCGTAAGCGTTCCACACGGTGGCGAATTCCATGCCGATGGCCCCGCCGCCGATGACGATGGCCGACGCAGGCAGAGTCTCTTGCAGAATCGCCTCTTTGTACGAAACGACCTTCGCGCCGTCAATCGTGATTCCGGGCGGGACGCCGATACTGGCCCCCGTGGCAATCACGACGTTCTTCGCCGTGTGCGTTTGCTTCGATCCATCGTTCGCCGTCACTTCCACAGTGGAGGCCGACTTCAACTCCGCTGCGCCCATGTGAACGTCAATCTTGTTTTTCTTCATCAAGAACTCGACGCCTTTGACGAGCCGGTTCGACACCTGCCGCGAGCGTTTGACGGCGGCGCCGTAATCGAGCTTGAGATTCTCGAACGAGAAGCCGAATTCTTTGCCGCGATGCCGGAGCGTTTCGGCCACTTCCGCATTTTTGAGTAATGCCTTCGAGGGGATACAGCCGACGTTGAGGCACACGCCGCCCAGCCATTGCTTATCCACCAGCGCTGTCTTCTGCCCCAACTGCGAAGCGCGAATGGCGCACACATAACCTGCCGGCCCTGCGCCGATGACGAGGACGTCGTAGTTCATATACAAATCAACTCCCATTCACAGTTTTCCACATCGATCCTTTAGGGCAAGCAAATCTGCATGAGCATTTATATCGAAGTGATCTATCGCCCAAGTCACATACAATTTACATAGGGGTTGAATACTCAAATTCTCGCAGAACGCACGCAACAGATCTTTACCATGAAACCATATCAGGTAGAGCGAGTTTTCATAGAAACTTGAATCGCTGAACACGGCGAGGTGTTGATTTGCCGTTTGTTCTAATTTTTTGATAGAAACTGTGCCTACCTCAGACAAGAAAGTCTGAACTAATTCACGAGCGCTGGAAAGACAATCATCGAAAGCAAATGATGTCGGCAGTTCTCCACTACTCTTAAGCCATGTCGTCTTGATTTCCGGCCAGCGGTTTCCCGGCTTCAAACCTGCCAAAGCCCATCGCACAGCCTGATATGCAGCTATTTGTTGAGCGCTATTAACTAGTGCTTGCTCAATCGCTGGCGCTTCAGGAGGCAAGCCGAATTCCCATTTCGGGCCGTTTGCTTTCTCGCGCCAGAAATCTCTAATGAGTTCTGTATCTATCAAGTAACTTTCTACACAAGCGCGATACGTTGCCCAAATCGGTTTTGATCCGGGGATACGAATCAGAGATGGTTGCGCTGAAGGCTTGAGATCGAAGTCACGATCTCGAAAGGCGATGAAGGGTGGTTTTTGCGAATAGGATGAAAGATAGCCATCAATATAGGCATTGAAACCAAATTTGCCTCCGATCGGGACTATTCGTGGCCCGCTCGACTCCAACAGGCGATCCAACAATCTCGAATCATAGCTATCGTCTTTTCCTTCGCAAAAGATCAGCCCGACAGATGCTGCTGTTACAGCCATATTAGTCGATCTCCAACCGTATTATTGATTCAGGGGGAGCCAAAGCCTCAACGGCATCTGAGTGAGTAGTGACGACAAATTGATTATTCCTGCCCAAATGCCTCAGAGCGCGAAGCAATCCTTGTTGCATAGGAGGGTGTAAATGCAACTCAAGTTCATCAATGAGAATCACCGAATTATGAATCTCCCAATTGGCAAAGTCAAATATGAGCGGGAACAGAGCGCGTTCACCCCCCGACATTTCAGACAATTCGTACTGTCTATGCCCATCGTAAAAGTAGAACCGCGGCTCCTCTAGAATCTGGCCTATTTCAGTTTGGGGTAAAGGGCCCTCTAATCTGCGGCTTGGGAAGATAACCTTGTAGGCATCTTCAAGTTCTGCAAAAATATCACGCTGGCCGGAGCGCAACTGATATTCGCCACGTATCACGTGCTCATGAAAATAGTACAACTCCGTAAGACGTTGTCTAAGAATCCTAAGGCTTGGTATATCGCCATTATCACTTAGAGGAATCAAGCTGGTGGCATTTCGATGTTCGGTATACCAGAACACACCCCCAACTCGCTTGAACACATCCGAGCCTTCTGGTACGAATCTGTAGATTTGTCTAGCATACTCTCTTCCCATAAATTGAAAACGCTCGCGTGCATTTCTGCCAACATTGACCGCTCCTTTGTCCAAAACCAGGGAAACTATTCTGCTTTCTCCTGGAGGCGCAACGTCTGTTCTCCCAGCCAAACCAGGTACTTTTTGAAAGAAATCTTGTGTAGCTATAAGTTCATCCGAAGCAAACTCGGCCTTTAATTCAACATGTCCTGGGAATTGCCAACTCCTGTCAGTTAGTTCTAAATCAAAGCCGGGCCAATCTAGTTCATTAGGTGCCTTGAGTCGCTTAGTAGCGACGCCCAGCATTGCAGCAATCACCTGCAAAACTGTGGATTTGCCAGATCCGTTTTCCCCAAGCAAAACGATCAAATCTCTAGGGATGCCACTTACAGAATCAGCAAAATCCAAATGCTTATGCCTAAATCTCTTGAAACACTTAAGTTCAACAGACTGGACCTTCACAGTACACCTCTGGTGGTCTTAACGTAAATGTCTTCGGCCATTTCATCATTCAGCCGTTTGGTCGTGCATACATGACTCTGCCTTTGTTGACGATTTCACGCAGGAAGTAGTCGCGATTCTCAATCCGGCGACTCAAATTGCCCGGCGTGCGCACAATCACATCTATGCTGAACGTGCGCCCATGAAGGGAACGCGCGATTTCCAGTCGTTGATCGTGCTCAGTCTTTTCAGTGTCCATCACCACCAGCAAATCCACATCGCTCCACGGTTTGGGATCGCCGTAGGCGTGAGAGCCGAAGAGGATGATCTTCTCCGGCTTGAAGCGTTCAGCAATGTGCGCGACGACGAAGCGTATCACTTCCATCGGCACAGGCTTGTCGAGATCTACTTTTGGGAAAGCCGGAGCGTCCGTGATTGTCATGCGCCGAATTATACCGTCATCCCCCTACCCCCACCCCTCCAACACCTCCTTCACCTTCGCCACAAAATAATCGGCCAACGCGCCATCGAGGATGCGGTGATCGAAGGTGAGGGTGATGTAGCACATGGGGCGGATAGCAATGGCGTCATTGACCACCACAACTCGCTTCTGGATTGCGCCCACGCCGAGAATGCCGCACTGCGGCTGGTTGATGATCGGTGTGGCAAACAGCGAACCGCTCACGCCGTGATTGGTGATGGTGAACGTGCCGCCCTGCACCTCATCCGGTTTGAGTTGTTTGGCGCGGGCGCGGCTGGCGAGATCGTTCACCGCGCGGGCAAGGCCGAGCAGTGATTTCTCATCGGCGTTTTTGACGACCGGCACGATCAGCCCTTCCTCTCCGAGCGACACCGCCACGCCAACGTTCACCTCGCGCTTGAGCACAATGCTGTCTCCGGCAAAGGTGCTGTTGACGAGCGGGTGCGCCTTGAGCGCCACTGCCGTTGCCGAAACGAAGTACGCGGTGAAAGTGAGATTGACTCCGTCGCGGGCAAACTGCGCTTTGTTCGCCTCGCGATGCGCCATCACTTTGCTCATATCCACTTCGAACACGGTGGTGACATGAGCCGAGGTGTGTTTGCTGCGCACCATATGCTCGGCGATGGATCGGCGCATGTTGCTCAGCGGCATCACGGAGTCGGCCCCCCCTCTATCCCCCCCGTCTACGACGGGGGGGACAACAGGGGGGGGACCCATCTGCAATTCGGTCGGGCGGAAGAGGTCGCCATCGCCGGGGCGCTCCCACGGGGCAAGTGCTTCTTCGGGCGCGGCCTTGCGCCTTTCGATGAAAGCCAGCACATCTTTCTTTGTGATGCGCCCGCCTGCGCCCGTCCCTTTCACCATTATCAAATCAATGCTGTGTTCGCTGGCAAGCTTGGCGACGACGGGGGAAATAAAACCGAGGTCTTTGGGTGGTTGGGTGGTTGGGTGGTTCGGTGGTTCGATAGTTGGGGCGTGAGTTGAGAGGGCGGCAGAGTCGGCGGAGATGGGGGCGTGAGTTGGGAGGACGGCAGAGTCGGCGGGGATGGAATCAGTGGGCTGGCCGATCCAGCCAAGCAATGTCCCGGCGGTGACGGTCGTCCCGGCAGGGATCAGAATCTTGAGCAGGACACCGGCGGCAGTGGCCGTCACTTCGGTGTCCACTTTGTCGGTGGTCACTTCCATGATCGGCTCGAATTCCTTCACCGAGTCGCCTTCGCTCTTCAGCCATTTGGCAATAGCGCCTTCGACAACCGACTCGCCAAGTTGGGGCATGATGATTTGTGCAGGCATAGTTTCGCTATCGCTCAGAATCCCAACTTCAAACTCCAAACTTCAAACGGCTCGTCTTTGAAGTTTGAGATTTGAAGTTTGGAGTTAATAGGCGGCTAACTCCTTCATCGCCTTCGCAATTTTCTCCGGGTTGGGCATGAACCAATCCTGCATGGGATGGCTGAACGGCACGCCGGGCACGTCGGGGCCGCACAGGCGTTTGACCGGCGCATCGAGATCGGCGAAGGCTTCATCGGCAATGATGGCCGCCACTTCTCCGCCATAGCCGCCGGTGAGATTGTCCTCATGAACGATCATCGCCTTGCCGGTCTTCCTCACCGACGCAACGATGGCCGCTTTATCCACCGGCAGTAGTGTGCGCAAGTCAACCACTTCGGCGCTGATGCCTTCCTTTGCAACCAGCGCCGCCGCCTGCAAACAATAGTAATGCATGATGCCGTAGGCGAACACGGTGAGGTCAGCGCCTTCGCGCGAAACGTGGGCCGGGCCGATGGGCACGGTGTATTCGCCCTCCGGCACGAAGCCTTTGATGAGCCGGTAGCCTTTCTTCGGTTCGAGGAAGAGCACCGGGTTCGGATCGCGCACCGCCGACTTGAGCAACCCTTTCGCGTCTTTTGGATTCGACGGGATCACCACTTTGAGTCCGGGGATGTGAGCGAAGAAGGCTTCGACACTTTGCGAGTGATAGAGTCCGCCGCCCACGCCGCCGCCGTATGGGGCGCGGATGACCATGGGCGCGGCCCACTCGCCGCCGGAGCGATAAAACATGCGCGCCGCTTCGTTGAGGATTTGATTGAAGGCCGGGAAGATGAAATCGGCGAATTGAATTTCGCAGATCGGTCTCATGCCGTACACCGCCGCGCCAATGCCCACGCCGACAATCGAAAGCTCGGCCAGAGGCGAATCGATGATGCGCTTCGGGCCATACTTCTCGAACAGCCCCTGCGTGGCGCGGAAGACTCCGCCGCGCGGCCCCACGTCCTCTCCGGTGATGAACACACAATCATCGCGGGCGAGTTCCTCATCCATCCCCTGCCGAATGGCCTCGATGAGAGTCATCTCAGGCATGATGCGCCTCCGCGGCGTACACCGGCCCAAACGCCGACTCGATAGCGGGGTACGGCGCGGCTTCGGCAAACTTCTGCGCGTCGTCCACTTCGGCCAGCACGCGAGTTTCATAATCGTCGTTCAAGGCCGGAGGCAGGCGCCCTTTCGATTCGAGGTAGCCCTTGAACAACAGAATCGGGTCGCGCTTTTTCCATTCGGCCACTTCCTCGCGGGTGCGATACGAGCGATCGTCGTCGTCGGAGGAGTGCGGCACGGGGCGATAGGTTTTGGCTTCGATGAGGGTGGGGCCGCCGCCGGTTCGGGCGCGGGTGACGGCATCCATCATGACCCGGTACACGGCCAGCACATCGTTGCCATCCACCACCGCGCCCGGCATCCCGAAGGCGGCGGCGCGGTCGGCCACGTTCGGGATCGCCATTTGTTTGTGCGAGGGCACTGAGATCGCATACTGATTATTTTGCACGATACAGATCATCGGCAGTTTGTGGACGGCGGCCCAGTTGAGTCCTTCGTACCATTCGCCCTGCGAGGTCGATCCTTCGCCGATGCCGGTGACCACCACTGCATCGTCGCCGCGCATTTTCATGCCAAGCCCGATGCCCGCCGCGTGCGGGATCTGGGTGGCGACCGGCGCGGAGGTGGAAACGACGTTGGCGCGGCGCAGGCCGAAGTGCGAGGGCATTTGCCGCGCGCCGGACGAGGCCTCGCTCTGCTTGCCGAACAGCGAGAGCATGAACTCGCGCGGGGTGAGGCCGAAGCACAACATGAGGGCGAGGTCGCGGTAATAGGGCACGAGCCAATCTTTGCCCGGCTTGAGGGCGAAGGCCGCGCCCACTTGGGCGGCTTCGTGTCCCATGCCTGAAATGTGGAAAACGATTTTGCCCTGCCGATGCAGCACCCACGCGCGCTCGTCGAGGCGGCGCGAGCGGAGCATGGCGTAATACATGGCGAGCAACGTTTCCTTGCTCAACTCCATCGAGTTTTCCTCCTGTGAAAAGTTGTGGGGAATTGGCTCGACCGAATCAGATCGAGCAGAGGGTGGGAGGGTGAGGCCTTGCGAGAGGCGAAGCGTCATCTGCGTGCGACCTGCAACGGTCTATGGACGACTGGGGAGATTCTACCATTGCGCGACGGTGATGACCGAATCAAAAAGTGAGCGGCGGGACTTTCTCCGCGCCGCTCACTTGACTCTATCCGAGATAATGAGCGGGCGACGGCAATGCCGTCGCCTGCGCCGCAAGACCGCGTCGGTTTTGGATCACCCGGCCTTCAGACTCTCGGCCACGATCTCGGCCACGTCCTTCACCTGCATTTCGCTCTTCTCGGCGCGGGCGGCGTCGGTCATCATCACCATGCAGAAGGGGCAGCCGACAGCCAACATATCTTTGCCGGTGGCCATCGCCTCTTTGAATCGATTCTCGTTGACGTGTTCCGCGCCGTGCTCCTCTTCTTTCCACATTTGCGCGCCACCCGCCCCACAGCAGAAGGAATTGCTGCGCGCGCGCGGCAATTCGCTCACGCTCGCCCCGGTCTTCGCCAACGCACTGCGCGGCGCATCGTACACACTGTTGTGCCGGCCCAAATAGCACGGATCGTGAAAGACGACGTTGGACGGTTTGGAGTCGGTCTGCACTTTCCCGGCGGCCAGCAATTCGTCGAGCAACTCCGTGTGGTGAATCACGTCATAGTTCCCGCCGAAGGCCGGATACTCGTTCTTCAACGTGTGCAAACAGTGCGGGCACGTGGTCACGATTCGTTTCGGCTTCACTTCGTTTAGCATTTCCACGTTGCCGGTCGCCAATTCGAAGAACAGCGCCTCGTTACCCGCGCGCCGCGCCGAGTCGCCGGTGCAGCGTTCCATCTTGCCCAGCACCGCGTAATTGACTCCGGCGGCGTTGAGCACTTTGGCGAACGCCTGCGCCGTCTTCTGCGCGCGCGCATCGGTGGAGGGCGCGCAGCCCACCCACCACAACAGTTCGGGCTCGGCGTTCTGCTCAATCGTCGGCACGCTCAAGCCCTTCGCCCAATCCATGCGCGAGTCGGCGGTGATGTTCCACGGGTTGGCCGCGCGCTCCATGCCCTTGAACGCTTGCTGCCACTGAGCCGGAAACTCGTTGTCCATCAGCACCAGGCTTCGGCGGATCTCGAGAATGTCGCGCATGGGCTCGTTGCCCACCGGACACACTTCCACGCACGCGCCGCACGAGGTGCAAGCCCACACCGCCTCCGCGCTGATGGCAAATTCCAGAAGGGGCGCCGACTCTTTTCCGGCGGCGAACTCGGCCCCGTGCTCATTGAGCCAATACCGTTTGTTGATCTCCAGCGCCGAGGGCGAAAGCGCTTTGCCGGTTTGATACGCCGGGCAAACGTCCTGACAGCGATTGCACATGATGCAGGCATAGGCGTCCACCAATTGCGAGCGGCCGAGGTGTTCGAGCCGCGTCGCGCCAAACTGCTCGATGCTCTGATCCTCGAAATCAATCTTCGCCAGCTCGCCGATGGAGAGTCGTTTGGGCTTGAGCAAATAGTTGAGGGCGGCGAAAAAGATGTGGATGTGTTTCGATTGAATGAAGTATGGGACAAAGAGGAGGATAGAGCCGAGCGCGCCCCAAAAGGCGGCGTGTTCCAAAAAGGTGACGAGCGATGGCGGCGTCCCGGCCCAAACGACGCTCAACGCGCTGGCAAACGGTTGCCACGCATCCGCGCCCGTCTCGGAAAGATGCAAACTCTCGCCGACAAATCGGCAGCCCACGTGAAAGAGGATGAAGAAGCCGACGATGAGCGAATCGCGCTTGATTCCGTTCAGCGCCTTCGGGTGAAGTTTCACGCCTTCGCGGTAGCCGAACACTTTGGGGCCGACGACGAGCCGCCGCGCGAGCAGTGCGGCCATGCCCACGAGAACACCCACGCTGAGCAGATCGGCCAACAACCGGTAGAGATCGCCGATGAGCCCCTCGCCCAAAAAGACGAAGCCGGAGAAGAATCCCTGCAAGCCATCGCCGACGTTGACGAGGAGATAATAGGTGAAGCCCCACACGACGAAGGCGTGAGCGAGGCTGGGCAGAAACCGTTTCTTGAGCACGGTGCGCTGGGTAACGGCGATGAGTGTGGCGTTTGCCGCGCGCCCGATCAGGTTGTCGGCGCCGAGGCGGCCCGCGCCCCGTTTGATGATTCTGATGATCCGGTCGGCGCTGCGATAGGCGGCATAAGCCGAAGCCAATGCCAACAACACGAAGATGATTTTTTCAATCAACGTCAACATAGAGGCATTCTCCGAGAGGGGATGGGCAGAGTATAGCACAATTTTCGCCGGAGTTTTTCCAACACAAAGTCACGAAGGCGCAAAGGCACAAAGATGATTTGTGCCTTCGTGTCTTGATGGTGAATCGAATGGGGCAAATGCGCGGGCCCGCTACTTTCGCGACTCGGCTTTCCGCCCGCCGCCGTTCCCTCTGTGGTTCACGCTCACGAAGTCTTCCACTTCTTTCAGCGAGGCTTTGTACTGCTTGAGCAGTTCGCGATCGCCGCCTTTGAGGCGGCGCAGTGTTTGGATGGCGCAGTTGTCGCACCCGCGCATCGCCCGGTACGAATCGGTCTCGCATTCCATACACCCGTCGATGCGGATCATCATGAGGCAGAAGGCCAGCAGTTCGGGGTGGTCGTCTTCGAGTCCCAGCACTCGATCCACCAGTTTCTGCCATTCGGGGCCGCGCTGGTCGCGCAATTGCGGGATGACGTGAGGCGGAAACATCAACTCATTCTTTGTGTACATTCGCCAGAGTCCTCTGTGTGTGGAGTGATGCGATTATTGTAGAGATCGGGAACGAAAAATCAATACCCCCACCCCAACCCTCCCCCGTCGAGAGAATCGCTCGACAGGGGAGGGAGTCACGGGGTCACGTCCAATGCTTCCACGTTCCACAGGTCGGTATCCTGAGTGGAGTCGAGGCGGAAGCCGAAGACGTTGGGGCGGGCGAGGGCGATTTTGGGTTTGAAGAAGAGGAGGATCGACGGCGCATCCTGAGAGAAGAGCCTCATGGCCGCGCTGTGCAGGCTTTTCTTTTCGGCGGCGTCAAGCGAGCCGAGGGCGCGCAAACATAGGTTGTCGAAATCGGGATTGATGTAACCGGCGTTGTTGCCGCCGCTGGGATAGCCCACGAGGCCATATTGATCGGGCTGGCCGTCTCCGAGTCCTGTCCATTCACTGCGGGTGTAGAGGCCGCACGGGGGAGAATCGCCGCCGCCCACCCACGCAAACTGGGCGAGATCGAATCGGCGGCCAAACAACGCGCCACTGCTGAAATCCCCGAACAGCGCATCGCCGCTTTCTTCGACAAGTTTGATCTCGATGCCGCAGTTTTGCCTCAACTGTGTTTGCAAAATGGCGGCGATGGATTGCCGCAGTGTGTTTCCGGCGGGGCCGAAAAAATAATCGAGCGAGAGGGCGCGGCCCTTTTTGTCGAGCAGGCCGTCGCCGTCGGTATCTTTCCAGCCCGCCTCATCCAGCAGGGCTTTGCCCCGCGCCGGATCGAACAGATACAGCGTGATGCCCGATGGATCAAAATACGGATGATTGGGCGGAACATAGGCCGCCGGGAGATCGCCGCGCCCTTTGAGCAGTGTGTCGATGAGCGCGCGGCGATCCATGCAATGGGCGAAGGCCTGCCGCACTCTCGCATCCTGAAACAGATTGCTTCCGGCCAATCCGTTGTAGCCTTCGACCGGGTTGATGTTGAAGTCCAAATGCTCGTAGGCGGCGCTGTTGGCGGAATACGATTTGAGCGAGCCGCTCGCTTCGGCCTGCGCGATGGCGTTGAGGTGCGGAAGGAAGATCGACTCCTGCGCGCTGCCCTGCGCGGCGACGGCCAGATCGCACTGGCCGCCTTTCGCTTGCTCGATCATTTTCTGCGGGTCGGCGACGAAACGGAAGATCAGCTGATCGAGGTGCGGCAAGCCTTCGGCGGCGCGGAAGTATTTGGGGTTCTTCGTCAGCGTGATGTGATCGCCCGCCACCCATTCGGCCATGACGAACGGGCCGAACGACAGGGGTCGGCGGTTGACGCTGGCATCGGCGGCCAACTGCGCGGGCGTGAGCTGCCCGTAGAGATGGCGCGGAAGCGGCGCCGGGAAGCGAGTGTAAAAAAGCGTGTCTTTGAATCCGGGAAGATACGTCCACTGCACCGTACGCGAGTCGATGACCAGCGGAGCGAACATTCGGTTGGCAAGATAACGATCGGCGGCGAAGTTGTCGGGGTGATTGGCGATCTCCCACGCGAACAGCGCATCGTCGATCGTGAGCGGGACGCCGTCTTCCCATTGGAGGCCGTCGCGCAATCGGAATGTCACCGTCATCTGCATCAACTCGACCGTTCCGCCCGAATACACTTGCTCGACGCCGCCCGCGTCGAAGTAGTGAACGCCGTTCGCCAACGCCATGATGCCGCCGTTCGCGTCCACCATCGTGTCGCCGGCGCGCGCCTTCGCCGGAGTGATGAAGGCGTCGCCGTCTTTGAGGCTGGGCAGTTTTTCTAATATCACCGGCTGATAGTCAAAGGCCAGGTGATCGATGGGGCCGTCGCGCAGGGCTTCGAGCACGGCGGCGCGGGCCAGCGAACTCTCGCGCGTGCCGGGAGCATACTCGTAGAGGCTGTGCGGTTCGGCGGGCAAACACACGGTGAGCGATTTGAAGGCGTCGGGCGTGGCGGTGGGAAGGGGAGCCATAGCAGTGCCCGGCGCAGAGGGCAGCGGCGGCGTGGCCGAGCCAAACGGACCGGGCGGCGCTTGATCCGTGAGGGCTTCGATGGAGATGCCCACGGGCGCGGGCGTGGCGGTGGCGAGAATGGCGGTGGGGGCCGCCGAAGCGCAAGCGGTGAGGAGCAGTGAGGCGAAGAGGGTGAGGCGAAGAGCGATGGAACTGGTTGAGGCTAGGTTTTGATCCACGAAGGTCACGAAGCGGCACGAAGTCTTTTCAGTGTCCTTCGTCTCCCTTCGTGTGCTTTGTGGATGAAAGATGTATTGGAGGAGTCTGATCGTCATGATTCGGGACTCGCGCCGGAATATAAAAAGCACACCGCCGTTTGGGTGGCCGAGGCGGCGAACATTTCGGGGACGCGCTCGCGGCAAACGGGCAAGGCTTCGAGACAGCGGGAGTGAAAGTAGCATCCCCTGTGTCGCGGGTCGCTGGCCGGGGCCGGAGTCGGAGTGCCGGCGAACCATTGGCGCGAGTACGGGTGTCGGGGCGAGGCGATCACGTCGGGGGTCGTTCCCATTTCCACCAATCGCCCTTCGCACAGCACGCCCAATCGATCGGCATGCTTCGCCGCCCACTGAGGATCACTCACCAGCCAGAGGAAGGCCGTGCCGTGCTGTTGGCGCAAACCCAGCATCAATTTGAAGAACTGATCGGCGGCGAGCGCGGGCAGGGTGCGCGCCGGGTCGTCGCAAATGATGAGCGCGGGGTGAAGGGTGAGGAGGCGGGCGAGGGCCACGCGCTGCCGTTCGCCCGCCGAAAGGGCGGTGAGGCGGCGTTCGAGCAAAAGACTGTTCAATCCCACTTCGCGCAGCGCGCGCCGCACGGCGTTGTTTTGTTCTTCGGGGACGCCGAGTCCCTGCACTCTCAGCGGCTCCAGCATCACTTCGCTCACGAAACTCTGCGGGTTGAGGGCCGTGCGCGGATCGCTGAACAGCACTTGCAGTCGGCGGCGGATGGGGCGGAGCGCGTTCTCGCTTTGCTTCACCAGATCGCGCCCCTCGAAAATCACTTTGCCGCTGTCGGGCCGGGCCAGCATGGCCAGCGCGCGCGCCAGCGCCGTTTTGCCCGCGCCCGATTCGCCGACGAGGGCGACGATCTCTCCGGCATTGAGATCGAAACTGACTCCGGCGAGGGGATGCGCGGCTTGGGGAACGGGCGCGGAAGACAATCCCCGTTGAGGAGAAATTTTTTTGCTGAGCTGTTCGACTCGCAAAAGGGGATCGGTCACGGCCTTGCGCCCAGCGTCACCGGAATCTCCAATGAGCCGCCGTCGCGCAAAACGGTGAGCGTTACCGTTTGCCCCACGCTGGTGTTGTTCACAAGATAGCCCAGCATCTCCGAAAACGTTTTCACTTCTCTGCCGTCAATGGCGATGATCAGATCGCCGCCGCCGAGCAAACCGTCAATGGGGGTGGGCCGCGACCCGGCGCGCACTCCGGCCTGATCGGCCGGGCCGCCCGACATCACTCCCGTAACGTACACGCCGGTGGTGCGCGGAAGATTCAGCGCTTCGATCTGCGCCAGAGTCAAATCGTCGAGGCTCGACACGCCAAGATAGGGATAGGTGTATTTGCCCTCGGCGATGAGCGCCGGGACGATCTTCTTCACCGTGTTGGAGGCAATGGAGAATCCGATCCCCGAATTGACTCCGGTTTCGGATTCGATGGCTTTGTTCACGCCGATCACTTCGCCGTTGAGGTTGAGAAGCGGCCCGCCAGAGTTGCCGGGATTGATGGCCGCGTCGGTTTGGATGATGTCGGGCGCGGAGAACGAGCCGCCGCCCGGCGCAGTGACGTTGGATTCCAAAATACGATCCAGCCCGCTCACGATCCCGATCGTCATCGTGCCGCTCAGCCCGAACGGATTGCCGATGGCGATCACCCGCTGGCCCACCTGCACTCGATCCGAATCTCCGAACGGCACCGCCGTGAGTTGATCAGAGGCCACGTTCACTTTGATCACCGCCAAATCGGCGGTGGGGTCCGACCCCAACAACTGGCCCGGCACTTTGAGTCCGTTGGAGAAATCGACTTCGAAGTTATCGCCGCCCTCGACAACGTGATGATTGGTGACGATGTGTCCGTCGTTGTCGATCACGAACCCGGAGCCGAGACTCAGTTCGACGCCCTGAGCGTGCAAGACGCGGATGGAAACGACCGCCGGGTTCACGCGATTGTAGAGATCGATATACAACTGCTGTTCGGCCACCGGGTCGAGGACGACCGGCGCGGGCGGGGTGAGTGAGACAGGCGCGGCAGTGGGGGCGAGCGGCAGGGTGGGCAGGGGCGCGGCCGGCGGCGCGCTCGACACGATCAAACTGTTGCACGCCAGCGAGGCCAATATCAGAATCGCCGCAACCATCACGTAGGGGCGACCCCTGCGGTCGCCCAACATAGGGCCGGGTTTCAATGTTCGCATAGTTTTTGATCCACGAAGTTACACGAGAAAACACGAAGGTGTTCGAGCCAGCAGGTGACAGTCACCTGCCCGGTGTTGTTCGAGACGCAACATCATTCAAGGTGACTGTCACCTGTGATCGCTTTCTTGGCGCCCTTTGTGGATCACTTTCTCATCCGGGACAACTTCTTGAACAATTCTTTCTCTTCGTCGCTCAAGTTTTTGGGCAGTTGAATCAAAAGGCGCACGAGCAAATCGCCGCGCTCTTCGGCCTTCGGTTTCACCGGCAGGCCTTTGCCGCGCAAACGCAGAAACCGCCCGCTCGAACTTTCGGCGGGGATGGTGAGCATCACGTCTTTGCCGTCGAGCGTGGGCGCGCGCACTTCGCCGCCCAACACCGCCGTGTATAAATCGACGGGCAGATCGGTTTGCAGATCGGGGCCGCCGTCGCGCAGATGAAACTTGGGATGCTCGGCCAGTTTGACGACGAGCAGTAAATCGCCGGGGCGGCCGCCGATGCCCGCCGGGCCCTCTCCAGCGATTCGCACTTTGGTTCCGGTTTTTGCGCCCGCCGGAATCTTCACTTCCAGCGTTCGGCTTCCCTTTTGCAATTTGCGCGTCGTTCCGTGCAGGGCCTCTTCGAGCGTGATTTCGATCTCCTGCTCCTGATTTTGGCCCGGCACTTCCGACACCGCGCTTCGCGTCCGCGCGCGAGTCCGAGTCCCGCCGCCCATCGTGCCAAAGATCACGTTGAAGAAATCGGAGAAGTCGCCGCCGCGGCCGCCGAAGAGGTCGGACAGATCGCCTTCGTATTCAACCCGCCCGCCGCGCCCGCCCTGCGATCTCCAAAACGATTCCCAATCGGTTGCGCCGCCGTATTGCTGGTAGCGGGCGTAATCGGCGCCGAGCGTGTCGTACTTCGAGCGCTTCTGCGGATCGCCCAGCACTTCGTAGGCTTCGTTGATCTCTTTGAATTTCTCCTCGGCTTTTTTGTCGCCGGGGTTCACGTCGGGGTGATGTTGCTTGGCGAGCTTGCGGTAGGCCGATTTGATCTCGGCTTCGCTCGCGCCTTTGCTCACACCCAGAATTTTGTAGTAGTCTTTGTAGTCCATGTCTGCAATACTCCCACCCGGCGCTTCCCCCACTCGCTTCGCTCGGTGGGACGGGTTGCACCACCCTCCCCGCTGTGCGGGGAGGGCCGGGGTGGGGGCTAAACAATCCGTTCTCAGATTCTAGGCTTTGAGGAGAAGAACGTCAACAGAAGCGAGGGGATTCTTACGGAACGCTAACGGAGGGAATCTTTCAACCGTCGCCGCCCCTCACCCCGCCGTTGTCGCCGTCTTTGTCAACAAATGCCCAACGAATAAACGAACGGCCCGCCGCGCGGAATTCGTTCATTCGTTGACAGTCTACCCGCCCCCCTCGAAACCCGGCAAGGGGCCTGATCCGTTGTTCCCCCTCTTCGGGTAGAATCACCCGGATGCGGAGTATCAGCACATCATGAAAAGCAATGAGCACTCTGAGCGAAGACCCGCGCTGTTTGCGGGTCTTAGTCGAAGAGTGCGCCTATTATTGAAGAGGAGTCCGCCCAAACTGCACCCTTCGACTACGGCGGGAGGTACACCCGCCTCCGCTCAGGGTGCTTTCACGATCTACTGAGTAGTGGTTGCACTCGACGCGCAGAAGGCGAGCTATGACCATCCTTGCTGTTTCACCTAAATCCAAAACAGTCAACGACTTGCTCAAAAAAGCGAAGCGGAAAAATCTCGTCCTAGAATCACCCGATGGAGATCGATATGTGCTGTGCCGCATCAGCGAAGCCGTCTCTTTCTACGTCGGCGATGACGACGACTTCGCCAAAGAAGTCGAAAAGACTCGCAAGAATAAGAAGCTGATGAAATACCTCGATCAACGCCGCGAGAAATCACGTCGCGAGAAGCGAATCCCTATCGAGCAAGTTAGGCGTGAGCTTGGCCTTTGAACAGCCGCGCTTCGTCTTCGCCGCTGCTTTGCCGCGTGTGACTTCGTGGACTCCAAATCCCTCGCCACCCTCGAACTACCGAAGATTCTCGAACGGCTCGCCGCGCACTGCGCCTTCTCCGGCGGCGCGGCGCTGGCCCGCGATCTCGCCCCGACCGCCGACGTCGATCTCGCCCGCCGCTGGCAGGGGGAAACCGCCGAAGCCCGCAAACTGCTCTCGGTCAAAACCGATGTGACCATCGGCGGCGCGCGCGACGTGCGCCCGTTCGCCGCCAACGCCGCCATTGGCGCGGTGCTTCTGCCCGCCGAGATTCTCGACATCAAAAACACGCTCATCGCCGGGCGCGCGCTCAAACGCACGGTGGGCAAGTTGGGCGATCAGTTTCCGCGCCTGGCCGTCATCGCCAACGGCATCGACGACTGCCCCGGCATCGTGGAGGCCATTGGCCGCACCATCGACGAGCGCGGCGAGGTGCTGAGTTCCGCTTCCGACAAACTCGCCTCGATCCGCCATCAACTCAAAGTGGCGCACGACCGCCTCCTGCAAAAACTGCACACCATCCTCAATAGTTCCCGTTACGGAGCATATCTTCAAGAGAACATCATCACCCAGCGCGAGGGCCGTTACGTCATCCCGCTCAAAGCCGAGCACAAAGGCAAACTGCGCGGCGTCGTGCACGATCAATCGTCGTCGGGCGCAACCATTTTTATCGAGCCGCTGGCCACGGTGGAACTCAACAACGAGTGGCGCAAACTGCAACTCGAAGAGCAGGAAGAGATTCGCCGCATCCTCGCCGAGCTGTGCAAACTCATCGGCGGGCAAGCGGAAGCCATCAAGTACACCGTCGAGGCGCTGGCCGAACTCGACCTCGCCTTCGCCAAAGCGAAGTACGCCGATGCTCTGCGAGCGAGTGAGCCAACATTAAGAGAAGCCAGAAGTCAGAAGTCAGAAGTCAGAGGCGCGCGCGCTCATCCGGGATCGACGATACGGCTGAGGGAGGCCCGCCACCCGCTGCTCGATCCGACGGCCGTCGTGCCGGTTGATTTCATCCTCGACGATCAAACCTACGTGGTCGTCGTCACCGGCCCCAACACTGGCGGCAAAACCGTGAGCCTCAAAACGGTGGGCCTGCTCGCGGTCATGGCCCAATGCGGCCTGCACATCCCGGCGCAGTCCGGCTCGGAAATCTCGACCTTCGAGTCGGTGTACGCCGACATCGGCGACGAGCAATCCATCGAGCAGAGTCTCTCCACTTTTTCATCGCACATCACCAACATCATCGGGATTCTGAAACAGGCCGACTCGCGCTCGCTGGTGATCCTCGATGAGCTCGGCGCGGGCACTGATCCCGCCGAAGGTTCCGCCCTCGCCCGCGCCATCCTCTCTTTTCTGTTGGACGCCGGATCGACCACCCTCGCCACCACGCATTACCCCGAACTGAAAATTTACGCGCACACCACGCCGGGAGTTGCCAATGCCAGCGTGGAGTTCGATCTCGAAACGCTCGCCCCCACCTATCACCTCACCATCGGCCTGCCGGGGCGCAGTAACGCCTTCGCCATCGCCAAACGGCTCGGCCTCGACGGCACCATCATCGGCGAAGCGCAGACGATGATGCCGCACACCGATCTCGAAGCCGAGAAACTGCTCGACGAGATTCACCGCCAGCGCGATCTGGCCCGCCGCGAGCGGGCGTTAGCCGAAGCCGTGCGCGCCGACGCGCTGGCGCTCGAAGCCCGACTCGCGCGGCGGCTCGACCGGATCGAGGAGGAACGACAGACGGTGATCGACGAGGCGAGGGAAGAGGCCAGAAAAGAGATCGAGTTGGTGCAGGAAGAGGCGCGGGCATTGCGGCGAAAGATGCAGGCGGCCTCCCTGCCGCTGTCGGCAGTGAAAGAGATCGAAGCCGCCGCCGAAGAATTGGCCGACGAAGCCGAGTCGTCCATCCCCTCGATCCCGTCGCCCGTTAGATCGGTTGAATCTGCCAGCGCAAAAAAACCGATCCGATTGGGCGACCGGGTGTGGCTGACCACTCTCAAAACCGAAGGCAGTGTGCTCTCGCTCACCGCCGCCGACGCCGAAGTGCAAGTGGGCCGCCTTCGCATCCGCGCCAAGTTGGATGAACTGCAAACGATTTCTGAAAAACTTCAAACTCCAAATCTCAAACCTCAAATTCCAACCACCCAACCACCCAACCACCTAACCACCCAACTACCCACCCGCCCAACGACCGGAATGGAAATCGATCTGCGCGGGCAGACGGTGGATGAGGGGTTGATGATGCTGGAGCGGTACATCGACTCGGCGTACACGGCGCAGTTGCCGTGGGTGCGAATCATTCACGGCAAAGGCACGGGCAAACTGCGGCAGGCCGTGCGCGATATGCTGAGGGCCAACGACCTCGTGTCGTCGCACGAGCCCGGCGGCGACACCGAAGGCGGCGACGGCGTGACGATTGCCCGGCTGGCGCTGGCCGATTGATTCGTTGTAACTGCTCGCGCATCCTGAGCGAAGCGCCGATGGTTTTCGGCGCGAAGTCGAAGGATGCGGCTCGGCGCAACATCCGCACTCTCCCCCAAAGGGGGCCTATGGGTCGACTTCGTTCCGCAAAGAGCGCGGAACTTCGCTCAGAGTGCTTCACGTGTGAGCAGTTACGATTCATTCACCGCGAAGGCGCAAAGGGCGCGAAGTTCTGCTTTTGATCTCCGCGATCTTTGCGGTTCGATCTCCATGCTCCCGTTTCAATACATCGACGATCAACTTCATTGTGAGGCCGTGCCCCTCGCGGCGCTGGCCGCCGAGTTCGGCACGCCGCTGTACGTTTACTCCGCGAATCGACTCCGCGAAAACTATCGGCGCATCGCGTCGGCCTTCGCCCAACTCAAGCCGACGATTTGTTATTCGGTGAAGGCCAATGGCAACCTTTCGATCCTGCGCTTGCTCAAAGACGAAGGCGCAGGCTTCGACATCGTTTCGGGCGGCGAGTTGTTTCGAGTGATGACCATCGGCGCGGAGGCGGGCAAGGTTGTGTTTGCGGGCGTGGGCAAAACCGCCGCCGAGATCGAGGCGGCGCTGAGGGCAGGGGTCGGCTGGATCAACGTCGAGTCGGAGGGCGAACTGCGGCGGGTGAACGAGATCGCCGGGCGGCTCGGCGCGAAACCGAATGTGGCCATCCGGCTCCGGCCCGATGTGGAGGCCGACACGCACCACCACATCAGCACCGGATCGGCGGCGAGCAAATTCGGCGTGCCGATGGAAGCGGCGTGGGCGATGGCGCGCAGGCATTGGCCGAACGTGAGCCTTCGCGGCGTGCACGTGCACATCGGCTCGCAACTCGGTTCGCCTAATGGAACACTGCGAGCCATCGAGGCGGCGTTGGAGTTTGCCCGACGGGCAAGCCGCGCCGGAGCGCAGATCGATTCGCTCGACATCGGCGGCGGGTTCCCCGTCGCCTATCGGGATGACGACGCCCCTCCGGATGTGGAGGCCTTTGCCGCGATCATCGCCCCCCGACTGGACTCGTGGCCCGGCAGGATTCTGATCGAGCCGGGGCGCTCCGTGGTGGCCAACTCTGGCCTTCTTCTCACATCCGTTCAATACAACAAAGAGCGCATCGTCATTGTGGACGCGGGGATGCACACGCTCATTCGCCCGGCGCTGTACGAGGCGCATCATCGCGTGTGGCCGGTGGAGCGAGGCGGAGAGTTGCGCCGCGCGGATGTGGCCGGGCCGATTTGTGAGAGCGCTGATTTTTTGGCGCGCGACCGGATGTTGCCGCCGATGGCCGAGGGCGATCTGCTGGCGGTGCTCGACGCGGGCGCGTACGGTTTGGCGATGGCCTCGAATTACAATTCGCGCCCCCTGCCCGCCGAAGTGATGGTGGACGGCGAGTCGTATCGGCTCATTCGCCGACGGCAGACGCCGGGGGAGATGATCGCCAGTGAAGTTTGATTGGGCGGTTGTGTGCTATAGTATTTGCGGAAAGGCGGTGCGGTATGGCTGTTGAACTTGCGCTTCCCACAACCGAGACACTCATCACTGGCGATGATTTGCTGGCGATGGGCGACATTGGCCCCTGTGAATTGGTGGAAGGGAGAATCGTGCTGATGAGTCCCGCCGGGTTTCCTCACGGTGATTATGAGATGAACTTTGGCGAGCGGTTGAAAGCCTACGCACGGCAATCAAGGTCGGGCAAGGTGGTCGTGGGCGAAGTGGGAATCTACGTTCAGCGCGACCCCGACACGATCCGGGCGGCGGACGTGATCTTCGTGTCGAACGAACGGCTGGCGAAACGCCAGAAGACGAGCGGCTACCTCGACGTTGCGCCGGATCTGATCGTGGAAATTCTTTCGCCCGATGATCGCTGGCAGGAGGTGACACAGAAGATGCGCGAATACTTCGCCATCGGCGTGCGGCTGATCTGGATTGCCGAGCCGGCTTCCAAAACCGTGTTCGCTTACAAATCGCTGACGGACGTGCGCGAATTCGGCGAAGGCGATACGCTGGCCGCCAACGATGTGTTGCCCGGCTTTGCCGCGCCGGTGGCGGCCCTGTTCGAGGAGTGATTCGGATGCCTGACGAACTCGTTTGTGTGCATGTGGCTTCCGGCCAAGTGGAAGCCAACTTGATCAAAAGTTTGCTGGAGGCCGAAGGCATTCCGGTGATGGTGGCGCAGGAAGGCGCGGGCGCGGCCTATGGCCTCACAGTGGGGGTGCTGGGCGAGGCCGAGATTATCGTGCCGGAGAAATTCGCCGCCGAAGCGCGCGAACTGCTGGAGGAGTGGACGCGAGGGGAGGAAGAAGAAAGCGGCGGCGACGGACAAACTGAGTGATTGAATCAAGCGGGCGCTCAAGTGAGCGCCCGTTCTTTTTCAACCGGCTTTCGTTTCATACAACTCCACCAACACGCCGTTCGCGCTTTCGGGATGGATGAAGGCGGCGCGGTTGCCTCCGGCGGCAACCACCGGCGTTTCGTTGATCAACCGCACACCCTTCTCTTTCAACCGCATCAGCATTTCGTCGAGGTCGTCCACTTCGAGGGCAATGTGATGCAGGCCGGGGCCGCGCTTGGCGAGGAACCGGGCCGCGCCGCTGGTCTCGGTCGTCGGCTTCACCAGTTCCACCTCGCTATCGCCGGTGGGCAAAAAGGCGACGATGGACTCTTGCCCTTTGACTTCTTCGGTGTGAGTCAGAGTCAGCCCCAATGTGTCGCGCCAAAACGAGAGCGACGAGTCGAGATCAGGAACGATGATGGCGATGTGGTTGATTTTCTTGATCATGAGAGCACTCAGCATTCAGCGATCAGCGGTCAGTCAATTGCTGAACGCTGATCGCTAACCGCTACGTTTTTGGCCGATACTCCCCCCACGCGCCTCTGAGCGTGTCGCAAATCTCGCCGAGCGTGAGGTCGTTCTCGACGCACTCGATGAAGAGGGGCATGAGGTTGTCGGTGGAGCGCGCGGCGGAGTCGAGGCGGGCGCGGAGTTCGCTCACCCGCGCCGAGTCGCGGCGGGCGCGAACGGCGGCCACTTTTTCGCGCTGAGATTTTTCGATGGCCGGATCGATCACGAACGGATCGATGTCCAACTCCCCGCCCGCCGTGAACTCATTCACCCCCACGACGATCTGCTCTTTCGACTCGACGGCTCGCTGGTAGCGATAGGCCGCGTCTTCGATCTCTTTCTGAATGTAGCCGCGCTCGATGGCGCTCACCGCGCCGCCCAGCTCGTCGATGCGGGCGATGTAATCGGCGGCGCGTTGTTCGATCTCGTCGGTGAGCGACTCGATGGCGTAACTGCCCGCCAGCGGATCGATGGTGTCGGCCACCCCTGATTCATAAGCGATGACTTGCTGGGTGCGCAAAGCCACGCGCGCCGCTTTTTCGGTGGGCAGTTGCAGAGCCTCATCCATGCTGTTGGTGTGCAGACTCTGTGTGCCGCCGAGCACGGCGGCGAGGGCCTGAATGGCGACGCGGGCCACGTTCACTTCGGGCTGTTGAGCGGTGAGCGCCGACCCGGCGGTTTGGGTGTGAAAGCGAAGCATCCACGATTTTGGATTCTTCGCGCCGAATCGCTCGCGCATGATCTTGGCCCACAATCGGCGCGCGGCGCGGAACTTGGCTACCTCTTCGAGAAACTGGTTGTGCGCGTTGAAGAAGAAGGCCAACTGCGGCGCGAAGTCGTCCACGCTCAACCCGGCGTCGATGGAGGCCTGCACGTAGGCGATGCCGTTGGCCAACGTGAAGGCGACTTCTTGCACGGCAGTCGATCCGGCTTCGCGGACGTGATAGCCGGAGATGCTGATGGTGTTCCACTGCGGGACTTCCGTTTGGCAATAGCGGAACACGTCGGTGATGAGCCGCATCGACGGGCCGGGCGGAAAAATATACGTGCCGCGGGCGACGTATTCTTTGAGGATGTCGTTTTGAATCGTGCCGCGCAGATGCTTCGGCGACACGCCCTGCCGCTTGCCCACCGCAATGTACATCGCCAGCAGAATCGCGGCGGGCGCGTTGATGGTCATACTGGTGGACACCTCGTTGAGCGGGATGCCGTCGAACAATCGCGCCATGTCGTCGAGCGTCGGGATCGATACGCCCACTTTGCCCACCTCGCCCAGCGCCAACGGATGGTCGGGGTCGTAACCGATCTGAGTCGGCAAGTCGAAGGCGACCGAGAGTCCGGTTTGCCCTTGCTGAAACAAATACTTATAGCGCCGATTCGACTCTTCCGCCGTCGCGTATCCGGCATATTGGCGCATCGTCCACAGCCGCCCGCGATACATTGTGGGCTGGACTCCGCGCGTGAAGGGATATTCGCCGGGGAAGCCGATTCCGGGCGGCGGATCGTCCGGGCCGAACGCTCGCTCCAACGGAATGCCCGACGAGGTTTGCAAGTCGGCTCCGCGTTCAGGATTCTTTTTGAGAGTCGGGCTGAGCGTCTCGCGCTCCCATCGTTCGCGCTCGGTATCTCGCATAGGTTGCCTGTTTTTAGTCAACGGATGAAACAGATTGAACGGATTCTTCTCGGAATCATTCGTTGAATCCGTTCAATCCGTTGAATCCGTTCAATCCGTTGACGACAAATGCGTTAATCGAAATTCCACTTTGGTGAACTTGAGCTGCCACGCCGCCGACATTTTTTGGTTGAGCGCATCGAGCGCCCACTCCTGCGCCTGCGCTGGGCGTTCTATCGCCGTGCTGCTGCCCATCAACTTGATCTCATCCACCAATTTATTGCCCACCACGTCGGCAATATCCTGCCGCGCCTGCATGGCGACCATCACCGCCGGGATAGGCTGAATGATCTTGCAAGTGAAACTGCCTTCGACTCTGAACTTTTCTCCGTTCGAGATCGTGAGATCGGGCGGCAGAGCAAAAGTCTGCTCGCTCAAATTCACCAGCATCACGCTATCGAACAGCGGCACGACCCACGCCGTGCCGGGCGGCAGTTCTTTCACCAGTCTGCCCATGCGAAACAACACCCCGCGATGCCCTTCCGGGATGCGGCGGATCGAGGTGAGCATGAACAACAGCCCGCTCATCGTCACCGCCACAATCACCGCAATATAGAAAACGCCTTCCACTTCCCACTCTCCAATCTGCAACCGCCGATCCGCGATCTACGATCCTTTCGCCTCACCCACCGTCACCATGATCTGATTCTGCTCCACCGTGTCGCCGCCTTTCACCTTCACCCGCGCCACCGTCCCCTCGCGCGGCGACTTCAACTCATTCTGCATTTTCATCGATTCGAGAATCACCAAAATATCGCCCTTCTTCACCGCCTGCCCTTCGCCCACCGGCACCGACACCACCAAGCCCGGCATCGGCGCTTTCAAATGGAAGTCGCCGCTCTGCGGAGCCGCGCCGCCCGCCGATTTCGCCAGCCGCGCCGCGCGCTCGTCCACCACTTTGGCCTCATACAGATCGCCGCGCATGAGCACGCGCCAGCCTTCGTCGTCGCTTTCAATGAATGCTTCGTACGATTGATTGTCGATCAACAACGAATACAGTGACTGCGCCGCCAACGCTTCGAGATCGATCTCGTACATCTTGCCATCCACCGTGACGTGGCGATCATCGTTGATCTCGATAGTGTACGTTTTGTCGTTGAGGGTCGTCAGATACCTCATCGGTGCATCCTCTCGTATCGGCCCACCCATTTCCAGTTGCTCGCATCGCGCGCGCCGCGCTGAACAATCTGCGCCGCCTGCTGGCCTTTGTGGTGCGCCACCAGCGTCGCCAAAATGGCGGCAATCTCCGGGTGTGCGGTGTTCTCGCGATCCATCTCGAACCGCTCTTCGAGGAAGCGTGTGTCGAAGTTCCCGGCGATGAAGCGATGCGAATTGAGCAAATTCTGATGCAGAGGGATGTTCGTTTTGACGCCGACGATCTTGTATTCTTCCAGCGCCCGGCGCATCCGCAGCAGGGCCTCGCCGCGGCTCTCGCCCCAGCAGATCACTTTCGAGATCAGCGAATCGTAGAAGCGCGGGATGGTGTAGCCCACGTACACGCCGGTGTCCACGCGCACGCCGGGGCCGGTGGGCAAAATGGAAGCCGACACCGTTCCGGTGGAGGGCATGAAATTGTTGTAGGGGTCTTCGGCATTCACCCGGCACTCAATCGCCCAACCGTTAAGCCGAATGTCTTCCTGCTTACGGCTCAACTGCCGCCCGCGCGCCACGCGGATCTGCTCCTTCACGATGTCCACGCCGGTCACCAGTTCCGTCACCGGATGCTCCACTTGCAGGCGCGTGTTCATTTCGAGAAAGTAAAAGTTCTTCTCTTTGTCCACCAAAAATTCAATGGTGCCCGCGTTGATGTATCCCACCGAAGCGGCGGCGCGGCAGGCCACCTCGCCCATGCGCGCGCGCAGCCCTTCATCGTCGCTCACAAACGGCGAGGGCGACTCTTCCAAAACTTTTTGGTGGCGGCGCTGTATCGAGCACTCCCGCTCACCGAGATAAACGATGTTGCCCTGCGTGTCGGCCATGATCTGAATCTCGATGTGCCGCGCGCCGGTCACCAATTTTTCGAGATACACGTTGCCGTCACCGAAAGCCGAGTCGGCTTCCCGGCGGGCAGAGGCCAGAGCCACCGGCAGATCGTCGGGGGCGCGGACTTCGCGCATCCCTTTGCCGCCGCCTCCCGCCGTCGCTTTGATCAATAATGGGAAACCGATCTGCGGGGCGATAGCGATGATCTCGTCGTCGCGCAAATTGCCCTCGCCCTCGGTGCCGGGCACCACCGGCACACCGGCTTTGGTCACCGTTGACCGCGCCACCGCTTTGTCGCCCATGGCCGCAATGGACGAGGGCTTGGGGCCGATAAAGGTGATCTCTTCGTCGGCGCAGGCCTGCGCAAAATCATCGCGCTCGGCGAGGAAGCCGTAGCCCGGATGAATAGCGTCAGCGCCCGACTTTTTGGCGACATCGAGAATCTTGTCGATTCGCAAATACGATTCACGTGAGGGAGCGGGGCCGATGAAGAAGGCTTGATCGGCGTAGCGCACGTGCATGGCGTTGCGGTCGGCTTCGGAATACACGGCCACTGTTTCGATGCCCAGTTCGCGGCAGGCGCGAATGATGCGCACGGCGATCTCGCCTCGATTGGCGATGAGAACTTTGGTGACGTTTGACATGGCGCTCTCTACAACGGAATGTTCCCGTGCTTCTTCTGCGGGTTGCTGTCGCGTTTGTGAGCCAGCAGTTCGAGTCCGTTGATCAATCGCGGGCGCGTTTCGCGCGGCTCGATCACGTCGTCGATGTACCCACGCGAGGCGGCCACGTAGGGGTTGGCAAACTTCTCTCGATACATTTGCACCAGTTCGGCTTTCTTCGCCGCGGGGTCGGCGGCTTCGGCCAACTCTTTGCGAAAGATGATGTTCACCGCGCCGTCCGGCCCCATCACCGCGATCTCTGCCGTCGGCCAAGCCAGATTCAGATCGCCGCGAATGTGTTTGCTGCTCATCACATCGTACGCGCCGCCGTAGGCCTTGCGAGTGATCACGGTGAGTTTGGGCACGGTGGCCTCGCAATAGGCGTACAACAATTTCGCGCCGCTGCGAATGATGCCGCCATGCTCTTGCCCGGTGCCCGGCAGAAAACCCGGCACATCCTCGAAGGTGACGAGAGGAATGTTAAAGCAATCGCAGAAGCGGATGAAACGCGCCGCCTTCTCCGACGCGTCGATGTTGAGCACGCCGGCCAGCACCGCCGGTTGGTTGGCCACCACTCCCACGCTGTGCCCGCCCAGCCGCGCGAAGCCCACCACGATGTTCTGCGCGTAATCGGCGTGCATCTCGAAGAACTCGCCGTTGTCCATCACTTTGGCGATCACTTCTTTGATGTCGTAAGGCTTGTTGGGGTTATCGGGAATGATGGTGTCGAGCGATTCGTCTTCGCGCAGAGGGTCGTCGGCGCTCTTGGCGAACGGCGGGTCTTCCATGTTGTTCTGCGGAATGTAACTGAGCAGTTTGCGGATGAGGAACATGCAATCGGCTTCGTTCTCGGCCACGTAGTGGCACACGCCCGAAGTGGAGCCGTGCACGCTGGCCCCGCCCAACTGCTCGAAGGTCACATCTTCCGACGTGACGCTCTTTACCACATCCGGCCCGGTGACGAACATATACGACGAGCCTTTGACCATGAAGATGAAATCGGTGAGGGCCGGCGAATACACCGCCCCGCCCGCGCACGGCCCCATGATGGCGCTGATCTGCGGGATGACGCCCGAAGCGAGGGTGTTGCGCAAAAAGATGTCAGCATAACCGCCGAGCGAGACGACGCCCTCTTGAATCCGCGCCCCGCCAGAGTCGTTCAGCCCGATCACCGGCGCTCCGGTCTTCATGGCCATATCCATGATCTTGCAAACTTTTTCGGCGTGCACTTCGCCGAGACTGCCGCCGAACACGGTGAAGTCTTGCGAGAAAACGTAAACCAGCCGCCCGTCGATGGTGCCCCAGCCCGTAACCACGCTGTCGCTGAGGAATTTCTTTTCGTCGAGGCCGAAGTCGGTGGTGCGGTGCGCCACAAACGCATCCACCTCGCGGAATGAGCCGCGGTCGAGCAGAAGTTCGAGCCGCTCGCGCGCGGTGAGCCGCCCGCGATTGTGCTGGGCCTCGATGCGATCCAGCCCGCCGCCCAGTTTGGCTTCCTCGCGCAGACTCCGAAGGTGTTCAATTTTGGGGTTGATGGCCATACCCTCTCCCATTGCAGATTTCAGATCGCAGATTGAAAATACAATCTGCGATCTGAAATCTGCAATCTAGAATCGCTTTCGCCACAGCACGCTCCACACCAATGCCAGCACGATGGCGGATGCGCCCGCCGCGAACCCGGTGGAGAGCCGGGCATAATCGGATCGGGCGAAGAGAAAGTGATCGAGCCACGATTGGGCTTGCGACACGGTGACGGCGGCCAACGCGAGGCGGCGCCCCCATGATCTCAATTTCCACAATCCAACGGAGGCCGCCGCCAACAATCCGCCCCACATCACCGCCATCAGAATCGAGTACGGCAAGTGGAGCGATATTTGCAGTTCGGTCAGAAAATCTTGCCGGGCAAAGAGTGTGGCCGCCCGCGTCCACTGCAACGCCGCTAATATAAACACTAACACTGACAACCAAGTTACGCTCGGCGGGCGGCGCATACGCAAGCGGGGCTATGGGATCAACAATATCTTCCCGAACAGATCGCCGCGATCCATTTTCTCATGCGCGGCGCGGATGTCGGCGAGCGGGAATGTGGAATCGATGGGAGCGTGGAGTTTGCCGGCGAACACCAGCGACATCACTGCGCGGAAGTCGTCGAGCGTGCCCATGGTGGAGCCGAGCAGACTGATATGCTTGCCGAACATGTAGCGGTTGTCGAACTCGAATTTTGGCCCGGCGGTGTTGCCCACGGTGAGTACGCGCCCGCCTTTTCGCGCGGCGCGCAAACTGGTCATCATCGTCGCCGCGCCCACGTTGTCCACCACCACGTCCACGCCGCGTTTGTCGGTGAGTTGAAAAATCTTTTTGCCCCAATCATCCTTCGAGCGATCAATCAACACATCGGCGCCGAGCGATTGCGCCTTCGCCAGTTTTGATTCATCCGATCCAACGACGTACACAACGCATCCGGCCATCTTGGCGATCTGAATAGCGGCGGTGTTCACGCCGCCGCCCGCGCCCACCACTAGCACCGACTCCCCCGCGCGCAGCTGGCCTTTGGTGATGAGCGAGTGCCACGCGGTGTGAAAGACGAGTCCGGCGGCGGCGGCGTTCTCGAACGGGAAGCCATCGGGCAGGTGAAGCAGTTGCCGTTCGTGGATGACGGCGTACTCGGCGTTCGTTCCATCCACCGTTTCGCCGAAGAGATGCCAATTGGAGCAGAGGTTGTCGTGGCCGGCCATACAGAATTCGCACGCGCCGCATCCGATGTTAGTGTTGAGCACAACCCGGTCGCCCGTTTTGACGCGGGTCACATTCGGGCCGACGGCTTCCACCACACCCGCGCCGTCGGAGCCGAGAATGTGCGGCAGTTGCAGTTTGATTCCGGGCCAGCCGTCGCGCACCCATTTGTCCACGCGGTTCATCGCCGCGACTCGGATGCGCACCAATACTTCGTTGGCTTTGGGTTCGGGCGTGGGGCGGTCGCCGAGGGTCATCACCGCGGGGCCGCCGTGTTGAGAGAGGCAGGCAGTTTTCATTCGACGGAATACTCGCGTAGAAGTTTGACTCGCGGCTCCTGCTTGGCAATAGCATTGAACAGCCGCTCGTCGGCGGTTATAAAATCACAATGGTGGCTGACGGCAAGGGCGAGATAAAAACAATCGTAGGCCGAGCGCTTGTGTTGGCGAGCGAGACGATAAGCGGATTCGGCGAGCGATTCGACCTGCACAAACTCAATACCGGATGAAATGATCTGAAACAGCGCATCAATTGCCTGTGTCTCACTAACCTGCTCTCGCTTTTTCCAGAGAATATTCGCCACTTCCGCTATGAGCAGATCCGGTGCTACCAGAGTCAGTTCATCTTGCAAATGTTTATCACGGATCGCGTCAGCCGCCTCTGTGTCAGTTTCCGGCGAGAACCACTTGATGACCACATTCGAGTCGATCACAAGGATTTTCATCGTTCATCTCGATCCTGTCGGATCAGTTCGCTCGAATCGGGGAAAACGCCGTAAGTCTCGCGTAGTGTCTCTCGGAGTTGGCGCATTCGTGTATGAGCCTCGCGTCGATCCATTTTAGGCCGAAGAATAATCTCCTGCCCCACGATCATGACCACCCACTCTCCGCCAACAGGCAAGAGGCTTCTGGGAATGAAGATGCCCTCTTGAACTGAAACAGTTTTGGTCAACATGCCGACCTCCTTTCACCTCAACCCCAACTCATTCCGCGCGATCACCATTCGTTGAATCTCACTCGTGCCTTCGTAGATTTCAGTAATCTTCGCGTCGCGGAAGAAACGCTCCACCGGCAGTTCTTTGCTGTAGCCCATGCCGCCGTGAATCTGCACGGCCTGATGGGCGCAAAACATGGCCGTCTCCGAGGCGAACAGTTTCGCCATCGAGGCTTCGAGCGTGTATCGCTCGCCCGTTGTTTTGCTTCGCGTCTTTGCCAGCGCCGCGCTGTAGATCAACAACCGCGAGGCCTCGATGCGCGTTTTCATGTCGGCCACTTTGAACTGCAAACCCTGAAACTGGCCGATCTTCTGCCCGAAGGCCTCGCGCTCTTGCATGTAAGCGAGGCTGGCCTCGTAAGCCGCCTCGGCAATGCCCAGCGCCTGCGAGGCAATACCGACGCGCCCGGCGTCTAGCACGGTCATCGCAATCTTGAAGCCCTCGCCTTCCTCGCCCAACCGATTCTCGACGGGGCACTGATACTCCTCGAAGACAATCTCGCTGGTGGCCGAGGCGCGGATGCCGAGTTTGGGTTCTTTTTTGCCGCGCACAAACCCGGGCTTGTCGGTTTCAACAATGAAAGCCGTGATGCCTTTGTGTTTTTTCTCCGGCGCGGTCATCGCAAACACCACAACGATGTCGGCGACGGGCGCGGAGGTGACCCACGACTTGCGGCCATTGATCACGTAATGGTCGCCGCTTCGCGCCGCGCGTGTTTTCATGTTGCCCGCATCGGAGCCAGACATCGGCTCGGTGAGCGAATATGCGCCGATCTTCTTTCCGCTGGCGATGGGGGCGAGATATTTTTGCTTTTGCTCTTCGGTTCCAAACTCAATCAGCCCATGGCACACCAGCGAATTGTTCACGCTCATCACCGTGCCGTGCGAAGCATCCACTTTGCTGATCTCTTCGAGCGCCAGCACGTAGGCTACCGTGTTCATTCCCGCGCCGCCGTATTCTTCGGGGACTTCGATGCCCATGAGTCCCAATGCGCCCATCTTTTTGATCGTCTCGTACGGAAACTCGCCCGACTCGTCGTGGTCGGCGGCCACCGGCGCGATCTCGTTCTGGGCAAAATCGCGGGCAGTCTGGCGAATCATTTCATGCTCTTCGGTGAGCGCCAGGCTCATGCTAGCAGAAGTGAATTCAGCAATGGTCATGGGGGACTCCTTCTTTTACGATACTACATCTCGCTTCGCCCTTCGAGGGCGCGGGCCAACGTTGTCTCATCGGCGTATTCGAGATCGCCGCCGACAGGCAAGCCGCGCGCGAGGCGAGTGACTCGAACCCCCAGCGGCGCGATCTGCTTTTGCAAATACATCGCCGTGGCTTCGCCCTCGTAACTGGGGTTGGTCGCCAGAATCACCTCACGAATCTTTGCGTTCTGCAACCGCGCCATCAGTTCTTTGATCCGCAAATCTTCGGGGCCGATGTCTTCGACGGGCGAGATGGCGCCGTGCAGAACATGGTAGCGGCCCTGGAAACTGCGCGTGCGCTCAAGAGCGATCACATCCAGCGGCGCTTCGACAACGCAGAGGAGTCCGGCGTCGCGCTGATCGTCGCGGCACAACGGGCAGGGATCGGTGTCGGCGTCGGTCATGTTGAAGCACGTCGAGCAGAAGCGCGTGCGCTCTTTGAGCTGCGTCAAGGCTTCAGCCAGCGCGCGGCTCTGCTCCGGCGGTTGGCGCAGAAGAAAATAGGTGAGCCGTGAGGCGCTTTTGGGGCCGATGCCTGGCAGGCGAGAGAACTCGTCAATGAGCGACTGCACCGGGCGAGGGATGGCGGAGGGCATGAAGGGATGGTGGGATGAAGGGATGAAGGGATGACAAGATGAAACTTATGGTCAGCGTGTCATTTTGTCATCTTGTCACCGTGTCATCTAATCATCGTGTCACATTCCCGGCAGCCCAAGCCCGCCAGTCACCGCGTTCAATCGTTCGGCGGCGAGGGTTTGCGATTTTTCGATGGCGTCGTTCACGGCGGCGACGAGAATATCGCCCACCATTTCGACATCGCCCGATTGCAGAAGTTCGGGGGTGACGGCGATGGACTGCACGCGCTGTGCGCCGGAGATGACCACCGTGACCGCGCCGCCGCCCGCTGTGACCGTGAGCCGCTCATGTTGCAGAGCCTCTTGAGTCTTTTGCATTTCTTCTTGCACTTTGGCGAGTTTCGCCATCATGTTGCCGCCGCCCATTTGCGGGCGAAAGCCTTTGCCTCGGGACATTTGAATCTCCTGTGATTGGTAGGTGGTTATTGCTTCCGTACTTTCCCGCCCAACCGCATGGCTTCGGCCACCACGCCGTTGCCGTCCACATCGGGCAGCGAATCGCCTCCGGCGCCCATAATGCACCGAACTTTGAGCGGCGAGCCGATCACGCCGCGCAACGCTTTTTCGATTCCCTGCCGGTTCGATTCCGTCTCCGCTTTCGAGCGCGGCGTTTCGTGATCGAAGGCGAGGGTGAGCACATCGCCTTCGAGGCTGAACGGTTTGCACGAGTTAACGAGGGCTTGAAGGCTGGGGTGGATTCGTCGACTCGCGGCGGCGACCTCTTTCCATTTGGAGACGATGGTTCCCAGCTGAACAGTGGGCGAGGCGGGAGTCGGAGTCGGCGCCGCCGGAGTGGTGGGGTGTTTCGGAATGGAGGCGGCGCGGACGGGCTGGGCCGGTGCGAGGTGGGAGGCCGCCACCGGAGGATCGGCTGGCGCGGGGGCGCGGAGCGATTCCACAAAAGCCAATTCGAGCGGCAGTTGCGAAATCCACGCGCCGCGCTGATCGCTGGCGGTGTTGAAGGCTTTGATGGCGCGGAGGAGCGCGGCGGGCTCGAACTTGGCCGCCTGCAATTGCATGGCTTTGCGCGTTTCGATTCCGGCGTAGGCATCGACGAGCGCGGGGTTGCCCAGCCGGATGAGGAGCAGGCCGCGAAGGTAATCGACCATTTGGCGGGCAAACTGTCGCGGGTCGGCGCCGCCGTCGGTGGCGGCGTTGATGAGGTCGAGGCCGCGCGCGGTGTCGTGTTCGGCGAGCGCGTCGGCGAGGTCTTGCACGGCTTGGCCGCTGGCGGTGCCCATCACGGCCAACGCGCTGTCGAGAGTGACCGGCTCGTCGGGGGCGATCACAAGTTGATCGAGCAAACTGATCGCGTCGCGTAAACTGCCGGTGGCCTGCCGGGCCACCAGTTCGAGCACCGACGGTTCGACCGTCAGCGCTTCGCGTTCGACGATCTCTTGCAGGCGGCGAGCGACTTCGGCGGCGGGGATGCGGCGGAAGGCGTGCTTTTGGCAGCGCGAGGCGACGGTGAGCGGGACTTTGTGCAGTTCGGTGGTGGCGAGGATGAAGATGGCGTGCGCGGGCGGCTCTTCGAGCGTTTTGAGCAGAGCGTTGAACGCGCCCATTGAAAGCATGTGCACTTCGTCGATGATGTAGATTTTGCAGCGGCCTTCGCCCGGCGCGAAGTTGATTTTGTCGCGCAGGTCGCGGATGTTATCGACGCCGGTGTTGGAGGCGGCGTCGATTTCGATGAGGTCGAGGAAGCGGCCTTCGTTGACGGCGAGGCAGTTGGGGCAGGTGTTGTCGGGGCGCTGATGAGGATCGGGGTGGGTGCAATTGAGGGCTTTGGCGACGAGCCGGGCAGTGGAGGTTTTGCCGGTGCCGCGCGGGCCGGAGAAGAGGTAAGCGTGAGCGGCGCGCCCCGAGGCCAGCGCGTTCCGAATCGTATTGATGACGTGTTCTTGCCCCACCACTTCGTCGAACGCGGCAGGACGCCATTTGCGGTAGAGGGCTTGATCGGCCATGGGGGTAATTATAGAACGAAAAGCCTTTGATCCGCTCATCAAAAGTTTGACAAAGACTAATTGTTGCTACTATACTCTGTATATCATCAAAGGAACTCAGCATGACTCAACAAGTCACGATTACCACTGAAGCGCCGATAGACCTCAAGCCCTTGCTTGAAGGCGCTATTCACAGCAAACTCAAAACGCTCCAATACGGACTCAAGCGCACTCGGGAGCGGCTGGCCGAGTTTGAGAAACGATTCAATCTCACCAGCGCGGAGTTCGAGAGACGCTTCAAGGCGCGGGAGATCCCTGAGAGTTTGGACAATCTGGACTGGTGGATGGAGGTTGAGGCCTTGCATCTATTGGAAACGAAATATCAGGCTTTAAGCGAGGCGCGTTTTGTCGGTTGAGGAGTATTACCACTCACTGCTGGCCATTCTCTCAGAGTCACCCTTCGTGCGTTCAACAGAAGTCGCCCTGGATGTGCGTGGAGAGTATGTGGCCTTCATTCGCGGGGATGTTTACTTTGCTGACGACTCGCTGTTGCATTTCCGCGAGCTGACGGATGTCGAGAGCGCAGTCAAGCGAACCCATCCTGATCTCGCTAGAGTCTTGAAAGAGATCGAGTCCCGTTTCTCCGTCGAATAGCCGCATCTGTTATAATCGTAAACAGCACCTCGAGCAGCGTGCACAAGGAGATAACCATGCCATTCCGTTTAGGCGTTCCAGAGTTGTTGATCATTCTCGTCATCGTCATCGTCCTCTTCGGCGTGGGCCGGTTGGGGAAGATTGGCACCGATCTCGGCACGGCCATTCGCGAGTTTCGCAAGGGCTTGCAGGGAGATGAGAAGCCGGAAGAAAAGAAAGAAGACGAAAAGAAATCGTAATCCAATTGTAGGGGCGGGGCTTGCCCCCGCCCAATCATGGGCGACGGCGGTGGGCGACCGCGCCCCCCTTGCAGGGGGCAGGTAGTCGCCCCTACAATTTATGGCGTGGTGAATGTTGTGTGCGCCCGCCCCTTCGGATCGATCAGCGTCGCCGTTTCCCCGCTCTGCCACATCGCCCCGCCCTGCCCCCAATACAAATCGGTCACCGTGTCGCGCCCCAGCCCGGTGTGCACGCTCACCGCGCCGCCCTGAAATAGACTCAGCGCCGGGAACGCGTACATGTTGCCCTGATCGTCGCGCAGAGTCCAACCGGAGAGATCGACAACCCCACCCAGATTCACAATCGTGATCTTTTCGGTCGCCAAATTTCCAGCGTCGGTGATGGAGCGGATGGCGAGTTGAGGCGCGGAACCGGCCTCCACCGCCGTGCCGGTGGGCGGCGGCGTCACCGGAGTGGCGTTGGGATTCGTCAACGACTGCGGAGTCGTCGTCGGCTGGATGAATCCGGCCACCGGGATCACCAACTTCTGCCCGACGCTCAACGTGTTCGGATCGTCGAGGCCGTTGGCCTTCATGATCGCATCCACCGAGACATCGAACTGTAAAGCAATACTGCCCAACGTGTCGCCGCCTTTCACTTCATAAACGGTGGGCGTGGCAGTGGCCGAAGGCAACACAGCCTGCGCGGTGCGAGTGATGGACAGAGGCGGCTGAGGGATGGGGGTGGCCGAAGGGAGCGCAACGGGAGCGCGGTGCGTGGCATCCCACACGGCCAGCACGGTGAGCGTGACTGCCGCCGAGACGATTGCGTTGAGGATGAGATACACAAACAGTCGCCGCCAATTCATGAGCGACGATCATACTCGGAAGGCAATCGTATGGCAATCGTCGAGAGGCGGCGCGCGAGCGGCGATACAATTTGCGCTGTGCCCTATTTGATCGACGGACATAATCTCATCGGGCAAATGCCCGGCCTCTCGCTCGACGACCCGCACGACGAGGCGAAGTTGGCGATGCACGTTCGGCGCTTCTGCGTGCATGAGCGGCGAAAGGCCACGATCATTTTCGACGGCGGACTGCCGGGCGGAGTCTCACGTCTCTCCAATTCGGATGTGACGGTGATCTTTGCTTCGGATCGGCGCACGACTGCCGACGATCTTTTGCTCAACCGAATCCGCAACGAGCGGAATCCGGGCGGGCTGATCGTGGTCACATCCGATCAGAAGATCGCGAATGCGGCGAGGCAGAGGCGGATGACGGTGAAGCCCTCGCGGGAGTTTGCGCGCGAGGTGAGCCGAGCGGCGAAAGCCGCGCGTGGCGCAGGCGCGGAAAAGGAACGCGGGTTGAGCAAAGAGGAATTGGAGGAGTGGGAGGCGATGTTTGGGAAGGGTAAAGGATGAAGGGCGAAGGATGAAAGACGGAAGGCGAACGAGGAGCCGCGCGCAAAGAGCGCGCAGAGAATTAAAATAGGCTTCTTCGGAAATAGCAATTTTGCGGCGCAGGCGACGGCAATGCCATCGCCTGTTCGTTGTTTCCGATAGAGTCTATTTTCGTTTTGGCTTCTTCGCCGATTTTTTCGCGGGGGGTTTGGCAACCGCGCGGGCCGAGGGCACGCGCTTGAACACCAGCCCTTCGCCGCCGGGCATGCCGGTGTTCATATCGTCAATCAGTTCCCATCCGTCCGCGCCGAACATGTTGAGGATGGCCGGAAGGAGTGGATAGACTCTGGCCGCATGCATCTGTTCCATGCGGTCATTGTAATCTTTGAATAGCGGCTCGGTCACTTCCACCGGCATATCGGTGTCCGAGTGTTGATAGAGACGGTTCACGTACCATTTGGTATCGACGCCCCACGTGAGTCGGGTGAGGATGCAGTATTCCCACTTTGCCATAGCAATGCCTCCTTTGGTTGAGTTTGAGTTGGAGTTGGGGTGAATGAGTCTGCGGAACTGCCTCAAGCATACTCCGATCGGCGATACGAGTCAAAACGAGAAGATGGCGCCGAGCGCGGCGGCGCAGACGAGGCCGCACAGCGCCCCGGCCAGCACATCGGAGAGGTAGTGCACGCGCATGGCGACGCGCGAGAGGGCGACGAGCGGCGCCCACACCAGCGCCAACGCCGCCCACACCGGCGGGCCGAGAAACACGGCCAGCGCCGCAAGCAGGGCCGCGCGCGCCGCGTGCCCGGAGGGGAACGAGTGCGGATCGATCTTGCGGTAGCCCTGCCCCCATTCTCCGGCCGGGCGCGGGCGGCGCACAAAAACTTTGATGGACTGCACCACTGCCGCCGTAACGCCAATGCCAATCAGAACGACCATCGCGGCGAACTTCCACGAAGCCGAGCCGAGCCACAGCGCGAGCAACAAACCGCCGACCCACAACGGGCTGTCGCCGGAGTGAGCCAGCACGATGGCCGCCTTTCGCAGAGTCCGGTTTCGGTCGGCGATGTCGGACACCCGGCGGGAAAATCGGTTGTCGGCGGCGGAGAGTTGAGCGCGGAGAGTCACGAGGATGTTTGCGCCAGATCGTTCGAGACGATCTCGTATTGAAATGGCTTGTCCACATCCATACCGATTTCGGCGTGCGGGCACACGAGGGCGCGGGCGCGCACGTGCAGCCGTTCTCCGGCGATGCGCTCGGCGCTTTCGAGCGTGAGCCGCCGAAGCGCCAACAGCAACAGCGTGTCGAGGCCGATCAGCATGGCTTGCTTGAAAACATTCTTGCGGGCTTCGGTGATCTTCAGCCACAAGGGGTTGTCGTCGGCGGCCAATCGAGTGGAGAGCATGTTCACATCGCCGCCGCACACCGTCATGTTCCTCAGCCGGGTGTAACTGCGCCGCGAGGCCGGGTAGCGGCCCTCCATCACCGAACGCTCGATGACGGTGTAATACACATCGTGATCGGTTTGCAGGCAAGTGTCCACCAGCCAATTGATATGCTCGGCGCGCACGCCGGGCACATCGGCGCTGGCCCACACTGCGTGCCGCGCTTGCGGATTGAGTTCGACGATTCGGCGGAGACCGGCGCGGGCGTTATCCACCATACTGCCGGAGTCGGGGATGAAATCGAGCGGCTTGGTTCCGCAGGTGAGGCCGTGTTCCGGTGTGAGGCCGACGACGACCACCCGCCCGATCCGGTCGGAGGCGGCCAGCGCATCGAGCACCCATTGGGCCATCGGCTTCCCGGCGACGGACAGCATGGCTTTGGGGCCGCCCTTCGTCAACGGATAGAGCGGGTCACCGGGTTTGCCGCTTCCGCCTGCGGCGAGCAGAGCATCCACTTGAGTCATCGCATGTTCCTTTTCACAGGCATCTGCGGCTATAATCGCACACGCATGGCGAAACCACAAGCCCCAATCTCCGCCCGCCTCTTGCGATGGTATGCCGCCCACGCCCGCGATCTTCCGTGGCGGCGCACTCGCGATCCGTATCGCGTGTGGGTAAGCGAGATCATGTTGCAACAGACTCAAGTGGAGACCGTCATTCCATACTATCGCCGCTGGCTCAAACGGTTTCCCACCGCGCGCGCGTTGGCCGCCGCGCCGTTGAGCGATGCGCTGGCGATGTGGGAAGGGTTGGGCTATTACTCACGCGCGCGCAACTTGCATCGCGCGGCGCAGAGGGTGGTGGAGGAGTTCGGCGGGCGCGTGCCGCGAGAGGCGGCATCCCTGCGAGCCCTGCCGGGCGTTGGCCGGTACACGGCGGGGGCCATCGCTTCCATTGCCTTCGGCGCCAATGCGGCAGTGTTGGATGGAAACATCAAACGAGTGCTGGCGCGAGTCTTCAATCTCGCCGACGACGTGAAAAGCGCGGCGGGCGAAAAGAAGTTGTGGGCATTGGCCGAGAGCATTCTGCCATCGGGCCGCGCGGGCGAACACAATCAGGCCATGATGGATTTGGGCGCGACGATTTGCCGACCGCAGACTCCGCTGTGCGACTCGTGCCCGCTGATGACGCTGTGCGAAGCGCGGCGGCTCGGCCTGCAGAACAAACGCCCGGTAACCCGGCGAAAGCCCGCGACGCCGCATTACGATGTGACAGCGGCCATCATTCGGCATCATGGGCGTGTGCTTATTGCTCAGCGCCCGGCGCACAAAATGCTCGGCGGGCTGTGGGAGTTCCCCGGCGGCAAACACGAAGGCGGAGAGAGTTTGCCGGACTGCCTGAAGCGCGAAATTTGGGAGGAATTGAGAATGAAGATCGAAGTGGGCGAACAGCGGCTGACGCTGAAGCACGCTTACACTCACTTTCGAATCACACTGCACGTGTTCGAGGCGCGGTGGGTGGGCGGCAAACCGAAAGCCGTCGATGTCGCGGCGTTCAAATGGGTGCGGCCTTCGCAATTGCAGAGGTATGCAATGGGGAAGACGGATCGGGCGATTGCAGAGAGCCTCCTGTGATCAAAAAAACGCCGGGCACCCTTGCGGATGCCCGGCGAATACGCTTCGACTAAGTTTCACCATTCAACGCACCGTCCGGAACCGGAATGCCCGTACCAGGGCGCCCCGCTGGCTTCGCACTCTTGTTGAGGGGTCAACGTCGGCGCAGCCAGCGGCCCGGGTTCCACACATCCATTCGGTTGCAGAGTCACGGTGGTGGTTTGGCCGGCCTTCACATTCACGCCGCCTTGAAAGTATTGCTTATCACCGCAGGAATAATTGAAGTCGTTCTGCCCGGCGTTCAACACCAACCGTAGCACAGCATTACGGTGGATGTTGTAGCCCACACCATTTATGACGACCGTGATCTCTCGATCGGGGCTTGAATCAATAGAACGCCTTGATTCGGGCCGGGATTGGTTGTGGGGTCTTGTGGCGCGGCGATGACCGCGCCAGCCAACGACAGCACAATGCTCGCCAGCGCGATGAGGATAATTGTAAGAAACTTGAGTCGACGGTTTTTCATGGTGGATGTCCTTTTGAGAATGGGGTTAGCGGGATGAATGCATCCCAACGCCCTTAGGGGTACATCCCCACACAACTTGAGTCTGTAAACGACGCCGAAAGATTGAGTGAAAGACGCATGAATAACAGGCCGCGCTACGGCTTTTCGCCGCGATACATTTCGATGCGCCGAAACTCCTCGATGTAACCCGCTTCGTAAAACGCGGGCAGGTGCGGGTCGGCGGCCGAAATGTTTTCGGTGTGTGTGTCGAGATCGAAATAGCGGTGATGCAGTTGGGCCAGCAGTTCGCGGCCCACAGCGGCGGGGTCGCCCCGTTCGGTGCGCATCACAAAACGCCCCATCACAAATCGCTGACGTTGAAAGACCAACCACCCTGCCCCGCCATCGGGCAGGGCAACGGTGAGGCCGTAGATGTCGCTGGCGTTGGTCAGCGATTCGGTTTGATTCGTCCACGGCGCGAGTCCGCTTCGCGTTTCGAGCAGAGCCAGCGCGTCGGCGCGGTTGAGCCACGCGGCTTTGCTCGCCGGGTACGCGCGCGGCGGCCCGGGCGGGCGGCGCATCACCATCAATTCATTCACTTCACGAAAGCCGAATTTGAGAAACAAATTGTGGGCGGGCACATTGTTTTTGATCACCTCAAGCATGGTGAACGGGATGCCTTTGCGCTCCGCCGCGCCGAGCAACGCCGCCATCAACGATCCGCCGATTCCGTGTCGGCGGTCGCCCGGCGCGAACGCCCAGCATCCCCAGCGCCACCATCTCTCCATCCTGCATGGCGACGAACGAGTCGGCGAGATCGACATCGTACACGTGAATGTATTCCTGCATGCGGGCCATGTTCATCGGCATCGGCACGAGATAATCCACGCGGGTTTGGTTGTAAATGATGGTGAGTTGTTTGAGGCTGAACTGAGTGGCCGGGACGAGATCGGCGGAAGGGGACAGTGAAGCCATCGTGTCAGCGGAGGAACGAGGCGATTTGATCGGCAAACTTGGCGACGTTGATCGGCTTGCTGATGTATCCGTTGCAACCGTACACTTCGACCATTTTGCGAGCAACGTCTTCGGGCCAAGCGGTGACGATGATGATCGGGGTCGACGCCAGTTCGGGGAGGCGGCGCAATTGCGAGGCCACCGTTTGGCCGTCGATGTCGGGCAAGCCGAGATCGAGCAGCAAAATATCGGGCCGGTTGTCGATTGCCATTTGCAGGCCGGTCTCGCCGTCGGCGGCTCGCATCACTTCGTAGCCGCGCGCCGAGAGCACCCGCTCGAGCAATCGGGCGTTGTCGTCAATATCTTCGACGAGGAGAACTTTAGGCATGGTTTCCATACAACTGCCGATGCACCGCGCTCAAGGCGCAAACTTGCTGATCGGCATGATATGACGAGCGAACCAGCGGGGCGCACTCGACCCATCGGAATCCGATTCCGTATCCGTACTCTTTGATCTCGTTGAACTCTTCGAGGGTGTAGTAACGCTCGATGGGCAAATGCTTTTTCGACGGTTGAAGATATTGGCCCACGGTGAGAATATCCACGCCCCAACTGCGCTGATCGCGCAGAACCGCTTTCACTTCATCCATCGTCTCGCCCAGCCCAAGCATAAGGCCCGATTTGGCGAGCACGTCGGGGTCGAGTTTCTTCGCGTTGGAGAGGGTGGCGGCGGCCCAGTCGTAGTTGTCCTGCGGCTGGACTTTCTTGAACAGCCTCGGCACGGTCTCGACGTTGTGGTTGAGAATTTCAGGCCGGGCATCCATCACGATCTTCAGCGCGTCGGCGTCCCCTTTGAAATCGGGGATGAGCACTTCGATGGAGCAGCCCGGGTGAATCTCGCGGATGCGCCGAATCACCATTGCGAAGATCGGAGCGCCGCCATCCTTTCGCTCATCGCGGTTCACGCTGGTGATCACCGCGTGGCGAAGGCTCATGGCTTTCACCGCCTGCGCCACGCGTTCCGGCTCGTCGAAATCGAGCGGCGCGGGGCGGCCATGCTTCACGTCGCAGAAGCCGCAGGTGCGGGTGCACACGTCGCCCATCATGAGGAAGGTGGCCGTGCCGCTTCCCCAGCACTCGCCCATGTTGGGGCACATGGCTTCTTCGCAAACGGTGTGCAGGGTCTTGGCGCGCATCAATGTTTTCAGAGACTCATACGTCTCGCCGCCGGGCGCGCGCACTTTGATCCATTCGGGCCGGCGCAATGGCGCGGGCGCGGAGGCGGTGTCATCGGGCCGGGTGATCCGATCGCGGGTGGGTGGGGTGATGGGCATCAAATGGCTCCGAGTTCTTTCAGCACATCGTAAGGATTCGGCAGATTCCCGGCGGCATCGGGCCACAGCCACGCTGTTCTGAGTCTGAAGTTTGGCAAGGCAATGGATTGCAGTATTCCATCCAAGTCAGCCACTTCGATCAATTCGTCATTCTGGCGTTGAAAGAATTGTGTTCCAGCGGGGCCAAACGGATCGATCAGCCACACTTCGCGCACTCCTGCTTTTGCGTAATTCGCCAATTTGTCGCCGCGATCATAATTGGCCGTGCCGCCCGACAGGATTTCGATCACCAGATCGGGCGCTTCAGTCACCTCCGAGCGAGTGATGATATGCTCGCGGGCCTTGCTCACGAAAAGGATGTCGGGCTCGTAGGTTTGATCGGCTGAGATTCTGACGGGCGTGCGAGAGCCGAGTACCTCGCCCAACGAAAAACGCCCGACAAACATTGATAGCACGGTGATCAAGAATACCTGCAAGCGCTCATGCTCATAGAATGGCGGCGACATGATGATAATATCTCCATTGATCAACTCAGCCTTCTCGCCATCCGGCGCGAGGCGCATGAAGTCTTCGTGTGTCCAACCGGGGCGGCCCATGGTTTCCACCCGGCGAACGGCGGGGTTCGGCAAAACAGTCATGGCAATTTCTCCGATCCGATTCTACGCCACTTTCTCGTTTCAGTCAGTGAGGCTTGCTCAACGCCTCGAACACACGGGGAGCCGTCAGCGGCAGATCGCGCACACGGATTCCGGCCGCATCGGCGACGGCGTTGGCAATGGCGGCGGCGGTGGGCGCCACCGGCGCTTCGCCCACCCCGCGCGCGCCAAACGGCCCGCGCTCCGACGGCACCTCCACGATCACCGTCTCCACGACTTCGTGCGAACCGACAATGAAATGTAGAGATATTACCGCCATTCAACTGTAGAGAGGATTTTGCAACTAACCGCCAACTACCTGTAGAGATTTCTGGCGGTTGGGTGTGACTTTCCGGCCTCAGCCATGTCGACTAGGATGACCCCTACGATTACAGTTGCTCCGTGTGGCAATCGCCAGTCATTCCCTC
>VGOW01000024.1 GCA_016875735.1 Chloroflexota bacterium | reverse complement strand
GTCTTAAACAAGTGGCCAATGAAACCAAGCAGACTGTCTATCGCATCAAACGCGGGTTGTTGTCTGACTACCTCCGGCAACAACTCAGGTCTCCAGCTATTCAAATGGCTTTTGCGTAAGTCCTGTATATAAAGATATTGCCAGTCCAGTATAAAGTTACTATAAAGAATATGTGCGGTGAGGGTGTGATCTCTGTACCACATGATTGACACTGAGCTCCTCAGCGCTTAGACTCCCGCACACGGTCGTTTGGTGCGCAGATTCGCAGCCGTCAAACTGCTCGAACAGTTACGATCAACTCACAACCTCCCACACTCACTGCGCATCAGAAAGGATAGCCCATTGCCTCAATCACTCAACTGGCCCACCGCTTCGGTAGAGGCCGTGCAATACTTGCAAATGCTGCTGCGGCTCGACACAACAAACCCGCCCGGAAACGAAAGCGTTGCCGCTGAAACAATCGCTGATATTCTTCGCGGCGAAAATATAGAGCCGTTGTTGCTCGCTTCTGCGCCGACGCGCGGCAACGTGATTGCCCGCTTGCGAGGCAGTGGCGAAAAGCCACCTCTGCTCCTCTACGGCCACACCGATGTTGTCCCGGCAGAGCCGCAGTATTGGACTCACCCGCCGTTCTCCGGCAACATCGCCGAGGGCTTTGTGTGGGGGCGAGGGGCTTTGGACATGAAGGGAACCGTCGCTCAACAGCTGACTGTTTTCCTTCTGCTCAAACGGCACGGCGTCCCGCTCCGACGCGACGTGATTTTTGCCGCCACCGCCGACGAGGAAATTGGCGGGGAGGATAGTTTTGGGTTGGCGTGGCTGGTGAAGCATCACCCCGATTTGTTGCGCGCCGAGTTTGGCATCACCGAGGTGGGCGGCTATAACATGAGCGTCGGCGGCAAATCGGTGTATCCCATTCAAGTGGCCGAGAAGGGAACGTGCTGGATGAAAGTGCGGGCCAAGGGGCGGCCCGGCCACGCCTCGATGCCGCACGATGACAATAGCGTGATCCATCTTTCCCGCGCAGTCGCCCGCTTGGCGAGCGAGGGGTTGCCCTATCATCTGTGCGATGCCGCCGCTGGATTTTTGGAGTCGGCCTCCGCCGGGATCGGCGGGCCGTTCGGAGAGGCGCTGTCACGGCTCAAATCGCCGCAGAGCGCTCGGCAGGTTCTCGATGTCACACTGAAGGATCACGAACTGAAACCTTTTCTCAACGCGATGCTTCACAATACAGCCACCGTCACCGGCTTGGCGGCGGGATACAAAACGAACGTGATTCCGAGCGCCGCCGAAGCCACAGTGGATGGCCGCACTCTGCCGGGTTTCACCACCGAGTCGTTTGTGGCCGAAGTGCGAGCGGTTCTTGGCGAGGCGATAGAAATCGAAGTGACGATGGAGTCGCCGCCGTTAGAGACGAGCCACGACACGGCGCTGTTTCGGCTGATGGTCGAGAAGCTGCAGGCTCACGATCCGGGCGCGGTGGCGGCGCCGTATATGATGACCGGCGCGACCGACGCCAAATATCTGGCGCGGATCGGCGTGCCATCGTATGGCTTCGCGCCGCTCAAACTGCCGCCCGGCTTCCGATACACCGAACTCTTCCACGCGCACAACGAACGCGCGCCGGTGGATGGTTTGGGCTGGGGCACGAGAGTGTTGTATGATGTGGTCAGCGACTACTGCGCTTGATTGGCGAATGTGGTAGACTTACGCGCGGGTTAGCGTCCCAATTTGCCCTGACCGGGACACAGCCTCCCTTACCAGTATCGTGGCAGGGCAATAGCACAGCGGGGTTGCTGTCAAATGACCACTGACAAAAAGCGCGTTGTTTGCATCGAAGATGATCAGGGCATGATCGAACTGGTCAAGCTAATCCTCAGCCGCAAGGGATACGATGTGGTGGGGGCTAACGGCGGGCGCGAGGGTCTCGAAGCCGTCGAGCGCGAAAGACCGTCGCTGGTGCTGCTCGATCTGATGATGCCCGATATGGACGGCTGGGAAGTGTATCAGCAGATGAAGGCCAGCGAGATGATGAAAAACATCCCGGTCATCGTCATCACCGCCAAGGCTCAAACCATCGATAAAGTGCTCGGCCTCCATATTGCCAAAGTGGACGATTACGTTACCAAACCTTTCAGCCCCCAAGACTTGCTCGACAGCATCGAGCGCATTCTCGCCCGGCAGAGCACCGACGCCTGAGCCGCTCTTCGACAGAGATGAGAAGAGCGTTGCCTGCGCCGCAGGCTGGCGACTCAGCGTCTCTGCAATTCCCCGCATCGCCAATCGGCACATAAATTGCATCGTTGGGGGAGGATGTAATTTTTCCGAAAGGATTTCACAATGAGCAAAATCGTGAAACTCACTCTCGCCGCCATCGTCTTGGCGTCGTTGTGGGGCGCCGCCCCCATGCCCCCGGCAGCGGCCCGGCCCGCCGCCGACGGCCCCAATCTCCTCGTCAATCCCGGCTTCGAAAGCCCATACGCGAAGCAGTGTTGCCACACCGATCTCTCGGTCTATTTCCCGAACACGCTCATTGACGAAGTGCAGGTTGCCAATGGCTGGCGCGGGTGGTGGCTCGAGCCGCGCTTCCCCGATTACCCCCCCACCTGCGATAACTGCATGGCCTGGCATCGCCCCGAATGGCGCGAAGCCGCGCCGTTCTCCAATCGCATCCACAGCGGATCGAACGCGCAAAAGTATTTCACCTTCTTCTCCACCCACAAGGCCGGGATGTATCAGCAAGTGAGCGGCATCACCTCGGGCCAACGTTTGCGCTTCAGCGTTTACATGCACGCCTGGTCTGTCAATGGCAATTCCCTCATCTCCACCACCAAAGATAACGATATGCAAATGAAGGTGGGCATCGATCCATTCGGCGGGACGGATCCCTTCTCAAGCCGCATTGTGTGGAGCACCCCGTTCAACACTTACGACACTTGGGCGCTGTACACAGTGGAAGCCGTCGCCCAGAGCAGCACCGTCACGGTGTTCACCCATTCTCAACCGCGCTGGGGAATGGAGCACAACGATATTTATGTGGACGATGCCAGCCTTGTGGTCGTAAGCGGCAGTTCGGCCACCGCCACCCCCGTTCCCACCAGCACGACGGCCCCCACTACCTCGGCGGCCACCGCCACCCCCGTTCCCACCAGCACGACGGCCCCCACTACCTCGGCGGCCACCGCCACTCCAATTCCGACCTCGTCGTTACTGCCCAGCATAGCCAGGCGGCGGCAGGGATCCACTACCTCGGCGGCCACCGCCACTCCAATTCCGACTTCCGTTCCGCCCACCTCCACACCCGCGCCGTCGTTCACCACTTACACTGTTCAGCGCGGCGATACGTTGTACGGTATCGCCCGTAAGTTTGGTGTGAGCGTCAACACCCTGCTCGCGGTCAACGCCATCAGCAACTCCAGCCGAATCTTCGTCGGGCAAGCCATCAAGATTCCCGCCAGCGGCTCTGCGCCCGCGCCCACTGCCACAAAGACCGCAACGGGCGGCTCTGCGCCCACCGCCACTACCGCCGCCAACTTGGGGCAGGGCACAACCTACACCATTGTGCGCGGCGACCGATTGACGAATATCGCCCGCAAGTTCAACACATCGGTCAACGCCATCCTCGCCGTCAACCCCGGCCTCGATCCCAGCCGCATCTTCGCCGGGCAGGTCATCAACATCCCATCTACCCAAGCCACGCGCGCCTACGTCGTGCAAGCCGGAGACACCCTGCGCAAAATCGCCGACAAGTTTGGCGTCACCGTCGCGGCCATACAGGCCCTCAACAACATCTCCAACGCCAACACCATTTTTGTCGGGCAGACGTTGTTGATCCCGTGAGCCAAACAAAGGATGAAGGCAGAAGGATGATTTATCCTTCGTAATTCATCCTTCATCCTTTTCCCATGCGTCTTCTCCACAGGCCGAGCGGCGCCGTTCTCCTCACCCGCGTTCGATGGTGCGATAGTTTTTTGTGCCGTCTGCGCGGGCTGATGTTTCGCCCGGAGTTGGGTGAAGGCGAAGGCTTACTGCTCGTCGAGCGGCGCGAGTCGCGCGTGGGCGCATCCATCCACATGTTTTTCATGTCGTTCCCCATCGCCGCCATTTGGCTTGACGCGCGCTTTCGAGTCGTGGATACTTGCCTCGCCGAGCCGTGGCGCCCCTTTTATGCGCCGCGCGCCTCCGCGCAATACACGCTCGAAACTTTCCCCGAACTGCTGACAAAGATTTCAATCGGTGATGAACTCGTTTTGGAAAAATAGAAACAGACTCGGCCTGCTGATCCTGTGGTTGGCCGCCAGCCTCGCCACTGCCCCCGCCCGCGCCCAATCTTCCGGCCCCCAATACGTCGTGCAAGAAGGCGACACGCTCTATTCCATCGCCCAATCTTTCGGCGTTTCTATCGACTCGCTGCAACAAGCCAACAACATCACCGATCCGTCACTGCTCGCCATTGGCCAGCGGCTCGTCATTCCCGGCTTCGAGGGCGTGAACGGCACACTCGCCACCTATCGCGTTCGGCTGGGCGAAACCCTGCCCGGCCTCGCCAAACGATTCGGGGCGGATGCCGGGACCCTCATCCGTCTCAATCGCCTCACCCGATCCGATTCGCTGTACGTCGGCCAGCCTCTCATCTATCCCGACACCGGAGGCGGAATCCCATCGGGGCGCACGGTGGTGATGGCGAACGATCCGCTCATTGCCCTCGCCGCGCGTTCCGGCCAAAGCCCGTGGGCATTGAGCCTCGTCAACGATCTCCAATCTCCGCTCTCGGCTTTCACCGGCCAACCCATCGTCATCCCCGATGACTCCGACTCAGCGAAACCACTCACAGGCTTGCCTCAGCCATTCGAGTCGCTGGCGTTGAGTCCCGATCGTCCGATTCAGGGCGGCGCCGTCGAACTCGATGTCCACGCGAATGGCGGCGTCACTTTGAATGGGCAGTTCGGGCCGTGGCTTCTGCGCTTCTCTCCCGATCCGAATGATCCGACGCGGCTCATCGCTTTGCAGGGCATCCACGTTTTCACCGAGCCGGCGTTGTATCCGCTCACCCTCACTGCCGCCACGCCCGATGGCGCGACGACTTCGTTCGAGCAGTGGGTGGCGGTGGCCTCGGGCGATTATCCGTTTCAGCAATTGGTCGTCGGCCCGGATCAGAGCGCGTTGCTCGATCCGAACATCGTCGGCCCCGAGCGCGAGATGGTGCTGCAAACGGTTTCGACGTACACGCCGACTCGCCAGTGGGACGGACTCTTCGTCAAGCCCGTCCCGTCGGAGCGCATCACCACCGGGTTCGGGTGGCGGCGCTCGTACAATGGCGGCCCGTACGACAGTTATCACGACGGCATCGATTACGGCTCGCCCGGCGGCACGGCGATCATCGCACCGGCTAATGGCACGGTGGTCTTTGCCGGGCCGCTGCAGGTGCGGGGCAACACCACCATCATCGATCATGGCTGGGGCGTGTACACCGGCTATTGGCATCAATATCAAATTTATGTGACGGTGGGGCAGGTGGTGAAGCAGGGCGAGGCCATTGGCGAAGTGGGGAGCAGTGGGCTTTCCACCGGGAGCCATTTGCATTATACGATGTGGGTGGGCGGCAATGCCGTGAACCCCGAAGAGTGGTTCACGACGGCGTTTCCGTAAAGGGTGGGGTTAAAACATTCGGGCGACGTTGCTGATCGTCGCCCGAATAGTGAGCCACGTAGGACTCGAACCTACAACCAACTGATTAAGAGTCAGCTGCTCTGCCAGTTGAGCTAGTGGCCCGCTCGAGGCTTCGCGGACGGAATTATACCGCGAGACAGCCCCTCGTCAACCTCCGGCGCATTACCGCCGCGAATCGCGCTCACTCTTCTTTCGCTTCGCCCTCTGCCTCTCTCCGCTCAATCCGTTTCCGCAAATGCTCCGGCCACTTCGATACGTCTTCCGACGGATAGATCGGAAGTTCGGGGCCGTTCTGCCTCAGCAAGTCGGAAGTGCGGCAGTTGAGAATTTGCCGCGCCGCCGACAGCCCCGAAGCCGTGACCCCCGCCACCCCGTGCGACTCGGTGCTCGCGCCGCACATCAGCAAACCGTCGAACTCCGTTTGGATAGTGTCGGATCGGAAATGAAGCGCTCGATCAAATCCTGCCCGGTGCGCAAACCCCAACGCAGAACCGATCCGGCGTGGCCGACCGCTTGCGGAATCTGACCTGCGTTTTTGACTCGCCCCAGTGATCGCAGACTCTCCATCATCTCTGCGATTGTGTTGAAGTAGCCGTCGATGCCCGCCGACTCGTGGGGGAAACGATCTTTCAATCGGGCAATGAGATTCTCTTTGCCTTTGGGGAAGTCGAATCGCTCTTGGCCGATGAAGACGTGATCGTAGCCATTGGGGTTGAGTTCGCAGAAGGCCAAATCTTGCGACACGCCCAACCCCTCGTACACCCGGCGCATATGCCCACCCGGCTGCGCGCCGCCGATGTAATGCACGCCGGGGCTGAAGCGGTAGCCTTGCAGTGTGAATGAATGAGTCCAGCCGCCGGGCACTTCGTGCTGTTCGCACACCAGCACCTTCATCCCGGCCTGCGCCAGCGGCGCCGCCGCCGCCAGCCCACCCGCGCCCGATCCGATCACAATCACATCGAAATCAAAGTCTGCCATTGTGTTTGCCCTTCTCCGAAGTATGCGCGGATTATACTCCGTGCAATCCGTGAAATCAGTGGTTGCAGTCTGCGCGAACCGCGCGACCCCAAATCAAAATGATCAGCGTTCATCCGCGTTCACAACAGTTATGCGCGATACAATATCCGAAAGGCCCCTCGTGCCCACACCCGTCACTCTCTTTCTCGAATCGCTCGGCATCCCGCATCGCGCCTTCACCCATCCCGGCCCCATCGCCTCGCTGGAGCAAGCGGCGGCGGAGCGCGGCCAGCGCCCCGATCAAGTCATTCGCAGTATCGTCTTTCGCGTCGGCAAAGAGGCGTATGTGATGGTGCTGATCGCCGGGGCGCGGCAAGTGTCGTGGCCGGCCCTGCGGCAATATCTCGGACAATCGCGTCTCACGATGGCGAAAGAAGACGAGCTGGTCGCTGTGACTGGCTACGAGGTGGGGGCGGTGTCGCCGTTCGGCCTGCCCTCGCCGATGAGGATTTTGGTGGACGAGAGCGTGTTCGCCAACGAGGAGGTTTCAATCGGTTCCGGCGTGCGGGGTACCACCGTGATCATGCGCGCCGACGATTTGCGCCGCGCGTTGGGGGAGGTGGAAACCGGCGCGTTCTCATAACTCACCTCGCGCACCTTCCATTTTTTTCGCCGCCGAGAACGCAAAGAGCGCAGAGAAACTTGAACAAAGATTACGACAGACTCCGCGATCTCGGCGTGCCCTGCGGTACGAATTGAGAGAGCGCATAGGGCGGTGGTTTTCGCCCGAATCAATCTCGGTTTGCGCGCGAGATTGCTTCGCGCAAATCGCTCGCAATGACATCGAGTGCGTAAGGTGAGTTTCTATTCGTAAGCCAGACTCTCGCGCACGCTGATCTGAGTCGCCCGGCGCGCGGGCAGCCAACTCGCCACCACTGAGAGCACAATGATGATCGCCAGCCACACCCACATCCCGTCGAACGAATACTGATAGGCGAACGGGAAGTTGAGCGCACGCCCCAGCGCGGTCACGAAGTATTGCGCGCCGATCATGCTGAGGGGCACCGCCAGCGCCCAACTAATCATCCCCAGCAACAAACCCTCGCCCATGAAGATGAAAGCCACGTCGGCAGACGATGCCCCCACCGCGCGCATGACTCCGATCTCGCGCCGCCGCTCCATCACGTTGATCGACAGCGTGCCGGAGAGGCCGATGCTGCCCACCGCCGCCACCATGATTGTCATGAGTTGCAGCAGCCCGCCGATGATGTCCCACATCGCGCTGGCCAGCTCTTTGTTTTCCAGCTGCCCGGTGGTGAGCGTGGTGCGGATGTTGTGCGACGCGAAATACTGTTGAAGCGTGAACTTGAGCGCGTCTTGAGCGGCGCGTGTATCTTCCGTCGCGCCGATCTGCGCCACCGAAGCCCGTCCGGATAGATTGATGTCCTCGGCGAGCACCTCGCGCCACATGAAGGCCGTATCTTGAATTCCGCCCACCCCCACATCGGAAACCAGCCCCACAATCGTCCATGTTTTTTCTTTGCCGCCGCCGTAGTCCACCACAACCATGTCGCCCACACCCACGCCCATATCGCCGGCAAGTTTTTGATTCAGCGCCATCGCGTGATCGTCGTTGGGATCGAGCCGCCGCCCCTCGATGAGTTCGGCCTTGAACATCTCGGTGCCATATGGGATGCCGCGCAGTTCGATGTCGTGCGCGTTGGCCGGATCGGTGAGGCCGGGCTTGTGCGCCTGCGCCTGCACCCACGTCCACAGTTCCACTTGGTTCACGCCCGGCTGTGCCCTCAACAGCGCTTCCATCTCGGCCACTCGTTGAAAATCTTGAAAGATGAAGATCACATCAAACCCCCAACTCGCCCACACGTTATCTATCGTCCGGTTGAACGAATTGCCGGTGGCCATCACCATCATGAAGATCGCTCCGGCGCACAGCAGAGTGATCTCGGTGAGGGCGGCCCGCCCGGCGCGTCGAAACGTATTGCGAAGTGAAAGCGCCGCCATGCGCGGCAGTCCCTGCACCCGCCCCATCCATTGATCCAACCGGCCCGCGCCGTAATGCCCGCGCCCCAATCCATACGAGGCGATGGCTTCGCGCACCGAAATGCTCACACCGCGCAGCACCGGCCACAACGCCGCCGCCAGCGGCGCGATCATTCCCACCGCCAATTGATAGGTGAATGCCGCCGGCTGAATCTCGAACGGGGCAACTGGCGCGTTGAGTGACACCAGCCAGAACAACGCCAGCCGATACCCGGCAATGGCCCCCAGTGGCACCGCCAACAACAGACTCAACCCGCCGTACACCGTGACCCCCGCCAAATACAGCGACACGATCTGCCAATACAACCCGCCGACCGTTTTCATGATTCCGATCTGTGTGACTTGTTGGGCGACGATGGCGTTGATAGTGTTGATGACCAGCGTCACGCTCAGGGCCAGCGAAAAGAATGCCATCACGATCAGCACGAGGCCGAGCCCGTCGATCACCGTTTGATTCTGATCGCCGGATGGATCAAAGATGTCTGCCGAAAACGTCGAGAAGGCCGACACCGCGCCCAACCGCTCCAGCCGATCCTGCACCTCCTTCACCGCTTCTTGCACTCCGGCCTCGCTGTATTCGCGGATGGTGAAGCGCAGTTGAGTGAAACCGCGCGTGCCGATGAGCCGCTCGGCGGTGTCGCGATTGACGTACAGCGCTACGCGGTCGAGCGGGTTGTAATCGGGCGGCATTTGCAGCGGGTCGCGCACGGTGGCGACCACCCTGAGCGGAAGGGGCCGCTCGTTCACTTGCAGATACAGCGCTTCGCCGAATCGAATGCGGTAATACTCGATGTGGTTGTACTCAACCGCCACTTCGTTATTGCCCGGCCAGTGGCCTCGCTTCAATTCGATCAAATCGAAAACCTGATCTTCGTAACTCGGCGACACGACGATGATGGCGTCTTGCCATTCGCTTTCTAGTGTCGGCTTCCATCGGATGTTGGCGGTGGTGCGCCCTTCGGCTTCGGCCACGTCGGGCAGGGCGGCGATCGCTTCGATGAAGTCATCGCCGATGGGAATCGCCAGCGCGATGCTGGCATGGGGCTTGTGGCGGGCGGCGCGGGAGGCCGCCATTTGCTGTTTGAGGATCGTGTCGCTGGTCACGGTCATGCCCAGCGCCAGCACGCCCACAGCAATGCTCAACACCACCAGCAGGGTGCGGCCTTTGTGATTCCACAGATCGCGCCAGACTTTGCGGAAGGCGATGGTCATTCGGGTTGAGGGGAATCGCAGAACGAATAGTAACTCGGCCCGGCGCACGAGCGGCACAGCGCCAAGCCGTTGCGGGCCACTTCGCGCTGATTCATGATTTCCTCGCCGCACTGTTCACAGCACACTCTGAGGTTGGCGCGGCTGATCCATTCATCCAGCGGCGCGCGCAGCACAACCTTTCGCGCCGCCAGCAATTCATTCGGCGGCATTCGCTGATAACCGATCAGCATCGCTTCCCAATGAGTGTGCGCTTCGGGCGCGTATCGGCTTGCGCGTTCGCGCGCATCGAGGCGCGGCGCGATGCGTACAGCGAGTCCCGTGCGCGTGTCCACAAAGGTGGCCGCCACTTTGCCGTAATCTTCCACGCGCATTGTCCGCCTTCCCACCCAGCAGTGAGTCGCTACCGCGATCCCGTCCGACGCGCAGCCGTCGGTTTCCACAACGGCGAACACTCGTTTGTCGTTCTGCGGCAGTTCGATCCCCAATGCGTCTTCGGCCATCATTCCGATGCGGACGCCCAGCACTTGCCTCGGGCACAAGTGCCGGTGCAGGGCGGCAGAGGCTTCCAGAAATTTTTCGAGCGTGGGCACGCGAGCGATGATAGCCTCAAACGCGCCGATGGACAACCTGCATTCGGATCGCCGTTATAATCTCGCTAATAGCCAATGGCTAATAGCCAATCACTAATTGCTATTTCCGGAGTCCTCATGCCCTCCCTCAAATCCACATTCCAGCACGTCTCCGTCGCGCCCACCAATCCGCGCCTCAAGCCGCAAGCCAAAACCTTCGACGTGGCCGATCTCTACAGAGGCCCGGTGGCCGACTCGGCGCGGGGAATCGATTCCGGCATCCCCCTCGACGAAAAATTGCGCCAAGCCTATTTTTGGATCGTCAACCACGCCGTCATCAGCCCGCATTACGACATCGAATACAACGACGGCCCCCATCACAGTTACACCTTTGGCGACTCGAAAGCGAAACTGACTCTGCCCTCGGCGCAGAGTTATTCGTCGTTCATTCTCATGCCCCTGCTCAACTTCGCCGTGCGCCGCCGCTGTTTGCTTGTGGGCGGGCCCGGGCGGGGCAAAACGTCGAGCGCCATTCTCATGGGCGTGCTGGCCGGATACTCGCTCAAAGAGGTGCGGCGCGGAATGCAGCACGGCCAGCCGCAGATGACCATCTCCGATCTGCTCGGCAACCCGCTCCCCGCCGATCTGGTCAACGCCAAAAGCATGGACGAGATCAAAATCTCGTGGCGCAAGTGGCTGGGCATGAGAGTGAAGATCATCGACGAGTACAACCGCATTCCCACGCGCACGCAGTCGGCTCTGCTCACGGTGATGGGCGACAACTACGCCGAACTGCTCGATCACATTTTCGAATGCCCCGAGTCGGCGTGGTATCTCACCGCCAACGACGATGCGGGCGGCGGCACCTATCAAGTCATCGAAGCCCTGCGCGACCGCATCGACATCGTGGTGAAGACTCTGCATTTCAACACCCGCTTCCTCAACGAACTGCTGACTCGAATCGAAGAGGGCATCGAGCCGGCCGAAGTTGTGCCGCCCGCCATCATCTTCGCCGAATCTGAAATCGATCGGATGGGCGACGAGATCCGCGACGTGGCCGTTCCCCCCGGCTTGCGCCGCCGACTCGAGTTCTTTGCCTCGCAGTTCGAGTTCCTCGAGCCGGCCGCCGATCAACTCGAATACAAAACCAAAGACACCGCCAAACTGGCCAGCGCCGATATTCATCAACTCTCGGCGGGCGAGACCGGCAAAGACAAACTAAAAGACCTCGGCGCGCAAACCAAAAACGGGCTCTCGGTGCGGGCGCTGATGACTGTTCTGATTTTTGCCAAAGCCCTCACTTACTTTCACGGCAACCGCGAAGTGGAACTCGACGACTTGCGGCAGATCATTCCCTTCGTGCTTCACGACAAACTCGCGCCCGACCCCGACGCGCCTTTCTTCGAAGCGCCGGGCAACGCCGTCTTTCGCGTGGATCGCGTGGGCTGGATTCGCAAACTGTTCGATCTCTCGTGCGCCGAATACGACCGCCTCAACCTCGACAACGACGACCCGTTGACGAAACTCGAAGCGGAGTTTGCCGCCGGGCTGGAAGGCGTCGCCGAATCGGAAGCCCGCGCTCGACTGGTCAAGATCGAACGTCTTCTCGCCGAGTGGAGCAAAGGCCGCAAACTCTACGGTCACCTCTTCGACGATGTGCTGAAGTTGAAGTATTTGCACCAGCGATACACGAATTATTTGAGGTGGCTGGTAACGAAGTAGCGCGCGGATGACGCGGGTCGGGCGGATGAACTTCGAAACGGTTCGTCAGCAGAAGCAAGAGGCATCAGCGTAAATCCGCTCCATCCACGTCATCCGCGTTCCCCAATTCATGCCCAACGCTCTCGCCTCCACTCTCGCCGCCAACCGCGAACGCTTCAACAGCAAATTTGCCGCGGCGCGCCACTATAAGCCTGCGCTCGACGGCGATGCCTTCGCCGATCTCCTCCGTGGCCTCGTCGCCCCCATCGTCGAAGCCGTTCACGCCCTCGCCCCCGATCAAACCTTCGCCGCCACCGACGCCCTCTACGATCTCACCCTCGACCTCCTCGCCCAAGATTTTCTCGGTCCGCGTTCGCGCCACCCCCTCATTGCCTCCGGCTGGGCGCACCTCCTCCCCAAATTCGCCCGCCACATCGCCGCCGACCCGCGCGCCATCGTCGGCGCAATCACCAACGCCCTCTACAACATCTCCACCACGCCCGGCGCCCGCCCCGGCGAATGGATGCGCGACATGCTCGCCCTCGCCGATCATTGCCCCGACTCCGAAACCCTCCTCAAAGTTGGTCAAATACTTTCTTGGAAATCGGGACTGGCCCATTACCGCGCCGCCGCCCTCGACCTCTGCGAAACGTTACCCCCCGCAGTGGCTCGCCTCACTCTCGGCTTCCCCGCCGATTCATCCCAACCCCTCGACTCCGTCCTTCGCCGCCTCCGCGCCCACCCGTGGCATCGCCCCACGCTCCACCCTTCACGCTCCACGCCCGAACTTGGCATCGTCGCCCGCCTCGGCGCCTTTCGCGGCTTCGGCGGACTCTTCATCGCCCCGCCGCTCGTCTTCACCTCTGGCGATCACTTCATCGTCACCGACGGCGAAGGATCGTGGCTGCTCACCGCCGACGCCTTCGGCGCAACCTTTCACCGCACCGACGCTCAACCCTCGACCGGCAAAACAAAATCACCGTTCACCATCCATCGTTCCGGCGAAGTGAGCGGGCCAAACGGTAAGCAGCAGTTTCCCGAACTCACCCAATACACCAGCGCCGCCGCCAACGAAACCACACTGGCCGTCACCATCCCCCACTCGCACTCCGTGCATTTGATCGCGGCAACGGATTCGGAACGCGGATAACGCAGATCAAATGGATGGGCGCAGATTATCTTCTCAAATCAAACCGCGTTCATCCGCCCTATCTGCGTCATCTGCGTTCCCCCGAGTCTATTGCCCACAGGAGCCCCTCATGCGTTTCACCCACATGATCACCGCCGTTGACCTGCACGCCTGCGGCGAACATGGCCGCGTCATCACCGGCGGCGTGCTCGACGTGCCCGGCAGAACAATGTTCGAGAAGATGAAACACTTCGAACAGCACCACGATCACATCCGCCTGCGCATGTTGCGCGAGCCGCGCGGCTATCCTCCCGCCTGCTGCAATCTCATCCTGCCGCCCACTCGCCCCGATTGCGACGCCGGATTCATCATCATGGAGCAGGTCGAATATCCGCCCATGTCGGGCTCGAACACCATCTGCACCGTGACGGCGCTTCTCGAAACCGGCATGTTGCCCATGAAGGAGCCCGTCACCGATCTCAACCTCGACACCCCCGCCGGACTCATTTCGGTGCGCGCCGAGTGCCGCAACGGCAAAGTGACTCAAGTGACCTTCCGAAACGTTCCGGCCTTCGCCGTTCATCTCGATGCCAAAGTCGAAGTGCCGCAGTTGGGAACCGTGGCTGTGGACGTGGCTTGGGGCGGCATGTTTTTCGTCATCGCCGACGCCGCGCCGTTTGGCCTGCGCCTCACGCCCGACGAAGGCCGCGACATCACCCGCATCAGCGCGATGATCAATGCCGCAACGCAAGAGCAATTGCCCGTCGTTCACCCGCAGAACCCGGAGATCGTCGGCCCCACCATCGCCCAGCTTTCCGGCCCCCCGTCGCGCCCGGATGCCCACCGCAAAAACGCCGTCACCATCGCCACCGGCAAACTCGATTGGAACAAGCCCGCTACGTGGACGGGCGCGCTCGATCGTTCCCCATGCGGCACAGGCACATGCGCCAAGATGGCGACTCTGTATGCCAAAGGCCAGCTTGGCCTGCAGCAAGATTTTCGGCACGAAGGAATCTTGGGCACGATCTTCACTGGCCGCCTCGTCGAAGAGACTCGAGTCGGCCCGCACAGAGCCGTCGCGCCCACCCTCAGCGGCACAGCGTGGATCACTGGCATCGCCCAATACGTCCTCGATCCTGAAGACCCTTTCCCCAACGGCTTCACCGTCGGCGACATCTGGTGATCGCGAGTTGGAACGCAGATGAACGCTGATAAAACTGATCTCATGCCAACCATCACCCATCTCCGCGAGCAATGGCAAGCCCACTGGCCCGCCGCCCTCGCCATCTGGAGCAAGTTCACCAAACTGCGCGACCCGCTGTGGTGCTTCTCGCCCGACGACGCCAAACGCGAGGGCCTCGCCACGTCGTTCGCCATGATCCGCCTCGACGATCAATCGGTCGTCATCGGCCTGCACTTGATCGCCGATGAGAAACTCGAACCGTTCGCCCTCGAAATCCTCGCCCACGAGATCGGCCACCACGTGTATGCTCCCGCCGACCTCACCGATCACGGGCGCATGATCGCCCGCATGAGACGCGGCCTGCCCACCAAAGAACACCTCGCCCCGTTCATCGCCAACCTTTACACCGACTTGCTGATCAACGACCGCCTTCAGCGCGGCGCTAACCTCAAGATCGCCGATGTGTACAAAACCATCGGCTCCGACTCGACGGATCGCATGTGGACGTTTTACATGCGCATCTATGAAATTCTGTGGAGCCTCACCAAAGGCACATTGGCGAAAGGAGCCATTGACGAGCAACTCGAGGGCGACGCCCATCTCGGCGCGCGGCTCGTTCGCGCCTATGCCCGCGACTGGCTCGACGGCTCGGGCCGATTCGCCGCGTTGTGTCTGCCGTATCTCCTCGAAAACGAAGGCGAGCAGATTCAGCAATTGCTCAAAGGCTGGCGCGACACCGAGCACGCCGGGCGCAACGGCTCGCCCGCCGGCCTCACCGAGATCGACGACGACGAGATCGGCGGCGCAATGCACCCCTCGCTCGATCCGGAGTTGTCGGGGTTGGACGAGGAGCCCGGCGATCCGAGTCGGCGCCCCACCGAGTCGGGCGCGTCACGCCCCGGCGGCCAGCATCGAGAGCCGTTCGAGTACGGCCAACTCTTGCGGGCGATGGGGATCGATTTGAGCGATCACGAAATCACTGCCCGATATTACAAAGAGAGATCGACTCCCTACCTGATTCGATTCCCGGCCCGCGAGACTCCCGAATCGACCGAACCCCTGCCCGAAGGACTCGAACCGTGGGACATCGGCTCGCCGCTGGAAGCCGCCGACTGGACGGAGAGCGTGATGATCAGCCCGCGCATCATTCCGGGCATGACCACCGTTCAGCGCGTGTATGGCACAACAGAGGGGACGCTTCCGAAACGCGAGCCGCTCGATTTGGATTTGTATATCGATTGCTCCGGCTCGATGCCCAACCCGCAAGTGAACGTGTCGTATCTCGCGCTGGCTGGCACGATTGTGACTCTCTCGGCTCTGCGCGCGGGGGCGCGGGTGCAGGCCACGCTGTGGAGCGGGGCGGGGCAGTTCGACACCACAGGCGGCTTCATCACCGATGAGAAGCGATTGCTCGCCATCATCACCGGATACATCGCCGGGGCGACCGCCTTTCCCATTCACATTTTGCGCGACACATTCGCCGAACGCAAGCCGTCGGATCGCCCCGCGCACATTTTGATCATCTCCGACGACGGCGTGACGACGATGTTCGATAAAGACGAGAAAGGCAACAGCGGCTGGGATGTTTCGCGGACGGCGTTGGAGAAAGCGCGCGGCGGCGGCACGATGGCCTTGAATCTGTGGAACGACATCGAGAAGATTCCTGAACTTGTTCGAGCGCAGAGCGAAGGCTGGAACGTGCGCCGCGTGCGAACGTGGGATGAGTTGATAGAATTTGCGCGGTGGTTCAGCAAATTGAAATACGGAGAGAAAGATTCGTCAACGGATTGAACGGATTCAGCGGATTTGATTCAAACATGATCCGTTCAATCCGCTGAATTCGTTGATGAAAGACGCCATGAACGCCGAAGGCCCGCCCCTCGAATCCCTCACCCGCCGATTGGCCGAGTGCCCGCCGGAATTTCTCGACGAACCGCGCATCGGCAAAAAGGGGCGGGTGAGCGTTGCGGCGGTCGTCGGCGATCTGCTCGTCGAGCTCGGCGGGGGGCCGCTCGCGCCCTCGCAGGCCGATGCCTTCGAGCCGGGCGAGGGCAACAAAGATCGCAACCGTTTGCGGCTGATCCTCATCGCCTGCTGGATGTTGCACGATTCGTGGTTTCGCGAGCGGCGCGCGTTTGCCCACTCTGCGCTTCGGCTGCTTTCCACCGGCCTCAACGAATCCGCCGAACTGACTCCGGCGAGCAAATTCATCGCCGACTCCGACCGCCGCGAGGAACTTGCGCGCCTCTGCCTCGGAGCGCTCGGTTTGCGCCCCGCCGGAGAATCCGAAGCGCAAGCGCAGGATCGACTCGCCACCCTCAACACCGCCGAACGCCAGCGCGTGATCCGCGCCGCGCGCGAAGCCGAAGCCCGCGCTCAGCAAATCCGCGAAGCGATGGCCCGCAAAGCCGCCGAAGAGGCGGCGGATAAATGGGGCAGAGAGTGAGAAGAACTCCAAACTTCAAATCTCAAACTCCCAAATTTGAAGCTTGGAATTTGAAATTTGTGGTTTGAAGTTAACCTATGACTGACTCTGACCGCTTCCCTCTCCTCACCGACGAAGGTCGCCGTCTATTGCGCCGGTTGCGCGAACACCCGCGCGCGCCGAAGTACACCGCGCAGTGCGGCAACCGCCTCACCGCCGACTACCTCCGCCGCGTGCGCGCCTTCGAATCCGAACTGCGCGCCTCGCCGCGCGGATGGCCGCCCGGCGCGCTTCCCCACTGGCTCGATGATTTCGTCGAAATGTGTTTCCGCGACGTGCCCTTCTATCGCCGCTATGGCGATCGTCCCCTGCAGTTCGCCGACCTCCCCACCACCACTCGCGCCGACCTCAGCCGCGAAATCTGGTCATTCGTTCCCGACTCGCAGCCGCTCGACGATCTCATTTGGTACGCCACTTCGGGCGCCACCGGCCACCCGCTCACCATCCTCTCCCATCCGGTCGCGGGCGCGTGCTACACCCCGTTGCTCAAACTCGCCCTCACCCGTCACAAAGTCGAACTCACCAGCGGCGCGGGGCAAGTGGCCTGCATCCTCGTCGGCTGGCAGAAACGCGCATACACCTATCCCTCGATTACTCCGCAACAAAACGACGCCGGGCACATCAAACTCAACCTGCATCCCGACGACTGGCGGCGTCCCGACGACCGCGCCCCCTTCCTCGACGACTGCAACCCCGAAATCTACACCGGCGATCCCATCGCCTTCGCCGAACTCCTGCAACTCCCACTGCGCTCGCGCCCGCGCGCGCTCATCTCAACCGCCATGATGCTCCTGCCCGAACTTCGCCGCCGACTCGAATCGCACTTCGGTTGTCCCGTCGTCGATGTTTATTCGATGAACGAAACCGGCCCCGTTGCCGTCCGTGATCCCGATATGGAAACTTGGACTCTGCTCCAGCCCGGCCTCTTTGTTGAGATACTTGATTCTGATGGCAACCCCTGCCCCATAGGGCGTCGAGGCGAAGTAACTCTCACCGGCGGCTTCAATCCGTTTCTTCCACTCCTCCGTTACCGAACCAACGACTTCGCCGCGCTCGACTATCGCGGCGATCAGCCTGTGCTCATCGGCCTCGAAGGCCGCCGCCCCGTCCTCTTCCGCTCCGCCGACGGTCACGCCATCAGCACCCTCGATGTGACCGCCGCGCTCAAACCTTTTGCCCTCCCGCAATTCGCCCTCCATCAATTCGCCGATGGCGCACTGCATCTCCGACTCCGTAACGGCGCAGCCGCCGACGACTCGCAACTGCGCGCCGCCCTCACACCCCTCTTCGGCGTAACACAAACACTCACCATCGAACACGTTGACTCCTTCGGCGACAAAACCCTCAACTACACCACCGACCTCTCCCCAACCACCCAACCACCTAACCCATGACCACCGGCTTCCTCTGGGGCAAATTCATGCCCCTCCATCGCGGGCACATGCACCTCATCGAGTCCGCGCGAGCGCGAGTCGATCGCCTCACCGTGCTCCTCTGCTCCGTCCGCAGTCAGCCCATCCCCGGCGAAGTTCGTTACCGCTGGCTGTGCCAGTTGTATCCCGATCTCGACATTCAACACTGCGCCGAAGAACTGCCGCAGTACCCCAGCGAGCATCCCGACTATTGGAGTCTGTGGCTTCCGATCATTCGCTGCCACTGCCCGGTCATTGATTTCGTGTTCACCTCCGAAACTTACGGCGATGAGTTTGCGCGGCTGCTCGGCGCAAAGCACCTCTGCGTTGATCTCAACCGCGACAGGTTTCCCGTCTCCGGCACAGCCGTCCGCGCCGATCCAGCGCGGCATTCCGAATTCCTGCCGCCCCTCGTGCGAACCTACTTCAGCAATTCCAACTCGCCCCTCAACCTTTGACGTTTTGAAGTTTGAGATTTGAAGTTTGAGATTTGAAGTTTGAGATTTGAAGTTTGAGATTTGAAGTTTGGAACTTGGAGTTACCCCTTGCTCATCGTCGTTTGGCGTGTTACCGAAGTTTGCGATCTGGGTTGTGACTTTTGCGCGTACAGCCGAATGCTTCCGCGTTCGCGCGCAGTGGCCAACCCCGACGATGTTCTGCGCTTCGGCGCGGTGTTGGGCGACTATTCGGCGAAGTTCGGGCGCGCAGTGCTGGTGAGTTGGCTGGGCGGCGAGCCTCTGCGATGGAAGCCGGCGTTCGATGTCTCTCGCGTTTTCCGAGTCGAGTTTGGGTTGAGAGTGAGCGCGACGACGAACGGAACCGCGCTCGAGTCGGAGTCCGTTCGGCGGTGTGTGGCGGAGGATTTCGATCCGTTGACGGTGAGCGTTGATGGGGTGGGGCCGGGGCACGATCGGTGGCGGCGAACGACGGGGCTGTATGCCCAACTTGAGAAAAACGTTCGGCGACTTGGCGAGTTGAAACTCGAACGCGGACGCAGCCCGCGCCTCCGAGTCAATACAATACTGATGCGCGATAACATCCATGATTTTGAATCGCTGTGCCGGGCGGTGGCCGGGTGGGGCGCCGACGAACTGACCTTCAACGCGCTCGGTGGGCGCGACCGCCCGGAGTTTTACGCGGAGCATTGCCTGCGCCCCGAAGACGTCGCGCAGTTTCGCCAATCGCTGCCGGGTGTGCGCGAGCGCATGGCGCGATTGGGGCTGACGATACTCGGCAGTGAGCGATACTTGGATCGCCTCGAAGCGTTTGCGCGCGGGGAGGCGTTGCCCGTTGCCGATTGCCGGCCCGGGCAAACATTTTTGTTCGTGGATGAGCGCGGCATGGTTTCGCCGTGCAGTTATACTGTGGAGGGCTACGGCGCGCCTCTCGACGAACTGCGCACCGCCGATGATGTGCATCGCCTGCCGGAACGATTCGCCGCGAGTCGGCGCGCGATGCTTGCGCCGTGTTTCGATTGCCCCAGCACGCAAGTGTTCGGCAAGTTCGCGCACTGCGAAACTGCGAAATGAACGAAGGCCCGCCCCTCGAATCGCTCACCCGCCGACTGGCCGAATGCCCCGCCGATTTTTTGGCCGAGCCGCGCATCGGCCCGGCCGGCGCGGTGATCGTGGCCGCCGTCGTCGCCGATCTTCTGCGCGATCTCGGCGGTGTGCCGACTCTCGATCAACTCGCGTCTTTCGTCTCGCGAGACTCGAAACGCGACCGCAACCGACTGCGTCTCACGCTCATTGCCTGCTGGCTTCTGCACGACGCGCGCTCTCAACTTTCTGCGAAACGATCTGGCCGAATTGGCGAGCCTCGCCCAAGCCGAGAAGTTCATCGCCGACGCCGACCGCCGCGAAGAGATTGCGCGCCTCTGCTTCAGAGCGCTCGGCCTGCGCCCGGCGGGCGAAACCGAAGCGCAGGCGCAGGATCGACTCGCTACGCTGAACAGCGCCGAACGCCAGCGCGTGATCCGCGCCGCGCGCGAAGCCGAAGCCCGCGCCAGCGAGATACGGCGCAAAATGGCCGAAGAGGCCGCGCGCCAAGCCGAAATGAAAGCGATGCGCGAATGACCGACGATCTTCACCATCGCTTTCCGCTGATCGACGAGCGCGGCCGGCGTTTGCTGTTGCGGCTCGAAGAGCATCCCCGCGCGCCGCGATACACCCATCGCGGATTCAACCGCCTCACGCCCGCTGGCTTGCGCCGCGCCGCCGACTTTGCCGCCGCGCTCGACTCATCGCCGCCGCGATGGGAGCATGAAAGACCGCCGGACTGGTTGGCCGAATTTGTTGCTCACTGTTTTCGCCACGTGCCCCTCTATCGCCGTTGGGGGCCGCCTCCGCCGCGCTTTACCGATCTCCCCACCACCGACCGCTCCGATCTCAACCGCGAGCCGTGGTCATTCGTCCCCGACACTCAGCCGCTCGACGATCTGATCATCTACAACACTTCCGGCGTCACCGGCCACCCCCTCAGCATTCTCACTCATCCCGACACACTCGCGCTGTACATTCCACTCTTGCGCGCCGCGCTCGCCGCGCGAAACGTGGCTCTCGAAGGCGGGCCGGATCGAATCGCCATCGCCCTCGTGTGCGATCAAAAGCAAACGTACACTTACGCCGCCGTCATGCCCGCGCTCGATCAAGCGGGCTTCGTCAAACTCAACCTCAACCCCGCCGAGTGGCGCGAGGCCGGCGATCGCGCCAAGTTCCTCGACGACCTCGATCCCGAAATCTACACCGGCGACCCGATCTCATTCGCCGAACTTGCGCGCCTGCCCATCACTGCGCGGCCCAAAGCGCTCGTCTCAACGGCGATGGTTCTCACCCCCGGCCTGCGCGCCCAACTCGAAACGCGCTTCGATTGCCCCGCGCTCGATCTGTATTCGATGAATGAATCCGGGCCGATTGCAGTGGCGGCTCCCACAGGGGATCGATGGATCCCGTTGCAGCCGCGCCTCTACATCGAAATCCTCGATCCCGATGGGGCGCCGACTCCGCCCGGCGCGCGCGGCGAGATCGTCTTGAGTGGCGGTTTCAATCCGTTTCTGCCATTGCTCCGCTATCGCACCGGCGATCACGCCGCGCTCGAAATCATCGGCGGCCAACCCGCGCTGATCGGACTCGAAGGCCGCGCGCCGGTCGTCTTCCGCGCCGCCGATGGCCGCCCGCTCAACAACATTGACATCTCCATTGCGCTTCGGCCTTTGGCTATCGCGCAATTCAATTTGCATCAATTTGCCGATGGCTCACTGCGGCTGCGTTGGCGCAGTGCGGGCGCAGAGGAAAGCGAAGTGCGCGAGGCTCTGCTCGCGCACTTCGGCGCAACTCAGGCGCTACTGATCGAAAGTGTGAATGCGTTCGAGGGCAAAGCCCTCAACTACACCAGCGATCTATGAGCGCTGGCGGCGCGGGTTCGATGTCAGCGCCTGAAAGACTGCCGTCGAGAGAAGGGCTTGGCCGGTTTGGGGCGGTTCGAGGGCGATTGGTGTGAGGGCAGATCGGCGGCCAACCGCGAGACATAGGGCTGGGCGTGGGCATGGTTGCCCACTCTCGGCTGAGGCGCGGGTTTTTGTTTTGGCGCGCGAGAGCGGGCATAGTCGGGGCGGTTGGGTGGCGGCAAAGCGGACGCGGCTTTGGGTTGTCTGTAATCGAATCCCGGCACCGTGCAACGCTCCAGTTGCGTTCCGAGCACGCGCTCGATGGTTTTCACCATATCGGCGTCTTCGTCGATCACGAGCGTGAAAGCATCGCCGGTTTTGGCCGCGCGGCCGGTGCGGCCAATGCGATGGATGTAAGCCTCAGCAGTGTCGGGCATATCGTAGTTGATCACATGCGAGATGCTCGATACGTCGATGCCGCGCGCGGCGATGTCGGTGGCAACCATGACTTGAAACTTGCCCGAGCGGAAACCGTCGAGCGCGGCCTGCCGTTTGTTCTGCGACAGATTGCCTTGCAGGGAGGTGGCGCTGTGGCCGGCGCGTTTCAGTTGATCGCCCAGCCGTTTGGCGCGGTGTTTGGTGCGGGTGAACACCAGCACCGAGTCGGTGTCGGTGTGATGCAGTAATTCAAGGAGGAGCGCGGTTTTGAGATGCGAGGCGACCGGGTACAGCGCGTGCGAGACTGTGGTGGCTGGAGCAGAGTCGCCAATTTGCACGTGAACAGGATTGCCCAACACGTCGCGCGCCAACCGGCGCACGTCGTCGGGCATGGTGGCCGAAAAGAACAACGTTTGCCGCCGGGCCGGGACATGCTTGATAATCTTCCGCACTTCGGGAAGGAAGCCCATATCAAACATGCGGTCGGCCTCGTCGAGCACCAGCGTCTCCACATGTGAGAGATTGATCTGCCCCTGATTGAGATGGTCGAGCAAACGGCCGGGGCAGGCCACCACGATTTCGACGCCGTTCCGCAGAGTCTGAGTTTGGGTGGTCATGCTGACTCCGCCGTACACGGTGGCGCTGCGCAAACGAGTGTGCCGCCCCAGTTGGCCGATGGCAATGTGAATCTGTTCGGCCAGTTCGCGCGTGGGCGTGACGATGAGAGCGCGCACGCGGCCTCGCGCGCCGTTGAGCAAATGTTGCAGAATGGGCAGAACAAATGCGGCAGTTTTGCCGGTGCCGGTTTGGGCCAGCCCCAAAACATCGTGGCCGCCAAGTATGGGCGGGATCGCCTGCTCTTGAATCGGGGTGGGCGTGCTGTAGCCGAGTTCCCGGATACCGGCGAGGAGGCGCGGATCAAATTGGAAAGAATCGAAACTCATATTGAAAACCTATCACTCGGCCATTGGCCGAAAAAGAAAATTGCCGCCAGTCCACAAGCGGGTCTGGCGGCAATCAACGCACAAAACACTACAACTGGATGCCCGCATTGTATCACACGTTTGCCCGATTTGGAGATCAATTGACACCCTTGCAGTCGCGCCTGCTTGCCCGTAGCGCCACCGGCCTTCGTCACGCGCGCGGGCGAGAGTTTGGCATACGTGATCGGGGCAGGCGGGCAGGGTCAACTGAACAAATCCTTCACATCCTCCCGCGTCAGCGACTTGAAGAAACTGGCTTCGGTAGTGATGAGACTCCTGACCAGCGCGCGCTTCCTTTCCTGCAACTGCAAAATCTTTTCCTCCACCGTGTCGCGGGCGATAATCTTGTAGACGAAGACAGGTTTGTTCTGGCCGATGCGATGGGCGCGGTCGCTCGCCTGCATTTCGACGGCGGGATTCCACCACGGGTCGAGGTGGATGACGTAGTCGGCGGCAGTCAGGTTCAGTCCCGTGCCGCCCGCTTTCAAGCTGATGAGGAAGAACGGATAGTGGGGGTCGTTTTGGAATTGGTCAACACGCGATTGCCGATTCTGAGTCTGCCCGTCGAGATAGACGTACTTGATCTTGCGCCCGTCCAATTCGCGGCGGACAAGTTTGAGCGTCTCGACGAATTGCGAGAAGACCAGCGCCTTGTGATTTTCGGCCTGCAACGTTTCCAGCGTTTCGAGCAACACTTCGAACTTGGGCGCGTCGCCCCGATAGTTTTTCTCCACTAACGCGGGATGGATGGCGATTTGCCGCAGGCGCAACAAGCCTTCGAGGATCTTGAAGCGCGCGTCGTTGATGCCTTCGCTCTCGATCAGGCCGAGCAGTTCGGCGCGGTACCGTTCGCGGGTTTGGACGTACAACTTCTTCTGCGCGGCGCCCATGTCGGTGTAGACGATGCGCTCGGTGCGCGGCGGCAGTTCGGGCGCGACCTGTTCCTTCGTGCGGCGCAGGATGAAGGGATAGACCAGTTTGCGAAGAGTCTTGGCCGCGTCTTCGTCGCCGCGCGCTTCGATGGGATTGGCGAACGCGCTCTTGAAGTAGTCCCTGTTGCCGAGCAAGCCAGGATTCAAGAACGCGAACTGCGACCACAACTCGAAGGTATTGTTCTCGACGGGCGTGCCTGTCATCACCAGGCGGCGATCCGCTTTCAACAGGCGCGCGGCTTTGGCGCTCTTCGCCAGCGGATTCTTGATGGCTTGCGACTCATCGAGGATCACGTAATTGAATTTGTGCTCGCGCAGCAATTCCACGTCGCGCAGCATTGTGCCGTAGGTGGTGAGGATCACATCGTAGTCGTTGAAGATGGAAGTGTCCTTGTTGCGGAAGTTGCCCATGTATTCGAGGAAGCGCAGATTGGGCGTGAACTTTTCGGATTCTCTTTGCCAGTTGGCGATTAAACTTTTCGGGACGACGAGTAACGATGTGAGTTTTGTTTCGGCCCGCTCCTTCAACGATTGGAGAAAGGCTAACACCTGGACGGTTTTGCCGAGTCCCATATCGTCTGCGAGGACACCGCCGAAGTTGTATTCGCGCAAAAAGTGGAGCCAGTCGAAGCCATGTTTTTGGTAGGGGCGCAGTTCGCCAGTGAAACCCTCGGGGAGGGCGCGTGGCTCGATGCGCTCGAAATGGCGGAAACGCTCGCGGCGCTGGGCCAGTTCGGGGGGAGTCTGAATTGAGGCGTTGTCTTCGAGCAGGGAATCGAGCAGGGGCAGGTGAACGTCTGCGAGGCGGAATCCATCCTCGGTTTCTTCCGCCAGATTCCAGAGATGCTTGTACTTCTCCAGCCATTCGTCGGAGATTTGCCCCACCGAGCCGTCGGCGAGTTTGACGTAACGCTCGCCGCGCTTGAGGGCTTTGCGGACGTCGCGGAAGGAAATTTGCTGGTCGCCGAATGCGACGATGGTTTGCAGGTCGAACCAATCAATGCCTGAGGTGATGCTGACGCGCAGGGTAGGCGTGGCGCGGTTGATCTTGCCGAGTTTGAGATTCTCCTCGCCGTAGATCTCGAAGCCTGCCTGCGTGAGGAGCGGAATCGAATGGAGCAGAAAGTTGAAAGGATGGGCGCGGGCGCGTAGTTCGAGTGTGCCGTAGGGACGATTGACGCCCGCGCGTTTGAGGCGATAGATGGGATCGGTGAGGAGTTGATAGAAGTGCTGTTCGCGCTCAAGTTGACGATGGAGGCGAAGCAAGTCCCACGAGTCGGGGGCGGTTTTGACGGCGAAGGCTTCGCCCTTGCCGAGCGGGAGTTCGTGTTCGCCGTAGCCGAAGCGCAGGTCGGCGCGCAAAGTTTTATCTTTGTCATCGTCGCGCAGGTAGAGGCGCGGAACGGGCTCGGCGTGAACGTCATTCCAGTGGACGAGTCCGCTTTTGATGGGCAGCGATTGCGCGATGAGCGGGAAGTATTGCTCGCGGAAAAGTTCGACCTGTCCGTTGGGGATTTCGATGGGGAAAGCGGAGATGACTTCCAGGGCGCGGCTGTTTTCGATTTGCGCGAGTGTGTCGTCCATCAGAACCCAGACGGGGTTGTTCGTGACGGCTTCAATTTTCTTGCGAATGTGGGCAAAGGTTCCGTTTTGCTCGAAGCCTGCCCACAGGCTGAGTTTGGACTCGTCCGCTTGCAGGTCAATTTGGAGTTCAATCGGATCGGGGTGAATCTTCAGCCGGCGTTCCACTTTGGGCGGGTAGTCTGTCTTTCCAAGAAAAATGGGAATGCCCGCCTTGGCGACCATGACGAGGAAATTGGCTAAATGGGCGCCGGCGTTGCCGTATATTCGCGAGACGCCGCGAATGATGTCAATGAACGAAATGGCTTCGTAATCGAGATTGAGACAGCCCTTTGGGTTGAGCGTTTGAAAATAGGGCTCGTTTACTTTGATCCAGTTGGTCGTGGTTTCGAGCAGGCGGTTGACGCGCTCGGGATCGAAGCCCTCCACTTCCTGGAGCGGGCTCCAGTCGTTTTCGCGAATGACGCAGGGCGACAGCGCATAACCATGTTGGTAGCCCATGTAGCTGTAGTGACTGTATCGGCTGCGCGAGAGGACAACGGCAACGGCGTAGCGGTTCAGGCGGTTTCCGCCCGCCGATTTGCGAGGCAGGAGGGCGAGCGTTTCACCGAGTTTCTTCTGCCAGTTGATGCTTGTCCGCGCCTGGGGAACGGGAGCCGCCACTTCCTCCTCATCCTCGTCGTTATCCTCCTCTTCCTTCAAATAATCCTTCAGCTCTAACACGGAGGCGACCATGTGTTTGCAGAACTTACCATCGTCGGCATAGGGACAATCGCAGGAGAAGCGCAGTTGGCCATTGTCATTCAACTTGATGGTGACTTCGTATTCACCTGAATTGCCCTCCACCGAGCAAAGGGCTTCGTTATCGTTGACGAGTTCCACATTCCAGACGTGGCCGCGTCTGTGGTATTCGCGTCCGCGCTGGATGGACTGCCGGTCGGCGTAATGGGAAAGGGGGAAGTCTTCGAGGAGTTGGGAGGTGAAGATGGGCATGGTCACGCACAGTTTGCCGCGGAGTTCGCAGAGTTCGTAAAGCCTCTCGGCTTTTCTCTGCGGTCTTTGCGCTCTCGGCGGTAAAAAAGAAGAGCGCAGTTTATGGTCGTGGGCAGTATACTATGAAGCGGCTCAATCTAAACTGCCGAATGCGCAAGACACTGCTCGCGCTCTTCGGCGCAACTCAAGTGATAGTGATCGAAAGCGTGAGCGCGCTGGAGGGTAAAGCGATCAACCACACAAGCGAGGCGAACCTATGATGACTTTGCATTCTCTCGCCCTGCCCGGAAAGCAGAAGCCGTACATCATGGCTCATCGCGGCAACCGCGCGGCTTGCCCCGAGAACACATTGGCCGCTTTTCGGCGCGCGTTGGCCGATGGCGCCGACATCCTCGAAACCGATCTGCATCTCACGCGCGATGGTGTCTTCGTTTGCATTCACGATGGCACGGTTGACCGCACGACAAGCGGGCGCGGCGCAGTTGGCGAAATGACACTGGCCGAGCTCAAGGCTCTCAGCGCCTCCTATGGCCGCGTCGAGTTTGCCGACGAACGAATGCCCACGCTGGCCGAGACTGCCGCGCTCCTCCCGCCCGACATTGCATTGGCACTCGAACTCAAGACCGATGATTTTCTCAAGCCCGATGCGTGTCGGCAGCTCGTGGACGAATTGGATCGATACGGCATCCGGTCGCGCACGGTGATCGTGTCGTTCAACCTTCAGCGCTCGTTGGCCGTGCGCGCCGTCGCCCCCGATATTCCCATTGGCTTCATCACCCTTTCCAACCCATTGCCAACAGTGGATGCGCAGCTGCTCGGCCCCTATTGGCCTCTTCTGTTGATCAACCCGTTTTATGTGTGGTGGGCGCACGCGCGCGGGTCGGTGGTTTGCGCCCTCGACCCCACACCCGACTCGCGGCTGTGGCTGTATCGCCTGCTCGGCTGTGACGCCGTACTCACCGACGATCCGGCAACCACTTGCCGCGCTCTCAAGCGATAGCGAGGACACGATGCGATTCTTGGCTTTGGGCGACTCATACACCATCGGCGAGGCGGTGTTGCCCGCCGAACGATGGCCGATGCAATTGGCGGCCATGCTCCGCGAGAGAAGCGTTGCTATCGATGATCCGCAGATCATCGCCACCACCGGATGGACAACCGATGAGCTCTCCGCCGGGATCGACGCCGCGGACTCGAAAGGAACATTCGATCTCGCCTCGCTCCTCATCGGCGTCAACAATCAATATCGGGGACGCGACACGGAAGAATACCGCCAGCAATTCGCCGCCCTCCTTCGACGCGCCATCGCCTTTGCCGGTGGGACTCCGACTCGAGTCATCGTCCTCTCCATCCCCGATTGGGGCATGACGCCGTTTGCGGCGGGACACGACCGCGCCGCCGTCGCCGCCGCGATTGACGCCTTCAACGCCATCAACCGCGAAGAGACGGCCCGGCTCGGCGCGCGATACGTTGACGTGACGCCGATCTCACGCATCGCCGATCCCTCATTGATCGCCAGCGACGGACTGCATCCTTCGGGCAAAATGTACACCGAGTGGGCGCGGCTGGCCCTGCCAGCGGCCATCGCCGCCTTGCGATAACCTGCGCGAAATAAAAAGCGCGAAACCTCTTCGGCTCCGCGCTCTTGCTAACAGCCAATCGCCAACGGCTAATCGCTCATTGTTTCATCTGCCGTACCACCAGCACCACCTTGCCCTGAATGCGCACGTTCTTCGGATCGGCGTAAATGGGTTGCATGGTTGGGTTGGCCGGTTGCAAACGCACTCGGCCGTTCTCAAGATAGAAGTGCTTGAGCGTCGTCTCTTCCCGGTCGGCCAGCCACACGGCCACCATTTCGCCGTTGCGCGCCTGTTCTTGCTTCTTCATTACCACAATATCGCCGTCGTTCACCATCGCGTCAATCATTGAATCTCCACGCACTTGAAGCGCGAACAATGCATCGAGTGGGTCCTTCACCAACGTGCGGGTGATTTCGATGGCCTCATCGGGGGCGAACGATGTGGCCGCGCTGGGCACGGGGACGGGTTGCGCGGCGAAGATGCGCCCGGCCAGCGGAATGCGGATGACATTGCCCACTGCATCGGAGACGGCCTCCACTGCCTCGGACAGCCTCAGCCCGCGCGACACTTTTAGATCGCGAGTGAGGTATCCATCCTTTTCTAATTTGTTGAGGTTGTAGTTGACGACCGAAGTAGATGAAATGCCCACCGCCTCACCAATCTCACGGATAGTGGGGGGGTAGCCGTTCGAGCGCTGGAAGTTGCGGATGAATTCGATGATGCCCTTCTGCCGCTCCGAGAGTTTGCCTTTTGCCATGTGCGCCTCCAATCCGCTTAAGTTTCTGCAGTTTGCTCTCCAGATTATATGCGAACGTAAGTTCTAAGTCAATTGGCAAACTTTAAGTTTATGAACTTGACATATAGGACGGAAGTGCTAAAATTAGAACTAGTGTTCTAATTATGAAAGGAGCAAAAACTATGCCAGAAAATGCGCTGTTTGCGTCGATTGTGGAGAGGCTGGCGAATGATCCGCAAGTCCAACTCTCGAATTGGTTTGGCTTCCCGTGCGCCAAACTCGATGGCAAACCCTTCGCCGCGCTGTATAACGAAAGCATTGTGCTGAAACTCGGCCAGTCGAGAGTGCAGAAGATGCTCAAGGCGAAGGAGGGCAAGAAGTTCGATCCATCGGGGATGGGCAGACCGATGAAAGAGTGGGTGGTGATCGAGCCGCCCGAGTCGGTGGCGCGGGAGAGGTGGCTGGCTCTGGCCGAAGAGGCCAAAGTATTCGTGGCCTCGCTTTCGTGAGTTTGCCGAAGGAGGATGGCATGACCGAATCAAAATCTGCCAAACGCCGCGATAAGACTCGCGTGCTGGCTCTCGTCGGAACACGGAAGGGCGCTTTCATTTTTGAGAGCAACCGCGCGCGCAAAAAATGGGCAAGGGGCGGGCCGCACTTCAATGGGTGGGGCGTGCACCATCTTTCGTTCGACAAACGCTCCGGCGCGATCTTCGCCGCGCTCAATCATGATGTGTACGGCGCAAACGTCCACCGCTCGCTCGATCTCGGCGCGACGTGGCAAATGGCCGACGGCCCCTCGTTTCCGAAAGACTCGGGACTCAACGTGGCGCGGGTGTGGCGAGTGGAGCCGGGGCACTCGGCGCGGCCCGATGAAGTGTGGGCGGGCGTGGATCCGGGGTCCCTGTTCAAGAGCAGTGACGGCGGCCACACCTGGACTCCGATCGAGTCGCTCAACAAGCACCCCACGCGATCCGAATGGAATCCCGGCGCGGGCGGCCTCATCCTCCATTGCATCTTGCCGCACCCCGCCGATCCGAATCGATTGCACATTGCCATCTCGGCGGCGGGCGTGTTCCGCACCGATGATGGCGGGCAAACGTGGCTGCCGAAGAATCGCGGCACGCAGGCGTGCTTCATGCCCGAAGGCAAGCAGTGGCCCGACGTGGGGCAGTGTGTGCATCATCTCGTGATGAGTCCGACAAACCCGGATTTGCTCTTCCAGCAAAACCATTGCGGTGTGTACCGCACCGACAACGGCGGCGACGATTGGACGAGCCTTGCCGAGGGCCTGCCCGCGAAGTTCGGGTTTGCGATGGGCATTCACCCGCGTGAGGAGCAAACGATATACGTTGCGCCGGATATGAGCGACGAGTTCCGGCACGCGCCCGATGGCGCATTTGCGGTGTGGCGGTCGCGCAACGGCGGGCGCGACTGGGAACGCTTGTCTCGCGGGCTGCCGTCGCAGGGCGCGTACCTCAATGTTCTGCGCGAAGGGATGGCGACCGACTCGTGCGACCCTGCCGGAGTATATGTGGGCACGAGCACAGGCCAACTTTTCTTCAGCCGTGATGAGGGCGACACGTGGACTCTGTTGGCCGATTATTTGCCGCCGATCTATTCGGTGGCGACGGCGGTGATTGACGGATAACGGCGGCGCAATGGTCACGCGATGCGAATGGGCCGGGAGCGATCCGGCAATGATCGAATATCACGACAACGTGTGGGGCGCGCCGGAGCACGATGACCGGATGCTGTTCGAGTTTCTTCTGCTCGAAGGCGCGCAAGCCGGGCTGAATTGGGCGACGATTCTGAAGAAGCGCGAGAACTATCGCAAAGCATATCACAACTTCGATGCGGCGAAGATTGCCCGCTATACGCCGACGGATGTGGCGCGGTTGTTGGCCGATCCCGGCATCGTGCGCAACCGGCTCAAAGTGGCGGCCTCCATCACCAACGCGCAGTGTTTTCTCGAAACGCAGGCAGAGTTCGGCTCGTTCGACGCCTACGTTTGGCAATTCGTCGGCGGCAAACCGAAGGTGAATGGCTTTCGCTCACTGAAGGAGATTCCGCCGACAACAGAAGAGTCCGACGCGATGAGCAAAGATTTGCGGAGGCGCGGTTTCAAGTTTGTGGGCTCCACCATTTGCTATGCCTTCATGCAGGCGACGGGCATGGTCAACGATCACACGATAGACTGCTTTCGATGGAAACAAGAGTAGGGGGCGAAGGAGGTTGTAATGGACACCTATTCATACAACACGCGCTCGGCCGAGCCGAGCCTGTGGAGCATTTGGAGGCGGGCGGCCACGCGGTTGTGGGACGACTTCCGCACCCGGCGCGGGCTGATCTTCGGATTGATTTTGGTGATCGCGCTCGGCGCGTTCGAGGTCTTCAACTTCTCGACCACCGATTACGCCCTCACCGACTTGCTCGGCGATCTTCGGTTCGCCGGATTGCGTTGGGCCACCATCCTTGCTGTGGCCTTCTGCGGCATCGACTTCGCCGGGCTGGCGCGGCTGTTCACGCCCGAGCGCGGCGCTCGCGGGCACACTGTCGAAACGTGGTATCTCATCGGCGCGTGGTTTCTCGGCGCGACGATGAACGCGATGATGACTTGGTGGGCGGTGTCGTTGGCAATGGTCACCGGCACGCACAACGTGGGCAACGAGATTCTCAGCCGCGAGCAGCTGCTGGCCTATGTGCCGGTGTTCGTGGCCGCGCTGGTGTGGCTCACGCGCATCCTCATCATCGGCACGTTCAGCGTGGCCGGCGACCGCCTCTTCTCGCAAGCCGAAGCGGTGTTGCTCGAAGTGCGAAACGAAGCGGCGAGAGCGCGCCCTGCGCCTGCCCCTTCGCCGCGCCCGGCGGCCCAGCCCGCTCAGTCGGCGCGAGTGATCGGCGGCGGACACAACGACGATGACTTCGACGAACCTTCGTATCTGCGGAACGACTCGCGCCCGCGCCCGGTGGCGGCGACGACTCCGCCGCCGGCCGCTTCCTTCCGCCCGGCCACTCGCCCCGCGCCCAAACCGTCGTATCAACCGGCGCAGTCCATGGCCGCGCGGCAATCGGATTCGGGCAACGGCAAAGCCTAATCATACTGACGCATGTACACCTATTCGACTCTCCCAACACCTGTGCGACTCATCCCGCTCACGATTCTGCTGTTTACTTTTTTCGTGGGCGGGGCGGTGGCGCGGGCGATGATCGCGGCAGAGTTGCCGCCCGTTTCGCCTCCCGCGGGATCGGCGGCCCCATCGATCTCGCCGTTGTTCACGCCCGAAGTGCAGTATTGGGCCGACGAGATCGCGCGATGGTCGGAGGCGCACAGTCTCGATCCGAATCTTGTGGCGACGGTGATGCAGATCGAATCGTGCGGGAACCCGGAGGCAGTGTCGTCGTCGGGCGCGCAAGGGCTGTTTCAAGTGATGCCGTTTCACTTTGCCGAAGGTGAGGCCATGCGCGACCCCGACACCAACGCCCAACAAGGCCTCGACTATTTAGCGCGCGGGCTGGCGCTGGCGAACAATCAGCCGGGGCTGGCTTTGGCCGGATACAACGGCGGCCATTCGCAGATTACAAAAGTGTGGGGCAATTGGCCGGCGGAGACGAAGCGATACTACTATTGGGGAAGCGGTATCTACGCCGAGGTGAGCGCGGGCGGCGACTCAAGCCCCACGCTGAACGAATGGTTGAATGCGGGCGGGGCGAGTCTGTGCGAGAAAGCGAAGAAGCAGTTGGCAATCAGCGATTAGCGGTCAGCGGTCGGTTGTTTGACTCATCGCTGACCGCTGAATGCTGTTCGCTATTTGTGACCCAACAGCGCCACCGCCGCTTTCACTCCCGGGTCGCTCTCGAAGGTGAAGGCGTCCCACTCGGCGAAGGCCTCCACGTCGGGATGAATGCCATCCTTCTCCCAATCGGCGTGTGAGTTGAGCGGATCGAATCGCTCTTCGGCAATCCACACCCGCGAGCCGTCGTCGAACGAGTAACCGTGCAGGGTTTCCACGTTGCCGAGCGTGGTTTGCCCCACCAATTGCGCGCGGCCAGTATCCTTCAACGCTCCCGAAAAAATTTCGCCGAAGCTCACCGTGTCCGTGCCGATGAGAATCACCATCGGCGCGGTTTGCGAGTTGTGAACGGGATCGGCGGCCACTTCCAATGGCCGCGAGTTATGGCGGCTCACGAAATTTCCTAACGCGCCCGAAACAAAATAACTCAGGATCGGCTCCACCACCGTGCTCGACCCGCCGCCGTTCATTCGGTTGTCGAGGATCACGCCGTTGAGCGGGCCGAAGTCTTCGAGCGCCTGCCGCACTTGGCCGGGCACGGTCTCGTCGTAAAAGGTGGGGATGAAAATGTAGCCGATGCGCGAGCCGTCGGCGGTGGGCACCAGCCGGGCATCGATGGGCAGGGAGGCCGTGATCCGATAACGCACGAACGTCATCTGGCGCGGCTCTTGGCCCGGCGATTGAACGGTGAGCACGACAGCGGTGCATTCGGGGCCGCGCACGCGATGCGGATACGCTGTGCCGTCTTCCACAATCGGCAAGCCGTCCACGGCGAGAATGCTATCGTGCGCCTTCAGTCCGCCGTGCTCCGCCGATGAATCAGGGAAGACGGCCAGCACAGTCACTCGCCCTCTATCGGGCAAGGGCTGAACGAGAATGCCGACCCCGACGTAATCGTTCGTTCCGGCCAGCTCGGCCTCCGAGGCGGCCACTTGCAGAGGCGACTCGAAGTGCGAGTGTTCGTCGCCCAACTCGGATACGAGATGCTCCATCTCGATATAAAACGTCTCCGTGTCCAACCCGCCTTCCACTTTGGCCCGATACGCGGCGACGATGCCCGGCCAATCGAGCCCGTTGAAGTCGGGATACAAATACACGTCGTTGATGGTGCTGGTGAGTTCGTCGAAGACGTGCAACTGCGTGTCGGTGGAGATGACCGGATTGGTTTCGAGCGAGGGCGTAGGTTCGGCAACAGTGGTGGCCGGGGGAACGGTGGCCAACGGGCGGCCTTCGCACGACGGGGGAACGTACACCGAATCGGTGATGGGCGCGTCGGGCGAGGGGGTGGCTGACTCCACCGGGGAGGCCGTCTCCGATGGACTCGCGACCGGAACCGGAGTCGCGGTGGGCGGCTCGAAAGCCTGCATCACGGTGTTGCATGAGATCGAAAAAGCTAAGAGGATGATCAGCGCGACTCGTTTTGAGTTCACAGTTGCTCAGTTCTACGGGCCGCCGCCCGTCCACGGCGTGGTGGGCGTGCGCCCGCTGGGATCGTAAACGTACACTGTGACCCCGACATCGGCCCACTCGTACAGCCAGCGCGAATCTTTGGGCGAGAGATTCACGCACCCGTGCGATTGCTGAAAGCCGAACTTGTCGTGCCAATACGTGCCGTGAAAGGAGATGCCCTGATCGAAGTAAAGCACCCACGGCACGTCTTCGAGGTAGTAGTAATCGGATTTGTCGGCGGCGAACGCGCCGCTCATTTTGGTGTTGTCGAGTTTGCTGTAGATTTGGTAGAGGCCGGGGCGTGTGGGCCACGCGCCGAGTCCGCTCGACACGAGCGAGGCGTACACCAGCCGCTCGTCTTCGTACACAGCCATCGTCTGCTCGTAAAGATTCACGGCGATCCATTTGCCGCTCACACCTTCGGGCGGCGGCTGAACTTCGACGATGCCGAGGTTGCGCTGTTCCACCCATTGGTCGCGCCCGACGAGAAACCAATCGTATTTGCCCGCGTGCTCTTTGCCGTAAATCTGCACAATGTCGTATCGTTTGAGCGGCGCGGCGTCGGTGTTCACTGCGCCGTTCGGCGTGAGGCGCGGTTTGAACGGGCGCACGACCCACGCGAAGGGGCGCTCCGGTTGCGCGGCGAGGCGGATGCCCTGATAGTCGGAGGGGCCGACGAGGGAAAGATCGCCGCGCCGCACGTATTCGCCGTTGTTGATGCGGATGAATTCTTCGCCGTTGTATTCCACTGCGCGCCCGATGCTGACGTAAATGAAGCCTTTGCCCAGCGCGCGCTTGACGGCTCCGGCGGCGGAATCTTCGGGCGCGGCAAACACGGGGGTATCGGGCGTGGTGACTTTGGCATAGGCGTGAACGAGCAGTGGCGAGAGCGGCTCGATGGGCAGGGTGGCCAATGGAGGCAGTTCGGCGGGCAAGTCGTAGAGGCGGCGGCGCTCGGCGTATGCGCCGGGGCCGTAGGGCGGGCACTCGCCGCGATGAGCAATTTGGTAATCGGCGGCGCAGAGGTCGCCGGAGTGAGCGAAGGCGGCGGGGGTGCTGAAGAAGAGACCGAGCAGAATGGCGCAGAGAGTGATTCGATGCACGGAGAAATTATACACTTCCGGTTCTGTGCCCCCACCCCGGCCCTCCCCCGTGGCGACGGGGGAGGGAGCGATCAGCGGTAACCCGCCTCTTTCACCATTGCGTCGATCTCGTCGTCGGTGGGTTCGACGACGATGAGTCGGCGTTTGCCCTCGCCAACGACGACGGTGGGTGTGCTGCGAAAGCCGCCGTTGATGAAGATGACGAATCGCTCCGCGTCCGCGTTGTGATCGATATTCACTTCGCGGAAGGGGACGCCGAGTCGAGTCAAATGCTCGCGCGTGCGTTCGGTGTCATCGCAATCGGTCGCACCGAAGATAATGATGGGTTGAGTCATGCCGCTTTGGCCTCTTCCATTTCCTCTTCGCGCTTCTTGGCCGCCTTCGCCCGCTCCTCGTGGTTGAGCACGCGCTTGCGGATGCGAATGCTCTGCGGCGTCACTTCGAGCAATTCATCCTCGGCAATATATTCGATGCACTCGTCGAGGCTCATCTTGCGCGCCGGGGTGAGGCTCACCAGTTTTTCGGCGGCGGCGGCGCGCACGTTGGTCAGTTGTTTCTTTTTGGCAATGTTCACGGTGAGATCGCCGGGGCGCTGGTGTTGGCCGATGACCATGCCCTCGTACACTTCCGTGCCAGGCTCGATGAACAAATAGCCGCGCTCTTCGGCGTTGCGAATGGCGTAGGCCGTCGCCGAGCCGGTTTCCATCGAGACCAGCGAGCCTTGCGAGCGTTCAGGGATCGCCCCGGCCATCGGCAGGTAATCGTGGAACAGGGTGTTCATCACGCCCATGCCCTGCGTGGCGGTGAGAAATTGCTGGCGGAACCCCAGCAGGCCGCGGGTGGGGACGAGATAGGTAAGATAAACGGATCCGTCGCCGCCGTTGTTCATGTTGATCATTTGCCCGCGCCGGTTGCCGAGCATTTCGATCACCGTGCCCAAGTGGGACTCGGCCACCTCGATGTGAACCTCCTCGAACGGCTCGAGCGTTTCCCCCGCTTCGCCCCTACGGAATATAACCTCTGGTTTTGAAACCTGGAATTCATATCCCTCGCGGCGCATGGTTTCGATGAGGATGCCCAGATGCAGTTCGCCGCGGCCGGAGACGAGGAAAGAATCGGCTTTGTCGGTTTCTTCGACGCGCAGGGCGACGTTGTTCTTGAGCTCGGCGAAGAGACGCTCGCGGATTTTGCGCGACGTGCCCCACGTGCCTTCGCGCCCGGCGAAGGGCGAGGTGTTCACGCCGAAGGTCATGCGCACGGTGGGCGCTTCCACGCGAATCGGCGGCAGGGAGACGGGGGTTTCGGGATCGGCCATCGTGTCGCCGATGTTGATGTCTTCGATTCCGGCGAGGGCGATGATCTCGCCCGCCTCCGCACCCTCCACTTCGGTGCGCTGTAATCCCTGAAAGACGAAAAGGTATCGCGCTTTCGTCATCGTCACTTGCCCGTGCACGTCGATGCGGGCGATGGCCTGCCCGGCCGTGATGCGCCCGGCGAAGATGCGTCCGACGGCGATGATGCCTTTGTAGTCGTCGTACGATTGGTTGGCCACGAGCATTTGCAGCGGCGCGTCGGCGTCCACGCGGGGCGGGGGGATGTGTTGGAGGATGGCCTCGAACAATGGCTGGTAGTCGGGGCCGAGGTCGGGCGCGAGGCCGGCTTGCTGAGTCAGCGCGTTGGTGTAAACGATGGGGAAGTTGGCCTGCTCGTCGCTCGCGCCGAGTTCGATGAAGAGGTCGAAGGTTTTGTTGAGCGTGTCTTCGGGCGCGGCGTCTTTGCGATCGACTTTGTTGATGACGACGATGGCTTTGTGGCCCATCTCCAACGCTTTGCGGAGGACGAAGCGGGTCTGCGGCATGGGGCCTTCGGCGGCGTCCACCACCAACAGCACTCCGTCCACCATGTTCATCACCCGCTCCACCTCGCCGCCGAAATCGGCATGACCGGGCGTGTCCATAATGTTGATCTTGATTCCGTTGTACACGACGGCGGTATTCTTGGCGAGGATGGTCATGCCGCGCTCGCGTTCGAGGTCGTTGGAATCCATCACCCTTTCGGCGATCTGCTGGTTGTTGCGGAAGGTGTGCGCCTGCCGGAGCAGGCCGTCCACGAGAGTCGTCTTGCCGTGATCAACGTGAGCGATGATAGCGATGTTGCGGAGGTTGGTTCGTTCTTGCATAGCGGTCAGCAATCAGCGATCAGCACTCAGTGGCGGGCGTTTGGCTGGGCGCTGAACGCCGATGGCTGACTGCTGAAAACAAAAACCCCGGCAAGGTTGCAGGCCGAGGTTGGGCACAACGTTACTGCGAGGGAGATAATACCACGAAGGGGGAGGGGCGTAAAGTTCGGCCTTGATCAAAAACTCTCTCTGCGTATAATCCCCGTTGCTCCCTCACAAGGACGAATCGAAAACTGTAACCCCGCCCGGCCCGCGTTGACCGACGACGGACGCCGGGCTTTTTGTTGACTCGCCTCGCGCAGAGACCGCACCCTTCGACTGCGCGGCGGGGCGTTCTGAGCGAAACGCAGTGAAGTCGAAGAACGCCCGCCGCTTCGCTCAGGGTGCTTGCGTGAGGTGGGCCTTGGAGAAAACTTCGCAATGCCACGCCGCTTCGCTCAGGGTGCTTGCGCGAGGTGGGCCTTGGAGAAAACTTCGCAATGCCACGCCGCAATCTCGCTCAACTCTATCGTGACGAATTCAAAGACTACAACGCCGGAAATCTCCGGCAGGATTTGCTGGCCGGGCTGACGGTGGCCGCGGTGGCCCTGCCGTTGGCGCTGGCCTTCGGCGTCGCTTCGGGCGCGACAGCGGCGGCGGGACTGGTGACGGCGATCATCGCCGGGCTCGTCATCGGCGGGTTGTCGGGCGCGCCGTATCAAATCTCTGGCCCCACCGGGGCGATGAGCGCGGTGCTGATCATCCTCGCCCAAAAGTATGGCCTCACCGGAATCTGGGTGGCCGGTGTGCTCTCGGGCGTTTTGATTCTGATCATCGGCCTCTTTCGATTGGGGCGCTTCATCGCTTTCATCCCCGCCCCGGTCGTCACCGGATTCACGTCGGGCATCGCGCTGATCATTTTCATCGGGCAGATCGATAACTTTCTCGGCGTCAAAACCGAAGGGGCCGAGTCGGCGGCCATGAAGTTGATCGGTTATTTTCGCGGCGGTTTCGCGCCCGATGGGCATGCCGTCGTGCTGGGACTGATCGTGATTGCCACGATGATCTTCTGGCCGAAGAAATGGAACGCGCGGTTCCCGGCCTCACTGCTCGGCATTATCATTGCCACGGCGGTCGGGATGATTACGAATTGGCCGGTGGCGATCATCGGCTCGATTCCGCAGACGCTCATTCTCGACGAGCGGCTCACCTTCGCCGCGATCCCGTGGCCGAATTTGCAGGACTTCCTTTTGCCGACGATCACCATCACGGCATTGGGCGCGGTGGAGAGTTTGCTGTGCGGCGCGGTGGTCAGCAACATGACCGGCATCCGGTTGCAGGCCAACCAAGAGTTGGTGGCGCAGGGCGTGGGTAACATTTTGATTCCGTTCTTCGGCGGAGTCCCGGCGACAGCGGCCATTGCCCGTTCCAGTGTTGGGATCAAAAGCGGCGGGCAGACTCGGCTGGTGAGCATCATTCATGCGCTGGCCTTGCTGGCTTCGATGTTCATTCTCGCGCCGGTCATGTCGCGCATCCCGCTGGCGGCGCTGGCCGGAGTGCTGATGATGACGGCGGTGCGGATGAATGAGTGGGAGGCCATCGGCTACATTTTCCGGCATCGGCTGAAGACGGCCATGATCACCTTTGGCATTACCATGCTGGCGACGATCACCCTCGATCTCACACAGGCCATTGCCATTGGGGCGTTCCTTTCGGGCGCGGTGTTTCTGAATCAGATTGCGAGCATTGCCATTGATGTGCAGGAAGTTGACCCGGAGAAATTGCGGCAGAGGGGGATTGAGAACGCGGGGCGGTGCCGGCACGTGCGGGTGGCTTATGTGACCGGGCCGCTGTTCTTTGCCGCCACCGGAAATTTTAACGAGGCCTTCGCCCGGTTGGAGGACACGCACGCGCTGATTCTTTCGATGCGCGGCGTGCCGTTGATCGACACGTCGGGGATGCAGGCCATGCTGGCTCTGTGCGAGCGGTTGAAGCATCGCGGGGCGACTCTGATGCTGGCCGGGGTGCACGACGATGTGCGGCGGATGATGGAGCGCGGCGGGCTGGCCGAGTCCATTGGGGCAGAGAACTTCTTTTGGAGCGCCGATCAGGCGATTGTGGCGGCGGAGAAGAATCGCTGTAGTTTTTGCGGCAACGGCCGGTGAAATTGGTTGACGGTTTTTTTTGCGGGGTGTAAAATGCCGCCTCAATAGGATGCACAAGGTTCTTGCCAGCCACACCATAAACGCCTGAGCGAAGTCTGCTCAGGCATTTTTAGTGGGCGAGAAGAACGCTGGCGCCTAAACACTTTGCTGGCAACAGGAGGCCTGGTTCAATGTCTGATCGTATTGTTGGCACCGTAAAGTGGTTCAATGCCACCAAGGGGTACGGCTTCATCGCCCAGGATGGCGGCGAAGACGTATTTGTCCACTTCTCGGCCATCCAAATGGAGGGCTACCGAAAGTTGAAAGAAGGGCAAGAGGTGGAGTTTTCTATCGAGAAAGGGCCGAAAGGTTTGCAGGCGGCGAACGTCACGCTCAAGTAAGTTCACATTACCAACCCCAAGCCCCCGCCAGAATCCGGCGGGGGTTTTTTGTTACCCTCAAGAGTCAGGGTGGGGGCTCCATTGCCAACACTAACAGCCCTCGCGTGAGATCGCTGGCATAGATGCACAGCATCGGTTGGCCGCCGAGATCGCACTCGCGCACCCGCACACCGTAGATCGAGTCGTAGAGATCACTGCCAAAGACGCCTTCCGTCTTTTCCGGGCGAGTGGCCTTGAAGGCATACGGCTCCACCACCGGTCTTTCGGGGTCGCTCACATCATAGCGAAAGACGCGCACGCCGTCGCTGTACCAGCCCACGAAAAGAAGGTCGCCGACGACGAGCAAATTGTGCGGCGACGAAAACGGCTGGTCGAGCGAGATCGCCAGCGCCTCTTTAGGGTTCGAGAGATCGCGGATGTCGTAAAGGCGCAGTTGACTCCGCTCCCCGTCGTAATCCACCTCATCTTCGACGAAAAGAAACTTGCCGTCGGTGGTGGGGAAGGTGTGATGAATCTGCAACCCTTCGGGCGCGATACTGCCCGCCGGATTCAGGGGCGCCGCCTCCGCGCCCGATTCGATTTCACTGCGATCCAAAATGATCGCGCCGCCCGACCAATAAGCCACGTACACTCTATCGCCGACGATGGTGGTGTCGTGAACGAAGCGATCGGTGTTGGCATCGGGCAGAGTGTAGTGATTGATCTCGCGCACCTGATCGAGATCGCGGATGTCGAGCAAGCGCAGGTCGTTCGTTTCGATGGACGAAACGTAGATGAATGCGCCGTTGCCGTTTTCGTCGCGGCTCACTTCGGTAGTGTGCGAATCGCACCATCGGTCGGCAGAGCCGGTGTTTTCGCTGGTGTAGTTTTCGAGCAATATCGGGTTGGCCGGATCGGTCACTTCCACGATAGCCACGCCGCACAGTTTGATCATCGGCTCCATCGAAAGAATGATGAACTGCCGACTGCCCTGACGAAATGTTTTGACATCGGCGGTGTAGGTGAAGTCGTTCCACTGCCACGCGCCGACGATGAATGGCCGCGCCGGTTCGGTGACATCGGCGATGAAAAAGGCGGCCTCGTCGCCGAGCGATTGCACGGCGTACACGTGCCCGCCCGTCTCGAACAGATCGATCTCGCCGTTGAAGCAGAAGCCGCTGGGCAGATAGGCCACTTCGACGATCTTCTCGGCAGGGAGCCCGAACGGAGATTCGGAACAGCGCGTGGGCAGAGGATCGATTCGTTCGAGGCCGAGCCGGAAGGGTGTGGCGGTGAGGCGCGGGGCGGGTTCGGTGGCGGCGGCGCCGGGCCGCGGGGTGGGGCGGGGTGGCGGCGTCGCCGACGGATCGCCCATCAGCGCGCGCGTCACCGTGTTGCAGGCGAGGAGTGGAATCATTGCCATGATCAGAATCAAACGTTTCATGGTTTTGTTATACTCGCTTCGCCAACAATCAACAAGAGGAATTGAGGAACATGACCGATTTTAGATTTTCAACGCCGCTCGAAGTTCGCTATTCAGATTTGGACGCGCAGGGGCATCTCAATCATGCCAAGTATTTTTCGTTCATGGAGCAGGCGCGGTTCAAATATATTTTGGCGCTCGGCCTGTGGAGCGACACCGATGATTTCAATGCGGTGGGGCAGATTGTGGCCGAGGCGGCGTGCGCTTACAAGCGCCCGGTGATGCTGGGGCAAGTGGTGGAGGTGGGCGTGCGCGTGTCGCGGGTGGGCAACAAAAGCATGATCATGGAATACGAAATGAGGGTGGAGGGCGAAGAAGTGGCGGCCGGGCGCACCGTGCAAGTGGCCTACGACTATTCGGCGGGGCAGTCGATTCCGATTCCGCCCGAATGGCGAACGAAGATAGAGGCGTTCGAGGGGGAATAAAACTGCCAAAAGTTTTAACCGCGCTAGCCAGCCGCGCCGCGCAATGGTAGCATCGCCGCCGTTCACGGAGGAGTGGCATCGCATGAAGCGCGCACAGATTTTGCGGATCGGGTTGTTTCAGTTGGCGGCGGGGGCGGCCTCGGTAATTTTTCTCGGCATCGTCAATCGCGTGATGCGCGTGGAGCTGGGCATCGATCTGCTCACCGTGAGCGTGTTGGTGGGCGGCGGGCATTATCTCGGCGCGCTCGTCGCCGTTCCCTTCGGGCACTACTCGGACACGCATCGACTCGGCGGATACCGCCGCACGGTGTATGCGCTGGCCGGCGCGGCGCTCACCGCCCTCGCCCTCGCCGCCTCTCCGTTCGTAGCCGTGTGGCTTTCGCAGAATCAGACTCTGCTCGGCGCCGCGCTCGGCTTTCTCTTTTTCTTCGCCGAAGGCCTCTCCACTTACATCGCCGGAACAGCCTACCTCGCCCTCATCGCCGATCTCACCACCGACTCGGAGCGCGGGCAAGTGACCGGCGTGGCCTGGACGATGCTGATGGTGGGCATCATCGCCACCGGCGTCGGCGCGGGCATTGCGCTGAGGAACTATTCATTCGACTCGCTTGTGACTCTGACTCTGATCGGCGGGATCGTTGCAATGACTCTTTCACTCGCCGCGCTGATCGGGCAGGAACGGCGGGAAGCCGCCGCCGCGTCGCGGCCCGCGCGCCCACCCGCCCCTCCCCCTCTCGCCGATGCGCTTCGGATGCTCACCGCGAATGCCTCATCGCGATGGTTCGGCGCATTCCTCCTCTTGAGCCTGTTTTCGTATTTCATGCAGGATGCCATCCTCGAACCGTTCGGCGGCGAAGTGTTCGGCCTCGACGCGGCCAGCACGACTCGATTCAATGCCTACATGGGTGTGGGAGTTGTGGCCGCCATGCTGGCCGGGGGCCTGTGGCTCATCCCTCGTTTCGGCAAGCCGCGCGTCACTGCGTTGGGGTGCTGGCTGCAGGGCGCGGCCTTTGCCTTGCTGGCCTATGCCAGCCTCAGCGGCCTCGCCTCGTGGCTGCCGCTGGCCATTCTGTTTCTCGGACTCGGCGCGGGCTTCTTCACCGTCGGCGGCGTCTCGCTGATGATGGACATGACCTTCGCCAAACACACCGGCCTTTTCGTGGGCGCGTGGACTCTGCTACAGGCGATAGCCAAAGGCCCGGCGGCCATTGTGGGCGGCGCACTGCAAACAGCGCTGGCGCGTTCGGGCGCAGAGGCGGCGCAGGCCTACGCCGGAGTGTTTGCCTTCGAGGGCGCGGGCATCCTTCTCTCCATCTATTTGCTCTCGCGCGTCGGCGTGCAGGCCTTTCGGCGGCAGGCCGAGTCGTTTGGCGAAGTGCTGGCGCAGGCCGCAGAATAGAATCTTGCGATACAATTGCTCCATCGTCGAGCGTTGAGTTGCGGCGCTCACGGCCCGTGCCCGCGAGCCCGCGCAACGGAGGGCCAGCCGATGGACATCGTTTTTTACAACACCCTCACCCGCTCAAAAGAAAAGTTCGAGCCGCTCGCGCCCGGCCAAGCCAAGATGTACGCCTGCGGCCCCACCGTGTACCGCCACGTGCACATCGGTAACCTGCGCACGTGGCTGCTCTCCGATCTCGTCCGCCGTGTGCTCGAATACAACGACTACCGCGTCACCGAAGTGATGAACATCACCGACATGGGGCACATGGCCGAAGACGATTCGCTCACCGTGGCCCCCGGCGAAGACAAAGTGCTGGCCGCCGCCGCCGCCGAGCAAAAGACCCCGAAAGAAATCGCCGACTACTACACCGCCGACTTCTTCGACGCGCTCACGGCGATGAACATCCGCCCCGCGCATCATTACCCCAAAGCCACCGACCACATTCCTCAAATGCTGGCCCTCATCGAAACCCTCGAAAGCAAAGGGCTGGCCTACGAAAAGAGTGGCGCCGTATTCTTCGACGTGTCCAAGTTCCCCGGCTACGGCAAACTCTCCGGCCACGCCCTCGGCGACCTCAAAGCCGGAATCCATCGCGTCGAGATCGATGAAACCAAAGATGACCCCAACGACTTCCTCCTCTGGCGCACTGCCCATGAGCATCGCCTCGTGAAATGGGATTCGAAATGGGGCCCCGGCTTCCCCGGCTGGCACATCGAATGCTCGGCCATGTCTATGCACTACCTCGGCCCGCAGCTCGATCTTCACATCGGCGGCGAAGATTTGGTCTTCCCGCATCACGAAGGCGAGATCGCCCAAAGCGAAGGCGCCACCGGCCAACCCTTTGCCCGCTATTGGATGCACGGCGCGCACCTTCTCGCCGAGGGCCGCAAAATGTCGCGCTCGGTGGGCAACGTCATTCGCCTCACTCACCTGCAAGAGCGGGGCATCGAGCCGCTGGCCTTCCGCCTTCACTGCCTTGGCCTCTACTATCGCGGCCACATGAACATCACGTGGGATGCGCTCAAAGCCGCGCAAGCCTCGCTCGAACGCCTCCGCCGCTACCTCGCCGAATGGAACGCCGATCAAGTGACGGTGGAAATGCCCAACCGCCATTTGCTCGACTATCGCGCCCGCTTCCATCAACTCATCAACGACGATCTCTCCTTCCCGCAAGTCATCCCCATGATCTGGGAAATGGCGAAAAACGATCTGCCTCCAGCGGCGAAAGCATTGCTCCTCCTCGAATGGGATTCCGTATTGGGCCTCCGATTGGCGGAAGCCGCCGCCGCACCCGCCCCCGAACTCACCCCCGAACAGCGCTCCCTGCTCGACCGCCGCGCCGCCGCCCGCGCCGCCAAAGACTGGGCCGAATCTGACCGCCTGCGCGACGATCTGGCCGCGCTCGGCATCATCGTTCAAGATGGCAGAGAAAAGCAGGAATGGACGAAAACCAAATGATGGATGATGAATGCGGAATGCGGAATCCCTCGACTCATATTCCGCCTTCATCCTTCCGCGTTCTGCAATGATTCCTCACGACTATCACACCCACACCAACTTCTCCTGCGATGGCAAGGCCACAATGGCCGAAATGTGTCGCAGCGCCATTGAGCGCGGCGTGCCGGAGATCGGCTTTACCGAACACTACGACTTGCACCCCGGCGACGAATACCGTGATTGGTTCCGGCTCGAACCGTGGGCAGCTGAGATCGAGAAGTGCCGCGCCGTATTCGGCGGCCAACTCACCGTCCGCGCCGGGATCGAGATCGGCGAGCCGCACACCTTTCACGCTGAGGCGCAGGCGATGCTCGCCCGCTACCCTTTCGATTACGTGCTGGGCTCGCTTCATTGGGTTGGCTCCGCAACGATCTTCGACAAAAGCTTTTTCCACCGCCCGGCTAAAGAGGCATTCCAGTTGTACTTCGAGGAACTCGAGCGCATGACACGAGTCGATGGCTTCGACGTGTTGAGTCACTTCGACGTGCCGGTGCGCACCGCGTTCGACGTGTACGGTCGTTACGATCCGAAAGATCACGAAGACTGCATCCGCCCGGTGTTGAGGAACTGCATCGAACGCGGCATCGCCCTCGACATCAATACTCGCGCGCTCGATATTGCCGCCAACGTTCTCACCCCCGGCCTCGACATCCTGCGCTGGTACGTTGAAATGGGCGGCGAGCGCATCACTCTCGGCTCCGACGCCCACCGGCCTCAGCGCATCGGCAACGGCATCCCGCGCGCCATCGAAGTTGCTAAAGAAGCCGGATTGAAATATGTGATGCAGTTCGAGAGGCGGCAAGCCAAAACGTTGCCGTTGTGACCCCACTCGAAAGGACTCGCCCATGCCCTCCACAGCCATCGGCCCCATTCCCGGCCACCTCGCCACACCAGCCACCCCCGGCCCATGGCCCGCGCTCATCGTCGTCCAAGAGTGGTGGGGACTCGATCAGCAAACCAAAAACATCGCCGACCGATTCGCCGGTGTGGGCTACCTCGCCTTCGCGCCCGATCTGTACGAGGGCGAGCTCGCTCAATTGGGCGACGGCGAAAAGGCCATGTCGCTCGTGCAGAAGTATGGGCCGATAGCGCCGCCCAAACTGCACGCTATTTATAAAGCCCTCCGCCAGCGGCTCGGCTGCACCGGCAAAGTGGGTAGTGTGGGTTTCTGCTTCGGCGGGCGTATATCACTCAGCCTCGCCATCCTCGAACCCGGCCTCAACGCCGTGCGCACCTTCTACGGTGGCGGTATGCAAACGCTCTTCGATCAACTGGGAAGCATCCACTGCCCGGTGCTCGGCCTCTTCGGCGATCAAGATCAATCGATCCCGGTGGGCACGGTAGAGCAATTCGAGCAACTGCTCACCCGACTCAACATCCCGCACGAGATCAAAATCTACCCCAAGTCCGGGCACGCCTTCTTTTGGGACACCGACCCCAAAGCCTACAAACCCACCGCCGCCGCCGATGCGTGGGATCGCGTAACGAAGTTCTTCAAGACCAACTTGAATTAACCGCGAAGGCGCGGAGCACGCGAAGGCGGCCAACAGAACCTTCGCGCTCTTTGCGCCTTTGCGGTGAGACCCGTTGACGATTTGTGAAGTGCGCCGACTCGGACTCGTTCCCTACCGCGAAGCGTGGGAACTGCAACAGCGCCTCGCCGCCGAACGCGCCGCCGACTCGATCCCCGACACCCTGCTCCTGCTCGAACATCCGCACACCTACACCTTCGGGCGTTCGGGGCATTCGGAGAATCTGCTGTGGGCCGAATCGGAGTTGGCGCGGCGCGGAGCGACGGTGGAGTGGGTGGATCGCGGCGGCGACGTGACCTATCACGGGCCGGGGCAATTGGTCGGCTACCCGATCATGAAACTCGGAGTCCCGGCTGGCGACGAGGGCCGCATCCCGCAAGCCGATTACATCGGTTACGTCCGGCGGATCGAAGAAGCGCTCATCCGCACGGTCGCTCGCTTCGGCATCGTCGCCGGGCAGATTAGCAAACTCACCGGCGTGTGGGTTCAGCCCGACGCCGCCTCGCGCTGCCCGCACTGCCCGCCCTCGGCGCGGCTCGCCCCGTCGAAGATCGCCGCCATCGGAATCAAAGTGGATGCGCGTGGAATCAGCCAGCACGGCTTTGCCCTCAACGTCAACCCCGATATGAATTACTTTGACGGCATCATCGCTTGCGGCATCCGCGATCACGGCGTCGTATCGCTGGCCGATCTTCTGCTCGATGTCCCGACGATGGAAACAGTGATGGAGAGGGTGGCGGCTGAATTCGGAAAAGTATTTGGGCGGGAGATGGTGGAGAGGGCAGTAATCAGTAATTGGTGACTGTTGCGCGCCATTCGCTACCCGCCATTCGTCATTTTCCATTCCCCAGAATCCCCTCAATCCTCCCCATCACCTCCGGTGTGAGTTTCGAGACCACGTCGAGGGCCTTCAAGTTTTCGTGAACTTGCGAAACGCGGCTGGCGCCGGTGATCACCGTGCTCACGTTGGGATTCTTGAGACACCAGGCGATAGCCATCTGCGCCATCGTGCAGCCGAGATCGTCGGCCACCGTTTTCAACTTTCGCGCCGCCTCGATCCTCTGCGGCAAGAGGACTTCTTCTTTGATCCACTCGAAACCTTTCAGCGCGGCGCGACTGTCGGCGGGGACGCCATCGTTGTACTTTCCGGTGAGCAGGCCGCTTGCCAACGGACTCCAAATCGTCGCTCCCATCCCGATCTCTTTGTACAACCGGGCGTATTCTTTTTCTACCCGATCCCGATGGAACAGGTGATACTGTGGCTGTTCCATTTGCGGCTTGCGCAAGTGATGTTCGTCGGCGATGTGCCACGCGGCCATAATGTCTCCGGCGCTCCATTCCGAGGTGCCCCAATACACAGCCTTGCCCTGCCGGAGGATGTCCTCCATCGCCCACACCACTTCTTCGACGGGCGTTTCGGGATCAGGTCGGTGGCAGAAGACGAGATCGACGTAATCCATCTGCAATCGCTTGAGCGAGCCGTCGATGGCTTGCATGAGATACTTGCGATTGAGCGTATTCTTTTCGTTGGGGCCGTTGTTCAGCCCCCAATAAAATTTTGTGGAGACGATGTAACTGGCTCGCCGCCAGCCCGTCTTCTTCAACACGTCACCCATGATCTCTTCCGACTTGCCGCTGGCATACGATTCGGCGTTGTCGAAAAAGTTTACTCCGGCGTCGTAGGCGGCCTTCATGCACTCCGCCGCTGCGCCTTCGCCCAATTGATTGTGGAAGGACACCCACGATCCGAAAGATAGTTCGCTGACTTTGAGACCAGCACTGCCCAAACGTCGATAGTTCATTGTTGTGTTCTCCCGTGAAAGATGCGATGATTATATCCCGCGCCAAAAACATAGAGGAGATGCCGATGACCAACTTCACCGCCGTCGGGCGACCGACACCGCTGGCCGATGGCCGCGCCAAAGTGACCGGCGCAACCCGCTTCACGTCCGATCTGCAACTGCCGGGAATGTTGCACGCTCGATTCGTCACCAGCATTTACGCGCACGCCAATCTGCGCCGCATCGACTCCTCGGCGGCGATGGCTGTGCCGGGTGTGGCGGCGGTGCTCACGGCCAAAGACCTGCCCGATATTGCCCCCTCCTCTCGAAGCCGATTGCTGTTGGCGCGAGGGCGAGTCGTCTTTATGGGCCAACCGGTGGCGATGGTGCTGGCGATGAACGAAGCCGCCGCCGAAGATGGCGCGCAAAAAGTGGTGGTGGATTACGAGCCACTGCCCGCCGCGATCACGATGGACGATTCGTTGACCGAGAACGCGCCGTTGGTGTGGTCGGAGGGCGCGCCCGGCGGGTCGGAGGAGGCAGGCGCGCACGGCGGCGATGTGGGCGGAGAGTCGGCGACCCAACGGAAAAAAGGGAACATCGCGGGTGAGGCTTCGTTCAAGCGGGGCGATGTCGCCGCCGGTTTTGCCGAAGCGGATGTGATCATCGAAGGGACGTTTACGACTCCGATGGTGCATCAGAGCGCGGTCGAACCTCGCGGCGTGATTGCCGCGCCCACGACAGATTCGCAATGGGCTTATGGAAACGCCCCCCCTCTATCCTCCCCGCTCGCGGGGGGGACAGAGAGGGGGGGCATGAGCATTTGGGCCTGCACGCAGAACCCGTTTGGCGTGCGCCGCGAAGTGGCCGAAGTGTTGGGCGTGCCCGAGACGAGCGTGCGGGTGCAGGGCATGGCGGTGGGCGGCGGGTTCGGAAGCAAGTTCGGGTTGTACGAGCCGCTGGTTGCGGTGGCGGCGCGCGCGGTGAATCGCCCGGTGTCAGGTCGAACAGTCCGTTGGGGCCTAACGCGCGATAGCGCCGCCACCAACGGTGGAACCAGGCCGGTGAGCGCCCCAGAAGGTGACAGACGGCTTCGACCGAGTGACCAGCA
>VGOW01000023.1 GCA_016875735.1 Chloroflexota bacterium | reverse complement strand
CGGCGGCGGCATCCCTTTCGAATCTATACTTCAATCCAACTTACGCGCGCGCCGATTATCGCGGCATCGTTCGCTATCTCGACTCGATTGCCAAACCGGGCGACGCCATTTTGCTCAACGCGCCGAATCAGTGGGAAGTGCTCACCTACTATCACACCGACACCGACAACGTCTTCCCCGTCGCCCGCTCGCGCCCGCTCGACGTTCCCGCGCAGATCGCCGAGCTCGAACGCATCGCCGCGACTCATGATCGGTTGTTCGTGATCTATTGGGGCGACGCGCAATCGGATCCGGGACGGGTGATCGAATCGTGGCTGAATGAACACACCTTCAAAGCATACGATCAGTGGCATGCCGACGTGCGATTGGCGGCATACGCTGTTCCCCGCGCCGCCGCCGTTTTGCAAACCCGAACCGACGTAACCTTTGGCGACCGACTCATCCTCGATGGATACAGCCTCAACGCCCAAACTTTTTCGCCGGGCGACATTTTGCAGCTCACTCTCTTTTGGCGCGCCAATTCTCCAATCTCCAATCGCTACAAAGTCTTTGTCCACCTCATTGGCGACCCATCGTCGCCGCCCGTTGCTCAGCACGACGGCGAACCCGGCGGCGGACTCGCCCTCACCACAACGTGGACACCGGATCAAACCGTCGCCGACAACCATGGCGTGCTCATTCCGCTTGACTTGCCGCCCGGCGAGTATTCGCTCGTCGTCGGCCTCTATCGTGTGGATAATGGCGCGCGGCTGACACACGCGGGCGGCGATTCGCTGTTCCTTTCGGCCATCACCGTGCGGCGATGAATTTCAACCACGAAGGCGCGAAGGCACAAATCTTCTTCGCGCCTTCGCCTCTTTGAGCCTTTGTGATCCATGCCCCGCCGATCACTGCCATTGTTTGTTGTTGTCGCTGCTACCATATTTGCGGCGATGTATTTCGCCACCGCCCTCCCGCGCATTTTCTATCCCTATGATCTCGATTTCATCGAAGACAGCATGCTCATGCAGTCTCTGCGTTTCGCGGAGGGGCGCGCAGTATTCACTGCGCCGAACGTGGAGTTCGCGCCGCACGTGTACATGCCGCTGTATTCGTGGCTGGGCGGCGTGTTGCTCCGAATCTTTGGCGTGGGGCACACACCGCTGAGGGCGCTTTCGTTCGCGGCCACACTGACGACGGCGGCGCTGATCTTTTTCATTGCCCACCGCGAGAGCGGCGCGCGATGGCTGGCGGCGGTGTGCGCCGGGCTGTATCTCGGCGGCTATCGCCTCAACGGATTCTGGTACGAACTGGCGCGAGTCGATTCATTGTTCGTTGCTCTCTCGATGATCGGGTTGACACTCGGACTGTATGGCCGCGACTCGACCGCGCGGATGCTCATTTCGGCCATTGTGCTGGCCCTCGCCTTTTTCACCAAGCAAACGGCGTTGGCTTTCGGGGCCTGCGTGGCGGTGTATTTGTGGATCACCATCAGGCGGCGAAGCGGGTTGTTTTTGGGAGCGTGGATCGGGTTGATCGGAATCGGGATAGCGATATTGAACGCGGCGACCGACGGTTGGTTTTTCTATCACACCTTCATCGTTGCCGGAGCCGACCGGGTTGAAGTCGGGCGCGTGTTTCGATACGCGGCTTTCGAGTTGTTCGGGGTGATGGGCGGGCTGAGTGTGATGGCGGCAGCGGCGGGGGTGATGGGTTGGCGGCGACTCGGAATCGGAGTCCTGCGGAATCGTCCGTGGCTGTTGGACATCGGCGCGGCGGCGATCATCAGCGGCGCGGGCCGGGCCTCGGGCCGTCGGCGCAGATGGCCGAGTTGTGGTATTTGCGCGAATGGAGCGGTATGCCGTTGCCGCAAGATTTCGTGGCGAGGATTCGCGGGCGGTATTACTCGGCGATCATTTCGAGTGAAAGTATGTTCGAGACCGACCCGGAGATACGGGCGCTGATCGAATCGGACTACATGCGCGCCGAAACGATCGACGGGCCGCCGACGATGGCCGGGATGCCGGTGAAGCCGAGCGTGTTATTCGCGCCGAAATGCTCTGTTGCACGGATCCCGTTTCGACCTTGCGCCGCCCGCCGATAAAGTCGGCGGGCTACCTCCCGGCGTCGGCTGAAGCCGACTTGTTAGCCCGATTCATCGGGCGCCGTTGAGCAGCGCGGGCAATTCATGCCCGCGCGATCTGACCGGCAGCGATGTTTGCAACAGAGTAGCGCCGAAGTGAAAAGTTTGCCAATGAGGGGCAACGGTGATACGCTTGCGGCAGTTTGCGGGCGACGAGGAGAAGGCTCAATGGTGATCAAAAACAACCCCGAACATGATCCGGCCGGCGATCTAAAAATCGTGGATGCCTATATGCGTTGGGCGCTCTTGGCCGCTGAGGAAGTGGTGGGGAAGAAGGGGATGAGCGTGGTTCTGCGCGAGGCGAAACTGGAGCGGGTGATCGACAACCTGCCGCCGAATGAGTTGAAAGCGTCGGGCGGGTATTCGTTCGGCGAATATGCCAGCCTCAACGCCGCTCTGCTCAACTTCTTCGGGCGGGCGGCGAAGAGCATGGTGCTGCGCATCGGGCGGCTCTCGGCCAAACAGGGCATCGAACAGCAGGGGGCGATGTTCGGCATCGCCGCGCTGATCGCCTCCAAAGTGTTGCCGTTTCCGGCGCAAGTCAAATTGGGGCTGGAAGCGATGCGCGACGGGTTTGTGAAAGTGTATGGCGCGAGCGGGCAAAAGGTGGAGATCGTCGTCGAGGATCGCGGCGACCGCATTGCCTATCTCGATTACGGCTGCGCCAACTGCGCGGGCAAGCAATCGGATGCGCCGATGTGTTGGATTCACTTGGGCGTGATTCAGGAAGGGCTACGCTGGCAGACGGGGAAAGAGGCCGAGGTGCTGCAGGCGGAGTGCCGGGCGATGGGCGCGGCGGCGTGTGTGTGGGAGGTGAGCAAGAAGGCGAAGGAGTAGCCAGAAGTCAGTAGTCAGTGATCAGTAGTCAGAGGAACTTTCTCGGAGGTGATCTTCGAGGAAGTTTTTGTTTAAGGCGTTTGCCCCCAGCGGGTGATGGTGTTTCCGAGCCGGTCGGCGATGGTGAGGCCGAGCGGGCCGGGCGCAGGCCGACTCCACGTGGCGGCCCACGGCGCGGGCGAGGCGGTGACGGCGTCCCCCTGCGCCGATAGTTGCCCGTTCACAAAAAGTGTCACGGCGAGAGTCTGCGCTGAGGTTGTGTAGAGTCGCACGGTCACAAAATCAGCGGTCTCGTCAATCGAGAGGGCCATGTCTTTGTTGGCCCACACGAAGTTGCCGATGCTGTGGAAGGGATACCAGTATTCGGTCTAACTGTAACTTTCGTCGGGCTGAAGGGTGACGGTTTCGGAAAAGTTGGAGGTGAGGCCGCCCCACAGTTCGACGTAACTGCTGTCGTCGGTCGTCCAAGTGTATGAAGGCAGATCGCCGGGGCCGAAGAGTTTGAGGCCGCGCGCGGCTTGCGGAGGAAAGATGCGGGCGAAGCCTTCGTCGGCGCGGGCAGAGTAGAGGCCGGTGTAGGGTTGGGCTGCTCCGCCGCTGGCAAAGAGGCTGAGGAATTCGCGCCAGTTGCCGTAGAGGCTCATGTCGCGGCCATTGTAATCGGGCCACGAAATGGTTTGGCCTTCGGGCGGGAGGGTTTTGTCGTCGGTGGAGTGGACGAGCATACCGTCGGTGGGAATGTTAAAACGGAGATCGGGCCCGGCGCGGTTGTCTCCGGCGGGCGCGGCGATGGCCGCCATCCAAAATTGAAAGGCGAGCGGACTGGTGTTGGGGTTATGCAGAACAGGGGTGAGGGTGAAATAGCTGTGCGCCGAGTCGAGCTCGATGCGGATGGCGGCTTCGAGGCCGGTTCGCTCTTCGGCGATGGAGACGACGACGGCGGCGGAGTCGAGTCTGGTGACGGTGGAATAATTCCACGGCAGCCATTCGACGAAGCCGTGATCTTCCACAGGCAGACTCCATTCGAGGCCGCCGATGGCGAGCTACCATTTGCGGTATCCATAGCCGGTGGCTTTGACGACGGGGTTGTTGTAGAGAAGTTGGCGGCCTGTGAGTTTATCTTGTCAGCGATAGAGCCGCCCGCCGAGTTCGGGGAGGAAGGTGAGGCTGACGTATTTGTTTTCGAGGACGACGGCCTTGAGGGCAATCGGCGCGGCCATGCTGGGATCGAACTCGAACGGATCGTAGTCGAGGCGAGGGTATGGGTAGAGAGGATCGCCGGGGGCAGTGTCGAAAAGATGATCGCGCCAATTGGTTGAGGCGAGGGTGATCGTGCTTTCGCTGATGAGGGGGGCGCCGGGCGAGCGGGTGGGAGGGTGTGAGTTGGAGTTTGGGTTGGAGTGAGTGTGAGTGTGGGCGAGGGGGTGAAGGAGAGAGAGGGAGAAGGAGAGAATGGGAGCGATGGAGAGGGGGCGGCAGGGGTGGCCGTTGAAGTTGGGCGTGTTGCGGGCGTGACGGGCGAGGGGGTGAAGGTGACTTGCGAAACGGCGGGCGGCGCGATGGTGATGACGAGAGGCGCGGGCGGTGGGGCGGGCGCGCGAACGCAGGAAGCGATAAAAAAAGCCAGTAGTGCCAGTGAGGCGGAGGGAGGGCGGGATCGTTCCAAGAATCGTGGATCTATTCTGGAGTCCAAGAACGCAGTATGCGCTCGATCTCGCGAATCTCAAAATCTGATTGGTCAGTTTTGCTGTAAATGGTCAGCAGGATCACACGAGATTCCGTGCGCAGATAGTAAAGCAAGCGGTAACCTCCGCTTTTGCCACGTCGTGCATCTTGGTTGGGGATGCGCGCCTTGTAGACCCGATGTTTGACGCCTCGAAAGAGTCGCGCCCTTTTGAAGTTGCTCCAATACTGGCTCAACGTCGGCACGTATGTGGCGATATCGCTTGGCCAGGCGTTTGATCTGATCCTGAAACTCAAGAGTGAAGAATAATGACCGCCCAGTCATCCTTTGCTATCCCACCGCAATTCTCGGAGAGGTCGTACTTTGCGCTTGTGCGCCTGCGCCCATGCGCGCCTGAAACTTGCAACCGCCTCCCGGTCTCTCTTGGAAAGCGCCTCGCCTTTCGATGTTTCTAGGAAAGCCAAAAATGCGATTGCGACTCGCAAATCCTTGGATGGCAATCGCCTAATGCGGGTTTGTGCTTCGCGCACGAGTTGTTCTGAACTCATAGCATGTGATCTCCCTACGTTGGGCATTATAACTCGCCCTGCCGACGGCGAGCCAACGACTCATAATATCGCTCGTGCGCCTCAATCGCATTTTCATGGGAGTGACGGCGGGCGACGGCCAACCCGGCCTCGCCCATGGCCCGCGCCCGCGCCGGATTCTGTAGCAAAGTGATGATCCGATTTGCCAGCGTGACTACATCACGAGGCGATACGAGGAATCCGGTGACGCCGTCTTCGACGAACTCGGGCATGGAGCTGGCGCGCACGGTGACCACCGGCAAACCGGATGCCGCCGCTTCGAGCACGACCGAACTCTGAATCTCCACTTCGGAGGCGGTGATGAACAGCGAGGCGAGTCGGTAGAGTCCGGGCAGGTCGCCGGTCATCGCCACGTAGCCGGGGAAGCGACTGCGATCTCGAATCCCCAGCGACTCGGCCAACTGAAAGATCGCGTTGCGTTGTTTGCCGTCCCCGACGATGAGCAGCTGCGCTTTTGCGCTTTGCAGCGCCAGCGCGGCGGCGCGCACGGCGAGATCGACTTGCTTATCGGCGTCAACGCGCCCGGCGTAAAGAATGATGGGCAGTTCAGGATCGAGGCCGTATTTGTGGCGGAGGGACTCGGCTTCATCGGGGGCGGCGGGTGGGGGCGTGAATCGAGTCGTATCCACACCGTTGCTCATGGGTTGGGGGCGGAAGCGGGTGTGCGCGCCGACGATGTCGGCGATCATTTTGCTGGAGGTGATCACGGAGTCAAATTGTGGATAGAACCATCGCCCGTACGACCACAACACAGACTCGACGAGGCGATGCAGTGCGGGCAGAGCGGGCAAATAAGTCGAGACGAACCACGGGAGCTGGTGGAGGGTGAGGAGGCGAATGGGCGGGCGCGGAAGCGAACGCGCGGCGCGCAAACCGGCGAGGCCGACCGTGAGCGGATCGTGCGAGTGCAGGATGTCGGGCTGGAAGGCGCGGAGCTCGGCGGCGATTTCGGTTTGCGGCCACAACACGAAGTGTTGGCCCACGCGCACGGGGTTGGGCAGTGCGCGCAGGCGGGCAACTCTTAATCTGTCGCGTTCTTCGACGTAGGATTGGCCTTTATCACTGGCGGCCAGCGCCAACACCACGTGCCCGCGCGCGGCCATGCCCTCGGCCATGCGGCGCACCACGAGGGCCGCGCCGCTGACCATGGGCGGGTAGGATTGGGCGAGATAGGCGATGCGCACGGCTCGATGCGGCTTACGGCGCGCGCACAACAAAGTTGTCGAACTCGAAAGCGCCTTTGTCGCCGGGGTCAAACAGCTCGATGCCCAAACCCATGGTGCCCCTCCGCAAACGGCTGTCGTCCGCTTCGGCGATCATTTGCCGGTTGATGAAGAAGGTGAAGTGCGCGCCCTCGGCGACGACGGTGATGGTGTTGACTTGGCCGGGTTTGATGGTATCAGTCTCCGTCCAATCGATCAGCGTCGTCCACTGCCCCGATTCGAGCACGGCAAAATCGAACTGCCCGGTTTCGCTCACGGCAAAATAATAAAACGAGTCATCGGCTTCTTTGCGGAAGACGATGCCGTAATCGGCGCCAGCCGGGCCACTGGTTTGCCGCACATCCACCGTGAGGTAGAGATCGGCTATCGAATCGAGGTGGGTGATTGTGGATCGAAAACTGACGCCTTTGGAGGTGGCCGCCTCCCAGCGATAAACGCCGCCGACGATTTGCTGATTCACGTCGGCGCGGTCGTCGGTGTAATCGCCGGTGGGCCATGTGTCTTGATCGTAGGAGAAGTCATCCGAATAGGCAACGGGCCACGAAGTCCAACGGGTGATGTTCGAGGCAATGGCCGCTTGCGTGGCTTCGACGACTTGCGCGGTGGCGGTGGCTTCTTGCGCGATGCGCGCCTGCGCGGTGGCGGCGGTGTCGGTGGCGGCTTGTTCCGTGCGCGCCGCCGACGAGGTTCCGGCGCCGAGCACTCCGAGTCCCAACATACCGAAGGCGATGAAAGCGCACAGGGCAATGGCAACTACAATGCCGATGACACTGAGCCACACGCCAGCGCCCCCGCCTTCTTTCTTCGCTGGTTGAGGCTGAGCGGCTGGCTGAGGATACGATTGCGGCGGATAGTGCTCGATGGCGGTGGGTGCTGGCCCGGTGGGCGCTGGCGGCGGCGCGGGGCGCGTGGCCGGTTCGGCGGCGGCGGCGAAGGCGCGGGCAAATTCGGCGCACGATTGGTGCCGCTCGGCGGGAGTCTTCGCCAACGATTTCATCACCACCGCATCGATCTCCGCCGAAAGTTCGGGGTGCAGTTGGCGGAGCGGGCGCGGCGCTTCGCTCACGTGCTTGAAGATCACGCCCATCGGCGTTGTTGCTCTGAACAGCGTTTGCCCGGTGAGCATTTGATACACCATCACCGCCAGCGCATAAATATCGGATCGGCGGTCGAGCGGCTCGCCGCGCGCCTGTTCCGGACTCATGTAGTCGGGCGTGCCGATGATGCCGGCGCCGGTGAGGCTGGAGGCCGACTCCATATATTTGGCGATGCCGAAGTCGGCGATGATCGGTGTGTCGCGCGCGTCGAACAGAATGTTGTTGGGTTTGATGTCGCGGTGGAGCAAACCTTGATTGTGGGCGTAATCGAGCGCATCGGCGATGGGCGCCAAAATGCGCGCCACCTCTCGCGGAGCCATCGGGCCGCCGCGGATACGATCCACCAGCGTGCCCACCATCAACGGCATGATGATGTACGGCACCCCGTTGGCCTCGCCGAAATCGTAGAGCGGCAGAATGTTGGGGTGGCTGAGTTTTGCCAGCGTGCGCGCCTCGTTGACGAAGCGCTTGATGAAGTTGGGGTCGTGCAACAGTTCGGCGGGCATGACCTTGATTGCCACCGAGCGATCGATGGCCTCTTGATAGCCCCGGTACACCGAAGCCATGCCGCCCTGCCCCAACTGCGCCACAATTTTGTACGACCCGAAAGTCTTGCCAAGCATGTCAACGGCCATCGAGAGTCTCCTCCAGAAACTTCCGTTGATTATAGTTCAGCCGCGCCCGAAATGTAATTCAGACTTTGGTACAATCCCTCGCGCATGCGTGTTGCCCACCTCTCGCTCACCAACTTTCGCAATTACACGCGCCTCGAAGCCGACTTGCCCCCCGGCCCGCTCATCCTCGTGGGCCGCAACGCGCAGGGCAAAACGAGTCTGCTCGAAGCCATCTATTACCTCGCCGCCGCCAATTCGCCCCACGCCACCGCCGACCGGCAGCTCATCCACTGGCTCGCTGTGCGCAACGACCCGCGTCCCTTCCTGAAAATTGTGGCCGATGTGCGCGCCGCCGACGAGAGCCGCCGGGTGGAGATTCGCATCGAAGTTGAAGAGGCCGGCGCGGCGCGCGAGCCGCGATTGAAAAAGACCGTGCTCATCAACGGCCTCAAACGGCGCGCGGGCGAACTGCACGGCGCGGTCAACGTCGTCCTCTTTCTGCCGCAGGACATGTCCCTCGTCGAAGGCTCGCCCTCCGACCGCCGCCGTTACCTCGACAACACCCTCTGCCAGATCGATCCCGTGTACTCCCTCGCGCTCGGCGAATACCAAAAAATCCTCGCCCAGCGCAACGCTCTGCTCAAGCAATTGCAGGAACGCAACGGCAACGGAGACGCCGAACTCGAATTTTGGGATGGCGAATTGTGCCGGCACGGATCGACTCTGATCGCCGCCCGCGCCCGCGCGCTGGAAGAGATTGAACGATTCGCCTCCGCGATCCACCGCGAACTGACCGAAGGCGCAGAACATCTTCGCCTCGCCTATCAGCCCGCTTTCGATCCGTTGGACTCCGACTCCCCGCAACTGGCCTTCGGCCTCGACGTGCCCGTGACCCGCGCCGGAGTGACAGCGGACGTCATCGCCCAAAGTCTGCGCGAGAAGTTAATCGCCTCGCGGCGGCAAGAGATTGATCGGGGAATGACGCTCACCGGCCCGCACCGCGACGATCTGCGTTTCCTCGCCAGCGGCATCGATCTCGGAATCTACGGATCGCGCGGGCAGGGGCGCACGGCGGTGCTCTCGCTCAAACTCGGCGAACTGGCGTGGATGACCGATCGCGCGGGCGAGCCGCCCCTCCTTCTGCTTGACGAAGTGCTGGCCGAACTCGACCCCCAGCGGCGGCGCGATCTTCTGCGGCGGCTCGGCGGCGTGGAGCAGAGCGTGATGACCACAACGGATTTGGGACTCTTCGAAGATGAGTTTGTGCAAGCCGCGCGAGTGTGGCGAGTAAACGCGGGAACGATTTCAATGAACAATGAACAATGAACAATGCCGGCTCACGCCCATTGTTCATTGTCTCATTCTTCATTGTTCATTTCAGAGGCTCTTTGCTCGGCGTGCCGGGCCGGCGCGGATACTTGGCCGGAGTGGCGGCGACTTTGTCGAAGACGACGAGGTAGCGCGGTTCGACGACGCCTGGCAGTTCCACCGGAATGATTTGCGCCAAACACCCGCCCAAAATTCCGGCCGCCTTTTCTGCGCCGTGAGTCTCGGCGGGCGCGTTCTCTCCCTTTTGCGCCAGCGCTTTTCCCCCGCGCTTCACCAACGGCAGTAAATACTCAAGCAGTGTGGGCATCTCGGCCACAGCGCGCGCCACCGCCCAATCGTAACGCTCGCGGCGCGCGGCGTCGCGCCCCACTTCCTCGGCGCGGCCTTTGATCACGATCACATCCTTCAATTCGAGTTTGCCGACGATGTGATTGAGGAACGCTGCCTTTTTGCCGACCGACTCCACCATTGTGAGCCGAATCTCAGGGCAGACGATCTTGAGCGAATGCCGGGGAAGCCTGCGCCAGAGCCGATGTCGATCACGCGAAGTGTCGAGCGCGGATCGCGGATGGGAATGAGGCAGGAAAGCGAGTCGGCGAAGTGTTTGATTTCAACGTCCGCCGGGTTTTTGATGGCGGTGAGATTGAATCGCTCGTTCCACTCGGCGAGTTCGGCGGCGAGGGCGCGAAAGGCGGCAACCTGCGGGGCGGTGAGGTCGAGGCCGAGAATCTGTTTGGCGGCAGTGGTCAGTCGTTCCATTGGTGGAGATTATAACTGGGCGGGGGTGTAATTGCTCACTTCTCAACTTTGCTACTTTTGTGGGAGTATCCACGTATTGAAAGGAAACAACCAAAGGAGCATCCAACATGGCAAAGACTATCGATCCACTCGTCAAAGATTTTCTGGCGCAGAAGCGGATCGCCGTTGTTGGCGTTTCGCGCAAAGAAGGCGCGGCAAATTTGAATTACCGAAAGTTCAAGAAGGCGGGGTACACAGTGTTCGCCGTCAACCCAAACATCGAGACCTTCGACGGCGACCCGTGCTATCGTGATCTCAAATCACTGCCGGAAAAAGTGGATGGCGTGTTCATCGTCACCCGGCCAGCCCTCACCGAAAAAGTTGTGCGCGAGCGCGCCGAACTTGGCCTCCAACGAGTGTGGATGCACTGCGTGCTTGGCTCGACGCCGACGGTTGCGAAGGATGCGGCGGCGAAGATCGGCAGCGCTTCGCCGGAGGCCGTTCGGCTGTGCCGCGAGAACGGTATCGCCGTCATTCCCGGCGGGTGCGTCAGCATGTTTCTCGAACCGGATTTCGGGCACGCCTGTATGAGAGGTATGCTGCGCATGGCCGGCGCGTTGGCCGCCTAACTTCGCAACCCTCTCTCGCCGTCAGCGTAATAGTAATTTATTATCCCGGTTACCGAAAGCGAGATTCAAAAAATGGAACGCAAACTTTATCGAAGCCGGACGAACACGATGTTCGCCGGTGTGTGCGGCGGCTTGGGCGAGTATCTGAGCATTGATCCGACCGTCATCCGCTTGGCTTTCGTTCTGCTCACACTGATCAGCGGGCACGGCCTCTTGGCCTATCTCATTATGCTGTTGATCGCGCCGCTCGAACCGGCGCCACTGCCGAGCCCTCTCTCCGCCGAACCCTTCACAGGAGTCAAAACAGGATGAGCGAGCCAAACTTTCGCACCGAAGAATTTGTGGTGCGGGGCGATGCCGTGGTGGCCAAAGTGAAAGAGTTGGTGCACGAGGGCAACATCCGCCGCATCATCATCAAAAACGAAGAGGGGCAGACGATGATCGAGATTCCGCTCACCGTCGGCGTGGTGGGCGCGGTGCTGCTGCCGGTGTGGGCGGCGCTGGGGGCCATTGCCGCATTGGCCGCCAAACTCACGATTGTGATCGAGCGCGTGGACGAGACGAAGAAAGACGGCGAGGGTTAGGGCGCGGGAAGGTAGCCCCATGGGTTGGGCCGCGTGCCCTGATAATTCATCTCGAAGTGCAGGTGCGGCCCGCTGGAGTTGCCTGTGCTTCCGGCGAGGCCGATGAGGTTGCCCTGGAATACGCTCTGCCCGCACGACACATTCCACTGCGAAAGGTGAGCGTAGAGCGTTTGCCAGCCGTTGCCGTGATCGAGCACGACCATGTTGCCGTAGCCCCAGTTGCTCCATCCGGCAAACACCGCCACTCCGCTGTCGGAAGCGAAGATGGCATCGCCCGTTCCGGCGGCGATGTCGATGCCGAGATGGCCGGCCCAATAGTTGTTGCCGCTGAGCCAATGATTGGTGGCCGGCCAGGCGAAGAAACCCGATCCCACTGAGCCGCCGGTGTACCCACCCGGGCATTGCCCCGGCCCGGCGTCTTTGGGCAGCACGTTGCGCTTAACTTTGCTGATGGTGGGAATGACGAACTGCACGAATTCCCGTTTGCCGCCGGGCACCATCAGCACTTTCCCCACCACCAACTCCGGGTTGTCCGGATCCAGATCGTTGCCCGGCCAGTTCACAATATCCTCGACCGTCACTTGATAGTAGCGGGCCAGCACGTCGAGCCGGTCGCCCGGTTGAACATCGCGCAGAACGCCGTTGGTGGGCGGGATGCGAAGCTCTTGGCCGGGGCGGAGCAAGTGCGGATCATCTTTGAGCACCGGGTTGCCCCACACAATTGTCTCCGGCGCGAGGCCAAACTTTTCGGCAATGCCGAATAACGTGTCACCCGTTTGCACGGTGTAAGATTGAATGTCGGTGCGCGGTCGGGTGGGGATGTTGGTATGGATGTCGGTTTGGCGGGTAAGTTCTTCGGAAGCCGATGCGCCGATGGCGATCACGGGGAATTGTGTGCCGCCCAACGAAGCAACAACCGGCGTGGGGGTGGGAACGGCTTCGCCGATAGCGGCCAGTTCGCTCACATCCACTCCGGCGGGGAGCCAACTCATCACGTTGGCCCGCCCCAGCCAAATGACTCCCGCGGCGACGATCAACAGAATGGCGTGGACAGCGTATTGTTGAAGGCCGAGTGAGCTGGCAAGGTCGGCCAGGAATTGGCCGGGAGTGGCGCGGGGGTGTTGTGGGGTTGGCGGCTCGTTCATGGGCGGGATCATATCGCCCGCGAGAGAAATGTTGAAGGATGAGGAGTGAATTCTAATGGGCTCTTCATCCTTCTGCCTTCATCCTTCTTTATTTCTACAGCCCGTTCTTGCCGATACTCTCTAAAAAGTCGGAGTTATTGTTGGTTTGGGCTATGCTTTGGATGATGGCTTCGGTGGCGTTGGTGATGTCGAGGCCGGCGCCGTTGGGGGGCGGCGCAATCATCTGCCCGAACATGCGGCGGATGAGCCACACGCGCGGGGTGATGTCGGGGCCGAGCAAAAGTTCTTCGCGGCGGGTGGAGGATCGTTCGATGTCGAAGGCGGGGAAGATGCGGCGCTCTTGCAGTTTGCGCGAGAGGTGCAGTTCCATGTTGCCGGTGCCTTTGAATTCTTCGTACACCACATCGTCCATGCGCGAGCCGGTGTCCACGAGGCAGGTGGCGACGATGGTGAGCGAGCCGCCCTCTTCGATGTTGCGCGCCGCGCCGAAGAATTTTTTAGGCGGGTAGAGAGCCGCCGGGTCGAGGCCGCCGGAGAGGGTGCGCCCCGAGGGGTTGACGACGAGGTTGTAAGCGCGGGCAAGGCGGGTGAGCGAGTCGAGCAGAATGACCACATCGCGTCCGCCTTCCACGAGTCGCTTGGCGCGTTCGAGGGCCATTTCGGCGACGCGCACATGCGACTGAACGGGATCGTCGAAGGTGCTGGCGACCACTTCCGCATCCACCGAGCGATCCATGTCGGTCACTTCTTCGGGGCGCTCGCCGATGAGGGCGACCATGAGGTGCACGTCGAGATAGTTGCGCGAGATGGCGTTGGCGACTTGTTTGAGGACGGTGGTCTTGCCTGCTTTAGGCGGCGAGACGATGAGGCCGCGCTGGCCTTTGCCGATAGGGGCGATGAGGTTGAGCAAACGGGTGGCGTGGGTGTGGCGGTCGGTTTCGAGGTCGAAGCGTTCGGTGGGGAAGATGGGGGTGAGGTCTTCGAAAGCCGGACGGCGTTTCGCCACTTCGGGGTCGAGGCCGTTGACGGCTTCCACCCGGATGAGGCCGTAATACTTTTCGGATTCTTTGGGGGCGCGCACTTGCCCAATCACCATATCGCCGGTGCGCAACCCGAAGCGGCGGATTTGCGATTGGCTGACGTAAATGTCGTCGTCGCCGGGAAGGAAATGATCGGAGCGAAGGAAGCCGATTCCGTCGTCGAGGGTTTCGAGGACGCCGCCGCGCAGTTCGAGGTTGTGTTTTTCGGCATTGGCCCGCAAGAGGCGGATGATCAGGTCATCCTTTTTCAGGCGGCTGTAATTGGTGATGCTCCAATCGCGGGCAATGTCGCGAAGTTGTTCGAGCGTTTTCCGCTCGAGCGAGGCGATGTCAATGGAATCTTCTCTGGGCATGGGGAGCTTGGGCGGGTGGTTGGGTGGTTGGGTGGTTGGGAAACGGGGGCGAGGGGAGCGAGCCTTCGTTGCAGGAACGAAAGAATTCAGCAGGGCTGATCAGCCCCGGTTCGGTTTTGCGGTGCGCAAACAGACACGGCGAGCGGTGGTTTGTGAAGGCGATAAATTGGGAACGGCAAGCAGAATACAGACTGTTGGCTTGCGCCAACGTCCGAGACTCTCAAAGCAATTGTTGAGGGCAATTCACAAAAATGGAACCTGTTGGGCTTTTAGAGGAATGGCCGGCCTTCGAGCGAGGATGAATGCCGTGCTACCGTGCTTGAAGTTGCCGAGATTGTAGCATCGGCTGGAAGATGTGTCAATCAGGATTTGATCGCTCGCACCCCCCAGCCCCTCTCCGTTAATCGAACGCCACTGCCGAGAAATTCATCAGTTTGTCGAGCCGGTGTTGGGCGATGATTTCGCGCACCGTGCCCGATTTGGAACGCATGACCAGCGAGTGAGTGCGCGCTCCCGATCCGAAATACTTTACGCCGTCGAGCAGTTCGCCGTCGGTGATGCCGGTGGCGGCGAAGAACACGTTTTCGCTCGACACGAGGTCTTCGGGGGTGAGCACTTGGTCGAGGTCGTAGCCCAGCGCCTTGCCGCGATCAATCTCATCCTGATTGCGCGGGAAGATTTTGCCTTGAATCTCGCCGCCCATGCACTTGAGGGCGCAGGCGGAGATCACGCCTTCGGGTGTGCCGCCGGTGCCCATGAGCAGATCGATGCCCGAGTCCGGCCAAGCCGTCATGAGCGCTCCGGCTACATCGCCATCGGTGATGAGGCGGATGCGCGCCCCCGCCTTGCGCACTTCGGCAATGAGCTCGGCGTGGCGTTCGCGGTCGAGGATGACGACGGTGAGGTCGTTCACATCGCAGCCTTTGGCGCGGGCCACCGAACGCAGGTTCACGGTGGGCGGCGACTCGATGTCAATCATGCCTTTGCCCGCCGGGCCCACCGCGATCTTGTTCATGTACACGAACGGTCCCGGATTCCACATGGCGTGCCGGTCGGCGATGGCGACGGTGGCGAGAGAGTTGGCGCGGCCCAAGGCAAGCAGTCGCGTCCCGTCGATGGGGTCAACGGCAATATCCAATTCGGGCGGGCGGCCGGTGCCGAGCCGCTCGCCGTTGAACAGCATGGGGGCTTTGTCCTTTTCCCCCTCGCCGATCACCACGATGCCGTCCATATCAATCGAGTTGAGCACGAGCCGCATGGCATTCACGGCGGCCTGATCACTGCCCACTTTGTCGTTGCGCCCCATGAAGCGCCCGGCGGCCATCGCCGCCGCTTCAGTCACGCGCACGAGTTCCAAGGCAAGGTTGCGTTCGGGTTGTTCGTTCATGGCGTCTCCCTTATTGAAAGAAAGTGATGATAACGAAATAAGCGATGGGGGCGGCGATGATCCACGAGTCGATCCGGTCGAGCAATCCGCCGTGCGGGCCGAGAAGATTGCTGGTGTCTTTGATTCCGATCTGGCGCTTGAGCATCGAGATTCCCAAATCGCCCAGCACTCCGGCCACCGACACGACGAGGCCGACGGCTCCGCCGGAGACAAACCCCGCCGATGACTCCGGCCCGGCGCGGAAACTCCCGAACCAGCCGAACAGCGCCCCGAAGACGGCGCCCCACACAAGGCCGCCGACGAATCCCTCCCACGTTTTCTTGGGGCTGAGTCGGCGCGTCATTTGCGTCTTGCCGAATCGTTTGCCCACCACATACGCGCCCGAATCCGAAAGCCAGATCGCCGGAAACACCATCATCGTCCACGACAGGCCGTCGGGCAAAGCGCGCAGGAGCATGATGTATCCGCCCATCCATCCGAGATAGACGAATCCGGCAATGGTGATCGCCCAATCGGTAGCGGAGGCCGGGGCGCCGAGTTCGTAATCGATCGTGTGCCACAGCGAAGCCGCCGCCAACAGGGCCACCAACGCGCCGCCGGCGATCAACCCGGCGCGCGATTCCAACTGCGGCCAAAAGGTGGGCGCAGAGTGGGCGAGGGCCAACACAAACACGCCGCCCACGATGATGGGCGCCGCGGGGCGATAGCCGCCCTTCTGCATCATCTGCGCGTACTCGTACGCGGCGAGCAGAAAAAATGTCAGCAGAAAGGCGAAGTACCACACTCCGCCGAGAAAAATGCAAGTGATGCCCGGCGGGAGCAACAGCAGGGTTACGATGATTCGCTGTCGGAGCATGAAGGAGGGTGGGGCGCTGTCACAAGCCGCCAAACCGGCGGTTTCGGTTTGCGTATTCTTCCAATGCCAAACGGAGTTGTTCTTTGTCGAAGTCGGGCCAATACGCCGGCGCCACGTAATACTCGGAATACGCCCCCTGCCAAATGAGGAAGTTGCTCACGCGCATCTCGCCGCTGGTGCGGATGATGAGATCGGGATCGGCTTGGCCGCCGGTGTAAAGGTGCGCCGCCAGCGCCTCTTCGGTGATCGAGTCGGCGGGCAGGCCCTCGGCGACCATGCGGCGAACGGCCTCCACGATCTCGGAGCGCCCGCCGTAATTGAAGGCCACGTTGAGGATGAGTGTGCTGTTGTGGCTGGTGGCCTGAATGGCCTCGCGCACTTTTTGGGCAAAGGCCGGCTTCAGCCCCTCCAACTTGCCGATGTGCCGCAGTTGCACGCCGTTCTTGTTCAGTTGAGGCAGTTCGCGGTCGATCACATCCTCGAAAATAGTCATGAGTCCGTTGACTTCTTCGGCGGGGCGGCGCCAGTTTTCGGTGGAGAAGGCGTAAATGGTGAGGGTGCGAATGCCGAACTCCACGCAGGCCTCGATGACCCGGCGCAGGTTTTCGGTTCCGGCGCGGTGGCCGGCCACGCGGGGAAGGCCGCGCTGTTTGGCCCACCGTCCGTTGCCGTCCATGATGATGGCAACGTGCGCGGGGATGTTTTCGGGGAGGGGCTTCGAGTTGGAGGCGGCCATTAAATCTGTTTGATTTCTTCTTCTTTCTTCTTGCCCATCGCCTCGATCTGCTCCACGTATTTGTCGGTGAGTTTTTGCAGGCCGCTCTCGCCGTGTTTCAATTCGTCTTCCGAAATGAGTTTTTCTTTTTCGAAGTCGCGCAGATCGTTGTGCACGTCGCGGCGCACGTTGCGCACCGCCACTCGCGCATCTTCCAGCCGGTGATGGACTACTTTGATCAGTTCTTTGCGGCGCTCTTCGGTGAGGGGCGGGATGGCGAGGCGGATGAGCTTGCCGTCGTTGGAGGGGTTGAGGCCGAGATCAGAGGCTTGAATGGCCTTTTCAATTGTTTTGATAGTGGCGGCGTCGAACGGTTTGATGGTGAGCAGGCGGGGCTCGGGGGCCGAGATGGTGGCTAGCTGCATCAACGGAGTCGGCGCGTCGTAGTACATCACCATCAATTTCTCAACCAGCGTGGGTGAAGCCCGTCCGGTGCGAACGGTGGCCAGATGTTCCTCCAACGCGCGCACCGCGCCTTTCATGCGGTCTTCGGCTTCGTGCATAGCATCTTTGACCATAGTCTCTCCAAGTTTTCTGTGAAAGATGGGGACTGCTACAGGCTAAGGATAACGCAGATCAGCCAAAAGGGTCAACGGAGGGCGCGGATAAATGGACAGCGGGGGTGGGCTTCGCCGCGCGCCCGATTCGCTCAGCGGCCAATGATGGTGCCCACCGGCTCGCCGCGCATGGCTTGCTCCAAGCTGCCCTCTTGCCATAGGTTGAGGACGAGGATGGGCAGGTCGTGTTCCATGCACAACGAGATGGCGGTGCTGTCGAGAGCCTTGAGCCGTTTGTTGAGCGCGTCGCCGTAGGTGATGTAATCGAATTTAACCGCGTCGGGGTTGACTTGCGGATCGGAGTCGTACACGCCATCGACTTTGGTGGCTTTGATCATCACGTCGGCGTCGATCTCCATCGCCCGCAGGGCTCCGGCTGTGTCGGTGGTGAAGTAGGGGTTGCCGGTTCCGGCGGCGAAGATCACCACCCGGCCTTTTTCTAAATGGCGAATGGCGCGGCGGCGGATGTAGGGCTCGGCGACCGCGCGCATTTCGATGGCGGTCTGCACTCGGGTGTGCGCGCCGATTCGCTCCAGCGCGTCTTGCAAGGCCAGCCCGTTCATCACGGTGGCGAGCATGCCCATATAGTCGGCAGTGGCGTGTTCCATTCCGCGATCGATTCCCTCGCGGCCGCGCCACAGATTGCCGCCGCCGATGACGATGGCGATTTCGACTCCTAAACCGCGCACGGCTTTCACTCGCTGGGCAAGAAAGGCGGCCTCATCGGGGTCGATGCCCATGCCGCCCGGTTTGGATAACGCCTCGCCCCCAAGTTTGAGCAGGACTCTCTTGTATTTCGGTGCAGGCATAGACTCTCCGGCAGATAACAATAACGGGCAATTGCTTGCCCGTTATCATTCGATGCGTTCTATTTCACTCACCCAATTGGTAACGGGCGAACCTGCGGACGACAATGTTCTCGCCGATGGCGACGATGGCCTCTTTGAGCATCGCGCCAATGGTCTTCTCCTCGTCTTTGATGAACGGTTGGCGCAACAGGCAGGTTTCGGCGCAGTATTTTTCCAGCTTGCCTTCAACGATTTTTTCGATGGCCTGCGCCGGTTTGCCCTCGGCGGCGGCCTCCTCGCGCATTTGCGCTTTGGCCGCTTCGATGTCGGCGGCAGGGATGTCGGTCACATCGACATACTTCGGCGCGGACATCGCGATATGCAGGGCTACATTGTGCGCGAACTCTTGAAAGGCTTCCGTCTTGGCGACGAAGTCCGTTTCGCAATTCACTTCCACCATCACCGCCACGCGATTGCCGGGATGAATGTACACCTCCACCCGGCCTTCCTTCGCGGTGCGCTCCGCCTTCTTGGCCGCTTTCGCCAGCCCCTTTTCCTTGAGCCATTCGGTCGCTTTTTCCATGTCACCGTTGTGCTGCTCGAGCGCGTTCTTGCAGTCGAGCATCGCCGCGCCGGTGGCTTCGCGCAGTTTCTTGACTTCAGCAGCAGAGACAGCCATGATTATTCCTCGCCTTCGACCACTTCTTCTTCGTCGCCGCCCTCATCGCCCGCCTCCGCGCTCGCTTCGTCGAAAGCGCCGCTGGCCAGTTTGGCCAGAGTGGCCGCGCCGAGCAGTTCCTCGTCTTTCACTTCAGCCTCGCCCGAATACTCATCACCCTCGGCCTTTTCAACTTCGTCGCCGTGCTCTTCTTTGAATTTGGCGCGGCCCTCGATGACGGCGTCGGCCATTTTGCCGACGATGAGTTTGATGGCTCGAATGGCGTCATCATTGGCAGGGATGACGTAATCCACCGGGCCGGGGTCGCAGTTCGTGTCCACCAGCGCGATCACCGGCACGCCGAGAATGTTGGCTTCGCGCACGGCGGTGTGTTCGTGGCGCACGTCGATCACGAACATCAGATCGGGCACCGCCTTCATGTTGCGGATGCCGCCCAACTGCTCCTGCAATTTTTCGATCTTGCGGCCCAGAATCAGCCCTTCTTTTTTGGTGAGCAGTTCGAACTCGCCAGTGTCGCGCGCGTTCTCCAGTCGTTTCAACTCGTCGATGCGCTCTTTCATCGTGCGCCAATTGGTGATCATGCCGCCCAGCCAGCGATTGGTGACGTGCGGCATCGCGCATCGTTCGGACTCGCGGGCGACGGCTTCCTGCGCCTGCCGCTTGGTGCCCACGAACAGAATAGAGCCGCCTCTCGCCGCCGTGTCGCGCACGAGATTGTAGCAATGATCGATTGCCGAAAGAGTCTGTTGAAGATCGATGATGTGGATGCCGTTGCGCTCGGTGAAGATGTAAGGCTTCATCTTGGGGTGCCACTTTTTGGTGCGGTGACCAAAGTGCACGCCCGTTTCGAGCAGGGCTTTCATGGAAATGACGGCCATTGAGGAATCTCCTTGTCGTTTTAGTCTGCCGCCTCTCGTCGCTCTTCGCCGGAGCCATCGGCCAATGGCACGACCGTCGAAGTCGGGGGGGCGTGAAAATTTCCCGCAGAACGGGATGGGCAAATGATACCACAGCGAAGAGGCCGTATCAAGGGATATAATGATCGCATGTCCACACGAACAACCTCGATCGCCATTGGCCTCGCGCTCGCCGCCGTTCTGTGCGTTTGTATGCTCGCGCTCGCCGCGCTGGGCAGCCTCTTCTTCTTGGGCTTCTTTGCCGCCATGCGGCCGGTGTCGCTCACCGCCGTCCCACCGTTTCCGCCGCCGATGACGGCCACTCCCCTCCCCACCCAAACATCCGACGATATGAATGTGGAGATGGATGCCATCGAACAACAAGTGAAAGACATTCGCGGTTGGCAATCCACTCAATCCGTCCCGCGCAACTTTTACGACAACGAGCAGCTGCGCGATTACAACATCAAATCGTTCGAGGAAGACTACAGCCCCGAAGAAGCCCGCGACGACGTGTTGAGCCTCGCCGCCTTCGCCCTCATCGATCCGTCATTCGATCTCTACAACTTTTACATCGACCTCTATTCCGAAGACATACTCGGCTTCTACGATCCCGATGTGGCCGAACTGTTCATCATCACCGAGCGCGGCGCGATGGGCGCGGTGGAGCGCAGCACGTTTGCCCACGAATATCTGCACGCTCTGCAAGATCAGACTCACGGCTTCGACGCATTGGGTTGGAACGACGACGCCTACGACGAAGACGCCCAGCGCTTCGGCGCCTTGCAAGCCCTCATGGAAGGCGAGGCCACACTCCTCGAAAGTTTGTGGCAGGAGCAATACTTCACCCAAGCCGATTGGGACGATTATTACGCCAACGCCTATGCCGACCCCGACTCGGCTTACTTCCGCGCGCCGGAATGGCTGCAAAAAGATTTCTACTTCCCCTACGATCAGGGCTATCAATTCGCGAAGCGCCTCTATGATCGCGGCGGATGGGAAGCCGTGAACGCCGCTTACGAGCATCTCCCGATCAGCACCGAAATGATTCTGCACCCCGACAAATACGACGACTACGAACAACCCGCCGCCGTTCCCGCTCCGCCGATTCTCGACGCGCTCGGCCCCGATTGGCGAGTGGTGGACACCAACTCGCAGGGCGAGTGGTACACGACTCTGATTTTGGAGCAATATATCCTCGACGGGGCGGCGGCGGAGGCCGCCGCCGGTTGGGGCGGCGACCGCTACGCCGTTGCCTACAATGACTCAACCGGAGAAACAGCCGCCGCGTGGCATTTGGTTTGGGACACCACATCGGACGCCGAAGAGTTCGTGGATGCTTTCCAAGAATATGGCGACGCGCGGTTCGGCGTGTCGGCCTCCATCGGCGAAGGAAGTTTGTGCTGGAGCAACGGCGGCGCGGACTCGTGTCTCTTTTTCTCGCCGCAATCCACGTTGTGGATTCTCGCGCCGGATGCGGAGACGGTTGAGCAAATCCGAAGCGTCACCGATTTCTGAATGCTCGACGCTTCCCGCATCCGCGCCATTCTCTTCGATATGGATGGCACGCTGGCCGACACCGACGACGCCTACATTGCGCGGGTTGCCCGACTCTTGCGCCCGATCCATTTCCTCTTCCCGCGCCGCGACCCAACTTACTTTTTGCGCTGGGGGCTGATGACGACCGAAACGCCGCTCAATTGGCTGATGACCGTGCCCGATCAACTCGGCCTCGACAAACCGCTGGCCGCGATCAACGATCTCGCTTATCGCCTGCGCGGGCAAGGCTCGCCGCAACATTTTTTGATCATCGAAGGCGCGCGCTCGATGTTGGAGTTGCTGTCGGCTCGCTATCCGCTGGCGCTCGTCACCTCGCGCAGCCGGCGCGGCGCGGAAGCCTTTCTCGATCAATTTGACTTGTGTCCGTATTTCAGAGTAGTGGTGTCGGCGCTCACCGCCTCGCGAATCAAACCGCACCCCGCGCCGGTGCTGTGCGCCGCCGAGCGGCTCGGCGTGCCCGTTGCCCACTGCGTGATGGTGGGCGATACGACGATGGACATTCAAGCAGGCCGCCGCGCCGGAGCGCAAACGGTGGGTGTGCTGTGCGGCTTCGGCGAGCGCAGTGAATTGGAGCGCGCCGGAGCGAACATGATTTTGGAGCGGACGCCGCTGCTGGCGGGCGCACTGCCGGGGAACGATGAACAATAGCGCCAAACGCGAACCTAATGTCGAAGCCGTTCGGCAAGTTCTGCGCGGACTGCTCAAGTCGTCGCCGCACGTGCGCGCGGCGGCGGTGGTGAGGCTGAGTGGGTTGACGGTGGCGGCAGTGATGCCGTATTACGTGGAGCAGGAACGCGTGTCGGCCATGTCGGCGGTGATGCTGTTACTCGGCGAGCGCATCACTGAGTCCATGCGGAGCGGGGAGCTGGGCAAGGTCTATATTCAGGGCGAGAGCGGGCGCATCGTGCTCGTGTCCATCGGCGAGGACGCCGTGCTGACTCTGACGGCGAGCGAAGAAGCGCCGCTGGGGCTGCTGTTCCTCGAAATGCAGGCTTCGGTGAAGAAACTGAAACGGCTGGTGTGAGCGTTGCGGCAGGGTGTCGGCGAAAGGTAGAATTAAAAACAAAGAGGCAACCTATGAAAGTCAACTTCTATGCAACACTGCGGCAGATTGTGGGCGGCAAAACGGTCGAGGTCGCATTGGACTACGGAGTGACGGTGCAGGGACTGATCGACGAATTGCTTGCGCGCTACCCCGCTCTTCACCCGCAGTTGTACGACGAGCACGGGCAGTTGTATCCGCACGTTCATGTGTTCGTCAATGGGCGCGATGCGCAACACCTCGATGCCGGGCTGGATACTCCGATAGCGCCCGGCGACACGATCAACATTTTTCCACCGGTAGGCGGCGGCTGTGTTTGAGCGTATCGTTCGCGGCATCCCGCTCTGGCTGTTCCGCGAATACATTGAGCAGATTGGCGCTGAAGGCAAAGACGATGGCTGGCTGCACGGCGAGGGCTGGCGGGCGCGGCTGACTCAGATCGAAGATTTCGAGATCGGCTCACTGCGGGTGGGGCAGGTGCGATTGGAGTTCGAGGGGGAGGCCGACTCGGTGGCGGGGGCCATGGCCGCGCTCGAACCCAAGTTGATGCGCGGAGGCGGTTAAACCAACATCCCGAAGGCGGCCAACCTTCGGGATGTTTTTCTGTCGGATCGAGCCGTTCAGACTCAGGCGACGTTCAACTCTTTCAACTTGGCTTCGGGCACAACGCCATTCGCCCAGCCGCGCGCCTTGTAATACTCGTCGAGCATCTCGGCCAATTCGCAAACATGGCCTTGCGAGCCGGGCATGGTGGACGGTTCTTTGAGGAATCGTTCGGGCAGGTAATCACTACCCTCGCCGATCCCGGCAAGGTTGTTGAAACGGCGCTCGAGGTTGTAGATGCGTTCGCCAGTCTTCAGGCCATCGTCGGCGGTGAAGGGGATGCCAGTCACTGCTGAATACTGCGCGACGTATTCATCCATGCCTTCGGCAAAGGCGCTGAACTTGCACAGGTCGAGGCTGTCGGAGAAGGCGTGGATGTCTTGCAGAATTTTGGTGAGATCGCCTTTGCCCTTCCAAGCCAGCGGGTCGGTGGGCAGGGGGATGAGTTTGAGTTCGCTGGCCGGTGTGTAGGCGCGCAGGTGGCACGCGCCGCGGTTGCTGGTGGCGTAGGCAATGCCCATGCCCTTGAGGCCGCGCGGGTCGTAGGCGGGGATGGCCATGCCTTTGACGGTCATGGCGATTTCGGCGTGGCCGAACTTCTTGGCCGCGCGCTCGGCGCCTTCGGCCAGAATGTCGCCCACGTCTTCGCGCACAGCGATCTTGCTGACCGTTTCGACCATCGCCGGGCCGTCGCCCCACTTGAGGCCGCCCGCGCCGTTGGTGTAGCCCTTCTGCGTGGCTTCCATGTACACCGAGAGCACGTTGCCCATTTCGATGGTGTCGAAGCCGTAATCGTTGCACTGATCGATTAACTTGGCGACGCCGTCAATGCCGTCGTAGCCGCAGTTCGCGCCCAGCGCCCACGCCGATTCGTATTCGACGCTCTCCATGCGCAAGCCCTTGTACGGCCCGTCTTTGATCTCGACTTCTTTCTTGCAGGCCACCGGGCAGGCATGGCAGGTGGGGTCGTCCACCAGCACGTTCGTCTTGACGTACTCGCCGCTGATATGCTCGGCCTTATCGCCGAACGAGGTGACTTGGGCGTTGTTGGTGGGCAGGGCGCCCATGTTGCTGGTGATGTTCATGAGCACATTGGTGCCATAGACCGAGAGGCCGCCCTTGCGCGGGCTGGTGATGTTCTTCTCGTCCATGATGACCGCCAGCGCCTTCTGGTGCGCGGCCTTCCACGCGTCGTGGAAGGCGGCTTTGGTCATCTTCTTCTCGGCTTTGATGACCAGCGCCTTCAGGTTTTTGCTGCCGCCCACACAGCCCGTGCCGCCGCGCCCGCTGGCGCGGTCGTTCTCGTTCACCCAGCAGGCAAACTTCGCCATATGCTCTCCGGCCTGCCCAATCGCAATCACGGTCAAATCCTTCTCGCCATATTTGTTCTTGAAGTATTTCACCGTGTCGTGCACGCCTTTGCCCCACACCTCGCTGGCATCGAGCAGTTCCACGTTGCCATCGTGAATGTAGGCATACACGGGTTTATCGGCCTTGCCTTTGAAGATCAGGCCGTCGAGGCCGGCCCAGCGCAGACGCGCCGCCGACCACCCGCCGTGATGGCTATCGACGACGGTGCCGGTGAGCGGCGATTTGGTGACGACGGCCATGCGCCCGCTCATGTTCGCTTCCGAGCCGGTGAGCGGCCCGTTCATGAAGCACAGCATGTTGTCGGGCGAGAGCGGATCCACCGTGGGTCCGTTCTCCAAAAGGAAGCGCACCCCGAGCCCACGCCCGCCAATGTAGAGCCGCGCCCACTCGTCGGGCACTTCTTTGTATTCCACACTGCGGCTGGTCAAATTAATGTGAGCCAATCTGTTTGCATATCCGCCTAACGTTGTCATAGGGTTCTCCTTGGGTATGAGTGGGTTGATGGTCAGCGAAAACAAAAACGTTATGCGAGTTAGGCATAACGCTTTTTACTGCTTCAATTTGATCAGGGCTTCCGTGTGTGGTTGGAGTGAAGGGATACTCCAATTCATCAACTTGATTGAATTACCGGAGAAGGGTTCGCGTTCGCGGGAACGAACCTCAACCATTATCATCGTTTGCCCCCACTCCGGTAAAGTGACGAAAGTCATCACCTTTGAGCCGCTGTGCTTGCCAACAGCCTCCGCACCTCTTCGACAAAAACCGGAAGATACGTTTCGATATTACCACACTTCTGCGACATGCCTCGCTCGGCAATATAGTTCGTCACCTCGTCCACCACGCCGGGCAGAATGGCAAGTTTGCGCGCGCGGCGCTCGAACACCGCAAACGAATCGCCCGCGCCGTCTTCGATGCGGTTGAGAAAAATGATCTGCGCGGCGTAGGCGAATAATTCGACCACTTGCGCTTCCCACGCGGGGTGCTCGGCGCGGAATTCGGGGGGGAGGCCGCCACCGTGCTCCCCGGGCGGGATGAGGCCGGGGCGGCTTCCCAGCAGGTCGGCGAGTTGGGCTTGAACGAAGTCGTGGAGCGCGAGTCGCGCCGCGTAATCGCGATCGTCTCCGAAGGGCCACGGCGGGCTTTCGCCCACCGCCTTTCGCGGCGGCATGATCGAATAGAGTTTGCCCGCCGCGCTCACCCCGAACGAGTGCGTGGTGGGGTAAGCGATGTTGGGGTGAATGATAAGTTCGTCGGGGATGGAGTCGAACAGTTCGCGGAGGAAGGCGGAGAAGTCGAGCGCGGCAACATGCTTTTGCACTTCGGCCACCGACTGCGCCCAACCGGCCTCGTGCTCCGCCCAAAACGTTTCCAGCGAGGCCGCTTCGGCAAACGACCGCACGCGCTCCGATAGTTCCGGCTCGTCGTTCAGCGCGCGGGCGAAGAGCGGCGCGGGGTCGGGGTCGGCATCGAGCGCGGCCTGCGCGAACGCGACTGCCGGATGATCCCGAAAGGGGGCGACATATTTTTTGAGCGCGTGCGCTTGGGGGTGCACGCCGCGCGGCACGGGGCGCTGTTCGCGGTCGGGCCAATCGGTGGCGGCCAGCACGGCGGAGAGAGCGCGGAGGCGGGGGTCGGTGGTGATCGTCAGCATCGTAGCAACGATGAGCGATGAACGATGAGCGATGAACCACATTCCGCATTCATCGTTCCGCGTTCATCGTTCGTCAGCTCATCACCTTCCCCCCATCCACGTTGAACGCTTGCCCAGTGATGTATTTCGCGTCGTCGGAGCAGAGGAAGAGAACAAGGCCGGTCACGTCGTCCGGTTCGCCAAGCCGCGCCTGCGGAATGTCTTCGAGCCACTTCTTCATCTGCGCTTCGTTGTCGCGCAGGTGCGCGGTCATCTCCGTAATGATCACGCCGGGGCACACGGCGTTGACGCGGATGTTGTACGCCGCGAACTCGCGCGCGCACTCGCGGGTGAAGCCAACCAGCCCGGTTTTGCTGGCGACGTACGCCGAACGGTCATGCAGTCCGGCGGCTCGCCCGGCGATGGAGGCAATGTTGACGATGACGCCCCCGCCCTGTTCTTTCATTCCGCGCCCCACTGTTTGGGCGCAGAGAAACGCGCCTTTGAGGTTGACATTGATGGCCCGATCCCACGCCCATTCGTCCATCGTCAGGATCGTTCCGGTCGGCTCGACTCCGGCATTGTTGATCAGCACATCCACGCGGCCCCACTTCTCGATGATCTCGTAGTGCATCGTCTGCACGGCCATTTTGTTGGCCACGTCAGCGATGAGGGCGAGCGCCTGCCCGCCAGTGCCGTTGATCTCTTTTGCCGTGGCATCCGACGTGTCGGGGTTGATGTCGTTGATGATCACCTTTGCGCCGCTGGCGGCGAACCGTTGGGCAATGGCTTTGCCGATGCCGCGCCCGGCGCCAGTGACGAGCACGACTTTATTGGTGAAGGACATGATTTCAGTATAGCACAGCCGATTCTCGGATCGGTGGGGCTCGCCAAATCTCGATACAATTCCGATTGCTCATATCACTTCACGAAAGGCATCACATCATGTTCAACGTCAGCGCCGACACCCCCCGCGTTCCTGTCTTCCTTCGCCTCGTCGTCATCGTCGAATGTATTGTCGTGGCCGCCACCGCGCTCGTGCTGTTTCTCTCGCCCGCGCTCGGCAAAGCGTTGTGGGCGTGGGGGCCGCCGCCCTTCAACTCGCGCTACATCGGCGCGATCTATTTTGCCGCGCTCGCCCCGCTGACCCTCTTCGCCGCATCGGGCCGCTGGGCCCCGGGCCGCCTCGTGCAGTGGATGATCCTTGTCAACCAATCCAATAATAGTTACCAAGGTCGGAGTCAGTAACGAGCCTAAAAAGGTTCTCAGCGTAGATAGGTCAACCAATGAGTTGGGCCTTTTGCTTATGGTGCTATGCAATTCCATGAGGCTGTTGAGCCTTTCAAAATCGGGCTTTTCTAACTTGCTTAACGACTGATAGAGTTTGTTAATCTCGTTTTGTATCTGTAGAAGAGTGTTTTCTTTGATCCTTCTAACAATCTGTGAAAGGTTAATTTGAGAATATACAAACGTCCAAGCGCTACTCATGTAGCCTACCACAACCGCACCGAGGGCGTATAAGATTCCATATTCCCTGATATGTGGTTGCATTAGAAAAATAAAAACTACAGCCAAGGTGATCAGTACAGCAATCCAAGCGGCGAACAGCAAAAGTATTTTGGAAAGCGCCATGAGTATGGGGCTCCTACTTGGGTAGACTGGATCATGTGCAAACTCATCAATAGGCGATAGGCGATTGGCAAAGATGGGTTGTCATCAGAGGTGTAGCAATGCCCCAATAGAAACCTTGGCCTCCTCCTAGCGCCATCAGCGAGACAAAAACAATTGCATCCCAAGAGATGAAGAAAACATCGAAAATCAATGCATAACCCAAAATCACGGCGACGCAAACAATTGACGCGATGAGTTGATGTCTCAGATTCGCCCACCCCATCAACCAATTAACAAGACGAGTTTCAGTACGCTTGCTAAAAGATGCTTCTCGAAGCGCGGCCTCCCACAGTTCAAGACCATATTGGTGTGCAGAAGCAATAGAATAGAAGCATAGGGAAGTTATACAGGCAATGATGAGAGAAGCTCCCAATACCGGCCAAACAGGTCGCTGAACTATCGCCATTATTGCAAGCTGGGCAACTTCAAAACCAAGAAATAGTATACCTGTTGCAAAGACACGCCCAGTGTTTAGGCCAAAGTGCTTAAACAAACGGTTAGCTATCTTGTCTAGGATTAAGATAGTCAAGATGTTCGCTCTCGATTTTCGCCACTCAGCGATGAAATCCATATTTCACCTCTTCGCAAGTTTGCTTGTGTCTACTATCTATCCCCAAAAGATCCTTACAAGGTTTCTTAGAGAGAATGCTTTTAGAGGGTCAATGTTGCCCAGCCCTATGTTCACCAAAAGCAGCGCGACCTCCTCGTTGCGAAGAGCAGCTGAGACGTAGCGGTTAAGCATCCATGGCCGAAGATACCAGTCGCGCACCCGGATGAGCGCATTGAAAGTCCGTAGAAAGCGTTCCTGAAGTATCTGTGTGTATTTCTCCATCACATATTGAGGGGACTTGCTGGAGTTGAAAACATCGATCAAGAATCCCGCAACAGTTTCAGCTGACTCTAATGCGTAGTCAATTCCTTCACCAGTAAGAGGATTAACAAGGCCACAAGCTTCCCCGACAAGTCCTAAACCGGGAAATGCTATCCGTGCTTTGGGAAAATCGAATCGCAAGGGGTATCCTTTGATCGGCGCAGTCATTCGCGCGCCTTTCAGCAAGTCAGATACTTTTGAGCTTGATATGAATTCATCCAATAAGTGGCGAGGTGATTTCTTTGTTGGAATACGCCCAGCAGGGGCATAATAGCCAGCACCAACATTGGCTGCTGTAGGTGAAATTGGAAACACCCACCCATAGCCAGGTAATGGCACGGCATCGAAGTGAAATTCGATAGTATCGGACAAACCCTGTACGCCCTCATAATACGTCCGTGCAGCTCGCGAGTATTCGGGTAGATGGGCAAGGAGTTCCGCCCTTTCTAACAACGATGTGGCGGCCCCTGTGGCAATAACAGTGAAACGAGAGCGAATCTCAATTGGCCCGTCAGGTGAATCTGCTCGTATGCCGACTATCGATTCAGCCTCACGCATTACATCAATAACATTGACCTTGGATTGAAACTGAGCGTTAGCACTCACGGCATGTTCCAGTAGGATGTTATCGAATTTATATCGCGGCATGACGACAGAAAAGTTTGGAAGGTTGTCGTAAGCCGGTACAGCCATCGTGACGTGTTTGCCATTAGGAGAATAGAAGGCAACCTTTTCAATTTGGAATCCGGCTCTCCTCACTGGCTCAAAAAGTCCCATCTTACGAAGCACGTGAAGAGCCCGCGGCGAGAGCGCATCACCACATGTTTTATCACGTGGAAACGCGGCTTTATCGAGAAGCAAAACGTCCAATCCATTAGACGCAAGAAAATATGCCAAAGTGGATCCGGCTGGCCCAGCACCAATGATAACAATGTCGTGAACGTCCGTCATTTGACCTTCCTGAGAATTTGACCGGAATTATACTCACGGGCAACACCATACGCCATCCACATCGGCCAGTCCGAGATATGGGATCGGATCGAGTGTGTTGGCGATCTCAAGTTCGTTTTTGTATCCGCCGCTTCCGTTAGATTGCACGATGGAGAAATGCAAATGAATTCCCACCGGACTGTTGGGGTCGCCGGAATAGTTGCCCTGATAACCGAGCAGTGTCCCGGCGGGCACAAACAGTTCGCGTGTCCCCGCCGGAAAATCGGGAAGGATGAACGACTCCCCATTGGGATCGGCCATGTGCGTGTAATACGTCCAAACCTGCCGGGAGGGATCGAGCGGGTCGCGGGGGTGGCGGATGATCACCGCGCTCTTCCACGTTGACTCGCGGGTGAGGTAGCCATCGAAAGCGGCGACGACAGGCGTAGCATCGAGGTCGGTGGGGCCGAAGATGTCGAGGCCTTGATGCGAATGGCCGGGGCGGAACGAATCGCCGTAGCCGAATCCGATGTAACCATCGGTGGGGAGAAGAAAGGGCGCGTCGCCGCAGCGCGCGCCCGCCGCGATGGCCAGTTCCGGGTGCGCCGCCGGATCGGTGAACCATTGCCGCAAACGCGACGCCTTTCGTCTCGTAGAGATCCACGCCGGCAAATAGAAGTACGACAGCACCAGCCCGCTGACGACGAAGAGACCGAAGAAGAATTTGAGCAACGCTTTCACGAGGCGCAAAATTGTACCATCGGCGGGTATAATCGAATGATGAAGGATGAAGGATGAAGGAGCAATCAGAGGTCAGAAGCCAGAAGCCAGAAGTCAGCAAAGTGGAGCACCACCGCGATGCGGCGATCTTCGACCGGCTCGCGCCCGAGTGGAACGATCTGGTGGGGCGCAGTTTGACGAACACGCCCTTTCAACGGGCCGAGTTTCTCGCCGCGTGGTGGCGGCACTTCGGGCACGGCGATCTGTGCGTGTTGGCAATGCGCGACGGCGCAGGATCGTTGATCGCCATCGCGCCGCTGTTCGTCGATCCCGCCGAGGGCGGCGTGGTGCGTTGGGTGGGCGGCGAAGAGATCGCCGACTACCTCGACGTGATCGCGCCCGACGACTTAATGGAGTCGGCCACCCGCGCAATGTGGCAGTGGCTCAACTCGCCCGAGGCTCCGGCGTGGAAACGACTCATCCTTTCCAACACTCCCGAATGGACGCCGACTCTGCGCCGCCTGCAAGCCTTCGCCACCGAGTCCGGCATGAGCGCCGAAGTGACTCGCCTCGACGTGTGCCCGGTGATCCAACTGCCGCGCACCTTCGACGCCTATCTCAAACAACTCGACAGCAAACAGCGGCACGAGATCAATCGCAAACTGCGCAAGGCGCAGGGCAGTGAAGATGCGGTGACGTGGCACGTGGTGGACGGCGGGCGCGACATCGCCGCCGAAGCCGAAGCCTTTATGGCGCTGATGGAAACCGCCTCGGCAGACAAAGCGGCCTTCCTCACCCCGCGCATGCGCGCCGCCTTCCGTGACATCTTTGCGGCCATGCATCGGGCGCGGCTTCTGCAATTGGCCTTCCTCGAAGTGGGCGGAGTCAAAGCGGCGGCTTATGCCCAATTCAATTACGCCAACCGAATCTGGGTGTACAACTCCGGCATCAACCCGGCCATCGCCGGGCAACTCTCGCCCGGCTGGATATTGCTCGCCCGCCTCATCGAAGACGCCATCAACACCGGCCACGCCGTCTACGACTTCATGCAGGGCAACGAAGATTACAAGTATCGGTTCGGAGGGAAAGAGACGTTTGTGAATCGGCTGGTGGTGGAAAAACAACTATAAACTCCAAAGATCAAACTCCAAACTCCAAAGATCAAACTCCAAACTCCAAAGATCAAACTCCAAAGATCAAACTCCAAACTCCAAAGATCAAACTCCAAACTTCAAAATGGCTTTCCACAATTTGGAGTTTGAGGTTTGTAGTTTGAAGTTTGAAGATTGTGGTTTGAGATTTCCTGTAGCATAATCGTCCCATGAGTTTCCTCTCTCGCCTCTTCCGCCGCCCGCCGCCTGACAAAGGCAAAGGCGATAAAGGCGGCGGCAAAAAAGATTCCAAGCCGAAGAACGGCGGCGGCAAACCGCGCGCCAAACGAGGCCAGCCCCCGCCCGAACCGCCGCCCGCGCCCAAAGGCCTCAGCCTCGATCAAAAACTCGACATCACCGGCATCATCCTCATTGTCGTCGGCATTCTCATTGCCCTCGCCTTCCTCTCGCCCACCAACAGCAGCTTCACCGCGCCCATCCTCACACTGCTCGGCCAACTCTTCGGCGTCGGGCGCTACCTCGTCCCGCTGGGCATGATCCTTCTCGGCGCGTGGGTGGTCATGCGCCACTTCGGCGACAAACTTCCGCGCATCGCCCCCGAGCGTGTGTTGGGCTGGGCGCTCGTCTATCTCGCCGCGCTCGTCTCGCTCCACTTCGCCATCGCCGACGATCCCATCGCCGCCTTCCGCCTCGCCGAACAGGGCGCGGGCGGCGGATGGATCGGCGCAGTGCTTCTGGTATTTTTCCTCAACGGCATCGGCACGGCGGGCACGTTCGTCGCCGTGCTGGCGTGGTGGATCATCGCCCTCATTCTCGCCGCCGGACTCTCCACGCAACAATTGATTGGGATCGCTCAAAAGATCGTTGAACGACTGCGGCCGCGCCGCGGGCCGGCGGGCGCACAACAATTGCCCCTTCCCACCCCGTCGGCGAAACGGCCCGCTCAATCCGCGCCACCCACTGCGGCGACTCCGACTCCGCCGCCTCCGCGCGCCGAGCCCACACTCGCCCCCGCTGTGAAGAAGCCGCGCCCCGCCGAAGCGGCAAAGGCGGCGCCCCCCGGCGCATCGAGTCAAACTCCAGAGTCCGGCGCCCCGACTCAAATCCCGCCCGCCCCGCTTTACGATCAGCCGATCATCATCGGCGGACACCAACCGTGGGTCCTGCCCGAAGTCAAAGAAATGCTGGAGGCCGGTTCCGAGAGCGGCGCGGACGACGACTATGATCGCAAACGGGCGCACGTCATCGAAGACACGCTCAACTCGTTCGGCGCTCCGGTGAAAGTGGTGGAGATCAATCGCGGCCCGACGATCACTCAGTTCGGCGTCGAGCCGGATTACGTGGACATGCGCGGCAAGAAGACGAAAGTGAAGGTGGGCAAAATTTCTGCGCTGGCCGACGATCTCGCATTGGCGCTGGCCGCGCCTTCGATTCGAATCGAAGCGCCGGTGCCGGGCAAAGGTTACGTGGGCATCGAAGTGCCCAACCACGAAACTGCGCTCGTGGCTCTGCGCGACGTGATGGAAAGCGAGGCCTTTGCCAAAAAAAGAAGCAAAAGCCCGCTGGCGATTGCGTTGGGGCAGGATGTGTCGGGGCAGGCAGTGTGCGCCGATTTGACGAAGATGCCCCATTTGCTCGTCGCCGGAACGACCGGCTCCGGCAAGTCGGTGTGCGTGAACTCGGTCATCGCCACCCTGCTCATCCAAAACACGCCGGACGATATCAAACTGCTGATGGTCGATCCGAAGCGGGTGGAGCTCACTTTGTACAACGGCATCCCGCATTTGCTCACGCCGGTGATCGTGGATTTGGAGCGGGTAGTGAACAGCCTGCAATGGGTCACGCGCGAAATGGACGAGCGGTATCGCAAGTTTGCCAAAGCGGGCACGCGCAACATCGAAGATTACAACGCGCGCATGAGCAAAGAGGCCGAAAAGAAACTGCCGTACCTCATCGTCATCATCGACGAGCTGGCCGATTTGATGATGCTCGCCCCCGACGAAACCGAAAAGACGATCACCCGTTTGGCGCAGATGGCGCGGGCCACCGGCATCCATCTCATCATCGCCACCCAGCGCCCCTCAGTGGACGTGGTCACCGGATTGATCAAAGCCAACTTCCCGGCGCGCATCGCCTTTGCCGTCGCCTCGTCGGTGGATAGCCGCGTGATTCTCGATCAGCCCGGCGCAGAGAAATTGCTGGGCCGCGGCGACATGCTTTTCCAATCGCCCGACGCCGCCCAGCCGTTGCGGATGCAGGGCGTGTACGTTTCGGACACGGAGATTCACCGCCTGGTGCGCTATTGGAAGGGCGCGCGCGGACTCGACGAAGTGGAGACTCCGCCCGCCGAAGCCGTTCCCTCTGCGCCGCTCACGCCGGGCGCGGCCCCATCGCACCAGCCGCCGCTGTGGGAAGAAATGCGGCAGGCCGAACTGAAGGCCGAAGGCGAAGACGATCTGTTCGAAGAGTCGGTGAAGGTGGTGCGCGAGATGCGCCGCGCTTCGATCACGCTCCTCCAGCGGCGACTGCGAATCGGTTATGGCCGCGCCGCGCGGCTGATCGATCTGCTCGAAGAGAAGGGCATCGTGGGCCCGGCCAAGAGCGGCGCGCAACAGCGCGAAGTGATCGGCTTCAGCGATATGGAAGACCTCGCCCCCACCAACGCCCCGCCCGACTCCGCTCCCGCTCCCTTGCCGAGAGACAAGACGACGTGGGAGGTGGAGGAGTGAGGGGGTGGAGAAGGCAATGAATATGGCTGAACGCGATTGGCTTCGACTGCCCGTTGTTTCTGCTGGCGCTGAATATTTGGTTATGGGCTATCTCATGCGGCGGAATATTCTCACATACAAAGCGCCACCCAACAATGAGGGCTATGATTTGATTTGCATTCACCCTGACCCGCGCCATATCCCGAAAAATGGCGAATTTGCGCAAATCAGGGTTCAGATCAAAAGTAGGTATGCCACCGACTGTGACAGGGGCTTTCCAATCAAGGAAACATCTTTGGGCGCGTTTGATTTTCTTATTGTAGCCTTCATGAATATCGGGAAATTCTATGGCAAGCATGATGGGTCAGCAGGTGCGAGCGAGCCTGAATTCTACACTTTACCAAATGCATTTATTCGGCAACACCATGATGTGACATCATCTTGGCAGAAAGTAAGATTGAAGAATTTGGAAAAAGAGATCGAGTCCTACGCTGGCGAGGCAGGTATTGAACAAGTCGCACAGGCCTTAGGAATAGCAAAACCCATGAAACAAAAGCCAGCGAGCGCCAAAGCTCGGAATAGGATTTCCCAAATCAAATCCAGCGGTTGACACAGAACTCGATTGTCTTGCACTCCGCTGTGGCTGATGCGCGCCGTTGCGTCCTTCTGAAAACAGAACGCCCCTCTCGACGATGCAAGAGCGTTGGGCTTTTCTCTACACCGCCACAGGTATCGGCGGCTTCTCGACCAACGTGATCGGCACCGTCTCTGCGGGTGAAGGCATGTAACTGGAAACTTTCAATATCTGATTCACAGGCGGCGCGGTAATAATCTCGATCACAATCTCTTGCCATTCCGGTTCGAGGTCTTTCAAGCCGGTCAGAGGGAAATTGCGCGGCCCAAACTCGGCGAGTTGCACCAGCGCAGAAAAATCCATCAGCGTGAGGCCAATAGCGCGTTTCTCGGCGCGGTTGAAACGCAACAGGATATTCTCATTCAACTCAACAGCCGCTGTCGGCTTCTCGCCGGGCGAGAAGGAAATGTATAGAACATCGGCTTCTTTATCGTAGGAGTATGTTGGCTTCTGTATCATTCGCTGCCACCTTTGAGGCGCATGTGCTTGAGAAACGCTGTGGCGACAAAGTTGTTCGGGGCGGTCTCACCCTGTTCGTTGACATCGAAACCAAACAACGCAATCGCCACAACATGATTGAAGTCGTCCGGCAAGTCATCGAAGGGATGCGAATAACGGTATTTGCGCGGATTGAGCGGTTCCTGCCGTCGCCGTCCTTTTTGGAGAGTCTTTTGCAAATGGCCCTCATACTCCGCTATTTCGGGATGGTTCTCGGCATCCGTGATGTGCCGCCAACGCTCTTCGGTCAGGTAAATCGAGTTCCCATCTCGATCTTGAACTGTCCAACGTTTGCCCGAGTCAGCCATGCGCTTCGCCTTTCATACTCTCGGGATTATAGTTCAAAATGGGCATTAAGCCCCCAATGCCGTTTTAGCGCCTCATATCTCTCTCTTGACCTATGACTCAATCCTTCACTTGCCCCAATTGCAGCGCCCCGCTCGATTACGACGGCGACGACGTGACCGTGCGTTGCCCGTACTGCAACAGTTCAGTCATCGTGCCCGACTCTCTGCGGAGCGCCCCGCAGGCAACTGCGCCTCACGCCCCGTCGCTTCCAGTGGTGGGCATGGATTCGCTCCTCTCGCAGGCGATCAAACTCAAAGAGATCGCGCGATTGATTCGCTCCGGCAACAAAATCGAAGCTATCCGAATCTATCGCGAGACGTTCGACGTGAGTCTGACCGAAGCCAAAGGCGCAGTGGAGAGAATGGAAGGAGGGCAGGCGGTGGTCATGCCCGGCGGCGCGGGCGCTCCGCCCCGTTCTTCGGCGTCGGTGAGCAACGAGGCGTTTGCCCGCGCCGAAATCTCGCGGCTGGTGCAGTTGGGCAACAAAATCGAAGCCATCAAACTTTACCGTGAGAAGACCGGCGCAGGACTGAAAGAAGCCAAAGACGCCGTTGAGGCGTTCGAGGCCGGAGGGCCGTTGGTGTTCGTGCAGGGGAGCGGCATCGCCGATGCGCTCATGCGCCCTGCGACAACCTCTACCGTCACCACCACCGCCACCGTCAGCAACCGAAAGCGGCGCGGCTCATTTCTCGGCACATGGATCGGCGCATCGTTCGGATTCTTTTGGGTGGCCTTCATCGTGGCTATGGTGAGCGAGTTCGGCTTCACCGGGCTGGTGCGGTTCGCCGCGCCAGTGGTTTGCCCCGACGGTTACACCGACGCCTACGGCGGGCGCGTGTCCAACTACTACGACGCGGCCAGCAGCACCGAAGTGGACGGCGGGACTCTGCTCCGGTGCGTAGACAACGAGGGGCAAGTGATCATCCCGCACCCGTTGTTGGTGTTCGCGGTGATGTTCGGCGGAACGTGGCTGGCAGGCATCGGCGTGGCCTTCGGCCTCGCCTCGCTCAGCCGATTCGGAATCGCCGGGTGTGTGCCATTGCTGGGCGTGCTGTTTGTGGTGGCAGTGGGCGCATATTTTTACAACGCCAGCATTCCGGGAGAGTCGGGGCAGAGCCTTTCGATGATTCTGTTTGGCCGCGACGAGTCGGGCAGTGAGGAGGTGTCGATCCCGGATTTGATCGCCACCGTTGCGCCACTGCCCACGCTCATCCTCGGGCCCACTCCCACGCCCGAATTCGCGCCACTCGCCCTCTCGTTCGGCAAAGGGGAGGGGAGCGGGCCCGGCTTCTTCGACGACACGCGGGCCATCGCGGTGGATGGCGACGGCAACGTTTACACCGCCGATTACAGTGGCGGGCGCATTCAAGTTTTCGATTCGACGGGCGAGTTCGTCAATCAATGGAAGATCGAAGGCGAGAACGTGTACATCTCCGGTATGGCCGCCAACCGCGAGGGCACATTGTTCGTGGTGTACGGCGGCGAGATTTATCGGTTCGAAGGCGCGACCGGCGAGGCGTTGGGCGGATTGTCATTCGGCGAGTCGGATTTCGAAGATGTGGCCGTCTCGCCCTTCGGCGACCTCGCGGCGGCGGGCGCCGACACGGTGGCCGTGTTCGACCGCGAGGGCAATCTCACGATGTCGGCGTCCATCCCGATGGAGGATGCGGGCGTTGAGGGTGTGGCAATGGACAGCGATGGCAATCTCTATTTGGCCGCCGCTTCGCTCGACGTGATCATCAGACTCTCGCCCGAAGGCAAACTGCTCGATCTGATCGGGGGCGAAGGCGACGGCCCCGGCAGATTGAACGGCCCCTCGGCGGTGGCGGTGGACGGGCAGGGCAATCTCTACGTCAACGACTTCGACGGCGTTGAGGTGTTCGACGCCGACGGCAACCCGCTCGCCATTCTGCCCATCGAGGGCTACGGCTTCGATTTGGCGATCTCCGATCAGGGCGAACTGTTTTACATGGATCGCAACGCGGCGAAGGTGCACAAGTTTGCGCTGCCGTGAGTTACAATACACCTATGCCATTCGTCATTATTCCGCCGCGCACAGCGGCGGTTCTATTATTGCTCGCGGTTGCGCTCACTGCCTGCGCCACCCCCTCGCCCGGACTCGGCGAATCCACTCCCGCACTCGCTCCCGTCGTCCCCACCGTCGAACCGCTCCCGGCCTCTGCGCCCACCCTTGAGCCATCGCCCACCCCCGCGCCGACTCTCATCGGCTTCGTCGGCCACATTGCCTCCGCGCCCGCCGGTTCCATCGCCGCCCTCAGCCTCGAAGGCGCGCACATCGCGGCGGCGGCGCATTTGGCGCAGCTCGACGTTGTGGACATCGATGCGCTCGACTCCGCCGATCCTGCCGCCGCCATCGGCATGACCGCTGAACGCGGCGCGATCATCATCATCGTCGCCGGAAGCGAATTGGCCGATGCGGCCCGCGCCGCCGCTCAAAATTACCCGGCCATCAAATTCGTCGGAGTGGATCAGCCTGCCGACGATTCGCTCGCCAACTATTTCACTCTGGGCGAGCCGGGGGATCGCCTCGATGAAGAAGCCTTCCTCGCCGGAGCGTTGGCCGGACTGGTGACGACCGAGCGCGAAGTGGGCATCGCGGTCGTCGGCGGCGAGCGCGAAAGCAAATTGTACGAAAACGGATTCCGGCATGGCGTCCGATACACCTGCGGCGACTGCGAACTATGGGTAGTCACGCTCACCGATCCGAACGATACCGTTGCCGGAACGGAATCGGCGGCTCGATTGCAGAGGGCGCGGGTGGACGTGATGTTCGCCGCCTCGGGCCCCGCCGGAGACTCCGGGTTGGAAGCCGCCGCCGCGCTGGGCATGTGGGTGATCTGGTCGGGCCGCGATCTCACGGCGGCAACCGATCGCGCGCTGGGAAGCATTCTCCGCCGCCCCGATCTTTCCCTGCCCGGACTCATTGGCTTGATCCTCAACGGCGAGTCTCCGCCTCACGCCGCCTTCGCCCTCGCCAACGGCAACCTCTCGCTGGCCGAAAACTTTGGCCCCGACGTCAGCCCGGCGGTCATTCAATTGATGAGCGATGTCGTCGCGCAGTTATCGTCCGGCGCGTTGGATACCGGCGTGGATTTGGCGGCCGGGGAGGAAAAATAGCATTTATGCTCATTCCCGAAACCTCTCTCTGGTCTGCCACTGCCCCGCCGCTCAAATCGTTTGCCCATCGCCCATTGCCCGCGAAGGCCGATGTGGTGGTGATCGGCGGCGGGTACACGGGCGTATCGGCGGCGCTGAAGCTGGCGAAGCACGGCGCAGCGGTGACTCTGCTCGAAGGCGAAACGCTCGGCTGGGGCGCGAGCTCGCGCAACGGCGGGCAAGTGCTGGTGGGCCACAAACACGGCGTGGAGGATCTCGTCCGGCAGTTCGGCAAAGAGCGGGCGCGCGAGTTGTATCAAGCGTCAATCAAAACGATAGAATGCGTCGAGCAGATCATCGAAGAGGAAAAAATCGATTGTGATTATGTTCGGTGCGGCTACCTCGAAGCGGCGGCCAAGCCCGCGCATTTCGACTCGCTCAAGCGTGCGCAGGAAGTGTTGGAGCGCGACTTCGGCCACACCACTCGTGCTCTGCCCAAAGCAGAGATGAAGGCTGAACTCGGCGCGGAGTTTTATCACGGCGTGCTCGTGGACGAGCGCAGTGGCGGATTGCACCCGGCGAAATTCATCAACGGCCTCGCCCTCGCCGCCGAACGCGCGGGAGCCGATTTGCACGAGTCCACACCGGCGGCGTCCCTTGAGAAAAGGGCCAACGGCGGCTTCACGGTGAAAACGGATCGGGGATCGATAGAGGCCAAAGAGGTGTTCGTCGCCACCAACGGCTACACGGGCAAAGCCACGCCGATCTTCCAGCGGCGGATCATCCCCATCGGCAGTTACATCATTGCCACCGAACCGCTCGATTCTCAAATCTCCAATTCTCTTATTCCCAACCGGCGAGTCGCGTTCGACACCAAAAATTTCCTGCACTACTTTCGCCTCTCACCCGACAATCGTATGGTCTTTGGCGGGCGCGCGGCGTTCTCGCCCGAAACGCCGAACACGGTGCGCGAGAGCGCGGAGATTCTGCGGCGCGAGATGATCGCCGCGTTCCCCGAACTGCGCGACACGCCGGTGGCGTATGCATGGGGAGGCACGCTCGGCTTCACGTTCGATCTGTACCCCCACGCCGGGCAGATGGATGGCCTGTGGTATGCGATGGGGTATGCCGGGCACGGCGTGGCGATGGCGACGTTTCTCGGCCAGCAAATGGCCGACCGCATCGCCGGGCGGGGCGGTTATAATCCGTTCGAGGGTATGGCGTTTCCCACGATGCCGTTGTACAACGGCAAGCCGTGGTTCCTTCCGTTGGCGGCAGTGTGGTATCGCCTCCTCGATCTGATCTCTTGATACGTGATCCACGAAGTTACACGAAGGCGCACGAAACAAAACGCTTTTCTTCGTGACCCTTCGCGCGGCTTCGTGGAAGAATTCATGCTCTACGACAACTCAAAGGAATCGACTATGGCAACCGATCTCAATCCGTCTCCTCGTCTTCTGCTCGGCCCCGGCCCCAGCGCGGTGCACCCGCGCGTGCTCAGGGCCATGTCCACTCCGCTCATCGGTTATCTCGATCCCGAATGGCTGGGGCTGATGGACGAAGAGCAATCACTGCTGCGCGAAGTGTTCATGACGAAGAACACTCTCACCCTGCCGCTTTCGGGAACGGGCAGCACCGGAATGGAAGCCGCCCTTTGCAACTTCCTCGAGCCGGGCGACCGGGTGATCGTGGGGTGCAACGGATTCTTCAGCGAGCGCATGTGCGAAATGGCGGCGCGATACGGCGCGACGGTGACTCGCATCGAAAAGCCGTGGGGCGAAGTGTTCGCGCCCGACGAGATCGAGGATGCGCTGGCGACCGGCGGCCCGACGAAAATGGCGGCCCTCGTTCACGCCGAAACCTCCACCGGCGCATTGCAGCCGTTGGAGGGCATCGCCCACATCGTTCACCGCTACGGCGCATTGCTGATGGTGGATTGTGTGACTTCGCTCGGCGGCACGCCGCTGAAGATTGACGAGTGGGGCGTGGACGTGGCCTACAGCGGATCGCAGAAATGCCTCGGCTGCCCGCCCGGACTCGCGCCGTTCACCGCGAGCGATCGGGCGCGGGAAGTTTTACTGGCGCGCAAGAGCAAAGTGCCCAACTGGTATCTCGATCTCACACTGATCGAAAAGTATTGGAGCAAGGATCGCGCGTATCATCACACGCCCTCCACGACTCTGCATTATGGCTTCCGCGAGGGACTGCGCTTGGTTTTAGAAGAAGGGTTGGAGGCTCGGTGGCGGCGTCACCGCGAGAATGCGGAGTATCTGTGGAAGAAACTGGAAGAGCTGGATCTCAGTTTTCACGTCACGACGAAGAATCGTTTGCCGCCGCTGACGACGGTGGTTGCGCCGGGCGGCGCGGATGAGGCCGCCGTGCGCGCCCGACTGCGCGACGAGTTTAACGTCGAAATCGCCGGAGGGTTCGGGCCGCTCAAGGGCCGCATTTGGCGCGTGGGGCTGATGGGTTTTTCGAGCCGCCGCGAGAATATAGCCCTGCTGGCCGAAGCCCTGCGAGAAATTTTGGGAAGGTAGATGCGTCGTTGGCCTTTGGCGCAGCGCGGCTCGAAGATCATTTACGACGGTTTCGACGAGTATCGGCGGAAGTTTGCGGCGATCACCCGGCGGGCCCAATCGCGCTTCGAGAGCCAAGACTGGCAGGGCGTTCAGCGCGACATGCGCGAGCGATTGGAGGCGCGAGCCAAAGTCGTCGATCAAGTTGTTGCCCACTTGCAGGCGGCGCTGAAAAACAAAGCGAAGAACAAAGCCCTGTGGTCGGCGATGAAAGGGCGCTACTCATCGCTCGCCGCCGAGCGGGGGGATGCGATGCTGGCGAAGACCTTTTTTAATTCGGTCACCCGCCGCATCCTCGTCACCGTTGGGATTGATGCGCGCATTGAATACGTGGCCGCCGAGCTCTCTCCTCCACCCGCACGGCAGAGGGCGCTCATCTATCGCCGCTTCGCCTGCCACAACAGCACCAAAGACCTGATCAAAAGAATACTCCTCAGTTACCGCTTCAAGATTCCGTATCAAAATGTGGATCGGGATGCGGCGCTGGCCGCCGAGGATGTGGATCGCGCTTTGCCCCCCGAATGGGAGTGGGGCGCGCACAAAACCGACCGGGTGGAAATGCTGAAGCCGGTGTTCTATCGCAACAAAGGCGCGTACCTCATTGGCCGCATCTGCCGCGAGGGGCACTGCATCCCTCTCGTGCTGCCACTGCTCAACAACGGGCAGGGCATCGTGGTGGATGCGGCGCTGTTGACTCAGAATGAAGCCAGCATCGTCTTCAGTTTCACCCGCTCGTACTTTCACGTCGAAGCCAAACATCCGCACGAACTGATCGAGTTCCTCAAATCGATCATGCCCAACAAACGGGTGGCCGAGTTGTACATTTCCATCGGCGAACACAAGCACGGCAAAACCGAACTGTACCGCGATCTCATGCGCCATCTCGATCACTCTGACGATCTGTTCGAGCTCGCGCCGGGCGATCGGGGCATGGTGATGACCGTGTTCACCCTGCCCTCGTACGATATTGTCTTCAAGATCATCAGAGACAAGTTTGCTTATCCCAAGACGACGACGCGGCGGGAGGTGATGGAAAAGTATCAGTTGGTATTCAATCATGACCGCGCCGGGCGGTTGGTGGACGCGCAGGGGTTCGAGCATTTGCAGTTCGACAAAAAACGATTCTCGGCGGAACTGCTGGCCGAGTTATTGGAGACGGCGCCCGGCAGTGTATCGGTGAATGGCGATCGGGTGACGATCAAACACCTCTACACCGAACGGCGTCTCACCCCGCTCAACTTGTATATCCGCGCCGCTGACCCAGTGGCCGCCCACGATGCGGTGGTGGATTATGGGCAGGCCATCAAAGACCTCGCCGCCACCAACGTCTTTCCCGGCGACCTTCTGCTCAAAAACTTCGGCGTCACCCGGCACGGGCGCGTGGTCTTTTACGATTACGATGAACTGTGCCTCGTCACCGATTGCAACTTCCGCGAGATGCCGCGCGCCAGCACCGCCGAAGAAGAGTTCGACGGCGAGCCGTGGTTTTACGTCGGCCCCAACGACATCTTCCCCGAAGAGATTCTCACCTTTCTCGGCTTTCCCGGCGACCTGCGCGCGCTGTTCACCGAGACTCACGGCGATCTGCTCGGCGTGGACTTCTGGATCAAACTTCAACAGCGCCATCGCGCGGGTGAAGTCATCGACATCTTCCCCTACAAGCAAAGCAAGCGGCTCACCCATCGTCAGCGATCGCGCGTGCTATAATGCCGCTCGCGCCGCAACCGACGCCAAAATAAAAACAAAACTCACAGGAGAGTCCCAATGTCCTATACTCACATCACCATCCCGGCCGAAGGCGGAAAAATTTCCATCGCCAATGGCAAACTCAATGTCCCCAATCGCCCGATCATTCCTTTCATCGAAGGCGACGGCACCGGCGCCGACATTTGGCGAGCCTCGGTGCGCGTGCTCGACGCCGCCGTGCAGAAAGCCTACGGCGGCCAGCGCCAGCTGGTTTGGATGGAAGTGTACGCCGGAGAGAAGTGCTACAACCTTTTCAACACCTGGCTGCTCGATGAAACGGTGGACGCCTTCCGAGAATATCTGGTGGGGATCAAAGGGCCGCTCACCACGCCCATCGGCGGCGGCATTCGGAGTCTGAATGTGGCCCTGCGGAAACTGCTCGATCTGTATGCCTGTGTCCGTCCGGTGCGCTGGTTCAACGGGGTGCCGTCTCCGGTGAAGCGGCCTCAGGATGTGGACATGGTCATCTTCCGCGAAAACACGGAAGATATTTACACCGGCATCGATCTCGAAAACGGCTCGCCCGACAACGTGAAGTTCAAAGAGTTGCTCAAAGAAAATTTCCCGAAAGAGTACGCCAAGATTCGCTTCCCCGACTCGGCGGGCATCGGCGTCAAGCCGGTGTCGAAGGAGGGGACGGATCGGCTGGTGCGCGCGGCGATCAACTATGCGCTGGCGAATCATCGCAAGAGCGTGACCTTCGCTCACAAGGGCAACATCATGAAGTACACCGAGGGCGCGTTCCGCAATTGGGGCTACGCGCTGGCCGAGAGCGAGTTCGCCGACCGGGTATACACGTGGGAGCAATGGGAACGCACGAAAAAGGAGAGGGGCGAGGCGGCGGCCAATGACGAGCAAAAGGCGGCGCTGGCTTCGGGCAAACTGCTGATCAAAGACGTGATCGCCGACATCGTCTTCCAGCAAACGATCACTCGCGCCACCGAGTTCGACGTGATCGCCACGATGAATCTCAACGGCGATTATCTTTCGGATGCGCTGGCGGCGCAGGTGGGCGGCATTGGCATTGCGCCGGGCGGCAACATCAATTACGACACCGGGCACGCGGTGTTCGAGGCCACGCACGGCACTGCGCCGAAGTACGCCAACCTCGACAAAGTGAATCCCGGCTCGGTGATTCTCTCCGGCGAGATGATGCTGCGCTACATGGGCTGGACGGAGGCCGCCGATTTGATCATCAAAGGCATGGACGGCGCGATTGGGGCGAAGACGGTGACGTATGATTTTGCGCGGCTGATGGAGGGGGCGAAGGAAGTGAAGTGCAGTGAGTTCGGCGACGCAGTGGCGGCATGGATGGATGGGAGAGACAGAAGTCAGAAGCCAGAAGCCAGAAGTCAGAAGAAGAAGGCGGCGAAGAAGAAGGCTGTTGCCAAAAAGAAAGCGCCCGCGAAGAAAAAGGGCGGGAAGCGCAAATAGTTTGGATTTGTTTCTAAACCTCACAGGCCTTCAAGACCTGTGAGGTTTTGCTTTCTCATGGCACTATCACCAGCTTCCCGAAATGAGTCTTTTGTTTGAAATCTCTCTGGGCTTGCGCGAGTTGTTCCAATGGGTAAACGCCTGCGAGCAGGGGCTTGAGTTTGCCGGAGGCGACGTAGGCCACAATCTGTTTGCTCTCGGATTGGGTTCCCATCGTTGATCCGAGAACAGTCAAATGCTTCAAATAGAGTTTGCGCCAATCAACCGTGACCAGCGGCCCGGCGATTGCGCCGGCGGTGACGTATCGCCCGCCCACTCGGAGCAGATCGATCAGGCGAGCGACTTGCTCGCCGCCCACAATGTCGGCGACCACATCCACCGTGCTGGATGACAGTTGTCTTTGAACGGCTCCCGCGTAATCTGCTTCGCCTCTGAAAATAACGCCAGCCACGCCCAGAGCGGCCAGATGCCCGGCCTTTTCTTTCCCGATGACGGCGACCACGCGGGCGCCGCGCGCGCGCGCCAGTTGCACAAGGGCCGACCCAACACCGCCCGAGGCTCCGGTGATCAGCACCGTCTCATCGGCGGTAACTTCGGCGCGGTTCAACATATGCTCGGCCGTGAGGTACGCGGTCATAAAGGTTGCCAGTTCCGCGTCGCTGAGCGGAGAGTCGATCTCATGCGCGTTGCTATCCGGCACACAAGCGTATTCGGCAAACCCGCCGTCTCTTTCACTGCCGATATAGGCGGCGGCGAACAAACCCTCCCCCTCGCCCGCATACACGGTTGGGTTGACCATCACCCGCGCCCCCAACCGTTCTTGGGGAACCTTGCCGCCAACTTTGACGATCCGGCCAACGATGTCGGCGCCTTGAATGCGGGGGAAGTGAAAGGCGCCGCCCTGCCAACCCGATTGCTCGTTTGTTCCGTAGGCGCCTTCGCGAGTCCAGAGGTCGGTGTTATTGATCCCGCAAGCCGCCACTTTGACCAGCACCTCGGCCTCACCCGGCGCGGCGATTGGCATATCCGGCCGATATTCCAACTTCTCGTAACCCCCAAAGCCGGTCAGCAACATGGCTCGCATCGTTTCTGTTGGCATGAAAATTTGACTCCTGCTAGGCTGGATAATCGTTGATGCGGGTGGTCAGGACGATTGCAATATAGATCATCCACAGAATGAGGCCGATGTGCAGCACGTCATTCTGAGAGAACCACACCCCTTTGCCTTTTGCCCACAGGCGGGCTGTGAGATCAGATTTGTCGTAGAGCCAATACGCCAGCATGGCGGCGAGGAGCAACACCCATGCCACTGTCAAGGCCAAGTCCATCGAGGTGTTGTAGGTATAGTAGCGCCAACTGTTTAGGCCGAGGACGAAAAGACATATCGGAGTCGAGACCCCGACCATCAACTCAAAGGTGATCAGTGATTTAACAGGAATGATCGCTCCGATGAAGGTCATGCTGACGTAGATCACCGCGCCGGCCAGAGCATAACCCAGCAAGGCTTGTCGCCATACTGCGGTGGCGCAGGAATAAGCCACCGCCACCAGGAGCGCGTCCATGCTCACCTGCTGGAACATCAGATAAATCACCTCCCACCAACTTGTCCAGGCGCATGTTTTCTGTCCCGCGCATTTGATCTGGTAGCCAAACGCCTGATAGCTGGTTCCAGCCAGCAGCGCGCCAATTCCCCACAGCACCATCGCGATGCCCCACCACATCCGAGAGGCCTCGTGGCCTTGGCGCCACAGGAAGTTAAGCCCGACCCCGGTGGTTAGAACACCCAGAGAATAAACAAAAACTGTTGAGGAGGGTTGAGTGAGAATGATCTCTTTCGCAGCCAGTTTGATTGTGACACATGGCTGAGCCTGACACCAGTTTTCAGGAGTCAATTCTGGATTGGTGGACTGAATTGATCTCAGGCGGTTGAAAGTGGCCGAAAAGGTTGTTGCGATTGTTGAAAGAAATGGCTGGCTCATGCGTGGGGCAATAGGGTTCGGTTGGATTCTCAGGCGGATCGGGTTTGACTGAACCGCATGGTTTTTTAGGGGGCATTGCAGAGGCGGAGTCAATCGGCTGTAACCAACCCTGAGGCCGCGCCTCATTCAAGTTGGGTTTCATCGACGGGTTTGCCGCCACAGACACTCTTCCTTTGCTCAATGTAAGGATGGCGGGTGTGAGCCCGGCGAATATTTGTGACTGCCATAGACTTCCACCGCTCGCCATTTTACATCTTTTTCCAAACCCTAGACTTGCCTCCCTGCCTCATGGTAAAATCCCAATCCGCCGCCCGAAGTGTGGGCGGTGAAATTTTGTCTAGTGAAAGCGCAGGAACCCAGCCATGCCCGACTTCCTCAAGGCTGTCGAAGCCACCCCCAACTCTCGTATCCCTCAACTCCAACCCGGCGACTCGGTCAGTGTGCACGTTCGTATCAAAGAAGGCGACAAAGAGCGCGTCCAAGAATTCAAAGGCACCATCATCCGCCTGCGCAACACCGGCAACAACGCCAACTTCACTGTGCGCCGCACCGCCTCGCACGGCATCGGCGTCGAGCGCACCTTCCTCCTCCGCTCACCGCGCATCGAGAAAGTCGAAGTTGTGCGCCATGCCTCCGTCCGCCGCGCGCAGTTGTATTACCTGCGCGGCCTCACGGGCAAGAAAGCCCGCCTGCGCGAAAAACGAGAAGCGTAAGTTTCAGAAGCGAGAAGCCGGAAATCAGAAGTCAGAAGTGGGAGCGATCATCCTATTGCCCTTCTTCTGACTTTGCTGTTTCTTCTGACTACTGGCTGCTGACTTCTGGCTGCTGTGAAACCCCTCATCGGCATCACCACCCACCGCCGCGATTCGGATGAAGGCAAACGCGATGTCTTCGGCCTGATGATCCCGTACGTCGAGTCGGTGCGGCGCGGTGGCGGCCTCCCGGTGATGATCCCGCTCGGGCTGGATGAAACGGAATTGCGCGAGTTGTTCGCGCGGCTCGATGGCTTCGTCTTCTCCGGCGGCGGCGACATCGATCCTGATCTCCTCAACATCGAGGCCCATCCAACAATGTATGGCTTCGATTCTGATCGGGATCGGATCGAATTGACTCTCATTCGCTGGGCTGTGAACGAAGACAAGCCGTTTCTCGGAATCTGCCGCGGGACGCAGGTGATGAACGTGGCGCTCGGCGGCGCACTCTACGGGGACATCGCCTCTCAAACCCCCGCCCCGCTCAAACACGATTACTTTCCCGGCTACCCGCGCAATCACCTCGCGCACCCGGTTGCCATTGGCGAAGACACAACACTCTCGCGCATCATTGGCAAACCGATTGCGGAAGTGAACAGCCTGCATCATCAATCGATCCGCGAGGCCGCGCCCGGCGTAGACATCGTCGCCCGCGCGCCCGACGGAATCATCGAAGCCATCGAAGTGCCCGGACACCGATTCGCGCTCGGCGTGCAGTGGCACCCCGAATGGTTGCAAGACCGATCCGAGATGCGCGGGCTGTTCGCAGAACTCGTGAAAGCGGCACGTTAACCCGGCACGCGGATGACGCGGATCAAATAGATTTTCGCGGATAGATTCAAATAAAAAGAATCTGAGTTCATCCGCCAAATCAGCGTCATCCGCGTTCCCCAAATGAGCGCTGTCGATTCGAAACCCATCGGCATATTTGACTCGGGACTCGGCGGGCTGTCGGTGCTGAGAGAAGTGCGGCGACAGCTGCCGGGCGAAAGCCTCCTCTATTTTGCCGATCAGGGCCGCCTGCCCTACGGCCCCCGCCCCGCCGACGAAATCCGCCGCTTCGCCGAACAGATCACTCGTTTCCTCCTCGCCCGCGGCGCAAAGGTCATCGTCGTCGCCTGCAACACCGCCTCCGCCGCCGCGCTCACCCATCTGCGCCAAACCTTCCCGCACGTTCCGTTCGTGGGAATGGAACCCGCCGTGAAGCCCGCCGCCGAGCACACTCAAAGCCGGGTGGTGGGAGTGATCGCCACTCAATCCACTGTGCAGAGTGAAGTGTTCGCCAGTGTCGTGGATCGATTCGCCAACGGGGTGACGGTGATACCGCGCGCCTGCCCCGGCCTCGTGACTCAAGTGGAGTCCGGCGACTTCGACTCTCCCGCCACTCGCCGACTCCTCCACGACGACCTCGACCCTCTGCTCGAAGCCGGGATCGACTCACTCGTTCTCGGCTGTACCCACTTCCCCTTTCTCATCCCGGCCATTGCCGAAGCGGTGGGCCCAAAGGTGCGGATTATCGATCCGGCGCCCGCAGTGGTGCGGCAGGTTGGGCGAGTGATCGTCGCCGCGCCGGAGTCCGCGCCCCATCGAAACAACGGATCGATTGCCGCATTCACCACCGGCCAGCCGCCGCACCCCTCGGAACTCGCATCGCGGATGATCGGTGAGCCGATCCGGTTCGAGCGAGCGCCGATGAGGGAGCTGGTCGGAGACGGCGGCCTGTAAGTTTCCGTGATTATTATGGCAAGAAGGCAAAAACTTTGCCAAACTTCAACATTTTGGTTTTTGCCCAAAAACACGGCAGTTTGAGGAAAAAACAGAACATACAATCCACTGAGTATGAAAAACGACGGTTGACATTGGGGAGTCCGCTGGCTATACTGTGCGTGGCTTTTCAGGCAGTAGCCCTTTGTTCTCATTTTTCAAGGAACACTCATGTTTAGACACACCAATGGTAGAGAGAATGCCTCTGAGTCCGCGCCCACCCCGGTGGCAGGCAACGGAAAGATCACGTCCGTGATTGGCAGTGGTTCTTCGTTCAAAGGTGACATCGTTACCGAAGGGGGCGCGCGCATCGACGGCGCGTTCGAGGGCAGTTTGATGGTGAAGGGGCCGCTGGTCATTGGCGAGAACGCGCGCATTGTCGCCAATATTTCCGCCGACTCGGTGTCGGTGGCCGGTTCGGTGAAGGGCAACATCACCGCGAAGAAAGTGGACATCATGCGCACTGGCCGCATTTACGGCGATTTGATCACGGGAGCCTTCACCACCGAAGAAGGCGGTTTCTTGCGCGGGCAGGTGAAGATGACCGATGGGAATGTCCGCGAGGAGGAGATTCCCGTTTTCGCCCAAAGGCCTTTGGCGGCGGCATCGTAACTTCCGGCAGTTGCGCAACACAGCGCCCACAGCAATGTGGGCGCTTTTGTTTTTGTTCACCCACTTGTCATGCGGCGGTCAAAACAGGGTTGCGGCGGAGTCTGTTGCGCCCGTGCTGACATCCTGCCCATTTGCCCTTATCTTCTTTCTATCCTATACTTCACTACCGGGCACTATTTTGAAGTCAAGGGCGGCTGAAACTCGGGTTATGCTTTTGTTCTTCTCACAGAACAGGAGCAAAGCCATGAGTGACAGCCGCCAAGCGCATCGTGCCATAAAACAAGCCGTGAAGCAACTTTCCCCGAAGAACCGCGTGGGAACTTGGCGCGGCATCTGGACACCCTGGTTAACATGGTCACCGGCATCGTCTTGGGGAAAAGTTGCCAACTGCCGAAGCTGGCCAGCAAAATTCCGGGCGACGTACATCCCGACAGCCGGGTGAAGCAGATGAGCCGTTGGGTGCAAAACGAAGCGATTACGTTTCGCCTGTATTTTCTGCCCTTTGTGCGCCCTTTGCTGACCAACTTGGCGAAGGCGCGTCCCCTGGTGTTCATTATGGATGGCAGTGCGGTCGCGCAGGGGTGTGTGACCTTGATGGTCAGTTTGAATTACGCCAAACGTGCCATTCCGATAGCTTGGCTGGTGATTGAAGGGAGCAAAGGCCACTTTGCTTTCAATTGAACCACAGCCATTTGAGCGACGCCACTCGCGTGATGCGCTTGATGTTGGCCGCCTGCTTCGCCTATCTGTGGGTTATCTATACTTCACGCGGGCACAAACTGCGCTTTTGAAAACAGTTGAAAACGCAAGGTCAGCAATGAATGTAAAGCGGCGCGATGAGTGGTGGGCATCTCTTGCAGGCAGGTCTCAATCGCGGTCTTGAAA
>VGOW01000022.1 GCA_016875735.1 Chloroflexota bacterium | reverse complement strand
GGCGGGTTGACGGTGGGGGCGGGGGTGATCACGGAGATACTGGAATAGTTGGAGTGGGAGTTGGAGTTGAGCCAGGCGGTCGTCAACTCGAACTCCCAACTCCAACTCTGACTCGATGCTATGGCAAGCAAAGCAAAAGATGTTCGCCCGGTGATTACGCTGGCATGTGTGGATTGCAAGGAGCGCAACTACACCACTCAGAAGAATCGCCGGAACGATCCGAACCGAATCGAATTGAAGAAGTTCTGCCCGCGCTGTCGGAAGCACACGACGCACCGGGAGACGAAGTAGGGGCGGATTGCAATCCGCCCCAACATAGGCCAGTAGCTCAATTGGCAGAGCACCGCTCTCCAAAAGCGGGGGTTGCGGGTTCAATTCCTGCCTGGCCTGCCTCGAATTTCTGGGAGTGAGTTTGATCTGTGGCGAAGGTATCTGTTATGACTGATAACCCCATCGTGCGCTATCTGCGCGAAACACGGGCCGAGCTGAGCAAGGTGTCGTGGCCCACCCGCCAGGAAGCAACGAACCTGACAATCATCGTGCTTCTCACGGTTGCGGGGAGTTCGATTATTCTTGGCTCATTCGACTACTTGTTTGCTCAAATGTTTGTGCTGATTCTCGGACTCTAGTTGCGCGCATAAGGAATGATGACGTTGGAAGAAGAGCGTTCGCTCGAGGGAATTGAAGAGCACGAGCCTGAAGAGACGTTGGAATCGGCTGAGGCTGAGATCGAGTCGCCGATTGCCGAGGGTGAATCGGCGGCGCCCGCCCAAGCGACCGAGCCGGTTCAGGAATCGGGGGACGAGCGGCATTGGTACGTGATCCATTGTTACTCGGGTTACGAAAACAAAGTCCGCCACAATCTCGAACAGCGTATCGATTCGATGGGGATGAAGGACAAGATTTTCGATGTCGTCGTCCCGACCGAAGAAGAGATTGAAGTGAAAGACGGCCAGCGCCGCACGGTGGAGCGCCGTGTGTTTCCCGGCTACATTTTGGTGCAGTTGGTTCTCACCGAAGAGTCGTGGTATGTGGTGCGGAATACGCCGGGCGTGACCGGGTTCGTGGGCATGGGCAACACGCCTACTCCGCTTCAGCCGCAAGAGGTGGCGCAGATCATGCGGCGCATGGAGGCGGAAGCGCCGAAGATTAAGGTGAATTTCAAGATCGGCCAGAAGGTGCGCATCATCGATGGGCCATTCAACGATTTCATTGGCACGGTGGGCGAGATCGACGCGGAGCGCGCAAAGGTGCGCGTGATGGTGTCGTTCTTCGGGCGCGAGACGCCGGTGGAGTTGGATTTCTTGCAAGTAGAGAAGGCTTAATCTCTAATTCTCCAATCTCTAATTCCTCTTAGAGAATTGGAGGGTTAGAGAATTAGAGAATTCGTGGGAGGGCTGGCTGAGGCCGCCCGCTTGCACCACAAAGGAGAAACCCTATGGCAAAAAAGTTGAAAGCAGTCGTGCGCCTGCAGCTCGAGGCAGGCAAGGCCACGCCCGCGCCGCCGGTCGGCCCGGCGCTGGCCGGTCATGGCATTAACTTGATGGCGTTCTGCAAAGATTACAATGCCAAGACCGCCAATCGCCCCGGCGACATCATTCCGGTGGACATCACCATCTTCACCGATGGCTCGTTCCAATTGGCCCTGCGCACGCCGCCTGCGGCAGTGCTTCTGCGCAAGGCGGCCGGGATCGAGAAAGGCTCGGCGGTGCCCAACCGCACGAAGGTGGGCAAAGTCACTCGCGCTCAAATCCGCGAGATCGCCGAGATCAAAATGAAGGACACCAACGCCGTCGATATTGAGGACGCCATGCTGCAAGTGGAAGGCACGGCGCGTTCGATGGGCCTCACGGTGGAAGGATAACGAAAGCGTGGGAGGGCTGGCGATGGCCGCCCGTTTGCACCACAGGAGACTCACATGGCAAAACACGGAAAGAAGTATCGAGCCGCCGCGGCGAAAGTCGATCCAACGAAGGCTTACGGCCCGAAAGAAGCGCTGGCGATGGCCAAAGCGACGAGCATCACAAAATTCGATGCGACGGTTGAAGTGCATATGCGCATGGGGCTCGATCCCAAGCAGGCCGATCAGCAAGTGCGCGCGGCGGTGGTGATGCCCGCCGGGCTGGGCAAGACGGTGCGGGTGATGGTCTTCGCCGAAGGCGAGGGCGCGCGGCTGGCCAAAGAAGCGGGCGCCGATTTCATCGCCGATGACGAGATCATAAAGAAGATTCAAGATGGCTGGACGGACTTCGATGTCTCCATCGCCGTCCCGGAAATGATGGGCAAGGTGGGCCGACTCGGCCGTATTCTCGGCACGCGCGGCCTCATGCCGAACCCCAAGGCCGGCACGGTGGCCCCTGCCGGCGACCTGCCGCGATTGATCCGCGAGGCCAAAGCCGGCCGCATCGAGTTTCGCCTCGACAAGACGGCGAACATCCACGTGCCCATTGGCAAAGCCTCGTTCACCGAAGATCAGTTGTTTGAGAACTTTTCGTCCCTGATGGAAGCGATTCGAAAAGCCAAGCCGTCGGGCGCGAAAGGGATTTACGTTAAGCGCATCACCGTCACCACGACGATGGGGCCGGGCGTGAAAGTGGACGCCAACTCGGCCCTCTCACTGGGGACGGCGGTGTAAATTACCCTCACCCCTGCCCCTCCCCCATTTGGGGTTTCACAAAGGGGGGAGGGGTGAGGGGTTGCCTTCGCCGTAGACCGCAGGAGCCCCGCCGGGCTTAAACATCCTGCCGAGGTGAAGACTCTCGAAACGCGCCGCATCCGTGCGATGGAGGCGGTGAGCACGACACGTGCGCGAAAGTCTTTACGCGAAGCGGGCCGAGGGCGTAAAGACTTTTTGATTCGCTTTCGCTGAAGAATGAGCGATCAAAAAGTCGAGCCGCAAGATCGTTCATTCGAAAGCGAAAGGAGGTGACACGAATTTGGCAATCACAAAGAAACGCAGAGCAGAGCTGGTGAAAGAGTACGGCGATTTGTTGAAGAAAAGCGAGGCGTTCGTCATCACATCGTATTCCGGTTTGCCTGTGAAGGACATCGAGCAACTGCGCCGCAAAGTGCGCGAGTCGTCGGGCGAGTTTCACGTCGTCAAGAACACGCTGGCGGCCATCGCCATCAAACAGGCTGGCCTGCCCGTGCCCGAAGACATGCTGGCGGGCGGCACCGCTATCGGTTTCGCCTTCACCGACGTTCCGGCTGTCGCCAAAGCGATCAGCGATTTCACTAAAGGCTCGGACTTCGTGAAGGTGAAGGGCGGCGTGATGGGCAACAAGGTACTCGATGCGAAACAGATCGGGGCGCTGGCGACCCTGCCGCCGCTGCCGGTGGTTCGCGCTCAACTGCTCGGCCTCATCAACACGCCTGCCACGCGCCTGGCCGGAACCGTTGCCAGCGGCGTGCGGCAGATCGTCAATGTCGTAAAAGCGTACTCTGAGAAAGAGCTATCAGTGAGTAGTGATCAGTAATCGGTTGCCTGATGGTTGGTTGGTTGTCGCTGATTGAGCATGACCGGCAACGAGGAACCGATCAACCCAGAACCAACTTTAAGGAGATTTTTGCAATGGCTGATTTGAACAAACTCGTCGAGGACTTGAGCACGCTCACCGTCCTCGAAGCGGCGGAACTGACCAAGATGCTGGAAGCCAAGTGGGGCGTTTCTGCCGCCGCCCCGGTGGCTGTGGCCGCTGTGGCCGCCCCGGGCGCCGCGGCCGCCGCCGCTCCCGTCGAGGAGAAGACCGAATTCACGGTGGTGCTGAAGGATGTCGGCCCCAAGAAGATCGAAGTGATCAAGGTCATCCGCCAACTCACCAACCTCGGCCTGAAGGAAGCGAAAGAGATGGCCGAAACCGTGGGCGCGAAAGTGCTCGAGGCGGTGAGCAAGGAAGCCTCCGAAGACGCGAAGAAGAAACTCGTCGAAGTCGGCGCGGTCATCGACATCGTCTAGCCTTCTCTCGCCTAATCAAAAATGCGCTCCTCAAGCGGAGCGCATTTTTGATTCACCCAACTTTGTTTCGCAACAGGCCGATGCTTTCCACTTCGCATTCCACCACATCGCCCGGCTTGAGGAACTCAGGCGGGGTGCGGGCGAAGCCTACGCCGCTCGGCGTGCCGGTGGCAATCACGTCACCCGGCTCCAGCGTCATGCCGCGCGACAGGCTCTCGATGATGGCCGGTATCTTGAAAATCATCATCCCCGTGTTGGCTTCTTGCTTCGTCTCTCCGTTCACCCGGCAGCGGATGGGTAAATTGTGCGGATCGAGAATCTCGTCGGCGGTCACAATCCACGGCCCCATCGGGCACGCGCCGTCGAGACTCTTGCCTTTGAAAAATTGGCCGTGATTGAATTGCAGATCGCGCGCGCTCACATCGTTGATGATCGAGTAGCCGAACACGAAAGACATCGCCTCCGCCTGCGAAATGCTTTTCCCGCCCCGGCCGATCACCACCGCCATCTCTGCTTCCCAATCGATCTGCGCCGACACCGACTCGTCGAACGGGATATTGGCATACGGCCCGTTCACCGCGTGGGTGGCTTTGGTGAAGAACACCGGGTGCGCTGGAGTCTTGGCCTCGCGCCCGCGCGCGTCCGCCGACTCTTTGATGTGTTCGGCGTAATTGAGGCCGAGACACATGATGTTGCGGCGCGGTTTGGGGATGGGCGCGAGCAAACGCTCGCGGGCGAGGGGCACGGCAGGGCCGGTGAGGCGGGCCAGTTCGGCAGAGACGGCCTCCCATTGTTCGATGGCCTCGAGCATCGAGAGTCCGGGCGCGGGAATGATTCCCTCTTCGCGCACGAGGCCGAGTGTCGGTGTGTCGTTGTGAAGAAAAGTGGCGAGGCGCATGGGCATCCTTTGAGATATACTTTTCGGTGAAGCGCAAACTCCCTCATTATAACCATGACCGAATACACCGTCGTCGATTCTCAAACGCTGTTCGACCACCCCGGCGTGCGCGTGGTGCGCGACACGCTCGAACACAACGGGCGGCGCTTTCCATACTTTTACCTTGCCAGCCCGGTGGAAGCCGTCTCGTGTGTGGCGCTCACGAGCGAGGGGCAGGTTGTGCTCACCCGCCAGTATCGGCACCCGGTGGGCGCGATCATTTACGACTTGCCCGGCGGGCGGATGAACCGGGGCGAATCGATTCAACAGGCGGCCTCCCGTGAGTTGGAAGAAGAAACCGGATTCCGTCCGCGCCGCATCGAACTGTTGGGGCGATTCAATCCGTTCCCCGGATCATTGCAAGCAGTGATGAACATCTTTTTCGCCGCCGATCTGATCCGCACACAGCAAAATCTCGATGCGGGTGAGGAGTTGGAGGTGGTGTTCATGCCCGCCGCCGACGTATTGGGAATGGTGTTGCGCGGCGAGATCATCGACGGCTCTCTGCAAATGGGCGTGCTTCTCGCTGTGCAAAAGGGGTTGATCCGGCTGTGAGAACAAAAAGACTCGCTGACGCGAGTCTTTTTGTTGGGATGAACTGCCACCCCATTCAGTTCATTCTGCCCGCCCCCTTTACAGGGCAAGGGGAGTAGCATTTGCAATTACAGGGAGAGTGTACAACAAATAGGGGGCAAGCCGCATAGGCGTTTGTACTGTTTTTTCTGCGACACGGGCGCGGGGAAAATCTCGGAACTCGCCCTCACGCAAAAGCGTCTATTCGTGGCAACTGCCTATGACATTGCCGACACTCACGCCGTTTCCCATGCGCCGCCGACTCACCCTCTCCGCCCTGCTCACGTTGTTCATCGCCTCATTGATCGTTGTTCATTTGTTGTTCGTTGACCTCCCCTCCCTCAACCGTCTCACCGAAAACCTGGCCGTTCCCTCCACCAAAATCCTCGCCCGCGATGGGCGGCTGATCTACGAAATCACCGACCCGGCGGGGATGCACCACACCACCCTGCCACTGTCTGAGATTCCGTTGGCGTGCCAACAAGCTACCATCTCCGTCGAAGATGCGAGCTTCTATTCCAACCCCGGCGTGGATGTGGTGGGGATTGCCCGCGCATTGTGGATCAACGTGCGGGGCGGCGAAGTGGTGGCCGGCGGCTCGACGATCACCCAGCAAGTGGCGCGCAATATGCTCCTCGACCCGCGCGAACGCGCCGAACGCACACTCTTCCGCAAACTGCGCGAGAGCATCCTCGCTTGGCGGCTCTCGCAAGCCTACAGCAAAGATCAGATTCTCGAACTCTATCTCAATCAAACCAATTACGGACATCTCGCGCATGGGATCGAGTCGGCGGCGCAAACCTATTTCGGCAAGAGCGCGCGCAATCTCGATCTGGCCGAGTGCGCGCTGTTGGCCGGCCTGCCGCAAGCGCCCGCGCTCTTCGACCCGCTCCTTAACCCGCAGGCCGCCGACGACAAGCAGGCCATCGTGCTCGACCTCATGGCGAAGAACGGACTGATCACGGCAGACGAGGCCAAATTGGCAAAGGACGAGCCTTTGCAATTCGCGGCCATCACATTCCCCATCTCCGCGCCGCATTTTGTGTTTTACGTTTGGAGTCTGCTCGAACAGCAGTACCCGCCCGAGGTGCTGTATTCGGGCCTCACGGTGACGACGACCATCGATCTCGATCTCGTGGCGACTGCGGAATCGATCATCCGTCGCCGACTCGAACTGTTGGCCGACGACGAGTCCGTCGATCACAACGCGACCGACGCCGCGCTCGTCGCCCTCGATCCGCGCACCGGGCAAATGCTGGCGATGGTCGGCTCGCCCGATTACTTCGACGGCGAAATATCCGGCTCGGTGAACATGGCCGTCGCCCCGCGCCAACCCGGCTCGGCCATCAAACCGATCACGTACGCGGCGGCGTTCGATCCGGCGCTCTGCACCCAATTCTCCAATCCTCCCATCCTCGATTCTCATGAAACGGAGAGCGGAGAATTAGAGATTGGAGATTGCCCCTGGACTCCAGCCACGATGATCCTCGACGTGCGCACGGCGTTCGTCACCGCCGAAGGCATTTCATACGTTCCTCTCAATTACGACCGTAACTTTCACGGCCCGGTGTCGGCGCGCGATGCGCTGGGCGGCTCGCTCAACGTTCCGGCGGTGAAGGCGCTCGATCACGTGGGCATCGACTCAATGCTTGCCCTCGCCGGGCGTATGGGACTCACCACTCTGAGCGATGCTGATCGATTCGGGTTGGCGCTCACGCTCGGCGGCGGGGAAGTGCGGCTGATCGATCTCACGAGCGCGTTCGGGGTGTTCGGCAACGGCGGCGTCCGTGTGGAGCCAACGGCCGTTCTCAGGATCACGGACGCGAGCGGAAACGTGATCGAAGAATGGAGGCCTCCATCGGGTGAGCGAGTCCTCGATGAGCGAGTCGCTTTCCTCATCACCGATATTCTCTCCGACAACAATGCGCGGCTCGCCACCTTCGGCCCGAACAGTGTTCTGCAAATTGGCCGCCCCGCCGCCGTGAAGACCGGCACCACCACCGACTTCCGTGACAACTGGACGGTGGGCTACACGCCCGAACTTACGGTGGGCGTGTGGGTGGGCAACGCCGACAATTCGCCGATGGTGAATGTGAGCGGGGTGGCCGGCGCGGGTCCCATTTGGCACGACTTCATGCGCGCCGCGCTCACCGGCAAACCCGAATCGCAATTCGCCCAACCGCCGGGACTCGCGCGCGCCGAAGTGTGCGCGATGAGCGGATTGCTGCCGACGGAACACTGCCCGCTTCGCCGTAGTGAACTTTTCATTGACGGAACACAACCGACGGCGCACGACACGTTGTACCAGCCGTTCCGAATTGACTCCGCCACCGGATTATTGGCCGACGACTCCACCCCGCCCGAACGAATCGTGACGCAAGTATTTCTCGTTCTGCCGCCCGAAGCGCAAGAGTGGGCAAGGGCCAAAGGAATTCCACAGCCGCCAACTTCAAACTCCCAATCTCAAACCTCAAACTCCAAACTCCAAATCACCTCCCCCGACGATGCGACGGTATTCAACATCTCGCCCCGCTTGCCGATCATCAGCCAGCAAATTATCTTCGGCGCAGTGGCCGGAGCGGCGATGAGAGAAGTGTCGTTCGTGTTGAACGGCGACGTGGTGGCAACGCTGGTTGAGCCGCCGTATCAATACTTTTGGCAGCTGGCGCCAGGGCAATACGAGTTGGAAGTGAGAGGGATAACGACAAACGGCGAACGGGTGAGCGGGGAGGCGGTGGGGTTTACGGTGAAGCCGTAATTGCCCTACAGCAGATTTGCTCTACAATAGCACACATGTCTTCACCGAATCCTCCCATCAAACGAATCGCCATTTCCACCGGCGGCGGTGATGCGCCCGGCCTCAACGCCGTCATCCGCGCCGTCACCCTCTCGGCCCTCAATCGGGGTTGGGAGTGTTACGGCATCCGCGACGGATACAACGGCCTGCTGATGCCGGAGCAATACGTCGAGGGTGGAATCATGCGCCTCACTCGCGAGCGCGTGCGCGGCATCACCCACCTCGGCGGCACGATCATCGGCACCACCAATCGCGGCAACCCCATGAAGTTCCCGATCAAGAATCCCGGCGGCACGTTCGAGGAAGTGGATCGCACCGATGAATTGGTGCGCGCGTTTCGGATGCATAGCATCGACGCGCTGATCGTAGTGGGCGGCGACGGCTCGCTGGCGATTGCCAATGTTCTGGCGAAGAAGGGCATGCGCGTCGTCGGCGTGCCGAAGACGATTGACAACGATCTGGATAGAACGGTGATCACCTTCGGGTTCGACACGGCGGTGGGGTTCGCCACCGAGTGCCTCGACCGTTTGCACACCACAGCGGCCTCCCATCGGCGGATCATCGTTGTCGAAGTAATGGGCCGCTACGCCGGATGGATCGCTCTGAATTGCGGCGTGTCGGGATCAGCCGATGTGATTCTGATTCCCGAAATCCCGTACGATCTCCACAAGGTCGTGCCCAAGATTCATGAGCGTGAACAGCAGGGCGGCGACTTCACTATTGTGGTGGTGGCCGAGGGCGCGAAGCCGGTGGGCGGCGCCGTGTCGGTGGTGGAGCGGGAAGTGGGCCGCGCCGAGCGATTGGGCGGGGTGGGCGAAAAGGTGGCGCACGAACTGGCCGCGCTCACCGGCAAAGAGGCGCGGGTGGTGGTGCTCGGCCACCTCCTGCGCGGCGGCAGTCCCACCACGTTTGATCGTTTGCTGGCTCTGCGCTTCGGCGCGGCGGCGGTGCGCGCGTTAGAGGAGGGGCGGTCGGGAGTGATGGTGGCGCTCAATCCGCCGAAGGTGGATTATGTGCCGTTGGAGGAAGCCTCGGGGCGGATGAAGGTCGTGCCGCTGGACAACGACTCGCTGTTGACCGCGCGCGATCTGGGAATCTGTTTCGGGGATTGACTCACCCGCGCGGGGAGGCCGCCTTCGATTCAACATGGGTGGGCAATACGGCGACGAATGTCGATCCGCTCCCCGGCTTTGAATCGACCCAGATGCGGCCATTGTGATTCTCCACAATTGATTTGACAATCGAGAGACCCAGCCCGGTGCCGGTGATGTCGTCGGGCACCGATTTGGCGCGGTAGAACTTGTCGAAGATGTAAGGCTGATCGGCGAGGAGGATGCCGATGCCGGTGTCGGTGACGGTGAGGATTTGCTGATCGTCGTCCATGAACACCGACACGCTGACCGTTCCGCCTTCGGGCGTGTATTTGATGGCGTTTTCGATCAAGTTGGAGGCCATCTGCCGCAGGCGGACGGGGTTGGCGTACACGGGCGGCAGAGTCTCGGGCAGATTGACAACCAATTTTTGATGTTTGATTTCGGCTTTGGCCGCCAGCGCTTCGACGCTGTAGCGCACGACCAGCGGGAAGTTGGCCGGCTCCTTTTGGGTGTCGAACCCGGCTTCGATGCGCCCGAGGTCGAGCAGATCGGTGATGAGGTTGGTGATGGCGTTGACGCTGATGCGGACGCGGCGGATGAATTCTTTTTGCTGATCGTTGATCGGCCCGACACGGCCCATGAGTTCGACGTAGCCGAGAATGGCGGTGAGGGGCGAGCGAAGGTCGTGCGAGACGGCGGTGACGAATTCGCTTTTGATTTTGTCGAGCTGTTTGAGATGAGTGATGTCCTGCATCACCACCGCGCGGCCAATGCCTTCGATGGGTGTGAGGTGAGCGTTGAGCACGCGATTGTCGTCGAGGGCGATCTCGGCGCGGCGGTTTTGAGTGGAGGAGGGCCGGGTGAGGAGATCGCGCAGGTCGGCGTGATGGATCACGTCGGGAATCGGCTTCCCGATCACGGGGGTGTCGGGCAGGTTGAGGGCGGCGCGGGCGGCGGCGTTGATCAGCACGACGCGATTCGAGTCGTCCACCACGATCACCCCTTCGCCGGTTTTTTGCAAGATGGTGTCGAGTTTGCTGCGTTCGGCGTTAGTGTGGGCGTAGAGGCGGGCGTTCTCGATGGCGATGGCGGCGTAGTCGGCCAGCGCAGTGAGCGGGCCGAAGTCGGCTTCGCTAAGGGCGCGGCGGGTTTGGCGGTTGTCCACGCCGAGCACGCCGATGACTTTATCGTGCAGGCGAAGGGGGACGTAAATGAGGGAGTGGACGAGATAGGCGGTTTTGATTTTCTGCGGCGAGTTGGCGCCGAAGAGCGCGGGTTGGCCGGTGCGGATGACTTGCCCGGCGAGGCTGTCTTCGGTGCGGATGCGGAAGGTGCGCACGAACTGATCGTCGAAGTTGCGGGCGGCGCGCATGGTGAGTTCGCCGGTGTGCTTGTCGAGGAGGAGCAGGCTGCCATCTTCCGCGCCGGTGAGGCGCACGGCGGCGTCCACCACGCGGCTGAGGACTTGATCGATGTCGAGCGAGGCGGTGAGAGCGCGGCCTACGGCCTGCAGTGTTTCGAGTTGATGGACGCGCTTTTCGAGCGACTGCAAGGCCAGCGCGCGCTCGCGGCGGAGGCGCTCGGAGTCGAGCGCCTGCCGGACGGCCATGAGCAGCACATCGGGGTCAATGGGTTTGGGCAAGTACCCGGCCACTCCGGCGAGGGTCGCTTCGGAGGCGATGCTTTCGGAGCCTTCGGCGGTGATGATGATGACCGGGGTGGTGTTGTTTTCGATGGCGAGGGCGCGTTTGAGTTGGATACCGGTGAGGCCGGGCATTTGCAGATCGGCCACCACCAGATCGGGGGTTTGCTCGCGGATGGATTTGAGCGCGTCCACGCCGTCTCCGGCGGTGATGACTTCGTAACCGGCGGGACGCAGGACGTATTGCGCGAGGGTTTCGCGTATTTCGCGGGAGTCGTCGGCCACCAGAATCTTTTTGCCAGCCATTGAAGTTAAGACCTACACAGTTCAGATAGATTAGGAACCACGGATTTCACGGATTACACAGAGTGTTCCATTTTCATCAGTGAAATCTGTGTAATCCGTGGTTGCCTTTGCCCAACTGCGCAACTCCTGCAAATAAAGAGAGCGGCGGCGATTGGCCGGTTTGCCGTTCGTCGCCATAGTTATATCGCTTTCGGCAGTGTGAAGTAAAACCGCGAGCCTTGCCCCGGCGCGCTTTCGGCCCAGGCCTGCCCGCCGTGCGTTTCGACGATCTGTTTGACTAACGCCAGCCCGATCCCCACTCCGCCCGTTTTTGGATCCACTTGAAAGAAACGCTCGAAGACGTGCGGCAGATGTTCCGGCGCGATGCCGATGCCCCGATCGGCGACCGAGATGTGGGCCACACTGCCCTCGCGCTGAATGCTGATCACCACCTCGCCGCCTTTGGGACTGAACTTGATCGCGTTCTCGATCAAGTTATCGAACACGCGGCTGAGGCGCGGCGCATCGCCGGGAACGATGACGCTGGCGGCGATGCTGGCCAGCAGAGCTACGCCCTGCTGTTGCGCCATAGGTTGATACTTGGACATGGATTGCCGGGCCATCTCGTCGAGCTGCACGGGTTTGAGAGCATGGGCAACACTGCCGCTTTCATGCAGGATAGCGATGTCGTCCATGAATTGCACGGCAGCATCCAACTTCTCGCTGGCGATCCGCACTTGGTTGCGCTGGCGCTCGTTCATCCGGGTGATGCCGCTTTCGCCCATGATCAGATCCACGGCGCTCTTGGCCTGAGTCACGGGCGAGCGCATCTGCTGAGTGATCTTTGCCAGCACTTCGCCGCGATGTTTCTCTCCAGCCTTCAGAGTCTCATACGATTGCTGCATGGCTTGGGTGCGTTGTTCGAGCGCCTGAAACAATCGCACGTTGACGATAGCAATGGAGGCGTAATCGGCGACGGCGTTGAGCAAAGTTTTGCTCTGCTCGGTGAACGGCTTGGGCGCGCGATTGGCGACGGTGAGCACGCCCACCGTTTGTTCGCGGGCCTTGACCGGCATCACCAGCGCGGCTTTGGCGATCTGCGAAATTTTCATTTGCAGAATGCCCGTGCCGCCAATCGCCAGCGGCTCGCCCGACAGCATCACCAGCGGCGCGAGGCCGTCGTCCCACGGTTGGCGCAACTGCACGCGGCCCGGCAGATTCTTTTGAGCCACGATGAGCAGCTGCCCGCTGGCTTGATCGGCCACCAACAGCCAGCCCATTTCGGCGCCCGACATTTGCAGTGCGCTTTCCACCAATCGGTTGAAGAGCGAAGCCACATCGGTGAGGTTGATCACTGCCTTGCCGAGCCCGGAGAGGACAGTGAGTTCCTTCACTCGCTGTTGAAGATCGGTGTTGGCTTGGGTGAGCTGCTGTTGCAGTTGGGCGCGTTCGCGGCGCAGGCGGCCATCTTCCACCACCCGATCCACTGCGGCGACGATCTCGGCTTCGCGCAGCGGGCGGACGAGGTAATCGCGCGCGCCCAACCGAAAAGCGGCCAGCGCCTGTTGCTCGCCGTTTTCGGGGGCGATGACGATGACCGGCGAATCGAATCCTTGCGAGCGCAGGGCGGTGAGCACATCTTTGCCCGACAGCCCGCGCAGAGCGAGGCTGAGGATGATGACGGCGGGAGCGAAGGTGATGATCTGTTGAAGGGCCGCGCCGCCGTCGGTGGCCATGGCCACTTGGTAGCCCAGCGGCTCCAGCACCTGTTTGCAGATCAGGTCGAGGCTTTGCAGATCGTCGTCGACGACGAGGATTCTATCTTTGGGGTTGTTGGGCATGATGCGGCTCTAATCGGCGGTGATTCTACTCTCACTCTGCTTTTCACGCGGATGGCGCCCCGGCCGCACGGCTCTCGCCCAACTGTAGAGAGGGAGGATCATTGCGCTTCGTTCATTGCTTTGAGCAACGCCGCCAACTCGCGTTGAATTTCGTCGTATTGCGCTTGCGCGTCGGCGATCAGTTTGCGATAGGTGGGCTTGTTCTCTTCGCTGAGCGTGGCCAGCACTTGCTGGTTGCGGGTGATCTGCTGGCTCTTCTGCTTGAGTTTGGTTTCCAACCGCTCGCGGTAACCCATGTAGAAATCTTTGTCGGAGAGAGGCGGCTTGTTCTCATGGTGGCCGGTGATGGCGTCGGAGACGGCCACCACGAGGTCGTCGGTGTCCGCCGGTTTGGAGAGGAATTGGATCGCGCCGAGATCGAAGGCAAAGCGTTCATCCGCCGCCGACACATAGGTTGCCGAAAGAAAGATGATGGGGATGGAGGCGGTTTGCGGATTGGTGCGGAGTTTGTGCACCATCATGAATCCGTCGATGCGCGGCATGAGGATGTCGGCGATGATGACGGCGGGCCGCTCCTGCTCGATGAGAGCCAGCGCCTCTTCGCCGTCGCGGGCGGTGATTACCCGGTAGCCGCGCACCCGCAATTGCATATCGATCATTTCGCGCACTGCGCTGATGTCTTCGACAACCATCACTGGGCCGATGTTGAGTGTCACGTTGGCAGACTCCCGTCGTGGCTAGGGGATGAAATGCACTGGGATTGTAGGTTGGCAAAGGGCGCGCGTCAAGTGTAAAACTTGTTGCAGGAATTGTGCCGTTTTGCCTTGTGGACGGGTTGGGCTACACTTGCTATGGTCTGCCCCGAATTCACCGCAAAGCGCGCAGAGAACGCGGAGAAGGTTGAGACGACCTCGGCGCTCTCCGCGATCTCGGCGGTAAACACCGAAGATGCATTTTCAGAATCACCGCTCCCACATCGAAACACTCATCGCCGCCGCACTGCGCGCCGCCGACCCCGCCGAGCGATTGGCCGCGCACTGGCCGCGCATTGCCGCCCGCATTGAACGCGCCCGCCGTTGCTGGGTGGCGGGCGCAGGCAAAGCCGCGTTGGAGATGTCGCTGAAGGTGAATGAACTGTTGGGGGAACGCATCGCGGCGGGCGCGGTGGCCGCCGTGCCCGAGCGATTGCAGACTCTCGACTCAGCCATCCGAGACTCGCTCCCCTTTCAGTTGTATCCTGCCGCTCATCCATTACCCGACGAGCGCAACCTTCTCGCCGCCCGCGCCATCGCCGATGTTGCCGCCCGTGCCGACGATGGCGATGCGCTGATCGTTCTGCTCTCCGGCGGCGGCTCGGCGCACCTCACCCTGCCCGCCAATGGACTCGCGCTGGCCGATCTGCAACGGGTAACGGGATCGTTGATGAAAGCCGGAGCGCCCATCGAAGCATTGAACACCGTGCGCAAACACTGCGAGCGATTGAAAGGCGGCGGGCTGTTGCGACTGGCCGCTCCCGCGCGCGTCTTCGCCTTCGTGCTCTCCGATGTGATCGGCGATCCGTTGGACGTGATCGCCTCCGGCCCGGCCACTCCCGATCCCACTCGATACGCCGACGCGCTCGACGTGCTCACCCGTTACGGCGTGGAGGCCGACGGCCCGGTGCGCCGTCACCTCGAAGCGGGCGCGCGCGGCGAAAGGCCCGAAACCCTCAAGCCCGACGATCCTCTGTACGCTCTCGCCGATCACACACTCATCGGCAGTAACGCGCTCGCGGTGGAGGCGGTGAAACGCGAGGCCGAGAGGTTGGGCTTTGCTGTCGCGCACCTCGAAACGGGCGTGCGCGGCGAAGCGCGCGAAGCGGGCGCGCGATTGGGCGAATGGGCCGTGCAACACGCCTCAACGCCTCAATGCGCGATCTTCGGAGGGGAAACAACTGTCACCGTCACCGGCCCGGGGCGCGGCGGGCGCAATCAGGAAATGGCGTTGGCGGCGGCGATAGCCATTGAAGGGTTGCCCAACCTCGCCATCGCCGCGTTCGCCACCGACGGCATCGACGGCCCCACCGACGCGGCGGGCGCGATCGCAACGGGCGATACGTGCGGGCGGGCGCGGGCAATGAATCATGATCCGGCGGATTATTTGAATCACAACGACAGCCACACCTTCTTTGCCGAGTTGGGCGACTCGATCCGCACCGGCCCCACCGGAACGAACGTCAACGACATCGCGCTGGCGCTTGCCTATCCTGAGTGACGCCGCCACATCATCCGCAGATTTCGTGAACCCTCTGCGATAATCTGCGCCATCTGCGGATCACTTTGAGTCTTCGCGCCCTCGCGGATATAATTACCGGCATGCCCGACGCGCCACGAAAATACTTCCTCATCACCGACGATCAAGTGCAAGCCGCCCGAAAAATCTGGCCTCAGGTGAGCAACAAAACTTGGGTGGTCGTGCTCAAGCGCACCGATGAGCCGATGGTGCTCAACAAAGCCCCCCATCGCGGACTCGGTCTCGGCGCCATCACCGTCCCCGAACCGGAAAAGACGGTGGACGGAATGCACTACCGCCGCGACATGGATGTGTTGATTCTGATCAGCGGCGAGACGGGACTGCTGAAATGAACCCAACCAACAACCACAAATTCTACGTCCCCGAATCGGCGATGGCCATCGTCGCCCACCCCGACGACATTGATTTCGGCTGCGCCGGAACGCTGGCCCGTTGGGCCCAAAGCGGCTGCCGCATCCGCGAAGTGATCTGCACCAGCGGCGATGTGGGCATTGCCGACGAGGGTATGACCAGAGAGCGAGCCATCGAAATCCGCGAGGCCGAACAGCGAGCCGCCGCCGAGATCATCGGCGCGGGCGAGGTCGTCTTCCTGCGCGAGCCGGATGGGATGCTCCAGCCGACGATGGAGCTGCGAAAAAAGATCGTGCGCGAGATTCGGCGCTTCAAACCGGAAGTGGTGTTCGTGATGGATCCGACTCTGGTGTGGGCCGGAGAGGATTACATCAATCACCCCGATCATCGCGCCGCCGGATTCGCCGGGTTGGAAGCCGTCTTCCCCGCGGCAGGCCAGCCCAACCTCTTTCAGGAATTGGAGGCCGAAAGACTCACCCCGCACAAAACGCGCAAAGTCTATAGCCTCAACTGGCGCGACGGCGATCACTGGATTTCGATTGACGAGACGATTGATTTGAAGATCGCCGCCCTGCGCGCGCACAAAAGCCAAATGGGCGATTGGGACCCCGAGCCGCGCATCCGCGAATGGGCTTCCACGCGCGCCAAAGGCAAAGAAATGCAGTACGCCGAAATCTTCCGCGTGGTCACCCTCGAAAGCGACGAGGATTGGGAAAAGCACAAAGGCGCTGTGGTTGGTCGAAAGAGATCGTAGATGCCGTCACCCGCAATCGCTTTCCGGGTATAATCTTGTTGAGCCGAAAGACTAAGGAGGTCATCTCGCCCTTCACACTTACCCTCACAACTTCACCCACCGAATAACGTTCAATAATCTCTTTAGGAGGAGACAAACCGATGAAGAAAAACCTATTCAATCTCTTGGCGAGCGTTGTTCTTTTGTCGCTCGTCCTTGCCGCTTGCGGCGGCGCGGCCACCACGGCCGCCCCCACCGAAGCGCCGCCCACTGCGGTTCCGCAACCCACCGCCGAACCGGCCAAGCCCAAAGTCTGTGAAGTGACCGACACCGGCGGCGTGGACGACAAATCATTCAACCAGACTGCGTGGGAAGGCGCCGAAGCCGCCGCCGCCGCAGTGGGCTGGGAAGCCGCTTATCTTGAATCGCAGCAACAGACCGATTACGAGAAGAACATCAATGAGTTTATCGGCTCGAACTGCGATCTGATCGTCACGGTGGGCTTCCTGCTCGGCGACGCCACTTCTGCCGCGGCCAAAGCCAACTCCGATCAGAAATTCCAAATTCTCGACTTCGCCTACAGCGACCCGCACGACAACGTGTGGCAACAAGTGTATGCCACCGATCAAGGCGCATTCCTCGCCGGGTATGTGGCCGCGTCCTTCACCAAGACCGGCAAAGTCGGCACGTTCGGCGGCATCAACATCCCGCCCGTCACCGACTTCATGAAGGGCTTCGAGTTCGGCGTGAATTACTACAACTCCAAACACGGCGCCAACGTGCAAGTGTTGGGTTGGAGCACGGAGAAGAACGACGGTCTCTTCACCGGCAACTTCGACTCGCTGGATGACGGCAAGCGCATGGGCGAGACGTTGATGGACGAAGGCGCAGACATCATTCTGCCGGTGGCCGGCCCGGTGGGCTTGGGCACCGCCGCCGCCGTGAAGGAACGCGGTGATGCGTATCTCATCGGCGTGGACTCCGACTGGTTCGTGAGCGCGCCTGAGTATCAGGACATCGTCCTCACCAGCATCCTCAAACGGCTCGACCTCTCGGTGCAGGCCGCAGTCCAGGCTGTGGCCGAAGGCAACTTCACCGGCGGCCTCCACGTGGGCAACCTGCGCAACGGCGAAATCGGCATCGCGCCATTCCACAATATGGACTCGGCGGTTTCTCCCGAAGTGAAAGCGGAGCTTGAGCAGGTGACGCAAGACATCATCGACGGCAAGCTCAGCACCAACGGCCAGCCCATCAATCCCTTCAAGGTTTGTGAAGTGACCGACACCGGCGGCGTGGACGATAAATCATTCAACCAGACTGCGTGGGCAGGCGCCGAAGCCGCCGCGCAGGCCCTGGGCGGCGAAGCGGCTTATCTCGAATCACAGCAACAGACCGATTACGAGAAGAACATCAATGAGTTCGTCGGCTCCGATTGTGATCTGATCGTCACGGTGGGCTTCCTGCTCGGCGATGCGACTTCCGCTGGAGCCAAAGCGAACACCGGGCAGATGTTCCAGATTCTCGATTTCGCCTACGCCGACCCGCATGACAACGTGTGGCAGCAAGTGTATGCTACCGAGCAGGGCGCGTTCCTCGCCGGGTATGTGGCCGCCTCCTTCACCAAGACCGGCAAAGTCGGCACGTTCGGCGGCATCAACATCCCGCCCGTCACCGACTTCATGATCGGCCTCCAGCAGGGCATCGAGTATTACAACGCGCAGAAGGGCGCCAACGTCGAGTTGCTCGGTTGGAGCAACGAGGCGAAGGACGGTCTCTTCACCGGCAACTTCGACTCGCTGGATGACGGCAAGCGCATGGGCGAGACTCTGATGGACGAAGGCGCGGACATCATTCTGCCGGTGGCCGGGCCGGTGGGCTTGGGCACCGCCGCCGCCGTGAAGGAACGCGGTGGAGCGTACCTCATCGGTGTGGACTCCGACTGGTTCGTGAGCGCGCCTGAGTATCAGGACATCGTCCTCACCAGCATCCTCAAACGGCTCGACCTCTCGGTGCAGGCGGCCTCGCGCGCCGTGGCCACCGGTTCGTTCGCCGGAGGCCTGCACGTAGGCAATCTGGCTAACGGGCAGATCGGCATCGCGCCGTTCCACAACTTCGAAGCCGAAGTGTCCCCGACACTGCAAGCCGAAGTGGACGAGATCACCCAGAAGATCATCTCTGGCGAGATCACGGTGCTCAACGCTTCCTCACTGCCGTAAGAACAACGGCAAAGGGCTTAAGCCCCTTGTGAAACCGTTGTGAAGTGATCGCAATCGAACACTGGCGGCCTGTTGGGAAACCTTCGGGCCGCCAGTTTCGTTTTGCGCCGGGTTGTGCTACACTTCCTCAACTCCAACTCTTAACTCAAACCCCAACTCCCCCCTCTCCCCCATGCCACCCATTCTCGAACTGCACGGTATTACCAAGCGTTTTCCCGGTGTGTTGGCTAATGATCATATTGATCTCGCGTTGAACGAGGGCGAGATACTCGCCCTGCTCGGCGAGAACGGCGCCGGCAAATCAACGTTGATGAACGTGCTGTACGGCCTCTATCAGCCGGATGAGGGGGAGATCACCGTTCGGGGCAAGACGATCAAAGTCCACAGCCCCAACGACGCGATTGCCGCCGGAGTAGGCATGGTGCATCAGCACTTCATGCTGGTGCCGGTGCTCACCGTCACCGAAAACGTGATGCTGGGAGTCGAGTCGCTCATCGGCGGCGTCTTTCTGGATCGCAAAGCGGCGGCGGCTCGCATCCGGCAAATTGCGACTCAGTACGGCCTTAATGTCGATCCCGATGCGTATATCAAAGATTTGCCGGTTGGCCTCCAACAGCGTGTGGAGATCATTAAACTGCTCTACCGCAACGCCGACATCCTCATCCTCGACGAGCCGACAGCGGTGCTCACTCCGCAGGAAGCCGACGAACTCTTCAAAGTGATGCGGTCGTTGGTATCGCAGGGCAAGTCGATCATTTTCATCACTCACAAATTGAAAGAGGTGCTGGCGGTGTCCGACCGCATCAACGTTCTGCGGTTGGGCAAAGTGGTGGGCGCCGCCGACCCGAAGACGGCCACCGAAACACAACTGGCCTCGATGATGGTGGGGCGGCAAGTTGAATTGACGGTGCATAAAGAAGAGACCAAATCGGGCGACATTGTTTTGCAAGTCAAAGAGCTGCGCGTGCTCGACGACCGAGAGAACATGATGGTGGATGGCGTGTCGTTCGACGTGCGCTCCGGCGAGATTGTGGGCGTGGCCGGCGTGCAGGGCAACGGCCAAACCGAATTGGTGGAAGCCCTCACCGGCTTGCGCCCGGCGCTATCGGGCCGCGCGGAGATTGCCGGACGGGACACCACTCACGCCAACCCCCGCCAAATTGTGGAACTGGGCGTGGCTCACGTCCCCGAAGATCGTCAGCGTGATGGGTTGGTGTTGTCGTACCCGGTGGCCGACAACATGGTGCTGAACACGTACTATCTATCGCCGTTTGCGCGGGGCGTTGTCATTCAACAACCGGAAGTGGACAAGGCCGCCGCCGAGCGAGTCCAGCAGTTCGACGTGCGCACACCGGGCATCGCCACCTCGGCGGGGTCACTCTCGGGCGGCAACCAGCAAAAAGTGATCGTGGCCCGCGAATTCTCGCGCCCCATCAAACTGCTCATTGCCGCCCAGCCCACGCGCGGCCTCGACGTTGGCTCCATCGAATACATTCATGGCCGCATCATCGAGAAGCGCGGGCAGGGGTGCGCCGTGCTGTTGGTTTCCACCGAACTCGACGAAGTCCTCGCCCTCTCGGATCGCATTGCGGTGATGTATCGCGGGCGCATCGTCGCCGTCGTCGAAGCGGCCGAAGTGACCAAAGAGTATTTGGGCTTGTTGATGGCCGGAGTCGATCCGGCCACGATTGCCAAGCCTCGCAAGGGCGAGCAAGCGCAGGCCGTGTTCTGATTTTTAGAATGATTCGAAACGAGAGATTATGAGCGATTCTCAAGCCCCCTCACTGGTGTGGCGCCGCCGACTCCAACCCATCCTTCTCCCGGCGCTGGCGATTTTCACCGCCTTCGTGTTCGGCTCGTTAGTGATCGTGCTCACCGATTTCAGCGTGCTGGAGGCATTCAAGAATTTTGCCTCCGCGCCGGGCGGATCGTTGAGCGCGGCGTGGAAGGCCATCGGCACGGCCTACGGCTCACTGCTCGAAGGCTCGCTGGGCTCGCCGGCGCGGATGATCGCGGCGCTGCAAAGCGGCGACAGCAAACAGATCGGCGACGCCTTTTACCCCATCACCGAAAGTCTTGTGGCCGCCACCCCGTACATCTTCGCCGGATTGGCGGTGGCCGTCGGTTTCCGGTGCGGCCTGTTCAACATCGGCGCCGAAGGGCAGTTGTTCATCGGCGCGATCTGCTCGGTGTGGGTCGGGATCACGCTCAAGGGGCTTCCAGCCATCGTTCACATTCCGCTGGCGTTGTTGGCCGGGGCCGCCGGAGGCGCATTGTGGGCCTTTGTCCCGGCCATCCTCAAAGCCAAGGCCGGGGCGCACGAAGTGATCAACACGATCATGATGAACTACGTGGCTTTCCGCTTGAGCGAATGGCTGCTCAACGGCCCGCTCAAGCGCCCGGAGAGCGCCAACCCGGTCAGCGCCTTCATCCAGCCATCGGCGGAATTGCCGCGCTTCTTCCCCGACCCGATCCGGTTTCACATGGGTTTCTTCGTCGCGCTGGGCGTGGCCGCCTTCATTTACTGGTTCCTGTTCAAGACGACGCTGGGGTTTGAAATTCGCACCGTCGGCGCCAACGCCAGCGCCGCCAAGTATGCGGGCATGAATATCACCCGCAACTTGATCATTGCCATGTGCCTGTCGGGGGCTTTGGCAGGCTTGGCCGGGGCGAATGAGGTGCTGGGCGTGAACCACAATCTGGCCAACGCTTTCTCGGCCGGCTACGGCTTCGACAGTATCGCCCTGGCTCTGCTGGGCAAGAGCCACCCGTTCGGCGTGGTGCTGGCCGCCGTGTTGTTCGGCACGCTGCGAAGCGGCTCGACGCGGATGCAGAACGTGGCCCAGATTCCGGTGGATATTATTTCCGTGATCCAGGCGTTGGTGATTGCCTTCATCGCCGCGCCGGCCATCATCCGCGCCATTTACCGATTGAAGGCGGTGGGCGAAGGCGAAGGCGCCGTGTTCACGCGCGGTTGGGGCAAATAGCATCGGCCGACGATAGACGAAGGACGAAAGACGAAGGAAACGAGAATGGCGGCGTCAACGACAACAGTTTCAATCAAATCACTCGCGGAAGAGTCGCACCGAGCCCGGAGCCGCATCTTCGGCGCGGCCTTTTTGATCATCGCCTTTTTGATCTTCTGGCTGTTCGCCAACGGCGTGGACCCGGTCCTGCAATCCACCTTCGGACTCAATCAAGGCAACGTCAAAGCAGAAGACCGCCTTCCCGATTGGGTGATTCCGTCATACGGAACGGTGGTGATGTTGTCGGTCGTCTCGGCGGCCATTGGCGGGGCTCAGTTGGCGCGCGGCTTTGGCCGTTACACCCATCTGATGTTGGGGCTGATCGTGCTGATGTTCATCTTCTCGTTTCTCACTTGGGCCACGCGCGACGCCTCGATCAATCTGGCCGGGATGTTGAGAACGTCGGTGGGGGCGGCGGTGCCCATCACGCTGGGCGCGCTTTCCGGTATTCTGTGCGAACGGGCCGGAGTGGTGAATATCGCCATCGAAGGGTTGATGTTGAGCGCGGCCTTGGTGGCCACGCTCGTCGCCAGCGTCGCTCAAAACCTATGGATCGGGCTGATCGCGGCCCTGCTCACTGGCGCGGCGTTGGCCGCCATCCACGCCGTGCTGTCCATCCGCTACAAAGTGGATCAAATCATCAGCGGCACGGTGATCAACATTTTCTCCACCGGCATCACCAGTTTCATCTCGGCCAAGTTCATGCAGGTGTATCCCGACTTGAACAACCCGGGTACGTTTCCCAATGTTTCGATCCCGGTGTTGTCGAGCATCCCGATCCTCGGCGGCGTTTTCTTCAGCAGCAACATTTTCACTTACGGCGCCTATTTGCTGTTGATCATCATTCACGTCGGTCTCTTCTATACGCGATGGGGGTTGCGCGTGCGCGCGGTGGGCGAACACCCCAAAGCCGCCGACACGCTGGGCATCAACGTTCTCCGCACCCGATACATCAACGTGATGCTGGGCGGCATGGCCGCCGGCTTTGGCGGCGCGTATTTCACGCTCGGCTCGGTGGGCCGGTTCGACGAAGTGATGACGGCCGGGCGTGGCTTCATCGGGCTGGCGGCCATGATCTTCGGGAAGTGGACTCCGTTCGGCGCGTTCGGCTCGTCGCTCATCTTCGGCTTTGCCGATTCGCTGGCGAGCAAGTTAGCCATCCTTCGCGTGCCCATCCCTTCACAGTTTTTGCTCATGGCCCCGTACATCGCCACCATGATCGCATTGGCCGGTTTGGTGGGCCGGGCTATTCCGCCCGCCGCCGACGGTCAGCCGTACGAGAAACAATGAATTGCAGAGGACGCCATCATGTACCAAACCGCCCCGACACCGACTAACAACCGAATGGCTCAGACCAGCCTCATCAGCGGCATCATCGCTTGGGCATTGTGGCTCCTTGCCCTGTGCTTCAATTGGACAGTTGGGTTCATTGCTTCGCTGGCAACGTTCGGGCTGTTGGGAGTGTGCTTCACCATCTTGGGCTTTCTGCCCGTCATCCCGTGGGCTATCGCCGTCGTCACCGGCCATGTTGGAATTTCGCAAGTGGGCCGCACGGGCGAAGGCGGCAAAGGCATGGCCATCGCCGGATTGATCATGGGCTATTTGGGAATCGTGCTCACGCTTTGCACGCTCGTTCTCTACGTCTTGGGCGCGTTGGGATTGATCGCCACCTCCCTCGTGCCCACTCCTCCTCCATTCTCTCCGTGAGAAGCGGACTCTGAATCAAAAGCGGCGGCCTCATCGGTCGCCGCTTTTTGTTTTGAATCACTCACCTTACGCACCCTCATCCCCACCCCTTCCCCCGAAGGGGGAAGGGAGTCCCCTCTCCCTGCGGGAGAGGGTTAGGGTGAGGGAACATGGGTGTTCTTTGCAAACTACGTAAGGTGAGTAAATCAGCATCAGATCAATTGGTCGAGGAAACCTTGGAAGTGAGCAACGATTTCAGCCTTCAGCAGTTTGATCGACTCGCTCATAGATCATCTTTCCTGTGGCGCGCACCCGCCGCGTGAACTCCAACGAGTCGCCTATGTCGCGCAGGTCTATCGTCCAACCGGGAGCGGCTTCCTCGATGGCCCGCCAAATCGCAAAATAATCCGCCGCGCCCGCGCCTTCGACGGCCACATCCACATCCGAGTCGGCGCGAAAGGCGTTAGGGCGAGTGACCGAGCCAAAGAGGTAGATTCGTTTCACTGCCGGGAAGCCGCCCGCCACGCGCGCGACGGCGTCCATCACCGCGCGCGTTCGCGTTCGGCGCGGGCTTGCAAAGCCTGTCGGGCCGCGGCAATGTCCACTGCCATGGGCAAAAGTGTAGCGCGATGGGGGAGGAAAGGCAAGCAAACAAAAACGGCGGCGCTCGAAAGAGGCCGCCGTTGATTGAGCTTGCGAGGTATCAGGCCGCGCCCGTTTCTGTCGAGGCCACGCGATAGGCTTGCCCCCACAGATGGGCGGTCGCCAACTGCGCGTATCCGGCTCCGGCAAATGCGCCCACGCCGCAGAGAATGGCCCCCACCGATGAGAGGATCGAAGCGGCGAAACTGGAGATCAGCAAAACGATGAGAAACACCGCCGGTTTGGCGCGGACGAGGGCAAACACTTCGCCCACGCGCAGGGCCGGGCCAATTTCTCCGCTGACGGCAAACTTGCCCAGCGCGGCGGGCAACAGCAAACCCACGGCAATGCCGAGAATGGCGGCGAGACATCCAAAGCACGCGCCGATGATTCCGCCGATGGTGGCCATCGTCCCGCTTCCATCGTCCATCGAAGTCAGCGCCACCTGCGGCAGAGCCGAGCACACGGCGACGATGAGGATCGGCAGAACATACACCAGCGCCACCACAAAAGCCATGAAACCCTTTTTGAGGAAATCGCCGAAGTCGCTCCATTCGGGGAGAGTCGGCGTTTCATCTTTGATCACGCGGCGAGCGATCTCGACGCTGTAACCCAGCGTGAGGAATCCGCCCACCACCGGGATGAGCGGGGCGAAGGACATGATGAGCCATTTGACCAGCCACTTCTCATCTTGCTGTGGATACGTGAAAGCCTTGCCATATTCCATTTCATTCATGAGTCATTCTCCATTTGGATTGATTACGAGATTGGCGCAAGTATAGCCTCAAGCGGCGAGGCTGGCAATCACAACACGCCTTGCCGTTTGAGCAGCCACAACAAGCCGACTCCCTCGGCGGTGAAGGCCAGTGTGTTGGCGAGGGCGATGCCGCTGTGCCCCATGATCGGCGTGAGAAAAAAGCACAGGCCGCCGAAGGCGGCGGCGGTGAGCGCGGCGGCGATCACCGGGGCCGCGGGCCGTTGTTGGGCGTAAAATGCGCGCACGGCGATCTCCACCAGCGAATGCCCGACGATGCCCGGCAGAAAGGCCAGCGCCGCCGCGCGGATGAGACTCGCGCCGTTGGCCGAAAGGAATTCGTAATTGGCGGCGACTCCGAGAAGGGGCCCGATGAGGATCATTGCCAGCGCGGTGACGGGGAGGGTGAGGGCCAGAATCGCGCCGAGCATTTTGCGCAGGGTTGCCTTCAGCGCAACGGCGTCCCCGCGCGCCACGAGATCGGCGAGGGCGGGAAGCAGGGCGGTGGCTGCCGCCGTGCCAATCACCGTCTGCGGCATCTGCATGATCAGCCAGCCATAGGCCAGCGCCGACACCGATCCTTCGCTGAGGCCGGAAGCGAATCGATCGGTGACGATGAAGATGGTTTGGAAGGCGAAGATGTTGAGCAGGCGCGGGCCGACCACCCGCGCTACCCGGATCACGCCGGGGTGCCGCCACTGAAGTGACGGCGTCCACCGGAATCCGTGACGGATGAGTCCGGGAATCTGAATGGCGAGGTGGAGCGCCGCGCCGAGAATCACTCCGAAGGCGAGCCCGTAGATTCCGAATCGAGTCGAGAGAAATGTGACGCCGATGATTTGGCCGATGTTGTAGAGGATGGGCGCGAGGCCGGGCAGAAGGAAATGCTGATGCGCTTGCAGGCCGCTGGCGGCGAGGCCGCTGAGGGTGAAGATGAGCATGGCGATGAGGTTGACGCGCATGAGACTCGCGGTGAGGCTTTGCTGCTGCGGCGAGAAGTTGGGGACGACGACGTGGCGCACGAACGGCTCGGCGAAGAGGGCCAGAGCGAGGGCGCTGAGCGCGGCGAGGGCGAGGGCGATGTTGAGCACGCGGCTGAAGAGCGCCCACATGGCCTCGCGGCCTTCGCGGTCGAGCGATTCGGTGAGGACGGGAATGAGGGCTACGGCCAACGCGCCTCCGGCGAGCAGAGTCACAATGGTATCGGGCAAATTGTTGGCGGCGTTATAGGCATCGAGCGCGGCGGAGATGTCGAAGGTTTTGGCGACGAGGGCTTGCCGGGCGAGGCCGAAGAGTTTATCGAGGCCGAAGAGCAGAGCGAGGAGGAGGGAGGAGCGGAAGATTTTCATTCGAGAATTGGAGAATTAGAGAATCAAGCGCCCCGCTCCAACTTTCGATCTTGCGAACTACCGGAGGGAGCGGGGCTATTCTGTATTCGCCTCGCCGTGTTTGCGGCAAGGCAGGGCTTCACCGGGCTGTCTCTCTTAGGGCCTCGGCTTCTGTCCACCGCTCGCCCTGCGGTTGCCCGCAGGGCAAACGACAGGGTGAACAGAGAGCACACCGCTGGCATGTAGACCTCAGACACGAAGTGTCTGCCCGTCTGCGCTCGCTGAGAGGCATGGGACGCCGACACCACCCGAAAGCCGTTGTTGTTCCACGCGCCGCCGCGCAGTTCGTCCCGGTGAGCCCTCGCAGGGGGAGCATGATCTGACATAGGGCAAGTTTGATTTGAGGGTCTGTCCGCGACTCAATCTGCGACGTGCTGATTATACTCTCAGGCTCGTTGTCAACGAATGTTCAACGAATAAACGAATGGTAGCCGCTCACAGGTCAAGCGCTCTGAGCGAAGTTCCGCGCCTTTTGCGGAACGAAGTCGAAGAGCGCGAGTGTCGTAGCGATCCGCATCCTTCGACTTCGCGCCGAAAAGCGTCGGCGCTCCGCTCAGGATGCTAGATACGTGAGCAGTTACAACGAATGAAGGCGGCGCGGCGAATTCGTTCATTCGTTGGCTTATTCGTTGACAGTGATCGCTGTGGAACTATTCCGGCGCAGGCGCTCACGGCGACACTCCCCACTCTGCCAGCACGCTCAGCGCCTGATCCCAATCGGGGTGGGCGTCGAGGGCGGCGCGCATATCGGCGGCGGCGCGGTCGAGGTCGCCGAATTCGTGATGGGCCCAGCCGCGCCAATAGTGGCTCTCTTCGAGTCCCGGCGTCTGCAGAGTCACATTGGCAAGGTCGATCACCTCTTGATAGCGCTCGCTGTAAAAGTAGGCTTTGTACATGAAAGTTTGATACCACAACATGCGATAGGGCAAGGTGTTGTAACTGCGCGCCTGATCGAATGCCAGCGCGGCATCGTCGTTGCGCCCCAGCAGTTGCAGTGATGTGCCCACGTTGAACCAATCGAAGGCGAGATCGGCGGGGTCGGTGGATTGCGCGGCTTCGGCCTGCGCTTTGACGAGCGCGTTGTTGAGGTTGGCGGTGACATCGGCATCGGGGCCGAGCAGGGCCAGCGCTTCCGACTCGCGATCCGGCGAATACAGGATGAGGTAAAGATAGTTGAAGTCGCGCCAATCGCGGACGACGAGATCGTAATCTCGAACGTAGTTCACGCCCTTGAACGAATCTTGCGTGATGAATCGACGGGCGCTGTCGTCGTATCCGGTGATGAGGCCGTAGTGCCCCTCCCAACCCTGGCCGCTCTGGCCGTGCTCCTCTTCTCGAAACCCGCGCTCGATGATCACCGGGAAGCCGTTGGCGACGAAGCGGCGGATCATATCCACATCGCCGCCGTAGCGGATGATGTATTTCAACCCGGCGTATTCTTCGGCGAAGTTGCCGAGCTCGTAGGGCATCACGTTTTTGTCGCTCTGCTTCGGTTTGATGGCGGCGGCTACTTCCCTTTGCCAGCGCACATCTTCGAGATGAGTCCACGTGAGGTCGTTATCGGGATCGGGCTCGGCTCCGCGCCAGCCCCAATACACGAGCGCGGCGGTGAGGGTGGCCGGGCCGCAGTTGTTGTAGAGCTGCGGCTCGTAGCGCGCGCCGCTGAGGGAGATGCTGGCCGGGAGTTCGTAAACGATGGGGATGAGGGTTGGGGAGGGTGGTTGGGTGGTTGGGTTTGGAGTTTGAGATTTGAAGTTTGGAGTTTGAGTTGGAGCGGGGGCAAAGGTAGGCAGATTAGCAATGGGCGCGGCAGTGGGCACCGTTTCGGGCGCGGGGGCGATCACTTCACGAATGCCGCTGATGAATCGGTCGATGCGTGGATACAGCCGATCGTTGACCGTGGGGATGTTGTAAATGGCGATGCCCACCGCGAGGCACAGGGCGAGCGCGGCAAGGGCTGAGAGGGCGAGGAGTTGAGGGCGGCGCATTTGGGGAATTATCTCACGGCCCCGCCCCCACGCTTTCCAATGCTGTTTGCGCGTCGTTGAAGGTGGGGTTGATGCCGAGCGCGTTGCGCCAATCGGCGATGGCGGAGTTCGAATCGCCCAGCATGTATTCGGCCCAGCCGCGCCAAAAATACGACTCTTCGAGGTCGGGGCGATAGTCGAGGGTGAAGGTGCTCAAGTCAATCACGTCGTTATAGCGGCCCATGTTGAAGTATGAACGATATGGGCCAAATTGATAGAACAGCATTCGCTTCGGCAGGCCGAGTTCGCGCGCAGTGTCGAAGGCATCGGCGGCTTCGGCGTAACGATCAAAGTAGTTGAGGTTCGAGCCGAGATTGAAGTGGGCGAAAGGGTTTTCGGGATCGGCGGCCACTTCCGATTGCGCGGTTTCGAGCGCGCGCTGGCGGTTGGCGGCTTCGTCGGCGTCGTCGCCAAGCAGGGCGTTGATCATGTCGGAGTCGGCGGGCGGGAAGACGACGATGTACAGCCGGTTGAACTGCTGCCAGTATTGATCGATCTTCTCGTAGGGCACGCGTTGGTTTGCTCCAGCGGTGACATCTTGGGCGATGAATACGCCTTCGGCGTCGTCGTAGCCGGTGATGAGCAAGTAGTGGCCCACCCAGCCAACATCCGGGAGTTCGTAACCCGTTTCGATGACGACGGGGTAGCCGTTGGCGAGAAAAAGTTTGAGTTTGTCCGCCGTGCCGCCCACGCGGAAGAGCGCGTCGAGCCAGCCCGCGTGCGTTTTCACGTAATACACCAATTCGTCCCAGCGCACGTTTTTATCTTTCTCGTTCGGATGCACCACGCGGGCAATGTCGTTTTGATCTCCCTGCCAACCGTAGAAGCGCAAATACATCGCCAATGTCGCCGGGCCACAGTTGTTGATTCCCTGCTTCTCCCATTTCGGCGGATCGAAGGTGACGGATGGAGACGGAGTGGCAACGATGATCGGTGGTTGGGTGGCCGGGTAGTTGGGTGGTTGGGTGGTTAGGTGGTTCGCGTCAGCGGGTTGGGTGGCTGGATGGTTGGGTGGTTGGGCGACCGGGGTTTGAGATTTGAAGTTTGAAGTTTGAATTTGTACTGGTGTGGGCAGGGTATCGCCGCCCGTGTTCCGAAGGTCGAGCAGAAAGCCTCTCAATTGATGAGCCTGCCATCGAATCGAATCGTATTTCCAAACCGCAACTGCGGCGAGGCCGAGCGCGGCAACCGTGATTGTGATCCATTTACGCATGAGCGCATTATATCCATTGAAAGTGAGAGCGCGATTGGTATAATTGCCCCTGAACTTTATTACAAGTGGAGACAGGATGGCATTCAAGGATTTGCGCGAGTTTCTCGATCTGCTCGAGGAACGGGGCGAGTTAGCCCGCATCAAGACTCCGGTATCGCGCGATTTAGAAATCACAGAGATTGCCGACCGGGTGATGAAAGGCCCGGCGGAAAAAAACAAAGCCCTGCTCTTCGAGAATGTGCAGGGCTTTTCATCGTTTCCGGTGGCGATCAATTTGTTCGGCTCCGAGCGGCGGATGGCGGCGGCGCTGGGCGTGGACGATCTCGAAGAGTTGAACCATCGGCTGGCGAAGTTGGTGGATTTTCGATTGCCGCAAAGTTTGGGGCCGATGATCGAGCGGGGGATGGATTTTCTGAACGTGCTGAAAGGGATCGGGGTGGGGCCGACCATAGTGAGCCGCGCGCCGGTTCAGGAGGTGATCGAGAAAGGCGCCCCGACTCTCGATGGGCTGCCGATTCTGAAATGCTGGCCGGGCGACGCCGGGCGGTTCATCACGCTGATGCAAGTGATCACCCGCGACCCGGTGACGAATGCGCGCAACGTGGGGATGTATCGCCTGCAAGTTCTCGGCGAGCGAAAGTTAGCGATGCACTGGCAGCTGCACAAAGACGGCGCCGAACACGAGCGCAAAGCGGGCGAGGCGAAAATCCCGGCGGCGGTGGTGTTGGGCGGCGACCCGGCCTCGATGTGGTGCGCCAGCGCCCCTCTGCCGCCGAACATCGACGAGTATTTGCTGGCCGGGTGGCTGAGAGGCAAGCCGGTGGAGTTCGTGAAGTGCGTGAGCCAGCCGCTCGAAGTTCCGGCGAACGCGGAGATTGTGATCGAGGGTTACGTTGATCCGAATGAGCGCGAGATGGAGGGGCCGTTCGGCGATCACACCGGATACTACACTCCGGCGGAGCCGTTCCCGGTCTTTCACGTCACGGCCATCACGCGGCGCAGGGAGGCGATCTATCCGACGACGATTGTGGGTGTGCCGCCAGTGGAAGATGTGTATCTCGGCAAAGCCACCGAGCGGTTGTTTCTGCCCTTGCTCCGCCTCTTCCTGCCCGAAGTGATCGATTACCACATGCCGCCCGCGGGCGTGTTCCACAATTTAGTCATCGTCAAGATTCGCAAGCGGTATCCGGGCCACGCGCGCAAAGTGATGTTCGGCATTTGGGGGTTGGGCCTGATGATGCTGACGAAGGCAATCGTGGTGGTGGATGAATGGGTGGACGCGCATAACTACAACGAAGTGGCGTGGCAGGCGTTGGGCAATGTGGATTGGGGCCGCGATGTGGTTCATGTTGACGGCGCGGTGGATCAACTCGATCATGCTTCGTATCGCCAATCGTTCGGCGGGAAGATCGGCATCGACGCGACGGCGAAAGGGCCGGGCGAAGGCTACGAGCGCGGCTGGCCCGACGTGGCGCGAATGGACGAAGCGACGAAACAGAAGATCGATGCGCTATGGGATCGGCTGGGGGTGGGGTGAGGGCACGCAGATGAACGCAGATGAAATAGATAAACGCAGATTCTTTTTTGGTTTTCCACCAAGCCGCACGAAGGAACACGAAGCCTCTTTTTCTTCGTGACCCTTCGTGTTCCTTCGTGGACAATAAACGGTGAATGATCTTCTCTCGCACTCGCACTTTCCTCGAAATGATCAAGTTCGAGCATACGGTATTCGCTTTGCCGTTTGCCTATTTGGGCATGGTGTTCGCGGCCGGCGGCTGGCCGGGCTGGTGGAAGTTTGCGTGGATCACAGTGGCGATGGCGGCGGCGCGCACCGCAGGAATGAGCCTCAATCGGCTCATTGATCGGCATATCGACGCTCGCAATCCGCGCACGGCGGGGAGACCGATTCAATCCGGCAGGATCGCTCCGGCGGCAGTGGCCGCGGGCGCAGTTCTTTCGCTCGCCGTTCTCGCCGTCGCCGCGTGGATGCTCAATCCAACCGCGTTCATTCTTTTTCCCGGCGCCCTTGTGTTTCTCGTCGGTTATGCGTACACTAAACGGTTCACATGGCTGTCACATTTCATTCTCGGCTTCACCGATGGCCTCGCGCCCGCCGGGGCGTGGGTGGCCATCACCGGCGCGTTCTGGCGTTTCGACGACATCCCGGCGGGGCTGTTGCTCTTCGCCCTCACCGTATGGATCGGCGGCTTCGATCTGATCTACGCTTGCCAAGATGTTGACTTCGACAAACGCGAAGGGTTGAAATCAATCCCCGTTCGTTTCGGAGTCCCGTTCGCGCTGAGGCTGGCGCAGTGGTGCCACGCGCTCACGGTGGCCTCGCTCGGCGCGGTCGGCGCATGGTTCAGACTCGGCTGGCCGTTTTGGATCGGGCTGGCGATCATCGCCGCGCTGTTTGTGTGGGAGCATTCGCTGGTCAAACCGGATGATCTCTCGAAAGTGGATATGGCGTTCTTCAACGTCAATGGCTACATCAGCCTGACGATTTTCGCGGCCACCGCGTTGGCCATGTGGATTGCATAGATTGGCAGATCCGCGCCCCGCGCGCGTTTTGCGAACAACACTCAAAGGAGAAAGAGAAAGACAATGAATCAGAAAACTGTTTTTGGGATCGTTGCTCTATTGACGATTGCCGCCCTCGCGATTGCGGCCTGCGGTGGAGCCGCCACCGCGCCCGCGCCCACCGAGTCGGCCCCCGCCACCGGAGCCCCGGCCCCCACCGCGGCTCCAACGGATGTTCCCACCGAAGCGCCCACCGCCGTCCCGGAGCCGGTCACCATCCGCATGGCCTTGCTTCCGGTCATCGACACCTTGCCGGTATTCGTTGCCGATCAGCAAGGCTACTTTGCCGCCAACGGAATCAAGATCGAATACGTGCCCGTGGCCTCGGCGGCTGAACGCGATCAAGTCATCATCTCCGGCGGCGCCGATGGAATGCTCAACGATATGATCTCCACCATCCTTTTCAACAAGGATGCCGTGCAAGTGATCGCGGTGGCAACGGCCCGCACGGCCACGCCCGACTATCCACAGTATCGCGTTTTGGCCTCGGCGCAGAGCGGCATCACCGATGTGAACGGACTCAAGGGAGTCGAGATCGGAATCTCGGAAGGCACAGTCATCGCTTACACCACCGACCGGCTCTTGCAAGCCGAAGGCTTTGCGCCCGACGAGATCAAAACCGTCGCCGTGCCGAAGATTCCCGATCGACTTGCGTTGCTCGGCTCCGGCGAGATCAAAGCGGCCAACCTGCCCGACCCTGTGGCCTCGCTGGCCATTGCCGGAGGCGCCGTGGTGATCATCGACGACACGAAACACCCCGAATACGGCTACAGCCTGTGGACGTTCAGCGCGGCGTTCGTGAGCGAGCATCCCGACACGGTGAAGGGATTCCTCGCCGCCATCACGCAAGCCTCCGATGACATCAACGCCGACAAGACGAAGTGGGACACGCTGTTGGCCGACAACAAACTTCTGCCGCAGCCGCTGCAAGGCAACTACACCTTGCCCGATTACCCCACCGGCGCAGTGCCCTCCGAAGATCAATTCAACGATGTGGCCGCGTGGGCAACCGAAAAAGGCATCCTCTCCACCGAAGTTCAATACGCCGACTCGGTGAACGCTGGCTTCCTCCCGTAGAGCGTAAAGAGTGGAGGGTGAAGCGAAAGCAAGAGTCGCTCCACCCTCCACCCTCCACGACATGATCACCCTCCGCAGTCTTCACTTCTCATATCACTCCGGCCATCCCGTCTTCTCCGATTTCAATTGGTCGGTGAACGCCGGAGAGATGTGGGCCATTCTCGGCCCCTCTGGCTGCGGCAAAACCACACTGCTCTACATCCTCGCCGGGCTTCGCGCGCCGGAGCGCGGCGAGGTGATGATTCACAATCAGCGCATCACTCGCCCGCGCCCGCAGACCGGGCTCATCTTGCAAGACTACGGCCTCCTGCCGTGGGCCACCGTGCGCGACAACGTGATGCTCGGACTCAATCTGCGCCGCTTCTACGGCCCCGACGGGCGGCACGCGCCCGCGAACGACCAAGCGCGGAGTCGGCTCCCCGCCGTGCAACGGTGGCTTGATCGACTCGGCCTCACGTCAGTGGCCGATCGCTATCCCGGCCAAATCTCCGGCGGGCAGCGCCAGCGCGCGGCCATTGCCCGCACCCTCGTCCTCGAACCCGACCTTTTGCTCATGGACGAGCCGTTCGCCTCGCTCGACGCGCCCACTCGCGAAGGCTTGCAGACTCTTCTGCTCGAACTGCGCGCCGAGCAGAACATCACCACCATCATTGTGACGCACGCCATTGAGGAGGCCGCATTCTTGGGGCGAAAAATTTTGGCGCTCAACCGTCCGCCCATCACCGAGCCTGTGATCGTGGACAACCCGCATGCGGGCGAACGCAACACGCCCGGCTATCTCGACATGTGCGCGCGGCTTCGCTCAATGCTGGACTCCGGCGCGGGGGCGATTCGCAAATCGCTCCGGCAGGCGCAATTATGAAACGCCGACACGTTCTCCTCGCCGTCATCGTCCTCGTGGCGCTGTGGCAATTGTTTGCGCTCGTCGTCAACAAAGCCATGCTGCCGCCGCCGCTCGCTGTGGCCCGCGCCCTCGCCCGCGAACTCCCGCGCGATCTCGGCCAGCACTTCGCCGCCAGCGCCCTGCGCGTTCTCGGCGGACTCGCCCTCTCCATCCTCCTCGCCGTCCCCGCCGGGCTGGCGCTCGGCCAAAGCCAGCGCCTCAACCGACTCTTCTCTCCGTTCATCTATCTTCTCTACCCCGTCCCCAAAGTTGTGCTCGTCCCCATCCTCCTTCTCTTTCTCGGCATCGGCGACGCGCCCAAGATCGCCATCATCTTCCTCATCCTCTTCTTTCAGATTCTTGTGCTCGTCCGCGATCAGGCCGCCGCCATTCGCCCCGAACTCATTCAATCGGTGCGCTCGCTCGGCGCGGGACGGCGCGCGCTGTTCACCTACGTTTATCTTCCGGCCAGCCTTCCGGCCATTCTTACCGCGCTCCGCCAATCGGTGGGCACGGCGGTGGCCGTGCTCTACATCGCCGAACTCTTCGCCACCAAATATGGACTCGGCTATTACATCTACATCAACGGCACCACCTATTTGGATTTTCCGGCAATGTATGCGGGCGTGATCGCCATGAGCCTGCTTGGCCTGGGCATGTACTTCACCGTGGATTGGCTCGAACACAAACTCTGCCGCTGGCAGTTCGTGAGTTGAGGCAACATGACTCACCTCGCCGGCGCAGAGCGCGCCGCTTACGTCCAAACCATGTTTGCTCGCATCGCGAGCCGCTACGATTTGATGAACCGCCTCATGACCGGCGGGCAGGACGTTCGCTGGCGCAAAGAAGTGATCCGCCTCGCCCACCTGCCGCCGAACGGAAAACTGCTCGATCTCGGAACCGGCACGGGCGATCTGGCGGCGGAGGCCCTGCGGCAAAACCCAACCGTCATCCCGGTGGGCGGCGACTTCACCCTCGAAATGATGCGGGTCGGCAAAACCGATCCGGCTCGCCGCCCGCTCCGATTCACCGCCAGCGACGCGCTCGACCTGCCCTTCCCCGATTCCACCTTCGACGCCGTCACCTCCGGCTATCTCATGCGCAACGTGATCGACGTGAGCCGCGCATGGGCCGAGCAGTGTCGGGTGCTCAAACCCGGCGGGCGCGTCGTTTGCCTCGACACCACGCCGCCCCCGCGCAACTTCCTGTATCCATTCATCCACTTTCATCTGCACGCCGTCATCCCGGCCATGGGCCGCCTCATTGCCGGTTCCTCCGATGCGTACACCTACCTGCCCGACTCCACCGAAAACTTTCTCCCCGCCGAACAACTTGCCGGGCGAATGAAACAAGCCGGATTCAAAAACGTGCGATACAGGCGACTCATGTTCGGAACGATGGCGATCCATTGGGGAGAGAAGGGACTTTAGATCGCAGATTGCAGATTTCAGATGTGCATCTGAATCCGCCATTTGCCACCCGCTATCCGCTATGCAATCCTGGCTTCTCGCTATCCGCCCTCGCACCCTGCCCGCCGCCATTGCGCCGGTCATCGTCGGCTCGGCGTTGGCCTATCACGACTCTGCGTTCCAACCGTTAGCCGCCCTCGCCGCACTGCTTGCCGCCGTCCTTTTGCAGATCGGCGCAAACCTTGCCAACGATGTGTACGATTTCAGAAGGGGCGCGGACGCGAATCGGGTGGGGCCCACGCGAGTGACAACGGCAGGGTTGTTGAGTCCGCGCCAAGTGGAGGTGGGCATGTGGGTAGTGTTTGCGCTGGCGGCATCCTTCGGACTCTATCTCATCGCTCTCGGCGGATGGCCCATCCTTTTCGTCGGACTCGTCTCGGTGATCGCCGCCATCGCCTATACCGGCGGCCCGTTTCCGCTGGGGTACAATGGCCTCGGCGACCTGTTCACCTTCCTCTTTTTTGGATTGATCGCGGTGATGGGAACGTATTACGTGCAGGCGGGCGAAGTGACGGGGCCGGTATTCATCGCCTCACTGCCGATGGGCGCATTGGTGACCAACATTCTCGTCGTCAACAATGTGCGCGACGCCGACACCGACCGCGCCGCCGGGAAACGGACTCTGGCGGTGATCTTCGGGCGCGGGGCGGCGCGGATGGAATACGATGTGTTGCTGGGGCTGGCGTATCTCGCGCCGGTGGTGCTCATGGCCGGGTTCGGCTTCGGCGGCTGGATACTGCTTCCGTTGCTTTCGCTCCCATTGGCCGTTCGACTTACTCGCGCCCTTCGCGCGCTCGGCGGCCCGGCGCTCAACCACACGCTGGCCGGCACGGCGCAGTTGGCCGTGATTTACGCCGCGCTGTTCGCGGCGGGCGCGGCGCTCAACTGATTTAGGGAACGCACATGACTTTCGAGACGATCAAAAAAGCCCGCGCGCTTCTCTCTGCGCAATCGACGATGACTTTGGCGACGGTGAACGCCAGAGGCCGGACCGAGTCGGCGCCGCTGTTCTTCGCCGAAGACGACGGCACGCTGATTTGGGTTTCGGGCCAGCGCAGTCGGCACAGCCGCAACATCGCCGCCGCTGGCAGGGCGTCGGTGTCGGCGCACAACACGGTGTGGAGTTGGAACGAGATCGCCGGAGTGCAAATGGAAGGCGAGGTCAGCCTCATTCCGCTCGGCCCCGGCGCGCGAGCGGGCGTGGGAAGTGTACAAAGCCAAATTCCCTTCCGCCCTCGAATTCGAAGACGAAGTGATGCGCAGTGAGTTCTATCGCTTCGTCCCGAAATGGATTCGGTTGATCGACAACAACGTGGCGTTTGGGCACAAAGAGGAGTTCGCGCTGATTGCTGATGGCTGAGCGCTCACAGTCGGATAAAGCCGCGCTGCGCGGCGAGCCGTCGTATGTGTGGCGCGCGGGGCAGGAGCGGCGGCTGAGAATGATTCGCAAGGCGGCGCCCCTGATCGAAAGTGGCCGGGTGCTCGTCGATGGCTGTGGGGTAGGGATGTACAACGCGAAGTTGAGCGCGTTCAGCCCTCGCGTTCACGGCCTCGACATCGAGTTTGATCGCGTGGCTCAAGCCGTAGGGGCAAATCGTGATTTGCCCTTCCTGTGCAGCGCGGGGGAACATCTGCCATACGCAAGCGAGTCGTTCGACGCGGTGCTGTCGCACGAAGTGATCGAGCACGTGCAGGACGATGCGGCGGTGGCGCAAGAGATCGTCCGCGTGCTTCGGGCGGGTGGCCGACTCGTTCTCTTCTGCCCCAACCGTTGGTATCCGGTGGAAACGCACGGCGTGTATTGGCGCGGGCGATATATCTTCGGCAACATCCCATTGGTCAACTATCTTCCCGACTCACTTCGCAACCGGCTCGCGCCGCACGTGCGGGCCTACACCGGGCACGGCTTGCGAAAACTATTCGACGGCCTGCCGGTGAAGATCGTTCATCATTCCATCATCTTCGGCGGCTACGACAACCTGATTGCGCGCCTCGGCGCGTTCGGCAGACTCCTTCGCGGTGTGCTGTATCTCTTCGAGAATACGCCCCTGCAAGTGTTTGGGCTGTCGCATTTCTTAGTTGTTGAAAAGGAGTAGATATGGGCCTGCTGGACAAGTTCTCCCTCGCCAAGTTGAAGAGAGTCTATGGAAGCGTTTCCGAAAAAGGGCGAGCCTATTTTGCCGAAGGGCGCGTGCGCGACCGGGTCCGAACGGCTAACGGTTTGCGGGCGCGAGTGGAAGGCACGTCTCTATATTCAGTGACCATTCGCGAACATGGCGACTCGCTTTCGACTCTTTGCTCCTGCCCCTACCGCAGTTCATGGGGCGGGGACTGCAAGCATATTGAAGCAGTGCTGTTGGCGTGGGCGAAGGAACCGGAAACTTTTAGACGCGTTGAAGACTGGCAGAAAATTCTTGCCGAGAAAAGCAAAGATGAACTGTTGGAATTACTGCTGGAGATTCTGGACAGCCAGCCGCAACTGGTTGATGAACTGGGCTTGGAGGCGAAAACTCCGCGCGACTTCGATGCCGCCGCCGCGGCCGGTTCCATTTTTGCTGACGCGATCAACAACGAATTGAACGTGGCGGAGATTGTTGAACGATTGGATAGGATAGCCAAACAAGCAGTGAAGGCTCAGAAGGCGGGCGACCTGAACAGCGCTCGCAGAATCTACTTTGCTCTGATCAACGAGTGCCTGGATTTTTCAGATGAATACGGCGCGGCGGAGATGTTCGTGGACACGGATGCTCCCGCCAATTACGCTGAAGCCTATGCGAAGATCGTCAACGAGCAAGGGTTATCTGCGGCCATACGCAAAGAGATCAAAGCAATTCGGCGCAGTGACTCGGCGGAAATCATCGGCGTGACTGATGCTTTGTTGGAAATACACGAGTTGGAGGAGGATGAATAGCCTCCGATATCTGACCTCTAACTTCCAGATCACCATCCCATCGCCCGTCTCACCATCCAATCCCACAACCCATCGGGCATGAACCGCCGTGCGCGGATGACCCAGGCCACCCTGCCCGGTATCGGATACCGCGCCGCCGGTTTGGGGCTGCGCAGAATCTTTTCCGCCGTGTCGGCAAACAACTGCGGCGGGAAGCCGGCCTTCGAGCGCTCCTCTGCTCCGGCCACCATCACTTTCACCAGCGGCGCATAGGGGCCGATGTCGAGGCCGCGCGCTTTCAACATGCTCAAAGCGCGGGTCATACTCGTCTGCCAAATCGCCGTTGGGCTTGACCCCGGTTCGACGATCACCACCTTCACCCCCAGCGGCGCGAGCTCCACCCGCATCGCATCGCTGATGGCTTCGAGCGCAAACTTGCTCGCGCTGTACGGCCCCAACAGTGGCGACGTGACCCGGCCGCTGATACTGCTCACATTGATGATCGTCCCCCTCGCCGCCTTCAACAATGGCATCACCGCCTGCGCCACCGCCACTTGAGCGATCACGTTCAACTCGAACTGCTCGCGCAGAACATCGGGCGGGATCAATTCCATCGGCGAGGCAAAGGCCGACCCGGCATTGTTCACCAGCGCATCGAGCGCAGGCGTTTGCGCCGCCACCGCACGGCCCAGTTCTCGCACTTGATCCTCGCGCGCAACGTCGCAGAGGATCGGCGCAATGTCGCCCGCCTTTTCATTCAGCAGACTCTCGCGGTCGCTCTCTTTCCGCACGGTGGCGAACACCCGCCAGCCCTTGCGCGCAAAGTGCAGAGCCGTCACTCGGCCAAAGCCGGTGGAACAGCCGGTGATGAGGAGAGATTGAAGTTGCACAGGTTCATTCTTCCCGGCGCTTTTTGAGGCGAGGAGGGGGCTGTTCTCTTCGCCAATCTCTGCCGAGTCCGATTTCGGGCGGGCTCGACCGGCCTTGAGGCCAAGCCAAGCTCACCCGAAATCCTAGCCACACGCCGCGCGGCGCTGGCCCTCATTCCTTCTTGGCGATAAAGCCGCTCAAAAGGCTGGTGAACTCCATGGGGAAGATGTATTTGGTGGAGGGGCTGGCGCCGATGCTCTTGAGCGTTTCGAGGTACTGAAGGGACATCGTCTTGCCGTCCACGTTTTGCGCCACTTGAAAGATGGTGTTGAGCGCCACCGAGAAGCCTTCGGCGCGGAGGCGCTGGGCTTCGCGCTCGCCTTCGGCGCGCAAGATGTTGGCCTGCCGCTCGCCCTCGGCGGCGAGGATGGACGCTTGCTTCTGGCCCTCGGCCACGTTGATGGCGGCTTCCCTCTGGCCGGTCGATTCGGTGACGAGGGCGCGGCGGGTGCGCTCGGCGGAAAGCTGGCGGTTCATCGCATCCTGCACATCGCGCGGCGGAATGATCTCGCGGATTTCGACGTTGGTCACTTTCACGCCCCAGCGCTCGGTGATCTCGTCCAGTTTCACGCGCAGGGTTTGGTTGATGTGCTCGCGCTGTGACAGCACTTCGTCGAGGGCGATACCGCCGATGACCGAACGCAGGGTGGTGGTGGCGATACCCTGCGCGGCCACCTCGAAGTTGCCCACTTGGATGACGCTCTGCTGTGGGTCGAGCACTTTGTAATACCACAGGAAGTCAATGGAGATGGGCGCGTTGTCTTTAGTGATCGAGGTTTGGTGCGGCACCTCGCGCACTTGCTCGCGCAGATCCATTTTGATGGCCGAGTCGATGAAGGGGATCAGAAAGACGACGCCCGGCCCTTTGGTGCCAATGACGCGCCCGAGCCGGAACACCACCAGCCGCTGATATTCGGGCACGATGCGGATGGCGTTTCCGGCCACGATGAGAATGCCCACCAGCACGATCAGCCCGATACAGATCAACACCGAGAAACCAGCAAATGCTTCACCCATGTTTGCCTCCTGTGAAAATGATGGGGATGTTTAGGCGCAGGGCGATGCTCCGACTCGCACCACTTTGAGTCGAAGGCCCGCGCGCTGAGTAATTTGCACTTTGGCGCCGGCCGGGATCAGTTCGTCGGACTCCGCCGACCACAGTTCACTGCCGACCTGCACCGTGCCTTCTTCGAGTATATCGGTTTTGGCTTCGCCCATCGCGCCAATGACAAGATCGGGGTTTTGCACGGGCGGCTTGCGGCGGGCCTGCCAGGCCAAACGCAGAGCGATGGCGAAGAAGGCCGCCGTGCCCAACACGGTGGCGGCCACCAATCCGAGCGAAACCCCCACTGCCGCTTCATCGCGGCGGAAGAGAAAGATGGATCCTCCGGCCAGCGTGAACACTCCGGCGACGAGGAATGCGCCGTGACTCGGCCACTTGAGTTCGAGCACATACAACGCCAGCGACACGATAATCATGCCCAGCCCGATGAAGTTGACCGGCAGGCGGGCCAGCCCGAACACGGCAAGGCTGAGCAACACCACTGCCGCCGCTTCGGGCACGCCGGCGCCGGGCGTGGTGAAGGCCAGCGCCACCGCCCACAGCCCGGTGATGAGGAGAAGATAAACGACGTTTGGGTTGGTGAGGGCTTGCCAGAAGAAGTCTGCGAGGCTCATAGCATTTCCTTCTCACGGCTATTTGTAGCACATTGCGCGCTCAAACGCCAGTGATGAATAGCAGAGAAATTTTTCGGTCTCGCAAGATTCTACGGAATGTTAGTCTCGCGGTTTCGGGTCGGCGGCGCGTTTTTGTTCGATGAGCGACTTGAGCGGGGCGGCTTCGGGCGACTCGGGCGAGCGGCGCGCAAACTCGTCGAGCGATTTGAGGGCGTGCCTGTAATAGCCGATCTGCGCATAGCCGATGGCCAAGTCTTTGTAGAACTCGGCTTGGTGGGGCATGGCGGCGATGGCCGCCCGCCAATGGGCAACTGCCAACGCCCATTTGCCCTCGCGTTTGTAGAAGTGCCCCCGATGATTGAGAGCGATTCCGCCTTTCGCGCTCCGGTCGATCACGCACAACAGCCGCTCGGCGTTGACGGCAAAACTCCGATCGGAGGCGAAGAGGAAGTAGCAGGCGGCCAAATCGGTAGCGATGTCCACCGCCGCTGAAACCGGGCCGACGACTCCGAAACCGAGCCGGACTCCCGTCCAGATCACGTCGGCGATCATCCATGCCGCGGTGGCGTAATAGGCAAAAGTGATCTTGCGGACGATGAGCAGAATCAAAACGAACAGAGCGGCGGCGCGCACAGCCATCGCGCCCTGCACAACGGGAAGCCATGCCTGCGGCGGGTGGCCGACGTAGTCGTTGAGGCGCAGGCCGGAAAAGAAAAAGTTGTCGCCAGCGCGCAGAACCTGCGCGCCGATCACCGAGAGGTTGAATTGCAGGAGCATGATGATCACGGTGAGGCGCATCGTGAGCGAGAGTTCACGGGCTCGATCGATGGCGCGTTGGGTGAGCAGGCTTCGCTTGCATTCGGGGCAGTGCGAGTCGGATTGCCCGGCGACCGCGCCGCAATAGATGCACTGAAAGGGATCGTCCAACGCGCCGACGGACTCCAGCGGGACGATAGCCTCTTCATCGACATTGGGCGGCAGTGGCGCAACGGGTTGAGCGGGAGCGCCGGTGAGTTTGCGAAGGCTGGCGCGCGCGATGTCGTTGGCCGGGTTGAGTTGCAGAACGTTTTCGAGGGCGATGATTTTGTCGGCGGGGTCGTCAACGGCGAGGCTCAGCCAATACCAACCCTGTTCGTTGTGCTCGTCGGACTCCACCACTTGCAGCAGCAAGTCACGCCCCCGCTCGCGTTCGCCTTTGCGAATGGCCGCGATGCCTTCTTGCAATGCGTGATCAAGGTTGGCGGCAGTCATGGGAGGCCAATCAACCGCGCGGCTTGCGGTCGGCGCGGCGCTTTTGTTCGATGAGTGATCGGAGCGGGGCGATGTCGCGATGGCCGGGCGACAGGCGGGAGAATTCGCTGAGCGCTTTGAGGGAGCGCTCGTAGTAGCGAATTTGGGCGTAGCCGATGGCGAGGTCTTTGTAGAAGTCGGCGCGGTGGGGGATGGCGCCGATGGCCGCGCGCCAATGGGCAACGGCCAGGGCCCACTGATTTCTATTCTTATACACGTGCCCCATTTTGTGCAGGGCTTCGCCGCCTTTGAGGTGCGGCTCGACGGCGCACGTGAGTCGCACGGTGTTCACCTCAAAGTCGCGTTCGGAGGCGAAGACGAATGACAGCGTGGCAATGGAAAGAAAGATTTGGGAGATGCCCAGCACCGGGCCGCTGAAACCGTTGAGCCAACGATACACCATCCAAACTATGTTCAGCGCCATGGCGCCGATGGACAGATAGTAGGCAAAGACGAGTCGATACCGAACGCCGAACATCAAAATGATCAGGATGGCCAGCCAACCGAAGCCTATCACCGTGATGGCCTGCGCCCATTCGGGCGGCCAAAGCAAATAGTTACCGAAAATCGTGTCGAGCGCGAGGGTCTGGAAAATATATTCGGTGAGAAAGTTGTCGCCTTGATAATAGAAGATGGTAGTCGTGATGGCCTCGAACGCGGCGAGGGCCAGGGCGGCGAGGAAGGCAAACACTGCGGTGCGCAGGGTGCTCGACAGAGTCCGCGCGCCCACTTTGATCATGAGATCGCGGTTGCATTGGGGGCACCGCCTCAATTCCGGCGCGGCGGGCGCTCCGCAATACACGCACTGGAAGGGATCGTCCAATGCCGAGATGGTTTCGACCGGTGAGAGGGGCGCGTAATCGGCGATGTCGTTGACGGGCGGCGGAGAAGCAACGAGGGGATTGAGTGGGCGCGTGGGGGCGGTCGCCGCTAGCAGGGGGAGCGCGAATTCATCTTCGGCGCCGCCGCCCACTGTGGCCGGTTGCTCGGCGGCCAGCCGACTCTTGAGGGCGGCCAGCCCTCTCTGCGCGGCTTGATTCGTCGGGTTGATGTCGAGGGCGTTTTCGAGTGCGGTGATTTGATCGTCCAACGATTCCATCACCGCGCTCAACCACAGCCAGGCCTGCTCGTTGTTCTCGTCGGCGTCGACGACGCTCATGAGCAGTTCGCAGGCGCGCTGCTTCTGCCCGCGCTTCACGGCCTCGATGCCAGACTGGAGATACTGTTGTATCTCAACTGGAGTCATACAGCCAATATGATACTGGATTTAGGGGGCGACGCAAACCCGGTTGCGTCCTTCGTTCTTGGCTTGATAGAGCGCCGAGTCGACGCGGCTGAGGATGGCGTTGGAGTCACGGTCGCGCTTCGGCGCGTATTGTTTCGACGCCGACGCTCACGGTGAGCGTTTCGCTGACGAGGTGAGGAAACTTGTGCTCACTCACGGCGGCGCGAATGCGTTCAGCCAGCGTGTTGGCCGCCGAGCGAGGCGTGGTGGGACAGATGACCAGAAACTCCTCGCCGCCGAACCGGCACACCACATCGCTCTGCCGCGTTTGAGCGCGCAACACTTTCGCCAAGTCTTGCAGCACCTCGTTGCCCGCCGGAACATGGCCGTACGTGTCGTTGATGCGCTTGAAGAAATCAATGTCCACCATCAACACCGAGAGGGGCTCGCCGTAGCGGGCCGAGTGGAGCAAATTCTGTTCGAGGTATTCGTTGACGTAGCGATGGTTCTTGAGGCCAGTGAGGCTGTCCACCAGCGTCAGCTCGGCGAGCTCGGTGTTGGCCCGGCGCAGATTGTCCTGCAAGAATTTGAGGCGCAGGGCATTGTTCACCCGCGCTTCGAGTTCCATCGCCCGGAAGGGTTTGGGCAGATAATCCACCGCGCCCATATTCAACCCCTGACTCACCTGCTCCACTTGCGACAGCGCGGTGACAAAGATAATGGGGATGTCGGCCAAGTCGGGGTATTCTTTGAGCCGCTTGATCAGCGCGAAGCCGTCGAGGCCGGGCATCATCACATCAGAGATGATCAGGTCGGGCCGCCACGTCAACAGCATCTCCAGCGCCTCTTCGCCGTTCATCACGTGCCGCAGTTCGTGCCCGTGTTTGCCCAAAATGAGCTTGACCATCTGGGCAATCGCCAGATCGTCTTCCACCACGAGAATGGCCGCCATAATTGGCGAGAGTATATCACAGGGTTTGGGCGCAAATTTGTGGCAAGACGGTTGCAAATGGAGAGAGATTGGGCAAGATCGCAGTTGATCAAACGATTGCGCCCGTGTAAACTCACGCTATGACCCCCTCTCTTAACTTCGATATTGACTACATGATCGACTCGCTCGTCTCCCTGTTGAACACGCCCAGCCCCACCGGCATGGCCGCCGAGTCCGTTGCCCGAACCCGGTCTCTGCTTCAACCCTTTCCGGTGGAGATGCGGCTCACGAACAAAGGCGCGTTGGTGGCCACATGGGGCGGGGTCGCCGAGTCGGCTCCCCGCGCCCTCACCGCCCACGTCGATACGCTCGGCGCAATGATCAAAGAGATCAAACCCAACGGGCGGCTCAAGTTAACAAAAATCGGCGGCTTCGCGTGGAACACGGTGGAAGGGGAAGGATGCAACGTGCGCACCGCCGAAGGCCGCCGGGTGCGCGGATCGCTTCTGCTGTGCAAAGCATCGGGCCACATTCACGGCGCAGAAGTCAACGACGCAAAACGCGACGACGACGCGATGGAGGTTCGACTCGACGAGCGCACCTCAAGCGCCGCCGAGACTCGCGCACTGGGAATCACGGTGGGCGATTTCGTCGCCTTCGATCCGCGAGCGGAAGTAAGCGAGGCCGGGTTCGTTCGCTCGCGCCACCTCGACGACAAGGCGGCAGTGGCCTGCATACTCGGCGCGATGAAAGCCATTTGCGGCGCGGGAATGAAACCGGCGCAGCGGACGACCATTCACATCAGCAATTACGAGGAAGTCGGGCACGGCGCGGCGTCGGGTTTCCCCCCCGATCTGGTGGAACTGCTCACGGTGGATATGGCGGCGGTGGGCGCGGGGCAAAACTCCGACGAGTTCAGCGCGTGCATCTGTTTCAAAGACTCCGGCGGCCCGTATCACCCCGACATGAATCGCAAACTTGTGCGATTGGCGCAAGCGGCCAACATCCCCTACAAAACCGACATCTATCCGTACTACGCTTCCGACGGCGAAGCCTATTGGCACGCAGGCGGCGATGTGAAAGTGGGACTCATTGGGCCCGGTGTGGATGCCTCGCACAACTACGAGCGCACGCACAAAGAATCGATCTTGAACACGGCGAGGCTGATCGCGGAATATTTGCTGGCCGAGTGAGTCCGAGTCCGCCGGTCGAGGGGAAGCCGCCTCTCCCCCCTTCACCACTTCCATGAACCGATCCGATTTCCCCGCCGGTGTTCGGGCGCAGTTGCCCATCCTGCTCGGCGTCGCGCCCTTCGGCCTGATCTACGGCGTGCTGGCCGTCGGCGCGGGGCTGCCGCCCTCCATCGCGCAAGCCATGTCTTCAATCGTGTTTGCCGGATCGAGCCAATTCATTGGCACGAACCTTTTCGCCGACAACGCCCCTTTTGTCGTCATCGTCCTCACCACCTTCGTCGTCAACTTGCGCCACGCGCTGTACTCCGCCTCGCTCGCGCCGCACCTCGAACGCCTGCCTCTGCGCTGGAAGATGCTGTTCGCCTATCTGCTCACCGATGAGGCGTATGCCACCGGCATCCTCAACTATCAGAAGCCGGATCGATCCGGCGATCCGTGGAAGCGCCACTCGTTCTACTTTGGCACGGCGCTGGCGTTGTGGCTCACATGGCAGCTCTCGACCGGCATCGGAATTTTGTTTGGCGCGCAGGTTCCGGCAAGCTGGGCCCTCGACTTCGCCCTGCCCCTCACGTTCATCGCTCTCGTCATTCCCGCCCTCGCCGACCGGCCGGCAGTGATCTCGGCAGTGGTGGGGGCAACGGTGGCGGTGGCCGCTTACGACTGGCCGTACAAACTGGGATTAATGGCGGCGGCGCTCACCGGCATCATCGCCGGATTGATCGCCGAGCAATATCGGACGAGGCCCCAATGACGCCGTTTCAAATTTGGATCACCATCATGGCCATGGGGCTGGTGACGTACCTCGTCCGGCTTTCCTTCATCGTGGCTTGGGGCCGTCTCGCCATGCCCGATGTGGTGCGCCGCGCTCTGCGCTACGTGCCCACCGCCGTCCTCTCGGCCATCATCCTGCCCGAAATGTTGCGGCCCGGTGGCGGGCCGATCAATATCTCGTTTAGCAACGCGCGCCTCATCGCCGGGCTGATCGCAGGAGTGGTCGCTTGGCGCACGCGCAACATCCTCCTCACCATTGCCATTGGGATGGTGGTACTGTGGGGACTGCAATTGATAGGCGTATAATGAAGCCAGCGAGGTGACCCATGTCCAACGACAAACGCCCTGTCCTCTATGACGAGAATCTCAATTTCTTTCGCAATCTGATTCTTCAAGCCCGGCTGGTGTGGCTGCTCATACGCGATCCGCGTGTGCCGCTGTGGGTGAAAACACTGCCTGTTGGCTCGCTGGCCTATCTTGTCATGCCGGTCGATGTTCTCCCCGATGTCGCGCTTCTGCTCGGGCAGATCGACGACATTGTTGTGCTGGCGCTGGGCTTCCGGCTGTTCATCGATCTGTGCCCGGCCAGCGTCGTGGAAGAGCACATGGAATCGCTCAAAGGCCACGGCCCCGACTGGCAGGTGCAGCAGCAGGCGAAAGCGAAAGAAACCGGCGCCAGTTCGGAAACGGCGGAGCCCCAAATCATCGACGGCTCTTACACAGAACCCCCGGCGGACGAGAAATAGAATCGCACAGCGCAGAGAATCAAAAGCAGTGGCCTCGGCCACCGCTTTTTTGTCGCACACAGCAACTAGATGTTGGAAACGATGTTGGAGAACACGTTACCAATCGCCGGCCCGAGCAACGCCAAAATGACGATGACGACCACGGCCACCAATACGAGGATCAATGCGTACTCAACCAAACCTTGCCCTTTTTCGCGGGGGATGAACAACATGTTAGTTTCACCTCCTTTCCTGTTCCGCAAATTATTGCTACGTTGATATTATAACAGAAACCCCCATGGTTAGAAAAAGTTTGTAAAAATTGCCGTCTCTGAAACGGCCCTGCAACATAAGCCAGCCTCAGCGTGGATTATCTGCCCGCTTTGTTGACGGGTGGTGAAAATGCTTCCGTGAACCCGGCGTGAATCTTTAACGGGGGCGGCTCATTCTCGCAGAGCAATCGGCTGGCCGATGGCTCGCGCCGTGGCCGCCGCCCCCGTCAAATCGTAGGCCATTGCGCCCGTGATTCGCACCGGCACAAATTCGCCCACCGGCAAATCACCCTCCACCATCACCATTCCGTCGATCTCCGGCGCGTCACGATACGACCGGCCAAGACTGAGTCCATCGCCTTTGCCTTCAATCAACACGTCCAACGTTTTGCCAATCTGTGCTTGATTCTTCGCCAGCGAGATTCGCTGTTGCTGTTCCATCAGTCGGCGGCGGCGATCCTCTTTGACCTCTGGCGGGATCGGGTCGCCGAGCGGCTCGCTGGCGGTGCCCGGCTCGAACGAAAAGGTGAACGCGCCGACTCGATCAAACTGCAGTTCGGCGGCGAAGTCGAGCAACGTCTGAAACTCCTCTTCAGTCTCGCCGGGGTAGCCGACGATGAACGTGGAGCGAATTGCCAGATCGGGCATGGCGGCGCGCATCTTGCCTACCGTGTCGCGCACCCACTCAACGTTCGCCGGGCGGCGCATTCGGCGCAGAGTGGCCGGGTGGCCGTGCTGAAGGGGCATATCGAGGTAGCGCAAAACTTGCGGAAGTCGGGCCATCGTTTCGATCTGCCGATCGGTGACGTAACCGGGAAAGGCGTACATGATCCGGATCCACGGGATGCCGGGCGCGGCGTCGGCGAGGCGTTCGAGCAGAGTCGATAACCCTTCTTTCATTCCGAGATCGTGCCCGTAATCGGTGGTGTCCTGCGCGATGAGAATGAGTTCTTTCACGCCCATCGCTTCGAGTTGCCTGGCTTCGGCAAGGATGCTTTCGGATGGGCGGCTGACCGCGGCGCCTTTGATGAGCGGGATGGCGCAGAACGCGCACGGCCGACGGCAGCCATCGGCGATTTTGAGGTAGGCGCTCGCGCCTTGAATGGCGGCGCGCATTGCGCCTCGCTCGTCCCCGCCGACGACGGGCGTATCGGGCAAATGGTAGATGGGCTGTGGGTGCGGTTGGGCGCGCAATCGCTGAACGAGATCGACGATGTCCATCCAGCGGCGGGCGCCGATGATGCCATCCAACCCCGGCACTTGTTTGGCGAGTTCCGCGCCGTATCGTTGCGAGAGGCATCCGGCGGCGATGAGCATTTGGCCGGGCTTCTTTCCGTCGGCAAGTTCGCGCAGTGCGTTGACCGATTCTTCTTTGGCCGGGCCGATGAAGCCGCAGGTGTTGGCGATGAGCACTCCGGCTTTGGCCGGTTCGGCCACGCCGGTGTAGCCCGCGCCGCCGAGCAGTTGCGCCATGCTTTCGGAGTCAACGGTGTTTTTTGCGCAGCCGAGGCTGAGAAGATAAAAGGATTTGGGATTGCGGTTTTTTTTCGGCATTAGGTTTTACGGCGCGAGGGTTTCGACGGGGGTCGGGGTCTCGGTCGGCGTCTCCGATGATTCGAGGGTGGCGAAGGGCGTGAGTGTCCCATCCGGAGTGGGGAAAGGGGTGAGGGTGCCGTCGGGGGTGGCGGTGCCAAACAGGCAGGCGGTTTCGGCGGCAAGCCGTTTGTCTTCCACGCTCTGTTCGAATTGCAGATCGAGGGCGGCGGCGTATTCGGCGGTTGCACTGCACGGGTCACCGAGCGAGTCGAGTTGGCGGGCGAAGGCAAGATGGGCATCGCGGAGTCGGCTGGCGGTGTCGCGGAAGTAGGGGGCGATGGTGTACAAAAGTTGAAAGGTCTCGATGGTGCGCGGCCAGTTGAGTCCCCAATACGAAATACCATTCATGTAAATGGTCGCCCACTGCTGATACTGCTGAGCGTCGGTGTCGAGGGGAAGGATGGTGGAGGCCTGATCGAGATCGGTGAGGCCGAGTTCGAGTTTTCCGGCGTCGATGCTTTCGATGCCTCGATTGCGGAAGGCGCTGTAGAGCATATCGCGGACGGCCAGCCGTTCGTAGCCGGGGTCGGCGAGGCGGAGGGCGTTGAGTCGTTCGATGGCGGTGTCCCAATCTTTTGCGTCGTGCGCGGTTTGGGCTTGGGCAAAGATGTCGGCGGCGGTTTGAGCGTCGAGGGTGGCGATGGGGGTGGGGAAGGGGGTAACGGTGGCCGGTTGCGGGGTGCCGTTGGCGCGGGCTTCGGCCAGCCGCTCCGCCGCGCCGGGGAAGTCGGGATCAATGGAGAGGATGTATTGGAATCGTTCGACGGCGAGGGTGTATCGCCCGGCGGCCATGTCTTCAATGCCGAGCCGGTATTGGCGCGTGAGTTCTTCGAATTGCGCGGTGGCCGCCGCCCGGTCGCGTTCGATCACTCCGGCGCGGTATCCGCCGAACGCCGCGCCGCCGAGCACGCCGCCCAGCACGAGTCCGAGAATCAAAAACGCGCCGGGCATGGAGCGAATGAATCGGCCAAGGGGTGAGGTGGGCAGGCGGCGAACGGCGGGGGTCGGAACAGTGTCTTGCGTGGGGTCGGTGTCCATAGAGTGCTGCGCGTCGGCATTATAGCGGGGGGCGCGGGGCGTGTCCAACATCGGCAGGACATTTTGAGTCGACTCTGCGCTGATCTCCGAGAGCATGTATGGTATATTGAAATCGTGGGGGAGAGATGGACGCTCATGTATCTGAACCGAGGCAATTTCAATTTGCGGCGCACGCGGCGCAACAGCATGGCGCGGATCGCGGTGTACATCATCCTCATCTTCGCCGGGTTGTATTTGCTGAATCTGAGAGAACGGGGAGATATTCAACCCATCGGCATGCCGACCGCGACCGCCACGCGCAGTCCGGCCTCTTTCGCCGAAGAAGCGGAGAAGCAGTTTTCGGCGGGGCGGTTGGAGCAAGCAGTGCTGGCCTACGAGAAGGCCATTGAACTCGACCCGACGCGAATTGAATATCACATTCGACTCGCCCGCATTCAGGTGTATGCCGATCAAGCGGAGGAGGCAGTCAAGACAGCCGGGGATGCTATTTTGATCGATCCAAATAACAGCGCCGCCCATGCCGTGCATGCGCTGGCGCTGGATTGGACGGGGGATTATGCCAACGCCGGCGACGCCGCCGTGCGCGCCATTCAGCTCGACCCGAACAACGCGCTGGCTCACGCATATTACGCCGAAGTGCTGGTGGATCAGCAGCGCTGGGCGCAGGCGCGCGACGAGGCCAAGCAGGCCCTCATGCTCGACCCCAACAGCATGGATGCGTATCGAGTGTATGGCTATTACCTCGAGAGCACGAGCAACTACGAAGAGGCCATCCAGGCCTATCAGTCCGCGCTGAAGATCAATCCCAATCTCGCTTTCCTATATATGCAAATCGGCGTCAACTTCCGCCAACTCCAGCAATACGACACCGCCATTCAATACTTTCAGCGCGCAAACGCCATCAACCCCCAAGACATTGACCCCTACCTCTCCATCAGTCGAACGTATTTCCAGATAGGCGAGTACGGCGCGTCAGCGCAATACCTCGAAGAAGCGATCACCATTGACCCGACCAACGCCAGAATTCACGGACGGTTGGGGCTGGTGTATTTCAAGGCTCTCAATTACGAAAGCGCCATCATCGAACTCGGCTGTGCCGTGGACGGCTGCACCACCCTCACCGACACTATCGACGATGAAGACGGCGCTCCCGATCTCCCCATCCCCCCCCTCGCTCTCGACAAAGATTCTCTGGAAGCTTTTTACACTTACAGTTCGGTGCTGGCCGCGCTCTCCACGCCCAGCAACCCGCACTGCCAACGCGCCCGCCCGCTGTTTCAGCAAATTCGCGCCTTCGCCACCGATGATGCCATCGTCAACGCCATTCTCGACGAAAACGAAGCCGTCTGCCAGATCGCCGACGCCAACGCGACACAGGCCGTGCTCGGCGGAGGAGGCGGACTCCCCACTGCCGCAACCGGCACCCCGGCCCCCACCCCCGCCGGGACTCCGACTCCGTGAGTCGCCTTTGGCGCTCCCTGTTAGAGTTTGATAAAAACTCTTGACAACCAAAAACCCGTGTTGTATTATGCGGGCACTTGAGTTAGCACTCCCGAAACACGAGTGCTAACTCGTCTGTGTGTATCCCAAAGACCAATCATCTTTTCACCCTAAGTCAGGAGGCTTATCAATGTCACTCAACCTCAAACCACTGGGCGACCGTCTGGTCGTCGAACCCCTCGAGCAGGAAGAGCGCACCGCTACCGGAATCGTTCTGCCCGAAACCGCCAAAGAGAAACCACAAAAAGGCACCGTGCTGGCAACCGGCCCGGGCGCGCGCGATGACAAAGGCCAGCGCATCGCCATGGACCCGCAGGTTGGCGACACCGTGCTCTTCGCCAAATACGCCGGCACCGAGATCAAACTCGACGGCAAAAAACTGCTCATCCTCAAAGAGAGCGACATCCTCGCCATCGTTGAAGAAGAGTCAGCCAAGTCCAAGAAGAAATAATTCCCACTTTCGCAAAGCATTCTAGAAAGGATTGCTCATCATGGCAGCCAAACAACTCATTTTCCAAGAAGAAGCCCGCCGCAAACTGAAATCCGGCATGGACACACTGGCCAATGCCGTCGCCACCACTCTCGGCCCCAAGGGCCGCAATGTCGCCCTCGACAAGAAATTCGGCGCCCCCACTATCACTCACGATGGTGTGACCGTCGCCAAAGAAATTTCGCTCGAAGACCCGTATGAGAATATGGGCGCGCAGCTGCTGGCGCAGGCGGCCACCAAAACCAACGACATCGCCGGCGACGGCACCACCACCTCCACCGTGCTCGCCCAAGCCATCGCCACCGAAGGCCTGAAGATGGTCGCCGCCGGGGCCAACCCCATGCTCATCAAACACGGCATCGAGAAAGCCACCGACGCCGCCGTCGAAGCCATCCGCAAACAATCGCAGAAGATTGACACCAAAGAAGAGATCGCACAGGTGGCCGCCAACTCCGCCGCCGACGAAGAGATCGGCGACCTCATCGCCGAAGTGATGGACAAAGTCGGCAAAGACGGCGTCATCACCGTCGAAGAGTCGAAGTCCCTGCAATTCGAAACCGAGTACGTCGAGGGTATGCAGTTCGATCGCGGCTACATCTCGCCCTACTTCATCACCGATCCCGGCGCGATGGAATCCGTCATCAACGAGCCGTACATCCTGATTCACGACAAGAAAATCTCCGCCGCCGCCGACATCGTGCCGGTGCTGGAGAAACTCGTGCAGATCGGCAAACGCGAATTGGTGATCATCGCCGAAGACGTGGACGGCGAAGCGCTGGCGACGCTGGTGCTCAACAAACTGCGCGGCATGTTGAACGTGCTGGCCGTCAAAGCCCCCGGCTTCGGCGACCGCCGCAAGGCCATGCTGCAAGACATTGCCGTGCTCAGCGGCGGCACGGTGATTACCGATGAGCTTGGCAAGAAGTTGGAAAGCACTCAGGTGAGCGATCTGGGCCGCGCCAAGAAAGTTGTTTCTACCAAAGACGATACCACCATCGTGGACGGCGCGGGCTCGGCCAAAGCCATCAAAGGCCGCATCGAAGAAATCAAAGTTGAGATCGACAAGAGCACCTCGGATTACGACAAAGAGAAACTGCAGGAACGCCTCGCCAAACTCAGCGGCGGTGTGGCCGTCATCCGCGTGGGCGCCGCCACCGAAGTGGAACTGAAAGAGAAGAAGCATCGCGTCGAAGATGCGCTCTCGGCGGCTCGCGCCGCAGTGGAAGAGGGCATCGTGCCCGGCGGCGAAGTGTCGCTGATCAACGCCGCCGAAGCCGTGGCCAAAGTGAAGATGGACGACGACGACGAGCAAGCCGGTGTGACCTCAGTCCGCCGCGCGCTCGAAGCGCCCATGCGCAAACTGGCCGCCAACGCCGGGCAGGATGGTTCGGTGATCATCGACGGCGTCCGCCGCAAATCCAAAGAGGACAAGAACAAGAACGTCGGCTACAACGTGCTCACTGGCAGTTATGGTGACATGATCAAGATGGGCATCATCGACCCGGTGAAGGTGGTGCGCGGCGCGCTCGAGAACGCCGCCTCGATCGCGGCGATGATCCTCACCACCGACGCGCTCATCACCGACGCGCCGGAGAAGGAAAAGGCGCCCGCCGCGCCGCCGATGCCGGAATACTAAACCGGCTCAGTCAGCGCAGGTTCAAAACGCCCTTCGGCAAAATGCCGAGGGGCGTTTTCCATTTTTGTGGAATCGGGGACAGGCTGCCCACTGACGATCCGGGCTACGGCGTGTGGCCGCCACCGGGGTTTCCGGCTGGGGCATCACCCTGCGGCTGAGGGGTGGTGTTCAACTGCGGCTCCTGATCGTCGGAATTGTTGCCATTATCACTGGGCTGTGCCGACGGACCACCGGGGCCATAACTGTTGCCATCGTATTCGGGTGTGCAGGCGCAAGTTGCTTCCGGGCCGGGGCCGTAGCCACTGCCCTGCCCCGAGGCCGCGCCCGGTGTGTCGCTGGCTTGATAGCCGGGACCATACCCATTGTCTGTTTCAGATTGTTGGCTCTACCAGATTCAATGTGATATAGGGTCAAAGGCGACAAGGACATGCAAACGGAAGTTAGCGAAGTTGCGATAGCCGAAACCACGTCGATGGATCAGTTTGATCTTCAAGTTCACACCTTCGGCGAAACCATTAGTGTGTCGTCCGTCAAAGTAATTCAGAATCCGCTCTCGCCAGTTGGCGAGGGTTTTGAGGAAGGTCTGCAAGGCCTTCAAACCGCTGGCTTCGACTTGAGCGATCCAATCGGT
>VGOW01000021.1 GCA_016875735.1 Chloroflexota bacterium | reverse complement strand
ACACCGCCTTTTTGGCGCACGAGGCCGAAGAGGCGGCCACGGTGAAAACCGAGACGCCCATCACCGTTATCATCGGCAACCCGCCGTATTCCAATTTCGGCCAAATGAACAAGGGCGAATGGATTTCGGGCCTGCTTGACGATTACAAGAAGGACTTGAATGAAAAGAAGATTAACCTCGACGATGACTTTATCAAATTCATGCGTTTCGCCCAGTGGCGCATTGAGCAAACCGGCCAAGGTATCCTCGCCTTCATTACGAATAACACTTTCATTGAGGGCATAACTCATCGTCGGATGCGCCAGAGTCTGCGAGAGACTTTCGATAGCATATACATTTTGGACTTACACGGCAGCGCAATGAAAAAAGAGATTGCGCCCGACGGATCCAAGGATGAAAACGTATTTGACATCAAGCAGGGAGTAGCTATTGGAATTCTTGTGAGAAGAGGTCAGGGGAAGCGAAACGGAGAAGTTCGCCACGCAGAGCTCTGGGGCTCGAGGGAGAGCAAATACGCCTATTTGGTTGAATATGATGTTTCAACAACAAAATGGAGTGACGTTAGAGACCTTGATCGACAGACCTGCCTAGGGGCTTTTCGCTTCTTCACACCCAAAGCCTTCGAAAACATAGACGAATATTGCCTTGGCTGGAGTCTGGCTGAATTGTTTGCTGACTCAGTGAGTGGTGTTCAGACAGGACGCGACGAATTCGTTTCGACCATAACAGCAAAAGAGATGAATAAACGTCTGACAACCATTGCAGATAGTGCGAGCTTCGATGCGGTTGCTCTTGGTATTGATGCTCCGAATTGGTCAAGCTTCAACTACTCACAAATTCGTAATCTCGTGCGCAGACGACCACAAACGGAATTTCTACAAGAATGGCTTTACCGCCCCTTTGATGTTCGTCCGATACTCTATCACCCATATGCAATCAAGCGTATGCGCGGCAAGTTGATGCAGGGAATGTGCAAACCGAATCTGGCCTTGATTTCGGTTCGACAGCTTGCTGGGGATGATTTCGCTCATGTTTTTGTTACGAACAGATTGATTGATGGAAACACGATTTCATTAGAAACACGAGAGTACAACTATCTGTTTCCTGTTTATTTTTACTCAGAAGACCAAGACGATTATCAGCAGAAATCGATGTTTGCTGAAGCCGGCCCCGGCGGTCGCAAGCCCAACCTCTCGCCCAAGTTCATTGCGGAGATTGAAACGCGGCTGGGCTTGGCCTTCATCCCCGATGGCACGGGCGACCTCCAAAAGACTTTTGGCCCGGAAGACCTCTTCCACTACATGTACGCGGTCTTCCATTCGCCCACTTATCGCTCACGCTACGCCGAGTTTCTCAAAATAGATTTCCCCCGCCTGCCGCTCACCCGCAACCTTGAGCTGTTCCGCGCGCTGGCGGCCAAGGGTAAAGAACTGGTAGGCTTGCATCTGTTGGAATCCAAAGCCCTCAATCATCCCATCGCCAAATTCACTGGCAAGGGTGACAACGTCGTCGCTTCGGGTTATCCCAAGTACGAGGACGAGACGGTGTGGATTAACGATGAGCAAGGCTTTGTCGGCGTGCCGGAAGACGTGTGGGAATTTCACGTCGGCGGCTATCAGGTCTGCCACAAGTGGCTCAAAGACCGGCGCGGGCGCGAACTGAGCGCCGAAGACAAGGCGCACTATGCCAAAGTGGTAGTGGCGCTCAAAGAGACCATCCGGTTGATGGCGGAGATTGATGCAGCGATACCGGGTTGGCCGTTGGAATAACGCGAGGCCGCGTCGACCTGCCCGCGAGAGGAGGCGCAAAAACAAAACGCAGACACAACGTGCCTGCGCCTCAAAGAGCAAGATGCTCTTACCCAAGATTTCAGAGTGCCCCCACAAAGGCACGGTGTCTTTGCTACAGTCGCTGTCGTTGAGTGGAAACCGATAAGTGATACGAGTTGAATTGTAACTCAGATCGACTCTTGAAACAAATCGCCGAAGCAAGTCCTGCATGGCCGTCACGTCCTTCGCTTCGCGCGCCTGAGCCAGATCGCCAATCCACAAATTGATCACGAAGGCCAAGACATCGGGCGTGATGGTGATCGCGTGCGCGGCCTTGCGCGCTTCGGCATGGGCGCGCCTGCCTTCCACCTCGGCGAGTTCGGTCTCGCGCCGCAACAAAGTTTCCTGTGTGGACTTGGCCGGGCCGAAGTTTTCGATCTGATCGTTGAGGTGGGCTATCTTGCGTTTCACTTCGGCGATCTGCTTGTCCAGTTGAGCAATCTCGCGGTCGAGCGCGCTCGTGTCGGAAAGTTGCGCTTGCACTTCGGCGATCAACGCTTCGGCCATTGACCGGGTGAACACGCGCCCGATCACCGCATCGAGCACTCTGGCATCCGCTTTGTCTGCGCCGATCCTTCGTTCGGGGCAAGCCTTCGCGCCCTCGCGAGTCTTCTTGCCGCAGATGTAATACCGCCATAGTTTGTTCATGCTGTGCGACATGGTGGAATTGCATCGGGCACAGAAGGCCAGCCCGGAGAGTATGCCGCGAGTCGGCCCCCTTCGGATGTTCGTTCTTGCCCGCGCTTGCCGATGTCGTTGCACGGCCTCCCAAGTCTCACGGTCGATCAGGGCGGGGATCACGCCCTCGATCTCTTCGTCGCCGAATTTGAGAATGCCGATATAGGTCTTGTTGGCAAAGAACGTTGTCCATGAGTTCTTGGGCTTGTAGAGTCGGCCTTCGGTGGCGCGCTCGATCTCTCGCGTGCCTTTCCCTTCGGCGGCCAGCGCCCACGCCTTTTGCACGAAGGGAGCGAGATCGGGATCGATGACCCAGCGGCTTACCTTGCGGGGAGCGCCGTCACGCTTCTCGCCGATGATGACGGACTCGGCTTTGTAGCCGCGCGGGGGCACGCCGCCGATGAAGCCTTGCCGGGCGAGCGCGTGAAGAGCGCGCTTCACGTCGCGCGAAGTTTGGCGCAACTTCTCGGCGTTGGTGAAATCGTAAACGGCCTCGATCACGATGGCGGTCGAGTCATCGGGCAAGACTTCGGTGAGGGAGTGAATGACCACGCCGCGCTTGCGGAGCATGGCGCGATAGTAGGGCGAGTCGTTTTGGTTGCGGGCGAAGCGAGAGAGACTCCAGATCAACAGCCCGGCGGGGCGGTCTTGCGGTCTTGCGGTCACGTCGATCATCTCGGCGAACATATCGCGCCCTTTGTCGGTGCTGGCAGTCTTGGCTTCATCGGCGAAGAGGCGCGTTAGGATGAGACTGTGCCTCGCACAGTAAGCCATGATCACGCTTTCCTGTTGCTTCACGCTCAATTCTTGCGCCGTGCCGCCGCTATCGCGCAAGTAGGCCCACACCGAAGAGCCGGGCGGGAGAGAAGAGGGCGGGGGGATGTAGTCGGTCATGATGATTTGTTGTCGCACACGGTCACGCGCCCATCACGCACAGCCAGCGCGCCCGAAGCAATGAGCGCCCGAAGCGCCGTCGTGATGTCGGCGGCCAAGAGGGGCAGGGCGGCCCTCTGCGCTTCGGTGAGATCGTCGAACTGCGCGCCGCCGATCTCTTCCACGTCGAAGGATGCGCTTTTCGATGGGGTGGGCGGACTGTTGCCGTTCATGGGTCTACGATGCTTGCAAATCGCGTCAGGAAGGCCGTAGAGCGATTTCTACGGGACGCAGGTCATTTATTGCCTTGCTTTCAGCCGCGGATCCTCGTGGCAGTTGTTGCACACAAGCCCGCCGCCGTCGTTCTTCGTCCACAGGCCGGGCACGCCGTTCGCATCGAGCCACGCGGCCACCGTAAGAAGGCCGCGCCACGGCTGGAGGTCTCGCCCGATGATCCGGGTGTGTTCGCTGACCATCAGATCGTATCTCTGCATCTCCGGCAAACGAGAGATGCGCCATTGCCCAGAGATCGTCAATCAGCGTTCGCCAGTCGTGCGGCCACTGGCGATGATCGAGTGGGTCGGCGTTGGCTTTCTTGCGGTCGGGGGTTTTGGCAAGGGGCACGATGATCACGCGGCTGGACAGCGTGTCGAAGGGATTGCTGATCGCGGTGAACACCTTCGCGCCGAAGGCGTCGATCAGAATGTTGTGCCACTTCCCGTCGGGCCCGGCCTCTTTCAACGAGACAGGCACGCCGCGTCGATTGCTCGCCAGAAACAGATCGCGCAGTTCGGGATCGACCTTGCTCTTATCGGCGATGTTCTCGGCCTCGTCGAGTCCGAGTAGCGCGCCGTAGGCCGCGAGGTCGCGCACGCTGGCCGCGCTCGATGCGCCGATGATCGCCTGACCGAGGTGCCCAAGTTCGCAGACCACGATCATCGTGTGCGACTTACCCGATCCCTTCTCGCCCGTCATCCACAATGCGCCGGATACGTTCGTCATGTCGAGAAACCATGTCGAGAGGATGAAGCAGGCGATCATTTGCGACATGGTTTCCTGATCGGCGAGGGATTGCTCGAAGTCCACGAAGTGACTCAGCACTTCGACTACACGTCGAAAGACATCGGCAGGATCGGGGCGATAGCCGCCGAGATACTTCCGAATGCCGGGCGTTGACCAGAGTTTGTCTTTTTGCGGCGGGGGATCGGCAAGACGAACATCGATGCCCAGATCGGCGAAAGAGTTTTGCATTCCATCGCCGAAACGCGCGCCGTCATTGCGGATGATGATCAACCGCCGTTCTTTCTCGAAGCGCGGTTCTGGCAGTTTGACGATGTTGCCTCCCCGGTCTTTGTCGAAATCGATCCGGGTTTGGGTGTACGGCCATGCCGCCGCGTAAGCGCGCCCGCTGATCAGCGATAGCGGGCGGCTGATCGTGGGCGGAGCATCATCGAGTAATTCGGTGATGGGTGGTGGAAGTTGCGGGGCCGGCCGCGGCGCGTCGATCAGGTTTTCGAGTTCGGCGAGGGTGTGACCCTCGGCAAGCCAATCATCGACTCCAACCTTGCCCCGTTTCGGATCGTTGGGAAGATAGACGGCATTGACCGTTGCGCCTTTGTTCTGCAAGAACTTCGTGAGGTTGGCGAGTTCGATTCTCACCTTGCCTTTCATCATCACGTCGCAGTCGAAGACGACATTGATCGCGCGCTTCTTCGTGGCGATGAATCGCCATTCGGTCTTGCCGTCTTTGGAGCGAAACTTCGTTGCCCAATTCGACACACCGAGAAGAGCGATAGCGCACAGCCCGGCGCTGGCAAGCGCGTCGGCTTTCTTCTGCCCTTCCGTGACCCAGAGGGACAGTCGGGGTTGCGCTTGCCCTTCTTGTCGTCGAAGGTTCGCGGGTTGTCCGGGCGGTAAACGTGGAAGGGCTGATCGCCTTCGACGGAGTGCAGGGGCAAAAGCGGGCCGGGCACTTGGGCGGTTGAGCATTGCGAGAATCCGAGATCGCGTAGTTCCTTGAGAGCGGTGATGGTTCGGTAGCCGCGCTCGCGGATCACGTCGTCCGAGATCGCCGACGACTGCAAGGCCCGATAATGGCTTGCGCTCAGCGAGTCGAGTGTGCTATACTCTTGATTACCCATTCCCAAATCCTTTTTTGCGAGGCCCGCTTCTGGCAGAGCGGGCTTCGCGTTTAAGTTGGTCATGCGTGTCCTCCCGCGCCCACCGGCGCGCGCTCGATGCGCTCGGCATCGGCTGGTGACAACTTCACGCGCCGAAGGCGTTCGCCCAACAGGACAGCCGCTTGGTCTCGCGGATGTCTGCGCTCTTGCTTCGACAACGCAATAAGTCGGCGTGCTTCATCTGCCGTCAATGTGATGCTTACTCGAACCATGTCATCCTCCAGAATCAGAGAAGGCGTATATTGCTAAAACAATACACGCCTTCCTAACTGGTAAACGGATCAATTTTGTTGGCTACCGCTTACCGCCTATCTTCTTCGATCTCCTTTGTGCCATTTCGCCCCCACTGCCCGATAGGTATTCCTAACTGTGTCCCCGCTCACTATTTCGCCTAATTTCCTCGTAACGTTGACCTCATCAGCAAGCCGTTCATAAGTCCAATCGGGATGTTGATCTTTCAATTTGCGGAAACACTCAAACCGCCTTCTCTCTGTGTTCGTCGGTGTCCGTTTGCCAACAGAAACAGACTCATCATCGCTGGCTCTCTCTTTGGGGTACTCGACTCTAAACTCTTGAAAGTCCTTTATCCGCAAAAGTTTCTGCGCGCGTTCGTCCATCGTGATCAGCGCGCCCGGTTTGGGTGGGTTGCGCAATATCTCAAGTCTCCCCATCATCAGCGCCCGATTCACGGCAATGACAAAGACGATGGAATCAAGTACCCCGAGGATCACAACTAGCGCAACTACATACGGCCAACCGATCACTTCCTCACCTCCCTTCGTCGTTCTGTTGCCAATCCATCATCCCCCCTCAAACGGGTTGACCACTTTCACGCCGTCGTAGTCCTGCCCGGCGCTCAGGTCTTCCGATAGCACCGCCTCGCATCCCATCCGCGCCGCGCTCGTCAGCATCATCGCATCCCAGAACGAGAGCGAGTGCCGCTTCTGCAATTCAATGGCCGCCAGCACGTCGGCCACAGTGGGCGAGTGTGTGGGCCATTCCCCAAAACTGGCGATGATGTCTTTGGCGGTGTCGGCGTCGAGCGGCTTGCTGATCTTCCGCGTGGCATTGGTATAAAACTCTTGCAACACCTGGATGCTGAGTCGCCCGTTGCCGTTTTCCCACAACGACTCCAACACAGCCCGCGCGCGTTCGTGCTTGGCGCCCGCCGATCTATCATGGGCGTAGATCAGCACATTCGTATCCACAAACTGCGGCTTATCGCTCATGCAAAGCCTCACGGGTCACGGCGATCTGGCCGCGTGTGCCCAAGTCGGGCGCGTTCGCCATGAGCGCCAAAGACCGCGCCCGGGCCCGGGCGTAGCGGTCTTCGCGCGCGATCAGTTCTTCGATGGCTTCGGCGAGAAGGCGGGATACGGTGATGTGCCGCTGGGCCGCCAGTGCTTCGGCGCGTTTTATCAGGCTGTCGGAGAGGGAGAGGGTGATCGTCTGTGTGCTCATAGTGATCTCCAAAAACAAAAAGCCGCCCTTGACTTGGGCGGCTTGCAAGTGCTACTGTGTCTCAGCCCGCCGCCTTCATCGGTGGGTAGCGCGCCCGATGATGTTTCTCCATCGTCGGGCGTTTTGATTGATCGAGATTATACGCCCTTCGCGGTTTTCTGTTTGCGCTTCACCTTGCGGTGCGCTTCGCGGATGAGTTGCCGGATGACTTGCGCGCCGTCCATCTGCCAATCTTGCATGAGGCTTTGCAACATGTCCCGGTAATTGTTGTTGAGTTTGATTGAGTAGTTCTTGCTCGCGTTGGGTTGGTAATACAGTCTCATGATTGCCTCCACCGACAGTATATATCAGTTCCACATTGAAGCCAGACGCCGTTACCGCCGCCATGTGTACCGCGCGCAGAAAGCGCCCGCCACTGAGAAATAGCCGTGTTTTAGCGCGCCGGAAATTTGACGCTTCCGGTGACGGGGTCATATTGTCGGCGCGAAAAATGCTCAACAAGTTTTGCATGGCTTTTTACTGAAAGAATGGGAAGAACTGCATGAAGTCTTTGAGCAATCGCAGAAAGCCTTCCCACAAGAATACTGCAATGAACATCCCAAACACACACCCGCAAGCCACGCCTATCGTGAGCGCGATGTACTGCTCTTGCTCCCGCGCCTCGAGCACTTCCACGCGCAGGGGCGGCCTATCGGGTCGGACTTCGTAGAAGTTGTTTACCTGCTGGCCGCAACGGTCGCACACGACCGGGCGGCTGGCGCGAGTTCGCATCTTGAAGGCCCGTTGGCCGTTGACAGTCACCTCTTCGGCGAAAAGCCATTCGACATTCGAGAAGCCCGAAGGCCGCGCGCAACGAAAGCAGTAGCGTCTATTTGTCTTGGGGCCGCGCTTGGTGATGTCTTCGTTCATGGGTGCCTCGGGGTGCGGCGCTATGTGTCGAGTTACATAGCGCCGCCCTGTCAGGAAAGCGGACTGGAGTACACGATCTCCCCTGTGCTGGGTGTGTGTGCTGTGTGTGCTGAACTGTGCTGTAGCCAGCGCACAGGGGGCGGATCGCCGGTGGGGTAGGGGAGTTCGATGAGGCCGTGCTTGATTTCGTTTCGCAAGCGCGGGTAGTTCCAACCGGCCCCCCAGCGTGTGCCGGCCTTGTCTGTCACGAGCACGCCGGGCGAGGTGAGCAAGTCAACGTACACTTGCCGCCCGATGCGCTCGATGTGGGGTTGCAATCGTCGCACGCTGAAGCCGACCGCGTTGCCGATGAAGCAGAACTGTATCACCGCCACGCCCCAGCGGTAATCGTGGCTTTCGTCATCGGCGATGCCCGTCACTTCTCGGGCGAAGGCCACGAGGGGCGAAGCGGGGATGATCTCAATCGGCCTTTCGTTCTTCACACTGCGAAGGGCCGCGCCGATGATGACCACGCTGAGGGCGATTGCCGATGCGCCGATAACTAAGGCGGTGGCCGCCGCCGCGATAGGCCACACGGCCTCGAGCACACGTTGGACGAAGGGAGTGAGCCACACGAGCGCCACGACAACGAAGCCGCAAACGGTGATAAGATGCTTCATGGTCAACCTTTCTTTGGCGGATGCGTATCTGTAGCGTTGAGTGCATCTTAGCCAACTCTTCGATCAACTCGTCATCTAGTGGGGGTTGCATGTTCGCTCCTCTCGTCGGTGTCTGCCTTTGCAGACAATCGGCGCACACGTACACCGAAAACGGCGAGCCGTTTTCGCCGTGTGCGATTGGCCGCCACACGGCGGGCTTGTTGCATCGTTCGCCGCCAATGACGGACTGACAGCAATTCATAAGACTCCTTTCGTGGGCGATGGTGGATACGGTGCTCCCTCTTGACCCTCTGACCATCATCTCTTTGTCGGCAATGAGCCGCCGGGCGGGGAAGCGATGCAGTTGGAAAGGTGGCATTACCGCGATGTAAGTAGGGCGAAAAGAAAAGCGGCCTTGCGTAGTCACGTCGCCGCGATGCCAGTATAGCAAAACAAAAAGCGCGTGTCAACTGTCACCGCGCTTTCTATTTTTCTCCGCGTCGGGGGTCGTTCTTGCTCATGCCCTCGGTGCGTTTCTTGTAATCGGTTACCGACTTCCGCAAGACAAGCCAGCCGGGGCCAAGTTTCACTCCTTCGAGTTTGCCGTCCCTGACCATCTGCCTTACTGTGATAACGTGAAAGCCCAGCGCCTTCGCCGCCTCTTCGGTGGTCATATAGTCTTTGAGATCGGGCATGGGCTTACGCGAGAGAGTGGGGGGCTTGGGTAAGGTCATCTTGTGTCACTCCCATGAAACAAAGATGCTCTTACCCAAGATTTCAGAGTGCCCCCACGGGGATTCGAACCCCGGTTTTGGCCTTGAAAGGGCCGCGTCCTAGTCCACTAGACGATGGGGGCGTTGCGCCATCCTTCCACGCGGGCGAGATTGTATCACGCGCATCTTGGATGGGCAAGGGTTTGGAGTTTGCAGATTGCGGGTTGCGGATTGCAGGTCTCAGGTTTGGGAGTTTGAGGTTTGAGATTGGAAGTTTGAGACTTGCAATTTGTTTTTCACTTCTTCGGCCACCGCGCGGATGAGCGCCTCTTCATCGCGGTGCTGGCCCGACGCATGACACACCCCGCAATACTTGCAGAACTCTTCCGCGTCGGTGGCGCGGGCGAACCCCCATTGTTGGCGTGTTGAAATTATTTTGGCCACCTGCTCCGGCGGCAGGGGCTTCACTGTGCCCAACACTCGCGCCTGCGCAATGATCTTCGCCGTGTGCTCCAGCGATTCGAGTCTGAGATACGCCTCCCACACCGTCGGCCCCACCGTGAGTGAGCCGTGATACGCCAGCACGATGGCATCGTGCGTTTTCACCAGTTCCGAGATCGCGCGCTGATTCTCGGCGGATGAGGGGTTGGCGTACGGCGTGGTGGGAATCGCGCCGAACAGCATCACCGATTCCGGGATGACACAATCGGTGAGGGGGATGCCGACGATGCTCAGGGCCACCGCCGTGATCGGGTGGGCGTGCACCACTCCGTTGACATCCGGCCTCTGCTTGTAGGCCTCGAGGTGCATCAGCAATTCGGAAGTGGGCTTGAGGCCGGGCGGGGCCGGGGGAATCAGTTCCCCCTCCATATCCACCACAATCAGTTGCTCGGGCGAGAGGAAGCCTTTGGCCAGACCGGAGGGCGTGGCCAGGAGTCGGTTCGAGTCGAGCCGCGCCGAGATGTTGCCCGAGGCCCCATCCACCAACTCGAACTGGTGCATCAATTTGCCGACACGAACGATCTCGGCGCGCAGTTCTGAGTCGGCGGTCACGGGCAGGGCAGGCTGGACTGGAGGGCGACGATGGGCACGACTCGCTCATTGCCGTCCGCGTCGCGGGCGCGCACGGTCTCGCCCTCGCGCGCGCCGTCGGGATAATGCTGAAGCGCGGACTCGGCGAAACGGTCGAGCGCGGCGCAGGCCACATCGGCGGCGTTGGCGGCCGGGCAGATGATCACGAACGAGTCTTCGGCGGCGTGGCCCAGAAAGGCGTCGGGCAGGCCGAGCTCTTCGATGATGGGGTTGAGCAGTAGCGCGGTGGCGCGCAAGACTTCGGTGGCGGCGATGGCGCCGTAAAGTTCGCGGAGGGGTTCGAGGTGGCGCAGTTGAAAAGTGTTGACGGACTGGCCTGCGGCTCGCGCGGTTTCTTGGCGCACCACTTCGAGTCCGGGCAGGCCGGTGCGCGGGTCGGTGAGGTTATTGCGCGCCGAGCGGCTGATGGTGTTTTGCACGCGCAGGAAGAGGTCGTCGAGGTCGAAAGGTTTGGAGATGAAATCGTCGGCGCCGAGGCTGAGGCCTTCGGCGCGGTCGGCGCGGCGATCGCGTTTGGTGGCGAAGATGATGGGCAGGTGTTGGAAGCGGGGCGTTTGACGGAGGCGGCGGCACATGGTGAAGCCGTCGATGTCGGGCAGGCCCACGTCGAGCAGAACGAGGTTCGGCAGTTGGGCGCGGCAGAGTCGAATGGCGGTTTCGCCTTCGTAGGCGGTGATCACGTCGTAGCCGTGCGACGATGGGGCTGATGTAGAATGACTATTGAGAAATGACAAATCGGGACGACGGTCAAGGAAGGGTAGTCGAATCGACGATGCCGACGATGACCGAAATGACACACCCATCGGGGATGCCGAGCGCCTGCCGCGCGCCGTTGCCCTCGCGGTTCACCAGCACCGTGTCGCCGATGCCGGCCTGCGTATTGTCGAGGGCGATAAAATCGCCGTCATCGGGCTGGCCGGGCAGGGCCAACGGCTGAACAGCGAGCAGACGCCGATTCTTGAAGTGCGGGTGGCTGATGGTGGTGACGACCGTGCCGATGACTTTGCCGATGATCATTGGATGAAGGACGAAAGACGATGGGCAGTCGCCGATTCACGTGTACCGGGTGAAGCCGGATCGGAACTCGAAATCGAACCCCTCCCGTTTCAACTCCAGTTCATCCACCACCCCGATGCAGGCCAAATCCACCGGCACAAACTTGACTCCGTGCATGGCGAGCGAGGCTTCGCGCGCCCGCACCATCACCACCAGATCGCCCACACCGGCGTGCACAACGTCGGCGGCCACTTGAACCCGGCCCACCGGCTCCAGTTTTTTGTTGAGTGGCTGAACGGTGAGAAGTTTGACGCCGTCGAGGTCTTGATATTTGATGGTGCAGACGGCGGAGCCGAGAACGCGGCCTAAAAGCATGTAGGGTCAGCAGTTAGCGGTTAACGGTTAGCGAGCAGATCGCTAACCGCTATTCGCTATTTGATCTGCGCTGCCACCCGCGCCAGCACCGCGTCGAGCAGGGCCGCGTCCACGTCGTTGCCCAGCCGGGCGATGACGGCGGACTTAACTTTGGCGACAATCTCATCCTGCGCCATCGGCGCAGACTGTTTGGGCGCCGCGCCGGAACTCGGCTTCCCCCGAACGATCCGCACGCCGAGCGACAGCGCCTTTTCGCGGGCCAGATCGGTGAGCACCACGTCGTCGTCCACATCCAGCGCCATCACCCCGCGAGCGGCCATGTCAACGATGTCGCGTTCGGTGTAGAAGGTTTTCATTTCCCTTTCACTCCCTCCAGTTCATCAATGGCTTTCACGGCGGCGTTGCGGGCCGTGATGATCTCGGCCTCGGAGCCGGAGAGCCACATGCGGCCAAACCGCCCCACCGACGAAACGTGGATGAGTTTGATGGATGCGCCCTTCTCGGCTTCGTTGAAAGCGTAGTTGATGTAGGCGGCGGGGGCGCACTCCACCACCAGCAGTGTTTCGCCCGGCACGAGCATGGAGCCGCGGCGGAAGCGGTTGAGCAGCTGCGCCTGATATGGATCGATGTTGGTGATGACTTGAACGGAAGCGATCTCCGGCTTCACCCGATCGGCGATCTTGAGTTCGAGCCGGTCGAGCACAATGCGCCCGGCCTCCAGCACTTCGGCCTGCGAATGCGAGTGGACTTCGAACATGCCGAATTCGCGTTCGACCACTTGCGCGCCGGGCCGGGCTTCGGTGGCCTTCACGGCAATATCCACCAACCGGAAGACTTCATTGCCCGGCGCCACTTCGATGTACAGCGCGGCCATGCCTTCGGTGGGCAAGTCGCCTTGCGTCACCGTGCCCACAAACGCCGCATACTGCGGCTGCATTCGGTCGAGATACGAATAACAGCGAAGTTGAAATTTGTCTCCCATGCAGTCTCCAGAGGCTGATGACCAGTAATCAGTAATCAGTAGTCAGTAGTCAGTAATCAGCAGTCTGGTGTCGTCTGACCTCTGACTTCTGACCTCTATCTTCTCAATTATGCATCGCAATGCCCAGCGGCGTCACAAAGAGCGGGTTGCCGGGCAGAAGGGTTCGCACGCCGGTGTATTCGGCGATCACGGAGTCGATGCCGGGATAGGCGCAAGTGCCGCCGACGAGATAAATAGTGTCCACGTCCCGCCCGGCAATATGCCGCCGCACGATGCTGCCCACTTTTTCCATCACCGGACGAATCACCGGAAACAGTCTCGGCTGTTCAGCCGGATTCTTTTTCAGCTCTTCGGCCTGCTCGAACGGGATGTTCAATGCTCCGGCGATGACCAGTGAGAAATGCGTGCCGCCCGTTGGTTCGTCGGCAGTATAAACTACTTTGCCGTCTTTGAGAATTGCGATGCCCGTTGTGCCGCCGCCCACATCGACGATGACGCCGTTTTCGATCTTGAGCACGTTGTTCGCCGCCGTCGGCTCGTCGAGCAAGCCGGTGCATTCCAATCCGGCGGCGCGGAGGACGTTGCCCGTGGCCCGCACCTCGGCCAATGGCACGCCCGGCGGATACCCGCTGGCCGCCGACTCGAGCGCGAAGCCCAGCCGCGCTTCGATTCGTTCTTTCATCTTCCGCACCAATGCCACCGCGCCCACAAAATCCACCACCAACCCATCGCGCACAATCTGCGCGAATTGATATTCTCCGGCGAGGGGTTGATAATTTTCGTCGAGGACGATGAGGACGGTGTAGGCCGTGCCCAGATCGACGCCCACGTGCACCGGGCCGCGGTAGTGGCCGTTGGCCTCGCCGCGCATGGCGTTTTCGGTTTGGGTGAGGAGGGAGTCGAGGTGTGGGTTCATGTGAAGAGTCGGGCCTGAGAGAGTCAAGTGCGCAAAACATGATGTGCCAATCTATACCAATTCGACAATCTCTTATCCTGCAAGAGATTTGGCTGAGATTCGATAAGTTCTATGAACAGGTGCGTTAGGCCATCCCAAACCTTCACGTTGCCAGCAGGATAGAGTTTCCATCCGAGTTCTTCCAACGTCCAGTTTGCTTTGGCCGAATTGCGAAGCATCGAGGTTGTTACCCAATTTGACTCGTCATCTAGCCCACCTCGTGCTACAGGCATTACGTGGTCAATTGTTGGGGACAACTCATAGTAAGCGATATGGCATTCGCTCATTTTCCAGTTTCGATGATACGGAAACTCCTTGGGCAAACGCTTTGAAAGCAGGCGAAGTATGCCGGGAAAAACAAGTCTTTGGCCTGAATAGCGGTCAACAAAACCATCTCGCCAGAACAGATTGAGGGCTTGGAGCGGTGTAATCTGGCGCTGTTCTTTTTCGTGGAACTGAAAACGATATTCTGATCGTGCAACCTTTCGCGCTTTGGCGCTATTGCCATTTAGCAAAGCCTCGCAGACAGCCTCAATTACATCCGCCTTGTTCGGAGTCGACGATCTGCTTCTTGGCATTCGCGTACTTGTCTTTTCTACGGACTCTCAAGGACCCTGTTGCCATGGCTCTTCCACTCCTCAGGGATCTGAGCGACCTTCTCGTTCCCAGAGGGCTGGTGAACCGGCCTGCCAACTGGCCTGCGCCGGAGTGTGCCGTTGAAGTAATCTTGAATGCGCTGGCGCGTGGTCGCGACATAGGCCGCATCTTTTTCACTGCCCATCGCCCGCCGATTGTGCATGACAGCGGCAATGAGCGATGTGCCAACTCCGGCATAGGGATCGTACACCCAGCCGCCTTCGGTTGTCAGCGCCAGCACGCACCGCTCGGCCAATTCAATCGGATACTGGCAAGGGTGCGCCGTCTTTTCCGGGTGATTGGCTTTGACGTTCGGAATATCCCACACGGTTTCTTCCCAATCCTGCGCTACGACTTCCCAAATGTCGGACGGATTCTTGCCGAGCGGGTTGCCCGAAGGCTTGCCGCGATTGGGGCCTTTGAAGTGGCGCTTGCCCGGATATTTGGATGGAACTCGAACCGGGTCGAGATTGAAAATATACTTGTCGCTTTTAGTGAACCAAAGAATAGTTTCGTATCGCCCCGAAAAACGTTTCGAGGCATGAAGGCCGTGCCCGAATCGCCAGATGATCCGATTCCGCAAACGCAAATCGAACTTCTTGAAAATGCTGTAATAGAGAATATCGAGCGGATAGACTTCGCCGTTCTCCACAAAATTGCCCACCTGCCAGCACAGACTGCCATCGTTCCGAAGAATGCGGCACAGCTGGGCAATGGCCTGAGTCTGCATTTCGAGATACTGCTCGATTGAAGTGCGGGTTTCGTAATCCTTGCCCAAGTTGTAAGGCGGCGAAGTGATGATCAGGGCAACCGAGTTGTCGGGAATGGTGGACACAAAGTCAACCGTGTCGCCCTCATAAAGGACCACGTCTGCTTCGGGCCGATATTGGCCTTCGATCTGTTTGGGCGGCTCAAAGCCGGGCAGATTGTGCATAACGCTTTTCTGTTTCACCCCGAAGTCAACTGATACCCCTCAATCTTCCCGTCGAGAAGATTCACAATCACGCCGTGCAAAATGCCTTCGCCGTATTCACTGCCCGGATTGATGCACACGGTCTTGCCCAGCCGGGCAATGCCGCGCGATTCGTGAATGTGGCCGTGCAGGGCCAGCAGGGGTTGATATTTGTTGATGGCCGCCCGCACCGAAGTGCTGCCCGCGCCGAACAGCACCGGGTTGCCCGCCTCCATGATGATCGTCGGCGGGTCGGTGGAGGTGTCGAGCATGGGGCAGGTGTCGAGGGTGCTGTCTTTGGGCGGGCAGTGAAAATTGAAGATGCACTTGCCGAAATCTTCCACGCCGTGAATGGCCTCGCCGATTTTCTGCGCCAATTCGTCTTCGGTGATTTCGCGCGGAGTCTTCCACGGCGTCTCGTTGCTGTAGCCCAGACTCACCATCGTGTGGTCGTCGTCGATCTTCACCGTGTGGCCTTCGCACGGCACCACGTGATCCTGCGCGTTCTCTTCCAGCGCGGCCAGCACTTCCCACGGGTCGTCGTTGCCGCCGGTGATGTAACACTGCCGGTGCGAGTCTTTCAATCGTTCTTCGGCGAGGAGGATCCACTCGGCCAGCCGCTGGCGGGCCTCGCGCACAAACGTCCGGTCTTGCGCGGCGGCGTCATCTTTCATGGCCTTGTACTCGTCGGGCGAGAGCATCACCGAGTAAAAACCCAAGATGCCCAGTTTGCGTTTCAGGTCGGCCAGTTCGGCTTCGGTTTCCATCACGTGATTCTGCCCCTGCAAGCGGGCGCGATGCGCGCGCCCATCTTTCACGATGGGGATGAGCAATTTGCCGGCGACATCGCCGCCGAGAATGAGCACGTCGGCTTCGTAAAACTTTCCGGCGTTCACAAATTTGCGAAAGGCCACTTCGGAGCCGTGAATGTCGGTGGCGAAGAATATGCGCGTGGCTTTTTTGCTGGGCTTCTTGCCGAACAATCGCATGAGCGAGTCTCCGGATCAGGATGCGTGAGAGTATAGCAGAATCTTTTCTAACTCGCGGCGCACGTCGTCGAAGTCCCGAAACTCGAACACCCGCCGCGGCCTCTTCCACAAGCGGAGGGTGGAGAGCAAAGGCTCTTTGGCGAAGACCATGTCGCACTCAACCGCCGCCCAGCGGTCGGCGCGGCCATCGGTGATGAGCGCCACCGGCCCGGCCCACGCTTTGGCCTCGCGCACCGGGTAGCGCTTGCACGTGGCGCACTGGCGGCACGGCGAGCAGTCGTGATTGCGATTCGGGAATCCTAATTTCCAATCGTCGTCGAAATCGATCTCGTTAGAAATAATCGGCGGGATGTTCGCGATGCCGTGTCGCTTGAGCACGCCTTCGATATACCAAACGAGTCCATCGGAGAGAATAGCGTGAGGCCATTGGCGGGCGTTGAGGAAGTTGAGGAATTCCGCGAACGTCGGATCGAGCGGGACGCCGTCGAGGAAAGATTCCAATTGGTTCCGGGTGACGCCGCCATTGCGGAGGGCGGCGAACCCCTGCGCGAGTCGTTCGGGGACATCGAGCTCGCGCCGCTCCCATCGGGCGACGACATCCCCCGCGCGATCGGCGCCGCCGAGTTGAGCATACAACTCGAACTCAACATCGTAGGGAACGATGGCGCCGTCGAAATCTATGAGAATGGCGGGCGGCATGAAGAGTTGACAACTATTCCATCACCCAGCACGACTCGGCCGGGAAGTTCACCGTCACTTGCTCTCCGGCTTTGGGCAGAACCAGCTGCCGCTCGTTGAAGAGATCGATGGAGATGGTCGCGCCGCCGACATCCACCCGAATGCGGACGACCGAGCCGAGGAAGTTCACGCTTTCCACTGCGCCGGTGAGTTCGTTCCGTTGGCTGTCGCCGCTTGCGCCGCCGAGGTTGAGTTCTTCGGGGCGCAGGGCCAGGCGCACCGATGCTCCGTTGGCGAAGCGGATGGGCTGGCCCACTGCGAGCGCGCGCCCGTTGAATGCGCAGCGCCGGCCTTCGGCGTCGGAGACGGTGACGGGAAGGAGATTCAGCTGCCCGACGAACGAGGCGGTGAAGGAGGTTTGCGGGAAGTTGTAAATCTCGAACGGCGTGCCCACTTGCTCCATCTTGCCCGCGCTCATCACCACGATGCGATCAGAAATGGAGAGGGCTTCTTCTTGATCGTGGGTGACGTAGATGGTGGTGATGCCGAGCTGCTGTTGGATGCGGCGAATCTCGGATCGGAGCTCGACGCGAATCTTGGCGTCGAGCGCGGAGAGGGGTTCGTCGAGCAGAAGCACTTGCGGTTGAAAAGCCAATGCGCGGGCCAGGGCGACGCGTTGTTGCTGGCCGCCGGAAAGTTGATAGGGATAACTGTCGCCTTTGACCGGCAGGTGAATCAAGTCCAACATTTCTTTCACCCGCTTCTTGATCTCATCCGCGGGCCGCTTGGCGATTTTGAGGCCGAAGCCGATGTTGTCGGCGACGGTCATGTTGGGGAAGAGCGCGTAGGCTTGGAACACCATGCCCACGTTGCGTTTGTTGGGCGGGGTGTCCGTCATGTCCACGCCGTTGATGGTGATGGCGCCTGAAGTTGGCAATTCGAATCCGGCGATCATGCGCAGGGTGGTGGTTTTGCCGCATCCGCTGGGGCCGAGGAAGGACACAAACTCGCCGCGCTCGACTTTGAGGTTGAAGTTTTCGACGGCGACGCTGTTGTTGAACTCTTTGCGGACGTTTTCTAGTTCTAAGTAAGCCATTGTTGCCTCGTGTGATGTTGGTTTAATGACCGCCTGCCAACTGACCCTGGCCGGAGCCGCGAGTGACGAATTGAATGATGCCCATCGCAACCCAGGTGAGGGCGAAGCTGATGAGAGAGAGAGCGAAAGGCTCGTAGGGTTTGTGGTTGCCTAGCAGGGCCAGATAGGGACCAAAGGCCGGGCGGGCCAGGAAGGTGGCCAGAGTCAGCTCGCCGACGACAATGGAAAAGGTGAGGAGCGCGCCGCTCAATAAAGCTGTGCGAAGGTTAGGCAGGATGATTCGAAACAGGATGGTGGGCCAGCCGGCGCCCAGGATTTGGGCGGCTTCGGTGAGGGTGCGCACGTCCATCGCCCGCAAGCCGTTATCCACCGAGCGATACATGTACGGCAGGCAGAGGACGGTGTAGCCGAAGATGAGCAGGATGTTGGTGCTGAAGACGGTGTTGGTGAGCGGCGGCACGACGGGCAGGCCGAAGACGGTGAGCGGGCGGCTGTAGGTTTTGATCAGACCGAAGACGAGGATGATGGCCGGGATCACAAACGGCATCAGGGTGATAAAGTCAAGCGCCGGGCGAACCTGAGGCAGGCGCAGGTGCGCCCAATAAGCCGTCGGCACGATGAGCAGAATGCTGACCAGGATGGTCATCACCGCCATCTGATTGGAGAAGACGAACGTTCTAATAAACTCAGGATCGGTCAGCGCGTTGTTATAGGCGTCCAGACTCAGCACGTCGCGCCGGATGCGCAAAGAAAAGTTTAGCGTGCCCAAGAGGGGCAGGAAGAAATACAGAGTGCCCAGCAAAAACCAGAACCAACTCCACAAAGGAAAGCGTCTCATCGCAACCACCTTTCCGTTCGCCGTTGCAGCCAGGTGTAGGCGGCAATGGAGATCGCCATGATGACAACCATGCCGAAAGCCAGAGCGTAGCCCAGGCCGGGGTTGTGCAAAACGTCGCCCCGAATTTGAGCGCCGATTTGAATGGTGACCAGATTCAATGTGCCGCCGGTGAGGGCCAGAGCAGTGGCATAAGCGCCGAAAGCATTGCCAAAGAGCAGGATCATGGTGCCCAACAGTGACGGCAACAAAATGGGCATGGCGACGTAACGCCAGTATTCAAAAGAGGTCGCGCCCAGATTCTCGCAGGCCTCGCGCCACTCTCGTTTGAGGCCGTCAAGGGCCGGGGCCATGACCAGCACCATGAGCGGAAATTGGAAGTACATGTAGGTCAGGCTCAAGCCCCAGAAGCTATAGAGATTGAAACCGGCTTCATAAATGTCAATGTTGAAGATGTCTTTGAGGATGCCGGTGACAAAGCCGACCCGGCCCAGCACGGCCACAAAAGCATAGGCCAGCGGCACTCCGGCAAAGTTAGAGGCCACGCCGGAAAAGGTGGTGATGCTGGAGCGCACCCACGCCGGCAGGCCGCCAATGCTGACGGCGTAGGCCAGCAAAAAGCCGAAGATGCCGCCGCCGATGGCGGTGACGGCGCTCACCCGGATGCTCAACCAGTACGAATCAAGAATCTTGGGTTGAGACAGGCCCAAGATGTTGTCGAAGGTGAACCCGCCCTCTGAGTTCTGGAAACTGCCGATGAAGAGCGAGCTGGAGGGCAGGAATAAAAATGCAATGGCAAAGAGGAAAAATGGAATCACGCCGATCCAGTTGAAGACGGCGCCTCGCGGTCGAATTGTGGCTGGTTTCTGAAGTGGCAGGCTGGCCTGTGTCATTGACAATCCCTTTCAGGGTTCTTTCAGACTGGTGAGGCTTTCGCGCTTTCTGCGACCTCATCGCCCTTGCCGTGAAGAGCGAGACCCCACCGCCGGGCAGGGTCTCGCTTGAGTCAACAGCTAATCAGGAACTTACGGGGCGGCATGGATGTCGGCGCCAACCACCGAGTCCCAGCTCCCGGTGATCAAGACCTTCGCCGCGTCCAGTTGGGCCACGCTGGGGAAGACTGCGCCGGAGATGTCGGGCAGTTTGGCCAGCATGTCCGCCGGGATGGCATTGCGGGCGCGCAGGTCTGGTTCGCGGATGGGGTGGCAGTAGCCCTTGAGCCAGAGCAACTGGCCTTCATCCGAGTACAGGTATTCCATCCACAGGCGGGCGGCGGCGGGGTGCGGCGCGTAAGCCGACACGGCCTGCACGTACACGCCGGCGAAGCGGCCAGTTGCCGGGATGACGACTTCGATGTTGGGGTTGCCAGCCATCGAATCGCGGCCAGCCAGGGCGTTGTAGTCCCAGGTGATGCGGATCGGCGTTTCGCCTACAGCCACCAACGAGTTGTTGGAGATGACCGGGACCAGGTTGCCGGCCTGCTGCATCTGGGCAAAGAAATCCAAGCCGGGTTGAGCATTGTCCAGCGTGCCGCCGTTGGCCAGCGTGGCGGCATACACGGTTTGGATGGCCTGGTTGGAGGTGCGCGGGTCGCCCGACACACCCACTTGCGACTTGTATTCCGGCTTCAACAGGTCGGCCCAGTCCTGCGGCACGTTCGCTACCACATCCGTGTTAACCATGAAGGACAGCACGCCGTAGTAATCGCCATACCAATAGCCTTCAGCATCCTTCGCATCGGCGGGGATGGTGTCCCACGTTTCAACCTTGTATGGCGCGATCAAGCCTTCGGCCTTCGACGACCCGCCGAAGGCGAAGCCCACATCGATCACATCTGGAGCCTGCGGGCCTTTGTTATCCTTGTTGGCTTTGATGGCTTCGATCTCGTCACCCGAACCGGCGTCGGGGTTGAGTTCGTTCACGGCGAGGCCGTACTTGGCCTTGAAGCCTTCGATCACTTCGCCGTAGTTGCACCAGTCGTGCGGCAGGGCAATGGTGGTCAGTTGGCCTTCCGCTTTGGCGGCGGCCACCAGCGCGTCCATGCCGCCGCCGTCGGCGGCAGAGGCCACCGTGCTGAAATCCTTCGCCGCGCCGCCCCCGCCGCCACAGGCAGTGAGAACCAACGCGAAAATCGCGGCGAAGACGCCGACCGTATTCAGAACTTTATGCTTGGATGTCATTTTGTCTCTCCTCCGAAGGATTGTGTGAGTGGTGTTCGACAAATGGAGTCAGACGATGTCAACTCTACCCTGATAGATCATCACCTCCTTGCGAGACGGAATCGGCGATTCAACGGCAAGCGGCTTTTGTTATACTTCGGCAAAGGGGAAGTTAAGAGCCAATAACAAGGGAGAGTATATCGCAAGTGTCATACAAGTCAACTTGAGTTTGCCAAAGCCCAGCTTGCGCATATAATCGCCTCTGCTCTCGGTGGAGCGCCCATGCCCGATTCCCTCCAAGCCATCCTCGCCCGCGTGCCGCTGTTCAACAGCGCCGCCGATCTCGCCGTCACCGAACTTTCGGGCGGCATCACCAATCGCAATTACAAGATTGAGATGAGCGATGGCGAGGCCTATGTGCTGAGGGTGGGCGGCAACGATACTGACCTGTTGGGAATCGACCGCCAAATCGAATACGGCTGCACCCTCGCCGCCTCTCGCGTGGGCGTCGCCCCGGAGCCGGTCGCCTTCCTCGAACCCGAAGGTTACCTCCTCACCCGTTTCATTGCCGGAGTCGGCCTCCCGGCGGAAACGATCGGCTCGGCCCAAAACATCCGCCGCGTGGTCGAGTCCATCAAACAGTATCACGCCCTTCCCGGCTTTCCCGGATCGTTCTCCCCCTTTCGCGTCGTCGAAACTTACACCGTTACGGCGCGCAAATACAACGCGCCGCTCCCGGCGAACATGGAATGGCTGCTCGCCACCTCCGCCGAGATCGAGCGCGCGTTCCTGCGCCGCCCCTTCACACCCGCGCCGTGCCACAACGATTTGCTCAACGGCAACTTCATTGACGACGGCCAGCGCATCCGCATCCTCGATTGGGAATACGCCGGAATGGGCGACCCCTTTTTCGATCTCGGCAACTTTTCGGCCCAGCACGCTTTCGACGATGGGCAGGATGAAACGTTGCTCCGCAATTACTTTGGCTCTTTCACGAAAGCCCAACACGCCCGCCTCAAACTGATGAAGATCATGAGCGACATGCGCGAGGCCATGTGGGCGATGGTGCAGTGCAACGTCTCGCAACTGGACTTCGATTACGTGGGCTACGGGCAAAAGTATTTTGAGCGGATTGCAGAAGTGGTGAAGAGCGAGCAATATCGGGAGTGGCTGGACGACCTCAAGGGCGAAGCGCCCTGAGCGAAGCCCCGAAGGGGCGCAGTCGAAGGGTGCGGTTGCGTTGATAATCGCCGCGCCCTTCGACTGCGCGTCGGGAAATCGCCGCCGCTTCGCTCAGGGCGCTAATGTTCAGGTAAAAGGGCGTCCTGAGCGAAGGCGCGTGTTGTGCGCGCCGTAGTCGAAGGATGCGGTTGTGTTTGCGATCGATGTGCCCTTCGACTGCGCGTCGGGAAAGCGCCGCCGCTTCGCTCAGGGCGCTAATGTTCAGATGAAAGGAGCATCCCGCGCGAAGTCGAAGGATGCGTATGTTGAAATGAGTCGCCAAAGCTTCTGGGTTTACCTGCTCAAATGCGCAGACGACTCATACTACGTTGGCATGACCAATAACCTCGAACTACGAATCGCTCAACACCAAACAGGCGTCGATCCGAAAAGTTACACTCACTCTCGCCGCCCGGTCGAACTCGTTTGGTCGCAAGCATTCCAGTCTCACGATGATGCTTTTCGTTGTGAGCGCCAAATCAAAGGGTGGTCGCGAGCGAAAAAAGAGGCGTTGATTCGGGGGGATTGGTATGGGATACATGAGATTGTGAAGCAGGAACGCAAACAGCGTAAAGCCAAATCCCGATCAAAAGAAGCGCCCTGAGCGAAGCCCCGAAGGGGCGAAGTCGAAGGGTGCGGTTGCGTTGATAATCACCGCGCCCTTCGACTGCGCGTCGGGAAAGCGCCGCCGCTTCGCTCAGGGCGCTAATGTTCAGGTAAAAGGGCGTCCTGAGCGAAGGCGCGTGTTGTGCGCGCCGTAGTCGAAGGATGCGGACAATGCGTGAAGGCCGCGCCCTTCGACTGCGCGTCGGGAAAGCGCCGCCGCTTCGCTCAGGGCGCTAATGTTCAGGTAAAAGGGCGTCCTGAGCGAAGGCGCGTGTTGTGCGCGCCGTAGTCGAAGGATGTGGACAATGCGTGAAGGCCGCGCCCTTCGACTGCGCGTCGGGAAAGCGCCGCCGCTTCGCTCAGGGCGCTAATGTTCAGGTAAAAGGGCGTCCTGAGCGAAGGCGCGTGTTGTGCGCGCCGTAGTCGAAGGATGTGGACAATGCGTGAAGGCCGCGCCCTTCGACTGCGCGTCGGGAAAGCGCCGCCGCTTCGCTCAGGGCGCTAATGTTCAGGTAAAAGGGCGTCCTGAGCGAAGGCGCGTGTTGTGCGCGCCGTAGTCGAAGGATGTGGACAATGCGTGAAGGCCGCGCCCTTCGACTGCGCGTCGGGAAATCGCCGCCGCTTCGCTCAGGGCGCTAATGTTCAGGTAAAAGGGCGTCCTGAGCGAAGGCGCGTGTTGTGCGCGCCGTAGTCGAAGGATGCGGACAATGCGTGAAGGCCGCGCCCTTCGACTGCGCGTCGGGAAATCGCCGCCGCTTCGCTCAGGGCGCTAATGTTCAGGTAAAAGGGCGTCCTGAGCGAAGGCGCGTGTTGTGCGCGCCGTAGTCGAAGGATGCGGTTGTGTTTGCGATCGATGTGCCCTTCGACTGCGCGTCGGGAAAGCGCCGCCGCTTCGCTCAGGGCGCTAATGTTCAGGTAAAAGGGCGTCCTGAGCGAAGGCGCGTGTTGTGCGCGCCGTAGTCGAAGGATGCGGTTGTGTTTGCGATCGATGTGCCCTTCGACTGCGCGGCGGGAAAGCGCCGCCGCTTCGCTCAGGGCGCTTGTGACTTGTACATCGAGGAGACTCAAATGCAAACTCACGCGCAAGCAGTGATCATCGGCGGAGGGGTGGGCGGGTGCAGTATCGCCTACCACCTCACCCTCATGGGCTGGAAGGATGTCGTCGTCGTCGAACGGCACGAACTCACCAGCGGCTCCACCTTCCACTCGGCGGGACTCATCGGCCAACTGCGCACTTCCTCCAGCCTCACCAAACTCATGCGCTACAGCACCGATCTCTACCGCCGCCTCAAAGACGAAACCGGAGTCGATCCCGGCTGGCGCGAAGTGGGCAGTATGCGCATTGCCTCCTCCAACGAGCGCATGGAAGAACTCAAACGCATCGTCGGCTACTCCAAAGCCTTCGGTATGCCGCTCGATATGCTCACGCCCAAAGAGTGCGGCGATCTCTTCCCGCCCATGTCGCTCGACGGCGTGAAGGGCGGCGTCTTCCTCAAAACCGACGGCTACCTCGACCCCACCGGCCTCACCAACGCGCTGGCGGCAGGGGCCAAGCGTCGCGGCGCGAAGTTTCTCACTGACACGCGCGTGACCGCGATCCGAGTCAACAACAATCAAGTGGCCGAAGTGGTGACGGACAAAGGCGCGATCAAAACCGAGGTGGTGATCAACGCCGCCGGGCTGTGGGGAAATGACATCGCCCGCATGGTCGGCCTCAGCCTGCCCATCATTCCGATGGCGCACCTCTACCTCATCACCAAACCCATCCCCGGACAGCCGCGCGATCTGCCGACGATGCGCGACCCCGACAATCTCGTTTACTATCGTGAAGAAGTGGGCGGCCTCATCGCCGGTGGTTACGAACGCGAACCCGCTCCGTGGGGACTCGACGGCGTCCCCCAAGATTGGAACTTCAAACTGCTCGAGCCCGATTGGGATCGATTCACGCCGTTGATGGAGGCCGCCATCAAACGGGTGCCGTCACTCGAAACCGCCGAGATCGTGCAGCTGCTCAACGGCCCCGAAGGCTTCACCCCCGACGCCGAGTATTTGCTCGGCCCCACCGCCGTGCGCGGCTTTTGGGTAGCCTGCGCTTTTTGCGCGCACGGGCTGGCCGGAGCGGGCGGCATTGGCAAAGTGATGGCCGAATGGATCATCGACGGCCACCCCGAATGGGATATGTGGCGGCTCGACGCGCGCCGCTTCGGCAATCAATATGGCAGTCAATCGTACACACTCGCCCGCACCGTCGAAACGTATGCGCAGTATTACGACATCCACTACCCCGCCGAAGAGCGGCAGAGCGCGCGGCCACTGCGGCTCTCGCCAGCCTATCACAAACTCCAAGCGTTGGGCGCGGCCTTCGGCGAAAAGGGCGGATGGGAGAGGCCGAATTGGTTTGAGTCGAACGTCGGAACGCACCGCGATGCGCCCCAACATGAACCCAAAGGGTGGGGCCGACACCACTGGTCGCCGGCCATCGGCGTGGAGCACATTGCCACGCGCGAACGCGCGGCGCTCTTCGATGAAACGTCATTCAGCAAAATCGAAGCGCTCGGTTCCGGCGCGCTGAATTTCTTGCAGGGCTTGTGCGCCAACGATATTGACAGGCCCATCGGTTCGGTGATTTACACGCAGATGTTGAATCAGCGCGGCGGCATCGAATGTGATTTCACCGTGACCCGCCTGGACGCCGACCGATTCATGATCGTCACCGGCACGGCCTTCGGCACTCACGACATCACCCACCTTCGCCGACATGCCCCCACCGACGGCTCCGTTTACATCAACGACACCACCTCCAGCCGAACCTGCTTTGGGCTGTGGGGCCCGCGCGCGCGCGATATTTTGCAGACGGTGACGAAAGCCGATGTTTCCAATGCCGCCTTTCCGTACATGACCGCAAAGCAGATCACCATCGGCAGTGTTCCGACGCTGGCTTTGCGCGTCACATACGTTGGCGAACTCGGCTGGGAGTTTTATGCCCCGACCGAATACGGCGAGCGGTTGTGGGAGACGCTGTGGGAAGCGGGCGAAAAGTTTGGCATGATCGCCGGTGGATACAAAGCCATCGACTCACTGCGGCTCGAAAAAGGCTACCGCTATTGGAGCGCCGACATCACTCCCGATTACACGCCTTTCGAGGCCGGGTTGGGTTTCGCCGTCGCCCTCCACAAACCCGTGGACTTCATCGGCAAGCAAGCGTTGGAAAGAGTGAAAGCAGAAGGCATAAAGCAGAAACTCTGCTGTATCACTTTGGCGGATCCAAACACGGTCACGTTTGGCAGTGAACCGATCCGGCACGATGGCAAAGTGGCCGGCTGGATCACTTCGGGCGGATACGGCTACACCGTGCGAAAGAGCATCGCCTACGGCTATCTGCCCGTTGCCCTCTCTCAGCCCGGAACAAAACTGACCATCGAGTCCTTCGGCGTGGAGATTGACGCAGTGGTGGAAAGGGAACCGCTGTACGATCCGAAGGGGGAGAGAATCCGCGCATGACCGCTAAGCACGCGGATGACGCTGATAACTTTTGATTATCCGCGCTCATCCGTTGTATCCGCTTCATCCGCGTTCCCCTTTCTTCTCAACCCCGCAGAACCCAAAAGGAACCCCATGGAATCAAAATTCAATGACCTCAAAACTCGCCTCGCCGAAGCCCACGACCTCGACAAACTGGGCTGGGTACTCAACTGGGATCAACGCACGATGATGCCGCCCAAAGGCGCGGCGGTGCGCGCCGAGCAAAAGGCCACGCTGAAAAAGTTGTGGCTGGAAAAATGGACGTCGCCCGAAGTTGGGAAACTGCTCGACGATTTGCGCCCGTATGAAGAATCACTGCCCTACGATTCCGACGAGGCCAGCCTCATCCGCTACGCCCGCCGCGAGCGTGAGAAACTCCTCCGCGTGCCGGCCGACCTCGAAGCGGAAATGACTCGCGCCGCCGCCATTGCCACCGAGGCCTGGATCGAAGCGCGCAAGCAATCCGACTTCGCCATCTTTCTGCCTCATTTGCAGAAAACGGTCGATCTCAAACACAAGTACGTCGAGTGCTTCGACGAGCCGGATCACGTTTACGACATTCTGCTCGACGACTTCGAGCCGGGAATGAAAACAGCGGAAGTGCGCGCGGTCTTCGACGACCTCAAGCGAGACCTCATCCCCCTCATCGCCGCCGTCAACGCCCAAGTTGATACGGTGAGTGATGCTTGCCTGCGCGGCCACTTCCCCGCCGAACGACAGCGCATGTTTTGCCTGAGCGTCATCGAGCGATTCGGCTTCCGCCACGAATCGTGGCGGCTCGATCCCACCGTGCATCCGTTCGCCAGCAATTCCTGCACCACCGACATTCGCATCACCACCAAATACGTCGAAGACTTTCTCAGCCCGGCGCTCTTCGGCTCGATGCACGAGTGCGGGCACGGCCTCTACGAAAACGGCGTCAGCCCGGCGCTGGAGCGCACGCCGCTGTGTCGGGGCGTATCGCTCGGCCTGCACGAATCGCAGAGCCGCATGTGGGAAAACCTCGTGGGGCGCAGTCGCCCGTTTTGGAAATTCTTCTATCCGAAACTTCAGGCCGCCTTCCCCGAACAATTCTCCGCTGTGGATGCCGAGACGTTCTACCGCGCCGTCAACAAAGTGCATCCGTCGCTGATCCGAATCGAGGCCGACGAGGCCACTTACAACCTGCACATCATTCTGCGTTTCGAGCTCGAGCAAGAGATTATGGAGGGCAAGGTTGCCCTGCGCGATCTGCCTGAGGTATGGAACGCGCGGATGAAATCGTATCTCGGAGTCGATGTCCCCCGCGATGCCGACGGCGTTCTGCAAGACATCCACTGGTCGAGCGGCTATTTGGGTTACTTCTCCACTTATTCGCTCGGCAACATCATCTCTTGCCAAATCTGGGAGAAGGCCTTGGCCGCCATGCCCGATCTCTACGAGCAGTTCGAGCGCGGCGAGTTCATGGCTTTGCGCGAATGGCTGCGCGAAAACTTGCATCGGCACGGGCGCAAATTCACGCCGAAAGAGACTCTGCAAAAGGTGGTGGGCGGCGGCATCACCCTCGGCCCGTACATTCGCTACCTCAAAAGCAAAGCGCGGGAGATGTACGGAGTATAATTTCGGCCACCCCACGTTTGGCAAAAGGGAAACGCATGGCCTCAAAACTCGAACGTCTCCAAACGCTCCTCAACGAAGTGCAAGATTTGCGCGCGGTGGCCGATGTGCTGGAATGGGATCAGCAAACGTATATGCCCGAAGGCGGCGGCGAAGCGCGCGCCGAACAGTTCGCCACCATCAAACGCCTCGCCCACGAAAAGTTTGTGGCCGACGAGATCGGCCAACTGCTCGGCGATCTTTCTGCCGACGGCGCAGTGGGCGATTACGACTCCGATGCCGCCGGGCTGGCGCGCTTCGCCAAATGGGAATACGACCGCAAACGCAAAGTGCCAGCGGAACTCGAAAGCGCGATTGCCCAACACACTTCGCTGGCGCAAGAGGTTTGGGCCAAAGCCCGCGCCGAGAACAACTTCGAGGCCTTCCGCCCGGCGCTGGAGAAGATGATCGATCTCAAACGCCAGCAGGCCGAAGCCTTTGGCTACACCGAGAGCATTTACGATCCGCTCTTGCAGGAATACGAGCGCGGCATGACGGCGGCGCAGGTGAAGGCGGTGTACGATTCGACCGCGCGCCAAACGGCGATACTGGCGGCAAGGCTGATGCTGGACTTCATCACCGTGAGGGCGCTGAAATGACTCTGCCCGCCCGCCGCACAATCGCATCGGCGATCTTCGCCACGCGATTCATTTGCAGAACGTCGTGCACGCGGGCGATGTCGGCGCCGCGAGCGATGCACAGCGCCACCGCCGCCGCCGTGCCCTCCACCCGCTGATCGGGCGGAAGGTTGAGGGTGTAGCCCACGAACGATTTGCGCGACGGCCCGACGAGGATCGGGTAGCCGAGCTCTTTCAGTTCTCCCAATCGATCCACCAATTCTAAATTTTGCTCCACCGTCTTTCCGAAGCCGATGCCCGGATCGACGATGATGCGTTCCTCTTTGACTCCGGCTCTCAGCGCCAGTTCAACCGACTCCGTTAATTCGCGCTTGATGTCGCCGAGCAGTTCGGCGTATTCGACTCCGACGTAGCGCCCGCCCAACTGCGCCTCTTGCGCCGCGTCTTTGGGTTTGCTTCGGTTGTGCATGAGCACCACCGCCGCGCCCGACTCGGCGGCCACTCGCGCGATCTGGCTATCCATCCGAAAGCCCCACACGTCATTGATGATCGTCGCTCCGGCTTCGACGGCTTGCCGCGCCACTTCCGCTTTGTACGTGTCAATCGAAATGGGGACGGCCACTCGCCCGGCGATGGCGTGGATGACGGGAATGACGCGGCGCAGTTCTTCGTCGAGCGGGATGGGCTGACTGCCGGGGCGAGTTGATTCTCCGCCCACGTCGAGGATGTGCGCGCCGGCCGCCGCTTGCGCTTCGGCCTGCAATACGGCTCTCTCGATCCAGTCGTCGGCGCGGGCGAGGCCGTCGCCCGAAAACGAGTCGGGGGTGATGTTGAGGATGCCCATGAGGTACGTTTGCGCGCCCCACTGGAACGTGGCGCCGCCGAGGGTGAGGGACGGATGGAGAGTCATGAGTCGTCGACGGATTGAACGGATGAAACGGATTTTGTTGTTGAATTATTTGCGGGTGGGCGGTGTGAGATCGGCGCGCCAGACGCTATTGAGCGTGCCGCCCAATCGATCTCGAAGCTGAGCGATGGCGAGATTCAGTATGGGGTGAATGAGGTCGGGCGCGATCTCGGCGAGAGGAACGAGAACGAAGGCTCGCTCGTGAAGACGAGGGTGAGGGATAGTAAGTTCGGGCGTGTCGAGAATCAATTGATCGTAAAAAAGAATGTCAATATCGATGAGTCGGGGGCCGTAGCGGATGCCGGGCTGGCGGCCCAATTCGGATTCGAGGGCCTTGAGCCGGATCAACGTCTCGCGAGGGGAGAGGGCGGTGACGGCGCGGCAGGCGAGGTTGTAGAAGCGGGGCTGATCGAGGATGTGAGCCGGTTCTGTTTCATAAATGGGAGAGACTGCTTCGAGGCTGAAGTCGGCGCGCAACGCGGCGAGGGCGCGGCGCAAGTTGTCGGCGCGGTCGCCGAGGTTGGCGCCGAGGGCGAGATAAGCGATGGGCATTGATTCACCACAAAGAAACGAAGGCGCAAAGAGTCACAAAGGTTCATCGGCGGCTAGGTGGGTTGAGCAGTCGGGGGCGCGATGCGCGTGGCTTGCCACCCCAGGGCGAGGCCGAGCGGGATGAGGGCGGCGACTGCGCCGACGAGGCCCATCACTCCGTAGCCCACTGCGGCGAACACGAGGCCGCTGCCGAGGCTCCCGGCGGCGGACACGAAGCCGATGAGCAGATCGTTGAAGCCCTGCATTTGGCCGCGCTCGTCGGGCGAGAGTTGATCGGCGAGCAGTGACGATCCGCCGACGTAGCAAAAATTCCAGCCGAGCCCGAGCAGGAAAAGGGCGACGCCGATCGGGATCACATCGGGCGAGAGGGGAGCGGCGAGGCAGGCGGCGATGAGGGTGGCCGCGCCGATGAGGATGGCCGGGCCGCGTCCCCAACGGTCGGCCAATTGCCCGGACAGGATCGAAAAGGCATACATGCCGAAGACGTGCGACGAGATCACGATGCCGATATCCCCCAGTTCATGATGCAGGTTCTTCATGTGCAGTGAGGTGATCACCATCACCATGATCATCACTGCCTGCCCGAACACCATGGCGGCGATGGCGGTGAAGGCGGCGGGGGCGCGCAGGATTTGCGAAATGGTGCGCGCCGCGCCGGAGGCGGTGGGCGCAGACTCGGGGTGTTGCGCGGCGATCTCGCGCCCCACCTCTCGCGGTTCGGGGCGGAGGGAAATGAAAACGACGACGGCGGCGAGAGCGAACAAAATCACAGAACCCAAATACGGGCCGACGAGCTCGCTCCAACCGAATGCGGCCGCCCAGCCACTGCTCGGCCCCACAATCCACGGCCCCAGCACCGCGCCCACGGTGCCGCCGATGACGACGTTGGAAACCGCGCGCCCGCGTTCGGCGGGCAGGTGCACTTCGGCGGCGGCGAATCGCGCGAGATTGAGCGCGGCGTTGCCGATGCCGAGAAGGGCCATGCTGATGACGAAGAGGATGAGCGAATGGAATTGAACCGATGAGGCGGCGACGACCGACCCGGCAACGGCCAGCGAGAGTCCGAGCGTGAGGCCGCCGCGCCAGCCCAAGCGCGACATGCTCTGCCCCCAAGCGAACACGGCCAGCGCTCCGGCGATGAGATACACGGCGGTGGGTGCGCCCGACCAGCGCGCGCCGCCGGCGAGGTCGGCGCTGACGATGGTGTTGATGGCCGCTGTAGCGACGATGCCCGCCGAGCCGAGACTCTGCGCGGCGAAAAGAGTCCACACCGTTTTGCGGGCAATGAATTGGTGGCGAGTGCCGATCATGGCTACTTCACTTCTTCCACATCTTTGTACCACTTAACTTTATCGCCAATCTTGCTCCGCATCTTCCAGCCGAACGATTTGGGCGCGGCCTCCAGCGCCGCGAGCGCATGGTCAACCTGCGCGGCCACGCCGGCTTTCTCCTCGGCGGAGAGGGTGGTGTAATTCTGCGCCAGGCGTTTCACTTTGTCGAAGTTCATGGTCACCGTGCGCCAGAAGCCCCAATCGTCGGCGCAGAGGTTGGCGATGTATGGCAGGTTGATCGTTTCGCGATCATGATCGCCCCACGGGTGTTCGAGCAGGAGCATGATCATGTCGATGATGTCCTTCTCGTTGATTTTCACGATCTGAAGTTTTTCGAGAACCATCTCGGCCAACGGGATGGTGGGGCTGTCTTTTTCGAGCCGGTCTTTCCAAAAGATGGTGTGGCAGAAGTCGAGTTTGTCCACGAAGATGTCCACGTGGAGGCCGTTGCCCGGATGCTCGAAGATCATGCGCTCGCCGCTGGTGTTGATGAACACTTCGGGGTCTTCTTTGTAGCCGAGCGCAGCGGGCATCCATTTGCGGATTTGGGCGGCCTGATGTTTGTAGGCGGCGAAGTCAATGTCGGTGTAAGCGCGGCCCATCTTGGCTTGCAGGTGGCCGCGACTTGGGCAGTGCTGATGGAAAGCCAGTGAGCCGAGCAGGCGCAGGGTGATCCCGGCGGAGTTGCCCGCCTCCACAATGCGCTTCACTTCGTTCTCAAACTTAAGCCGCTCAGTGTTGTCCTGAGCGGCCATGCCAATGCTAGTCATGTGGTTATGTCGTTGGGTCGCTGTCTTATTGGTCAGTCGAGTGGGCGAGTGACTCCTCGACTGGCGGATTCCATTCGGTCGCAGATCTGGCGCACGGTCTTCCAATCGCGCAGGGCTACAAACACTTCGGCCAAGCGAGCCACGAGATCGAGATCCGCTTCGGCGTGGGCGGCGTAGGCTCGATAGGCTTTGAGCGCGTCGTGGTCGTATCGTTCTTCTCGAAGGTGGGTGAGCACCAACTGCAAAAGGTATTGGTATCGCTCGGTTTCGATGGCGCGGGTGGCTTCCTCGGTTCGGCGGCGGGTGTCGGAAATTTGCGCGGTGGTGCGGCGGATGGCGCTCATCAGTTCGTCGGGGCCGAACGGCTTGATGAGATATTCGCGCACGCCGATGGCCATGGCTTTGCGCAGGGTCTCGTTCTCGGAGTCCGACGAAACGATCATGCACACCGTTGACGGGCTGACTTGACTGACGGCGCGGATGGCGGTCAACCCGTCCATGCGGGGCATGTTAATGTCCATCAACACCACATCGGGCTGATGCTTCTGGGCGAGTTCTACCGCTTCCTGCCCATCGCGCGCGACGGCCACCACTTCGATGTCTCGCTCGAGCGCCATCATAGCGCGGACGCTCTTGCGAAATTCGGGCGCATCGTCGGCGATGATGAGGCGCAGAGGAGCCATGCCAAATCCCAAACTTCAAAATCCCAACTTCCACAGGCAGACTGTCCACAAGAAGTTTTGGATGTTGGAAATTGGGATTTGGGAGTTAACTATTTGCTTCGCCCGCCGAATGAGCCTTTGGTGTTTTGCGGCAGAATCATTTCCACGTCGGAGTGCGGGCGCGGGATGACGTGGACGGAGACGAGTTCGCCCACGCGCTTGGCGGCGGCGGCCCCGGCGTCGGTGGCGGCCTTCACCGCGCCCACGTCGCCGCGCACCATCACCGTCACGAATCCGCCGCCCACGTATTCACTGCCGATGAGGGTGACGTTGGCGGCCTTCACCATCGCATCGGCGGCTTCAATCGAGCCGATGAGGCCTTTGGTTTCCACCATTCCGAGCGCGATCATTGCGACATCTACGGGCATTGTGTCCTCCTGAAATTAGAGAGTGAGAGTTTGAGTTGGAGTTTGGAGAAGCAAGCCGTCAGTGTCCGATGACTGACCACTGACTGCTGATCACTGTCGTCAGCCTTTCAATTCCTTCAACACCCGCCGCACGATCTCTTCGATTTCCGAATCCGATGTGCCGGGGGGCGCCGACGCGAGCGATGCGGGGCCGTCGGTGTAGGCTTCGGGCGGCGGCGAGCCGAGCTCGTAGGCCACCCGTTTGATATTGTAGAGATGATGCACGGTGATGTTGTCGCCGGTGATCGCCCCGCCCACGCCGCCCGGGCCGAGAGTCATCGACGGCATCACGCCGGTGGTGTAGCCGGTTGCGCCGAGCGTGCCCCAGGTGTTCACCACGATACGGAACACCGGCTTCTCCAAACCGAACTTCATGATTACGTTTTCGTCTTGAGCGTGGATCACCAGCGTGTGACCGCGCCCGCCGTAGTTGATCATTTCGATACAGCGCTCGCATCCCGCTTCCCACCCATCGGCCTCGTACCAGCCCAGCACCGTCGTCAGCTTTTCGGCAGAGAGCGGCTCGTCGCGCCCGACCTTGCCGAGGCGGGCGACGAGGATGCGCGCCCAATCGGGCACGGTGATGCCGGCCATTTGCGCCAACTGCTGAGGGCTTTTGCCCACCGTCTTCGGATCGATGAGGCCGCCGGTGGGGAACAGGACTCGGCCCAATGCTTTGGCCTGCGCCTCATCCACGAAATACGCGCCTTCGGCTTTCATCAGTTCGGCCAACTGCGCGGCGATGGGTTTGTCGGCCACCACCGCTTGCTCGGTGGCGCAGATCACCGAGCGGTCGAAGGCTTTGCTGGCGACGATGTCGCGCGCCGCCTTTTTGAGATCGGCGGAGCGATCGACATACACCGGCACGTTGCCCGGCCCCACGCCGTAGGCGGGCTTGCCCACCGAGTGCGCGGCCTTCACCATTTCACTGCCGCCCGTGGCCAGAATGACCGCCGTGTATTTGTGGCGCATCAATTCCTGCGTGCCGGGCAGAGAAACTTTGCTCATGCACGACACGAGCCCTTTGGGCATTCCGGCGGCCTCGCCCGCTTCGGCCATGATGCGCGCCGTCTCCACACAGCACTTCACCGCTGAGGGGTGCGGCGCCGACACCACCGCATTGCGCGCTTTCACGGCGATGAGCGTTTTGAACATCACCGTGCTGGTGGGGTTGGTGCTGGGCGTGAGCGCGGCCACCACCCCCATCGGCCAGGCCACATCGTAGATTCGCTTCTTTTCGTCGTGCCGAATCACGCCGACGGTTTTGATGTCTTTGATCGCCTCCCACAATAATTTCGACGTGAGAATGTTTTTGAGCGTTTTGTGCTGGGGGACGCCGTATCCGGTTTCTTCGGCGGCCATGCGCCCCAACCGTTCGGCGGCCCGGTACCCGGCTTCGGCCATCGCCGCGCAGGCGCGATCCACTTCTGTTTGGCTGGCTTTCATCCACTGCAACTGCGCCTGCCGCGCGGCATTGGCCAGAGTGCGGGCCTCTTGAATGGATTGGAGATCGTGATCAAGTTCGGGCATGAGTGGTTACCATGGGGGCAGAGTGGGCGATAGTATAGTCTAACTCTTCCTAAAAGTCACCGTCCCGCTCACTTCCAGCGAATCGATGACGGCCATGATCACCGCGTCCACCGGCGAGTCTTTGGTGATGGTCGTCTGCCGGGCCGATGAACCGGCGGCTACCAGCACGAGGTCGCCCGTGCCCGCGTCCACCGTGTCCACCGCCACGTATGGCTTGCCCACCGGGTTGCCCGTCTCATCGGCTTCGCGCACGATGAGCAGTTTGCGGCCCGTCAGCTTTTCATCTTTGATCGTCGCGATGGTTGAGCCGATGACTTTAGCAATTTGCATTTTAGTTTCACCGCAAAGACGCAAAGGGCGCGAAGATTACTTCGTATGAATCTTTGCGTTCTTCGCGCCTTCGCGGTTCAATATTTCCCTGCCGTTGGCGGCGCTGGCTCGGCTTTGGCCTCGCCGCTCGCCTCGGCCACAATTCGGATTCCGGCGCTGGCGCCGATGCGCGTGGCCCCGGCCTCGATGAGTTTCTGCGCGTCGGCGAAATTGCGGATGCCGCCGGCCGCCTTCACGCCCATTCCCGGCCCCACCACTTTGCGCATCAGCGCCACATCGGCCACCGTGGCCCCGCCCGGCCCGAACCCGGTGGACGTTTTGACGAAGTCCGCGCCAATCTCTTTGCAAATATAACACGCGGCGATCTTCTCTTCGTCGGTGAGCAACGCGGCTTCGATGATCACTTTGACGATGGCGCCTTTGGCGTGCGCGGCGCGCACCACCGAGCGCACATCGCGCGCCGCGTGCTCGTAATCTCTCGACTTGATCGCGCCGATGTTGATCACCATATCGATCTCGCTCGCCCCCTCGTCCACAGCCTGTTGAGTCTCGAACGCTTTCACTTCGGGCGGCGTGGCTCCCAGTGGGAAGCCGATCACCGTGCAAACTTTGACCGGCGACCCGCGAAGCAATTGGGCGCACAGCCGCACGTGCGTGGGGTTCACGCACACGCTGGCGAAGCCGTGCTTGCGAGCCTCGTAGCACAACTGCGCGATCTGATCGGGCGTGGCTTCGGGCTTGAGCAGGGTGTGATCGATTTTGGCGGCGATGCCCCGGCTGGGCGGGATGACTCCGAGTCCCGCGCTCAATCGATCCGCTCCGGCGGCAATCACCATGCCCACGCGGTCAATGCACATCTGCGCGCACAGGCCGCCCGTGCACTCACTGCCGCACGGCGGCTGGCCGCTCTGCGCCGCCCGTTGCTCTTCGGCCAAACGCAGAAGCACCTGTTTGGTGATCGTTTCGACGAGACGTTCGACAGCGCGCGGATCGATGGGCATATCCCTACTCTTCGAAGAGTTGCTCAACTTTGATCGCCAGCCCCGGCAGCATCGGCGACAGGACTGTTTCGGCCTCTTCGTACAACCCCGCCAACCCGTAGTCGTTTCCTTTCAGGGCCAGCACTTCCACCGTGCGTTCGGTGGGGCTGACAATCCAGTATTCGCGCACGCCATATTTGGCGTATAGGTTTCGCTTCGTCACCCGGTCGGCGCGGACACTGCCGGGCGAGACTATCTCGACGACGAGATCGGGCGGGCCGGACACGCCATTGTCGGTGAGACGGTTGGCGTGTTCGTTAGCGACGAACAGAAAATCCGGCTGGACGAATTCATGTTCGGAGAAGAATACGTCCAACGGAGCAATCAACGCTGCCCCGAGGCGATTCTGCTTCACATGGTTTCTGAGATGCACGGCAAGATTGATCAACACGGTTTGATGCCAGCGATTTGGGCTTGGCGACATGAGTCTCTCCCCTCCAATCACCGAAAAGTATTCGCCCTCCGCCGTCTCGCGCAAATAGCGGGCATACGTCCAGCGTTCGGCCTCTGCCGCCGGAGTCGTGTATGGAGCATTGGCCGCAGCCATCGCGCTCATTCCTTCAGAAACCTCTTCTCGATCTCGATGATTTTGCTCACCCGCTTCGCGTGCCGCCCGCCGCCGAACTCGGTTCTCAGCCACACTTCGACGATCTGCTTGGCGAGGTTTGCGCCGATGAGCCCCGCGCCGAGCGTGAGCACGTTGGCGTCGTTATGCTCGCGGCTGTTCACGGCGGTAGCGTGATCGTAGCACAAGGCGGCGCGCACGCCCGGCACTTTGTTGGCCGCCATCGCGCTGCCAATTCCCGCGCCGTCGATCACGATGCCGCGCCACGCTTTGCCTTCGCTTACCAATCGCGCGACGGCATAGGCGAAATCGGGATAATCCACGGCCTCCGTCGAATTCGTGCCGCAATCGGTGACGGCGTACCCCAGTGAGGCGAGGTGCGCCTTCAACGTTTCTTTCAACGGATAGCCGCCGTGATCCGCGCCGAGGGCCACCACACTTCCTCCCCTGTCGGTGCTTGCTCCGACGGGGGAGGGCTGGGGTGGGGGTTGCCCTCCCAACGTCCGCCGAACGACTCGCTCGACGACGGCGCGAAGATCAGAATCGGAAAGAGTCATGGGTAACGATAGTGTTCCACCATCTTCCATGCGTTCACCGGCCAATACACCATCCACACTTTGCCCACGATGCTGTCGCCGCTGATGGGGCCGACGCTGGCATCGCGCGAATCTTTAGAGAAGTTGCGGTTGTCGCCCAGCGCAAAGTATTGATCCGGCCCGAGCTTCCACTCGCCGGATTGATGCGCCAGCATCGGCTCTTTAATGTACGGCTCATCGAGGATCTGGCCGTTCACTTCGATCTGTCCGCTGCGGATGATGATCGTGTCGCCGGGAGCGCCGATGACTCGTTTGATGAAGTCGGTCTCGCCGGGGATGCCGAGAATGCGCTCCCACAACGTCGATTCGGGGTGGCCGGGCGGCACGAACACTACCACATCGCCGCGCTGAGGCTCGCCGAACTGATAGGCCAGTCGGTTGACGATGATGTATTGCCCGTTCTTGAAAGTGTTGTCCATGCTTGCGCCGTAAATCTTGAACCGGCCGGTGACCGAGTTGACGACGACAAAGATGATGGCTGTGAGAACCAGCGTCTCGACGATTTCGCGGACGATGGATTTGGCTTTTGAGAATCGCGGGGGTTGGGCTTCTTGAATCTCTTGCGCTTCCACTGGGATCAGGCTCCTGAGATGCGCGAATTATAGCCCAGTTGCCTCTCGACGCTGAGTCATTGGCCCCCGGCAGATCACGACCGTCCACCGGTCAACCGAGAACCGATCAGCCAGTAACCTCTACCCCTTGTCACTGCGTCCACGAAACGACAGCCGCAAGGGTGTGCCGAGAAATGAGTATCGCTCGCGGATTTGGTTTTCGAGGAAGCGGCGGTAGGTGAAGTGAACGAGCTCGGGGCTGTTGACGTGAAAGAGGAAGGTGGGCGGGTCGGTGTCCACCTGAGAGGCGTAGAGGATTTTGAGTCGGCGCCCCGATTTGAACGAAGGCATGTGCTTGTCCATTGCCTCGCGCACGATCTGATTCAATTCGGAGGTGGGGATACGCACCAGCCGCTCCTCTTGCACGCGCAGGGCGGTGGGCAACACTTGATCGGTTCGCTGGCCGGTTTTGGCCGAGATGAAAAGGATGGGCACGTAATCGAGGAAGTGCAGGCCCTGCCGCACTGTGTCGGTGAAGATGTTCATCGTATGCGTGTCTTTTTCCACCGCGTCCCATTTGTTGACGACGACGACGACACTGCGGTTTTTGTCGATCACCATTCCGGCGATGTGCGCGTCTTGTGCGGTGATGCCTTCCACTGCGTCGATGAGCAGCAGCACGACATCGGCGCGATCGATGGCGCGCAGGGTGCGAAGGACGCTGTACTTTTCCACGCCGACGCTGATGTGCCCGCGCCGCCGAATGCCGGCCGTGTCGATGAGGGTGACGGCCATGCCTTCGTATTCGAGTTGGGTGTCGATGGCGTCGCGGGTGGTGCCGGGGATGGGCGAGACGATGGCTCGCTCTTCGCCGAGCAGTCGGTTGAGCAGACTGCTTTTGCCCACGTTGGGCCGCCCCACGATGGCAACTTTGACCGATGTGTCCTCTTCAACCGCTTCTTGCTTTGGCAGGGCGGCGATCACTGCGTCGAGCAGATCGCCGGTGCCGATGCCGTGCATGGCCGAGATGGGAAAAGGATCGCCCATGCCGAGTTCATAGAATCCGTAGGCTTCATCGCGGCGGGCCGGGTTATCGCCTTTGTTGACGGCGAGGAACACGGGCGGGCGCGGCTGGCCGTCGGCCATCTTTTGATGCTTGCGGAGGATATCGGCCACTTCGTGATCGGCGGCGGTGGGGCCGCTGGCGGCGTCGGTGAGGAAGATCACCGCGTCGGCTTCGGTGATGGCCAGTTCGGCTTGGGCGCGGATCTCGGGGATGAAGTCGGCGGAGTCAACGGAGAGGGGTTTGGCGTTCGGCTCGCGGCTGGCGATTTCGATGCCGCCGGTGTCCACCACGTCGAAGGCCACGCCGTTCCATTCAGATTCGCCGAACTGCCGGTCGCGGGTGGTGCCGGGCGTGTCGTCCACCACCGCGCGCGGCTCGCCAATGAGCCGATTGAAGAAGGTGGACTTGCCCACATTGGGGCGGCCTACGAGGGCGATGAGGGGCTTGGGCATAAACGAAGAAGGATGAACGCGGAACGATGAATGGTGATGGCTAGCCGCTGATGGCTGATTGTCGATCGCTTCAGGGCGTGCCCGTCGGCGTCGGCGTGAGCGTGGGCGCCCGCGTGGCCGTTGCGGTGGCGAGGCGGGTGGTGGGCGGTGGCGAGGCGGCGGTGGGCGCGCGAGTGGCGGTGCCGGAGCCGGTGATGAGCACTTCGATGGTGCCGGGCAAAATGGTTTGCACGGTCACGCCTTCGGGCGCAACAACTTGCGGCGTGACTTGATGCAGGCCGGGCGGCAGGCCGAGCAGATCGAGCACGACACGCACCGACTCGTGTGTGAGCGAATCGAGGATGGGCAGGGGGCCGGAGAGGATCACATCCACGGCGGACGGCGAGGCAGTGGCGGCCAGCCCCGCGCCCAGCCCCTGTATTTCGAGATCGTGTTGAATGGTGAGACTGCTCTCGATGGCGGCAATGCTGATCTGCACCACGACAGTTTGCTCGCCCACCAACGACACGCCCTCCGGTAGCACCAACGTAGCCCGCACTTCGAGATCGTCGCTGGCTTTGCTGATGTCTAGTTTTTCGGTCTCCACGAATCCGGCCAGCGCGGCGACGATGGTGGGATCGGATGAGAAGAGGGTGACGACGGGCGGCGAGACGGAAATGTTGGTGAGCCGATAGCCCGCCGCTACTTGCCCCTCGATGACGGCTTTGACCGCCACATCGCGGTAGCCGCCGAGCTGCTCCACCGGGACGGTGACCGCCACCGTTGAGGGGGCGAGGGTGATGCCGAACACCGGTTGCCCCGCTGCGTTCACCGGCGTGACCCCGACCACTTCGGTGACGGTTTGCTTTGCGTTGCTCACGTCCACTTGGGCGATCAGTTCGCTCACCGAGTCGGCGGCGGAGGCCGGGCCGGAGACGATGACCGACTCGGGCGCGGTGGCCACCTCACGCAATTTATAGCCGGTGGCCGGCTCGCCGTTGATCTCCAATCGCAGAGGCAGTTCGCGGTTGATGATCGGTTCGAGCGTCAATTGAATTTCTTGTGGGGCGATGTTGGTGATGAGCGTGTGGGGCGCATCGACCACCGCGGCGAGGGGCACGGTCACGGTTCCGGGGGCGGCGTTGCTCAGGTCGGCGACGACGTGAAGTTGATCGATTTTGAGCGAGGCCCAAACGGACTGCGGGGCGCGCACGCGAATGTCGGCGGCGAGGCGCGGACTGCCCACGATGACCATGCCTTGCGGCAAGTGGGTGATGGTGATGGGCACGGGGTCGGCGAACACTTTTTCTTCGAAGGGGTCTTCTTCGTTGATGGCCACAACCCAAATGGTGACGGCCAGCGCCAGTGAGAGGAGGAGGGCGGAGAGGTTGCGGAGGAGCCAGCGCATGAGGCCAGGAGTCAGGAGTCAGCAATCAACAATCAATTGGAGGATTTCTTGGGCGGGCGGAAGAGGGGCGTGGTTTGGGGCCGATAGAAGGCGGTGAGGATGTTTTGCAGACGCGCCGCGTCGAGCCGCCGAATCATTTTACCATTGTGGGTAACGCTGATCGTGCCGGTCTGTTCGGAGACGATGACGGCTACGGCGTCGGAAACTTCGCTGATGCCGATGGCCGCGCGGTGGCGCAGGCCCATCGGTTGTTGCGAGAGGTGGGCTTCGGTGGAGAGGGGCAGAACGCAGGCGGCGCTGACCAAACGATTGTGGCGCAGGATCACGGCGCCGTCGTGCAGGGGTGTGTCTTTGACGAAGATTTGCGCCAGCAGTTCGGCCGAGACGAGCGAATCTATTTTGACTCCGGTGTCGATGTGTTCTTGCAAGCCCACTTCGCGCTCGATGACGATGAGCGCCCCGCACCGTTTTTCGGAGAGGCGCTGGCTGGCCGAGCAAATGGATTCGATGACTGGCTGGGCGTGCGCCTCGCGGCTGCCGAAGTTGAGGAAGACGCTGGCCCGCCCCATCCGTTCGAGGGCGCGGCGAATCTCCGGCTGAAAGATGACCGGGATGGCGAGCAGAAGCGCGGGCAGTGTGCTGCGCAAAAGCCAAGTGAAGGCGCGCAGGCGAAGGAAACCGCTGAGCAGGGCGACGATGACGATGATGAAGATCACGCCGCGCAGGAGCATAACGGCCTGTGTGTCGCGCATGAGCACGAACAGGCTGAAGAAAACGGCGGTGACGAGCAGAATATCGACGACGCCGAGCCAGTCGAGGCGTTGGAAGAAGAAGGTGGTTTCGGTGAGGAAGTCGGGCAAGGGAGACGGACAACCGGCGACGAACGAATGACGATGTCGCCGAAGGTCGTTCGTCCGTCGTCCGTCGTTGGTTTAAGCGGGCGACTGAAGTTGAGCCAGCAGCTGCTGGTATTCGGCGACGTTATCGGGCCCCAGCGCAATGATGGCCTGAATCGTTTTGGCGGCGTCGGCTTTGTTCCCGGCTTGATGATGAAGATCGGCCAACGCGTCGAGCTGGGCGATGGCATCGGCTTTGCGCCCGGCCTGTTGATAGAGGCGAGCCAGGCGCTGGCGCAGGGCGGGCTCGTCGCCGCGCTCGGCGATCAGCGTTTCCATCAGGCTGATTGATTTCGCCAGTCCTTCGGTCGGCAGAAGGTGTTTGAGCATGTCGTCGGTTTCGGCGATGGCCTGCCGCGCCTGCCCAAGTCGGAAATAGATGTCGATCAGCGCCAGCCGCGCTTTGCCGTCGGAAGGGTTCTGCGTTTTGATCTGCTCGTAAGTTTTCATCGCCTGCCGCAAGTCGAGCCTCTGCATGTCGAGATCGCCAATGCGGTGCAGGATTTCAATCGCCAGCGATTTGTCGATGCCGGGCTTCTGGGCCAGCAGCAGGGCGCTCGAATACGTCTGCCGCGCCGTCTCGAAGTCGGCGAGGCTGAGGTGGATACCGGCAATCTCCACATTCTGCCGGATGGCCTCCGCCGTGCGCCCCTGTGCGGTGAGCATCTGCGAGAGTTTGGTGTGAATGTTGAGATCCATCGGCGCGAGCTGCGCCATCTGTTGATACAGCCTCACTGCCCTCGCCGATTCGCCGCGCACCCGATAGGCTTCGGCTGCCACCGTGTATTTTGCCAGCGCCGCCTCGACTCGATTCTGCGCGGCGAGTATCTCGGCCATTTTGATGTGCACTGGCAGATACATGGGCGAATATTCCACCGCGTACTGCGCTTCGTCGAGCGCGGGCATCCACAACCCCTTCGCCATGTGCTTGTCGATGCGCGCCATGCTTTCCATCACCCGGTCGGCGCGGGGGATGGAGATCATTTCGGCCAACGACGCCAGCGTGCTGTCTTCTTGTTGAGCATCCAATTGGTGGCGGGCATCCTGCGCCCGTTTGCGCCAATCGTGCCCCGACACAAAGGCCACCAACGTTTCGCCGATCTGGATCATCTCTTCTTCGGTTTGATCGCGGCCCAGATTCTCCTGCAAACTTTCGTACGAGGCGGCCAGCATGTCGGCTTGGGACTCCGGCACCGTGCCCTGATCCACCACCTGCAGGCACCTCAGCAGGTAGCTCGCCGCGTCCTTCATTTTGTTTTCGCGGCCCCTGCACACGCCCAGCCCGTAAAACGCTCCGGCGGCAAAGTCGGGGTGCTGGCTGGAGGCTTGGAATTGTTTGGCGGCCTCTTTGTAGCGCTCCATTCCGAAATACGCCGCGCCAATGATGAAGTTGAGCGCGGCGTGTTCCATTCCGGCGCGCAGGGTTTTCTCGAAGAACGACAGCGCCGTGCTGGCGTCGCCTTTCGATTGCAGATCGATGGCCTGCGTGAGGTAGGACAGGATTTGAGCCCGGCTGCCGCCTTTGACGTTGCGGAACGGATCGGCGCGCACCTTTTTGAGCACGCCCAGCCCGCCTTTGCCGGAGGGCGGCGGAGACGGCGCCCTTTCGTCGCTGCTGATGTCGAACAGCGCATCGGCCAACTGCGCCAAGGCCGTTTGCCGCGCGTCTTCCAATGGATTCGATTTCTTTTCTTCTTTTCGCTTCTCCGGTTCTTTGATGGCGGTATCGAGCGGAGAGAAGGCTTGCGAGGGCGGGCGCAGTGTGCCCGTGCCAATGCGCGGGCGCTCCGGCTCCGGCAGTGAAATGCCGCGCTGGATCAAGTCAATGGCGCTCAACGCATCGGGGTTGTTCGAGTCGAGTTGGGCGGCGCGCTGCGCCGATTGCAGAGCCTTCTGCAGCTCGCCCTGCTTTTGCAGAATGCGCGACACATTCACATAGGCGGCGCTCGATTCGGCGGTTCGCCCCACCCGCTCGTAGGCTAACGCGAGGCGTGAATACGCCTGCAGATGATTCGCTTCCAATTGAGTTGCGCGCGACCAATTCTCGATGGCTTTGTTCACATCGCGCTTGTTCACAAACGCCTCGGCGGCGATGTAATAGGCCTGTGAGGCGTCGTGCAGTTTGCCCATCCGCTCCAGAATCTCGGCGCACTTCTCGATGGGCAGGGGGTCTTCGGGGTTGAGCTGCGCGGCGCGGCGGTAAACCATCAGCGCCTCGTCGTGCCTGTTCTTTGCTAGCAGAGCCAGTCCCAGGCTGGACATCACTGAACTGTCGTCGGGGAATTCGTCGAGGGCGCGGCCATACGCGGCAATGGCTTTATCCCACTGCTGATCCCACGCCGCAGAGTTGCCATCGTTGAGTGCCCGTTCGTAGATTTCGCGGTTGCCGGCCATAGGCAAAGGATGAAGGATGAATGACGAATAACCAATTACAAACTACAAAACACAAACTCCAAACCGGCAGTTCATCGTTTTCCCGTCTTTGATTTCCGTTTTGCTTTCGTCGCGCGGGGGGGCCGACTCTTGCCCTTTTCTTTCTTCATCTTTCCGCCTTCCTCCTTCCCCAGCAGGGTGAGGAGGATGGCCTTCTGCGCGTGCATCCGATTCTCAGCTTGCGGGAAGAGAATGCTGTTGGGGCCGTCGGCCACCTCGTCGGTGATCTCTTGCCCGCGATGCGCGGGCAGGCAGTGCATCACCAGCACATCGGGCTTGGCCAGTTTCACCAACGCCTCGTTCACTTGATACGGCGGGAAGGCGGCTTTGCGTTTCTCGGTTTCGGCCTCTTGCCCCATGCTCGTCCACACATCGGTGTAAATCACGTCAGCGCCGCGCGCCGCTTCGTGCGGGTCGATGGTCTCGAAAATTTGGCTGCCGCTCACAGCGGCGAACTCGCGCGCCTTCACCACCACCGGCGCCGGCAATTCATAATCGGCGGGCGTGCCAATTCGGAAGTGGATGCCCAGCTTCGCGCAAATGTGAATGAGCGAAGTCGCCACGTTGTTGCCGTCGCCCACATAGGAAAACGTCAGCCCCTCCAATTTCTTGCGCCGTTCCATCACGGTGAAGATGTCGCCCAATGCTTGACACGGGTGGTTGTAATCGGAGAGGCCGTTGATCACCGGCGCGCGCGACCATTCGGCCAGCGTGAGCACGTGCTGATGATCGAAGACGCGGGCCATGATCCCATCCACGTAACCCGACAGAACGCGGGCCACATCGGGCACCGACTCTCGGCCCCCCAGCCCGATCTCGGCGGGGGAGAGATACAGCGCGTCGCCGCCGAGATGCCGCATGCCCATTTCGAACGAGACGCGAGTCCGCAGTGACGGCTTCTGAAAGATCATGCCCAGCGTTTTGCCTTTGAGGATCGGCTTGTTGCCGCCTTTGGCTCGTTCCCGTTTAAGTTTGAGGGCCGAGTCGAGGAGGGCTTCGATTTCAGCGCGGCTGAGGTCGGCGATGGCGATGAAATGCTGCATGTTGTTCTCTCCGAAATGATCTGAGCGCGAGTATAGCAAAGGAGGGAGGGAATTACAAATGACGAATGACGAATACACACCTTCGCGCGATGAACGATCACGGCGCGTCGCTGGCGGCGGGCAGACCGGCGGCGGGTTTGGCCGCGCGCGCGGCGCGTGTGATGGCTTGCGCGAAAACTTCGGCGGCATATGCGCCCACGATGTTCACGTCGGCTTTGTGTTGGCCGGTGGCGAGCGCAAAAATGGTGTCGCCGTCGAGCATGGTGTGAGCCGGGCGCACGGCGCGGGCGAGTCCGTCTTGCGCCATCTGCGCCACTTTGTTCACTTGCTCTTTCGTTAACTGAGCGTTCGTCGCCGCCACCCCGATCACCGTGTTCTCCCGCGAGGCGAATCCGAGAAGGGTGCGCCCGGCGAGACTCTTCATCACTTCCATTGTGTCGGCAAAGTAGCCGGGCGCGCCCACGCGAAGCGGGCCGGTGCGCAGAGTCCGCGCCCCGGCGACGATTCGGCCCGAGGCCGGATCGATCACGTCGCCGAAGGCGTTGACGGCGGCGATGGCTCCCACCCTCACCCCGCCGCCGATCTCGATGGATGCCGTCCCGATCCCCGATTTCATCGCTTGCCCGATTCCCAAAATCTTCCCCACCGTTGCGCCGGTGCCCGCGCCTACGTTGCCTTCGGCCGGCGGGTCGGCGCTGGCGTTGAGGCAGGCGCGATAGCCCATCTCCGCATCCGGTCGAATCTTCGCCGAGCCGATTCCGAGATCGAACAGAATGGCGGCGGGCACGATGGGCACTTTAGCCACGCGCACGTCGAAGCCCACGCCGCGCTCTTCGAGGTAACGCACCGCTCCGGCGGCGGCATCCAGCCCAAAGGCCGAGCCGCCGGAGAGCACGACGCCGTGCACGTGCTCGACGAGATGCATGGGATGAAGCGCGTCGGTTTCGCGGGTGCCGGGCGCTCCGCCGCGCTGATCGATGCCGCCAACAGCCCCGCTTTCGCAAAGGATGACGGTGCAACCGGTGAGCGCGTCGGCGTCGTGCGCGTGCCCCACGCGAATGCCGGGGATGTCGGTGATGGCGTTGTGAAGTTTCATGTGCGCTTCTGTGTGATCGATGGAGTGATTCAAGAGTAGAATCCATTATCCCGCCGCGAGGGCAAAAGTCAATGCATCCAAACCATTACCCCATTCTCGAATACGATCCCAATCCCGTCGCCGTGATTCAGCCGCCTCAGTTCGGGGCGCGCGGCAAAGTGCCTCAGCACTGCGTGCTCTGTTTCTTCGCCGAAGTGTTCGATGCGTTGGCGGCGAATGGAACGTTGAAGCGAATCGGCAAACTGCGAAGCGAGATCGGCGACAACCCGATCTATGAACTGGAAATGGACGGGCGGCGATTGGCGGCGGTGCATCCGGGCGTGGGCGCTCCGTTGGCGGCCGGGTTTTTGGATGAGTTGATCGGTTTGGGCGCGCAGAAGTTCATCGCCTGCGGCGGCGCGGGCGTGCTCGACCGCGAGATCGCCGTGGGACATCTCATCGTGCCCACCTCAGCCGTGCGCGACGAAGGCGCATCGTATCATTATCTTCCGCCGGGCCGCGAGGTGAGCCCCAGCCCCGACGGCGTGACCGCCATCGAGGCCGCGCTCAAAGCCGACGGCATCGCCTACATCACCGGCAAAACGTGGACAACCGACGCCATTTATCGTGAGACGCCCGACAAAGTGAAACTGCGAAAGTCCGAAGGATGCATCGCCGTTGAAATGGAAGCCGCCGCTTTTTTTGCGGTGGCGCAGTTTCGCGGCGCGACCTTCGCCCAAATCCTGTACGGCGGCGACAATCTCGATAGCGACAAGTGGGACTCGCGGCATTGGGATCGGCAAACGTCGGTGCGCGAGAAATTGTTTTGGCTGGCCGCCGAAGCCTGTTTGAGGCTGGCATGAATCTCACCCTCATCCCTTATCCGAGTCTATTCCCCAGCGTCCGCGCCGCAGTTCGCCGCCGATGCCCGCCCGACGTATCTGCACTTCGACGCGGAGTCCTGAGGCCGTGATAAAATGTCCGGCATGAGCATCCCCTCTGCGCCCCCCTCGTTCGAAACCATCCTCAATACACCGCCCTCGCAACTGCCGCGCAACCGAAAGACCGAAGCCCAACACAAGCGCGAAACGTATTGGCAGATCTTTTTCCCGCTGGGAGTCGGGTTGGTGTTGATGATCGGGGCGGGGGTGTTGGCCGTCGTGGCGGCGGCCTCCCCCGGCGCCGGAAGCGCGCGAGTGTGGGCCGATGTGTCGCTGGCCTTCGTCATCCTGCAAGTGATGATCGTCGTTCTGCCGTTGGTCATCATCTTCGGCGGATTGGCCTACGCTGTTGGCTATCTTCTGAAAGTGATGCCGCCGTACTTCAAGATTGCGCAGGACTACTCCGCGCTGGCGGCGCGCAAAACCGAATGGGCGATGCGATATGTCGTGGAGCCGGTGTTGCAGTTCAAATCGGCAGTGGCCGGGTTCGATAGTTTTGCGCAGGGCGTTCGCAAATTCTTTGGCCGCTGATGGAGGTGCGGACAATGGAAGGCGATAGCGAATTCGAGCTCGATTGGAAAGTGAAGGCAATACTCATCGGCGGAGCGGTGGGTGCGCTGGTGGGTATCGGCGCGGCATATCTGTACATTCGCAACATCGAAGAAGCGGGCGAGCCGCTGCAGTTGGCGACGAAAGACGCGTTGCAGATTGGCGTGTCGCTGGCCTCGTTGGTGAAGCAAGTGGCGAGCATGGGCCACAAATAAACTCTGGCCGATTCGGCGGTAAAACGGACTCTGGGCTTTGGCGCAGAGTCCGTTTTTTTTTGCCTGTTGACAAACGGCGATTCGGGTATAGGATATGAACGACCGTTCATATTTTTCGGAGCGAAATGCCTGACGAAAAACCACAATCAAAGGGCGAACAAACTCGGTCTGCCATTATCGGGGCCGCCTATGGTTTGTTCCTCAAAAATGGATTCCACGGCACGAGCATGAGGCAGATTGCCGAGAAAGCCGACCTCGCGCTGGGGGGGATATACAACCACTTCGGCAGTAAAGAGGAAATCTTTGCCGCCGTGCTCGATGCTTACCACCCGTACCACACCATTTTTCCGGCGCTGGAAACGACAGAGGGTGAGACGGTTGAATTGTTCATGCGTGACGCCGCCCGACGGGTGAAAAATGAAATCGAGGGCACCGAGACCAAACTTCTGCCGCTGCTCTTCATCGAACTGGTGGAGTTTCAAGGTTGCCATCTCGCCACTCTGGCCGAGAAGTTGATGCCCACCATCCTTGCCTTCGTTCAACGCATGGTTGGGCGGCAGGGGAAACTTCGCAATGTCCCTCCGCCAATTATGATTCGCATGTTGTTTGCCACCTTCGCTGGCTACCTCATGACCGAAATGGTGCTAAAGAACATCCCCGCTTTCAAAAACGCGGAACTGGATTGGTTCGATGGCATGATGGACGTTTACCTGCATGGCATACTTGAGCCGGAGGCTTGATGTTCAACACTCGCCTGTTCTCTCTGGTGCGCAAAGAGTTCATTCAGATCACACGCGATCCCCGCACGCTGGTTCTCATCATCATCATCCCGGTGATGCAGTTGTTTCTGCTCGGCTATGCCGCCAACAACGATGTGCGCAACGTGCCGCTGGCCGTGCTGGATCAAGATCGCGGCCCCGAAGCGCGCGCCCTGCTCGACGCTTACCGCGCCGCCGACTATTTTCGGCTCGCCTACGATGTTGGCTCCGAAGATGAATTGCTCGCGTTGATCGACGGCGGCCAGGCCCGCGCCGGGTTGATCATCCCGCCCGACTACGGCAAGCAACTCAACAGCGGCGGCTCGGCGCAAGTAGCCTTTATCTTGGATGGCAGTGACCCGACGGTAGCCGGCACCGCCCTCTCGGCGGCCAAACTCATCGGGCAATCGAAGTCCACCGAGATCATGAGCGAGCGATTGGCGCGGCGCGGCGCAGTTCTGCAAACCACCCTGCCGGTCGATGTGCGCACTCAAGTTTGGTACAACCCCGATCTTGTCAACGCCTATTTCATGATCCCCGGCGTGATCGGCATGATCCTCTACGCCATCACGTCCATCCTCACCGCCACCGCCATCGTCCGCGAGCGCGAACGCGGCACCATCGAGCAGCTCATCGTCACCCCTATCCGTCCATGGGAACTCGTCGTCGGCAAGTTGCTCCCGTACACCGTTCTTGCGTTGTTCAACGCAATCGAAGTGCTGGCCATCGGCGCATGGTGGTTTCATGTGCCGGTGCGCGGCAGCCTGCTGCTCATCTTGGGGCTCTCGGCGCTGTTCCTCATGTCCAGCCTCGGCATCGGCTTGTTTGCCTCCTCGGTGGCCAATACCCAACAGGAAGCGATGCTCACCGTGTGGATGACGCTCTTGCCAGGCATCTTCCTTTCCGGTTTCTTCTTTCCCCTCGAAGCCATGCCCGCCGTGTTGCGTTATCTTTCGTTCCTCATGCCCTTGCGCTACTACCTCACGATCATTCGCACTCTCTTGCTCAAAGGCGTGGGCCTCGCAGAAATCCAAAATGAAGTTATCGCCCTGACCATCTTTGGCGTCGGCATCATGACCGCCGCCGCCCTCCGATTCCGCAAACGACTGGATTAACTCCAAACTCCAAAACTCAAACTCCCAAATTTGGAGTTTGAAGTTTGGAGTTTGATCTTGGAGGTTCTCATGCATCCCGATTCCAAACGAATCGCCCCCGTCATCCTTCTTCTCGCCCTCGCCGGACTCGGCTACTGGTATTTCACCAGCCGCGCCTCGGCGCAAAAAGGCGACATTGACGCTTCAGGCACCATCGAGGCCGTTGATATTGCTATCGCTCCCGAACTCTCCGGGCGGGTGAGCCTGATCAACGTCGCCGAAGGCGACTCGGTGAAAAGGGGCGACGCGCTCGTGCAGATGAATACCGCGCTCCTCGAGACTCAACGAGCGCAAGCCGCCGCCGCCCTCGCCGCCGCCCAAGCCAATTACGACTCGCTCGTCGATGGCGCCGCCGCCGAACAGCTGAACGCCGCCGTGGCCCGCGCCGAAAAAGAATTGCTCGACGCCCAGCAGGCGCTCGACACCCTGAACGACACCGCCGCCCTCGCCACCGCGCAGGCCGAATCCGAAGTGGCCCGCGCCCGCGACGCCCTCGACAAAGCCCAACAGCGCCTCAATAACACCCGCCACCCCGACATCGAGTTCTATCAAGATCGAGTGGACAGAGCCGAAGACGCACTGCTCACCGCCCAGCAGAACGCCGAGATCATCGACATCGGCTCACTGCAAGCAAGTTTGCAGGCCGCGCGCGACGCGCTCAAAACCGCCGGAGACCGATTGGGCGCAGTGAAAACTGCCATCGCCGGTTGCCCCGAATGCGACCCCAACCGATACGTCACCGTCGATAGAATCCCCATGCGCCTCGAAGACGCGCAGGATGCATACAACGACATTGCCAACACCGTGCGCGAGCTCGAACTCCAAATCGATCAGGCCCAACGAAGCAACAGCAATCTCACCGACGATGTTCAGGAAGCCCTCGACGATGCGCGGCAAGATTTGGACTGGGCGTTGCAGGGGCCCGACGCAATCGATCTCGCCATCGCCCAAGCCGATGTGGAAGTGGCGCAAGCCAAACTCGACGACGCCCTGAGCCGTTACGAAAAAGTGCAAACCGGCCCCGACCCCGACAAACTTGCCGCGGCGCAGGCGCGGCTGGCCGCCGCCGAAACCGCGTTGATCGCCGCCAAAGCCGCCGCCTCCGACGATCGACTCGAAACGGCGAAAGCGCAAGTGGAATTGGCTCAAGCCGCGCTCGGCGTGCTCGATGTGCAGATCGCCAAACTCACCCTCCTCGCCCCCGCCGATGGCATCGTCCTTTCGCGCGCTGTCGAGCCGGGAGAAGTCATCCTGCCCGGCGCAATCTTGCTCGTCGTCGCCGACCTCAGCCGATTGACCATCACCGTGTACGTCCCCGAAGATCGATACGGCGCGATCAGCCTCGGGCAGACCGCCACCGTCACCGTCGACTCGTTCCCCGACGAAACCTTCACCGCCACCGTGGCCCACATCGCCGATCAAGCCGAGTTCACGCCGCGCAACGTGCAAACCACCGAAGGCCGCAAGACCACCGTGTTCGCCATTGACCTTTCGATTGACAACCCCGAAGGAAAACTGAAACCCGGCATGCCCGCCGACGTGAAATTTGGAAAATGACCACTCTCATCGAAGCCCGCGATCTGCGCAAGCGTTTTGGCTCCACCCAAGCGGTGGACGGCGTGAGCCTGACCGTGAACGCCGGTGAGGCCTACGGACTCGTGGGCCCGGACGGCGCTGGCAAAACCACAACCATGCGCCTGCTCATCGGCGCCCTCTCGTGCGACTCCGGCTCGGTGATCATCGGCGGGCACGATCTTGGCAAACACGCCGAGTCGGCGCGGGCAATGGTGGGCTACCTCGCCCAACGATTCAGCCTCTACGTTGATCTCACGGTGATCGAGAACCTGCGCTTCTTCGGCGAAGTGCGCGGCGTGGCCGGCGCGCCGCTCGACGCCCGCGCCGCCGAACTGCTTCACTTCGTCGGCCTCGCCGGTTTCGAGACCCGACTCGCGGGCAACCTCTCCGGCGGCATGAAGCAAAAACTCGGCCTCGCCACCGCGCTCATCCATCGCCCGCAAGTGCTGCTGCTCGACGAACCCACCGCCGGAGTCGATCCGGTGACGCGGCAAGATTTTTGGCAGCTCATCATTCGCTTGCTCGGCTCCGAAGGCATCGCCGCCATCGTCAGCACGCCATACATGGATGAGGCTGCGCGATGCAATCGGCTCGGCTTCATGTATCGCGGGCGCATCCTCACTCACGGCTCGCCGCGCGAGCTCACCGCCAACATGAGCGGCCACGTGCTCGAACTGATCGCCCATCCCAAGGATCGAGCGCGCGAATTGTGTTTGGCCGATCCCGATGTGGAAGACGCCCTCGCCTTTGGCGACCGCCTCCATTTGCGAGTCCGGCAGATTGAGGGCGTGGTGTCGCGGTTGCCCTCCGCGTTGAGCGGGGGCGGGGTGATGGTGGATCGATTGCGGCCGATTCCCGCCACGCTCGAAGACGCTTTCATTTCTCTTCTCGCCTCATCGGGAAAGACGCAGTGATGACCTTTCAATCAAGAGTCGCACACGGATAACGCGGATGGAGCGGAGTTCGCGGATGAATCAAAATCATCAGCGTTCATCCGCATTATCTGCGCCATCCGCGTTGCCCAGTTCATGCCAGACATAGCGATCTCCGTCCACGAGCTCTCCAAAAAATTTGGCGACTTCACCGCCGTTGACGGAGTCTCGTTCGAAGTTCAACGCGGCGAAGTGGTGGGCTACCTCGGCCCCAACGGCAGCGGCAAAACGACGACGATGCGAATGCTGCTCGGCCTCCTCCGCCCCACCTCGGGCCGCGCGCAAGTGCTCGGCTTCGACATCGAAAAGCAGGCCGAGTCCATTCGCCCGTTGGTGGGCTACATGAGTCAGAAGTTCGCGCTCTATGAGGATCTCACCATTCGAGAGAATCTTGTTTTCTATGCGGGGGTGTATGGAATGCGGCCCGACGACTATCGCCCGCGCGTGCAGGACGTGTTGGCGTTGATCGGCCTATCGGGGCGCGAAAACGAACGGGCCGGCGAACTCTCCGGCGGGTGGCGGCAACGGCTGGCGCTCGGCATCGCCCTCGTTCACAGCCCTCAACTTCTGTTCCTCGACGAACCGACCAGCGGAGTGGATCCATCGGCGCGGCGTGAGTTTTGGGATCTGATCTACACGTTGACGGAGCGGGGGGCCACGGTGTTCGTGAGCACGCACTACATGGATGAGGCCGAACACTGTGGCCGACTCGGAATCATGTACAACGGCAAACTCATGGCGATGGACACGCCGAGCGCCCTCAAAGGATCGCAGCTCAAAGGCCCGGCATGGAATGTGGTGGCCGACCCGCTCATCCCCGCCCTCGACGCGCTCTCGGCCACTCCCGGCGTTCACCGCGCCGGACTGCTCGGCGATCATCTGCACGCGATCTCGTTGGGCGACTCTCACACCGCCGAGAGTTTGCGCTCCGCCCTCATCGCGCGCGGCTTTGCCGATGCGATTGTTGAAGAGACCGAGCCAACGCTGGAGGATGTGTTCGTGGAATTGGCTGGGAGGTAGCGCATTCTCCCCTCCCCCGGCGGGAGAGGGGTTGGGGGTGAGGGCTACTGGCGTGATCTCAACAGCCTCAACGCCGTTTCGGCCAGCATGGCCGTGCCAACAGGCAGCGCATTCTCGTCGAGATCCCAATCGGGCGTGTGCACATATTTCGGTTTGCCGCCCGGCGCTTTCGTTCCCAATCTCAGCATGGCCCCCGGCGCGAGCCGGAGCATGTAGCTGAAATCCTCCGCGCCCATGGTGCGCTCCGGCGGGCCCAGATTCGATTCGCCCAGCAGATCACGCGCCACCCTGCGGAACTCTTCGGCTACACCCGGATCGTTGTGCATCGGCGGGTAACCGCGTTCGATGTCCAGTTTGTAATCGCCGCCCAACGCCCGCGCAATTTCCAAACACCGTTTCACTTCGTCGAGCAGCTTCTCGCGGATATGATCATCCATGCTCCGCAGGGTGCCTTCGATGTAAACCGAGTCCGGAATGACGTTGGAAGCCGCGCCGCCGCGCACCACTCCCAACGATAGCACCGACGGCAAGAGCGGATCGATGCGCCGCGATGGCACGGCATACATGGCGTTGAGCGCTTGAGTTGCCAGCCAGATCGGATCAACCGCCCGATCGGGATGAGCGCCGTGGCCGCCCGTGCCGATCACATGCGCTTTGAACGAGTCCACTGCGGCGGCCACCTTTCCATCCTCAATGGCCACGGTTCCGGCATTCAGCGTTCCATCCACATGAAGGGCGATAACGGCATCCACTCCCTTCAACGCCCCGTCGGCAATCATGCGCGGCGCGCCGCTGATCCCCTCCGCATCGGCCACTTCTTCCGACGGTTGAAAGAGCAATCGAATCTGCCCGGCGATTTTTTCTTTCGCTAACAACATGGCCGCGCCCAACAACATCGCCGTGTGCGCGTCGTGGCCGCAAGCGTGCATCTTGCCCGGCGTTTGCGATTTGTATTCGACCTCGTTGATCTCTTGGATGGGCAGGGCGTCCATGTCGGCGCGGATGGCGACCACCGGGCCGTCGCCGTCGCCGATGTAGCCGACGACTCCGGTTTTGCCGACTCCGGTTTGGCATTCGACTCCGATCTCGCCCAGCGCGCGGGCCACGAGTTCGGCGGTTTGGAAAACGTCGAAGCCGAGTTCGGGGTTGCGATGAATAGCGCGGCGCAGTTCGACGAGGCGAGGTTTGAGGGCTTGGGCTTTGGCGAGCATAGGATTCCTTTGGCGGCTTGAGTTTGGCACGCGGATGACGCGGATCGGACAGATTTGCGCGGATCAAATTGAGATCAGCGTTCATCCGGGTGGATCAGCGTTATCTGCGTGCTGATTATCCGGCAAGTATACACGTTTCACGGGCAGAACTCTTTCACCGCCTCCCAAACTTTTTGCATCGCCGCTTTCGGATATGGCCCCGCAGTGTCGCCATCCCCGCCGCTGGTGAACGTGGCCGCCGACACGGCCTCATCCACGCCCGTTTGCAGTGAGAACGCAACGATGTTTCTTTCAATCGACACCGGGCCGGGCCAGTCCTTCACTCGACCCTGCGAATCGGCGACGGTGAGATTCACCCGGCCATCGGCGAAACTTTGCCGCGTGTACGTTTGGCCGTCGAGCGACACGGCCATGCTCTGAAACGTCCATATCTGCGGCGCGTCGCGCACGCCCGCCAGAAACACGCGCACAGTGCTGTTGGGGTAATAACCGAAGTTGCGCTCGACGCGGGTGATGTCGAGATACGGCGGCAGTCCGTTCGCGTCACCCACCGGATCGGCGAGCGTTTGGATGAGAGTTGTGCCGCCCGCATCGCGAGTCTCCTGCGTGCCGGTGGAGAGATCGTGGATCAGCACGCCGCCCACGTCGAAGTTGATGGCGACGCCGAACGAGGGCGGGATGTCGGCGTTGTGAAGGAGGATGAGTCGGCGCGGGCCGGGAGTCAGAGTTCGGGGACCGTCGATGATGATCGGGCCGAGTTTCGTTTCGATGGTGAAGGTGGCGTTGTCCCAATCGAATCGATACACGCCGATCTCGGTGGCCGGGTCGGTGCGGAAGATGCAGGAGTCGGGTTGGGGTGTGGCCGACGGCTGAATGCGAGTGGGCGGCGCGACGGTGCCGAGCAAGGTTGGGGTGGGGAGGGTCGTTGGGTGGTTAGGTGGTTGGGTGGTTAGGTGGTTGGGTGGTTGGGGGACGCAGGAAGTGAGGATGAGAAATGAACAATGAACAATGAGCAATGACGGATGACGAATGACGAATGACAAATGACGAGTGACGAATGGATAATGACGAATGATCAGTGAGCAATGACGAATGACGAATGAGCGATGAGGCGATGAATGGCGGGGGCGCATGGGGCAATCAGCAATCTGCGATCTGCAATCGCCAATGAGTATAATCGCTCAATGCGAATTTCACGGAGGCAGGTTTTGGGTTGGGCACTGCGATGCGCGGCAGTGTGGGCGCTGTTGAAGTTGCCCGCCGCGCCGCGCCCGTTGATCGTGATGGGGCCGCCGCAGACGGTGAAGACGACTCACCCCATTGTGTGTGTCCACACCCGGCTGACCGACGAGGTGGAAGAGTGGAAGATTCAGCGCACGTTGGCGATGGCGCGTGAGATGGGAGCGAGCACGATTGTCGAATACTTTCCGTGGGCGTATTACGAGGGTGCGGAGAACGATTATGATTTCACTCACCCCGATGTGGTGATCGGCCACGCGGAGAATCAAGGGCTCACCGTGATCGCCCGGTTGGGGCTGGTGCCGGGGTGGGCGCGGCCCAAGCCGCCCGCGCCGGAGACGACCGACACCTATCTCGATTCGGAACACTACGACGACTTCGCCGAGTTCGTGTTTGAGTTTGCCTCGCGCTATCGCGGACGAATCAAACACATCGTCATTTGGAACGAACCGAATCTTTCGTTGGAGTGGGGGTATCGGCAGGTTGATCCGGCGGGGTATATCGAGATGCTGAAGTTGGCGTACGCGGCGGCGAAGCGGGCGAATCCCGATGTTCAAGTTTTGGCCGGCGCGCTCGCCCCTACCCTCGAGCCCGAAGGCTCACCGTGGGGAATGAACGATTTGCTGTATCTGCAAAAGTTATACGACGCGGGCTTCGCAAACTATTACGATGTTCTTGCGGTGCACTCGTATGGGTTGGGCTTCGCTCCCGACGAACCGCCCGCGCCCGATGCGCTCAACTTCCGCCGGGTGGAACTCGCGCGCGAGATTATGGGGAAGAATGACGAGGGCGCAAAGCCGATCATGATCACCGAGTCGGGCTGGAATGATTCACCGCGCTGGACGCGGGCGGTGAAACCGGCAGTGCGGATCGAGCACACGATCGGCTCATACGACTGGGCGGAGAAGAACTGGCCGTATGTGAAAGTGGTGTGCACGTGGGCCTTTCGTTTCCCCGCGCCGCTGTACACTTACGGCGACTATTATTCTTTTGTGACGCCGGACTTCACGCCGAGGCCGATTTACGATGCAGTGAAGGAATGGGCGGGGAATTGAAGCAAAGGGTGAAGGATGAATGTTGCGGCGGTTTATGTTGCGTTGTCGGGAGGAATTATCTTTTCGAGAGCGGAGATGAGGCGAGGAATGTCCTCGGTGACAGTTTCCCACAGGATGTCATAATCTACGACATCATACTCGTGCACAATGTGGTTTCTCATGCCAGAAATCTGCGCCCACTGGATTTCGGAGTATTTGTTTCGTTCATCGGCGGGTATTCGGCTTGCGGCCTCACCAATGATGGTAATAAGATGCAGAAGTGCCAGATCGAGCAAACGGTCAGTGTCGAGATCGGCCAGTGTTTTTCCTGACGTGATCCTTACTATTTCGTGCGCATGATCAAGCATGTGGCGCAAGCGGATAATGTAATCACGCTTCGACATACTGTACCTTTGCTTCAGCCAATACCTCATTTTGGAAGTAGCGGCTGATGGAGTTTGGCGTGTTCAAATCAACCTTCCGGCCTAGAATCTCTGACAGTTCCATTTCCATGCCGACGAAACGCATGAGGCCGGGAATGTGGACAGGGTCAAACTCCACCAGCACGTCAACGTCGCTCTCCGGCGTGAAATCGTCGCGCAAAACCGAGCCGAAGAACGACAACTTGATGATGTGGTGTCGTCGGCAAAAGTCAGCGAGTTTATCTTTGGGGATTTCGATTTTGATTTGGGCGGTTTCGGCCATAACAACTCTCTCACTTCAGCGGTTATATTACTACGGTTCGCCAAGTTTGCGGAAAGAGGATGAGCAACGGCACGATGAACATTCGCATAATGGCAATAACCGATAGACTGAGGCAACACTTGCCTGTGGCTGTCGCTTGTGCGCTGTTGATACTTGCCTGTCTATATTGCGGCTTGGCTTCTGCCCCTATTGATGACAGCATCATCTATTGGCTGTTCTTCCCAATCCGAGCCATTGGCTGTTTGATCACGATGATCTGGCTCGCTACTATTATATGCTCAGGACTTACGCAAAAGCCATTTGAATAGCTGGAGACCTGAGTTGTTGCCGGAGGTAGTCAGACAACAACCCGCGTTTGATGCGATAGACAGTCTGCTTGGTTTCATTGGCCACTTGTTTAAGACG